>JAEWOI010000036.1 GCA_023460935.1 Actinomycetes bacterium
GACACGCCCACGGCGACCCCCACCGACACGCCCACGGCCACCCCCACCGACACGCCCACGGCAACCCCCACCGACACGCCGACCGCAACGCCGACCGGCACGCCCACGGCGACCCCCACCGGCACGCCCACGGCAACGGCGACCGCGACGTCGACGGCCACGCCCACTCCCACCGGCACCCCGACGGCGACCGCGACGGCAACGCCGACCCCGACCCGTTCGGCTGCGCCAGCACCGTCCCCGACGGCCTATCCAGAGCCCACCCACGCGCCCCCGCCGCCGACGCCGAGCCCCACCGTGAGCTCCGCGGAGCCCGCACCGGAGGAACCTGCACCCGAGCCGAAGCGCACCCTCACCAACGCGCTGCCCAGCCATCCCGCCAGGGAACTGCTCAGCGAGACCGCCGAGCACCTGCAGGCGGCCAGCAAGGCCGGCGCCGCCAGCCGGACCACCGAGGCCAAGAGCCTTGCCGGGCAGCCGGTGGAAGGCACGTGACCCCTGGCCACAGCGTGGCCGCCGCGACAGTGGCACTGCTGCTCGCGCTCACTTCCTGCACGTCGCCGGCCGCAACGGCGCCGCCGGCCGTCCCTCCGGCCAGCCCCACCACCGCTGCGCCCACGGCCACCGTGGCGCCGACCAGCGCCAGCCCCACCCCTTCCGCCAGCCCGAAGCCGACTCCGAAGCCGAGCAGCACTGCACCCGCGAAGGACACCCGCAAGGGCAGGCAGCTGAACCGCCCGTACGAGGTGGCCGGGGTGATCGTCGTCAGCCGCAAGCACCGGATCACCCGCGCCTACACCCCGCCCCGGCCCACCGGCCCGTACAGCCTCACCCGGGAGGCAGCCGGCGCCCTGCGCAAACTGACCGCAGCCGCCCGGCAGGACGGTGTGCGGGTGGTCGTGCGCAGCGGTTACCGCAGCTACGCCCAGCAGGCAGCGCTGTTCAAGCGGCAGCTGGCCACCTACCCCAGCGAGGCGCTCGCCCGCCGCTACAACGCCGAGCCCGGCCGCAGCGAGCACCAGACCGGCCTCGCAGTCGACCTCTGGGACGGGGTCACCTGGGGTCTCGGCGTGCGCAACACGGCCACCGGCCGCTGGCTGTGGAAGCACGCGCGGGAGTTCGGCTTCATCCTGCGGTACCCGCCGGGCAAGGAGAAGATCACCGGCTACGCCTACGAGCCGTGGCACTTCCGCTACATCGGCACCGGGCACTCCCTGAAGTTCAAGCCACGGTCGGCGAAGACGCTCGAGGAGTACCTCGGCATCGACTGAGCTGGACCGTCCGGGCTACGCCGGCGGCTCCGGGGCGGAAGAATGTCGCCATGAGCACCCAAGAGCAGGCCGCGCCTGCGTCCGGGCTGCCGGGAGCGGGCAAGCGGATCGGCATCCTCACCAGCGGCGGCGACGCCCAGGGCATGAACGCGGCCGTCCGCGCCGTGGTGCGCACCGCGGTGACGCTCGGCGCCCAGGTGTATGCGGTCTACGAGGGCTACCAGGGCATGGTGGACGGCGGCGCCGGCATCAGGCAGCTGGTCTGGGAGGACGTCGGCAGCATCCTGCACCGGGGCGGCACGGTGATCGGCACGTTCCGGTCGAAGGACTTCCGCGAGCGGGACGGTCGCCGGCGCGCGGCCCGCAACCTGCTCGAGCACGGCATCGACCGGTTGATCGTGATCGGCGGGGACGGCTCCCTTTCCGGGCTCGACCAGTTCCGCTCGGAGTGGCCGCAGCTGCTCGCAGAACTGGTCACGGCCGGCGAGCTCGAAGCTGACGTGGCTGCGGCGCACCCGGCGCTGATGTTCGCCGGCCTGGTCGGATCGATCGACAACGACCTGGTCGGCACCGACATGACCATCGGCGCGGACACCGCCCTGCACCGGATCGTGGACGCGATCGACGCGCTCTCCAGCACCGCGGCGAGCCACCAGCGCAGCTTCGTCGTTGAGGTGATGGGCCGCCACTGCGGCTACCTCGCGCTGATGAGCGCGATCGCCGGCGGCTGTGACTACGTGCTGGTCCCGGAGAACCCGCCCGCGCCGGGCTGGGAGCAGCGGATGTGCAACGCACTGCACCGCGGTCGGGCCGCGGGCCGTCGCGACTCCCTCGTTGTGGTCGCGGAGGGAGCCCGCGACCGTGAGGGCAACCCGATCACCTCCGGCTACGTGCGCCAGGTGATCGAGGAGGTCCTCGGGGAGGACGCCAGGGTCACCATCCTGGGCCACGTGCAGCGTGGAGGCTCCCCCAGCGCCTACGACCGGTGGGCTTCCACCTGGCTGGGCCACGAGGCGGTGCTCGAGGTGCTCACCGCCACGCCCGAGACCGCCGGGCCGGTGCTCGGCTTCCGTGGCAACCGCGTGACCCGCGTGCCGCTGGTGGAGGCCGTGGCCCGCACCCGGCAGGTGCCAGAGCTGATCGCAGCAGGCGACTACGCGGGCGCGATGGCGATGCGGGGCGGATCCTTCAACGAGGCCGCCACGATCTTCGCCGAGCTCGTCGAGCCCAGCCGCATCGACGCACCGCAGGAGTCGAGACGGATCGCGATCCTGCACGCCGGCGGGCTGGCCCCCGGCATGAACGCCGCAGCCAGGGACGCCGTCCGCCTCGGCATCAGCCGCGGGCACACCATGCTGGGCGTCCGCGACGGCTTCCCCGGGCTGCGGGACGGCCTCATCGACGAGCTCACCTGGGGCGACGTCGAGGGCTGGCTGACCGACGGCGGCGCCGACCTCGGCACAAGGCGGACGATGCCGGCTGTGGAGGAGCTCTACCGGATCAGCCGCTCGATCGAGGACCACCGGGTGGACGCGCTGCTGATGATCGGCGGGTGGAACGGCTACCAGGCCGCCGGGCTGCTGCACCGGGAGGCGGACCGGTTCCCGGCGTGCGGGCTGCCGATCGTGTGCGTCCCCGCGTCGATCGACAACAACCTGCCCGGCTCGGAGCTGGCGATCGGGGCGGACACGGCCCTCAACGTGATCACCGAGGCCGTCGACCGCATCAAGATGTCGGGCAGTGCGTCCAGGCGGGCCTTCGTGGTGGAGACCATGGGCCGCTACTGCGGCTACCTCGCCCTGATGAGCGCAATCGCCGGCGGCGCGGAGCGGGTCTACCTGCACGAGGAGGGCATCTCGCTCGAAGCGCTGCAGGAGGACCTGGAGTGGCTGCGCCACAGCTTCTCCTCCGGCCGCAAGCTGTTCCTCGCGATCCGCAACGAGAACGCCAACCCGCTGTACTCCACCGACTTCCTCGCCCGGCTGCTCGAGCAGGAGGGCCAGGGGCTCTACGACGTGCGGCAGAACATCCTGGGCCACATCCAGCAGGGCGGCTGCCCCACCCCGTTCGACCGGCTGCTGGCCGTGCGGCTGGTGTCCCGGGCGCTCGACCTGGTGGCCGCAGAGTTCGCCGCCGGCACCACGGGCAGCCACTACCTGGGGCTGGTGCAGTCGAAGGTGAAGGCGTTCGACCTCAGCGAGATGGCCGCAGAGATGGACGTCCGCTACCGCCGTCCCAAGGACCAGTGGTGGCTGGCCCTGCGGCCGGTGATGAAGGCCGTCGCCGACGCCGCCGTCTGACCTGGCTGACCGGGGACGGTTCCGAACGCGCCGGCGTCCCTCCGCGCACGAAATGGGGACGGTTCCAATTACCGTTCATGAATCGTAATTGGAACCGTCCCCGTTTCGAGTCAGAAGGTGGAGGTGTCGATCACGTAGCGGTAGCGGACGCCGGCGGCGACCACCCGGTCGTAG
This sequence comes from Actinomycetes bacterium, assembly GCA_023460935.1. Taxonomy (GTDB): domain Bacteria; phylum Actinomycetota; class Actinomycetes; order Propionibacteriales; family Propionibacteriaceae; genus Propionicimonas. Next base: position 3,746 of record JAEWOI010000036.1, read on the forward strand.
GCGGCATCGATGCCGTCGCCGCCGATCACCTCGACCTGGGCGGCCAGGCCGTGCTCTGCGCAGAAGTCGAGCATCTCCTGGGTCTCGGCGATGCCACCGATGTTGGAGCCGGCCAACACCCGCCGCTGGCCCACCAGCCCGCCCAGCTTCAGTTCCACCGGGTGCTCGGGCAGCCCGACGTCGACCAGCACTCCGCCGGTGGAGAGGCAGCCGATCAGCGCGTTCAGGTTCTGCTCGCCCGAAACCGTGCTGACGATCAGGTCGAAGCTCTTGCGCAGGTTGCGCAGCGTGCCGGGTTCGGAGACGGCGTGGTACGCCTTGGCTCCGAAGCGCAGGCCGTCGGCCTCCTTGGCCCTCGTCTGGCTGATCACGGCCACCTCGGCACCCATCGCTGCTGCGATCTGGACGCCCATGTGCCCCAGGCCACCCATGCCGACGATCGCCACCCGCTTGCCCGGCCCGGCGCCCCAGCGCTTGAGCGGCGAGTACAGCGTGATGCCGGCGCACATCAGCGGGGCAGCCTGGGCGAGGTCGATCCCTTCGGGGATGTGGCAGGCGTAGTCCTGTTCGACCGTGAAGCAGGTCGAGTAGCCGCCATCGGTCGGCTTCCCGTCTCGGCCGACGCCGTTGTAGGTCCAGATCGTGCCGCCGGGACCGTCGCAGAACTGCTCGTCCCCGGCCCGGCACTGCTCGCACTCGCCGCAGGAGTCGACGAAGCAGCCCACGCCGACCCGGTCACCGACGGCGAACTTCGTCACCTCGGCCCCGACCTGGCGGACGATGCCGGCGATCTCGTGGCCGGGCACCAGCGGGTACTTCACCGGGCCCCACTCGCCCCGGGCGGTGTGGATGTCGGAATGGCAGATCCCGGCGTAGTGGATGTCGAAGAGCACCTCGGTCGGGCCGGGCTCACGCCGCTCGATGGTGGTGCGGGTGAACCGTCCGGTGGGTCCGTCGATGGCGTACGCGGTGGCTGCGGGCATGTTGCTCCTTCTTGGCGGTGCTGCTGGGTGCATTGTGCCCCGAACACCCCCACTACCCCGCAAGCTGTGAGTTGGCCGGTGATGTCACCGGCCAACTCACAGCTTGCGGGGTAGTGGGGAGGGGCAGGGGGAGGGGTCAGGCGCCGACGTACTCGGCCAGGTGCTCCCCTGTAGTGGTGCCGCGGCTCTGCACCAGCGCCGCCGGCGGACCCTCGAACACCACCTGGCCGCCGTCGTGGCCGGCCCCGGGACCGAGGTCGATGATCCAGTCGGCGTGGGCCATCACGGCCTGGTGGTGCTCGATCACGATCACGGACTTGCCCGAGTCCACCAGCCGGTCGAGCAGGCCCAGCAACTGCTCAACGTCGGCGAGGTGCAGGCCGCTGGTCGGCTCGTCGAGGATGTACACCCCACCCTTCTCCGACATCCGGGTGGCCAGCTTCAGCCGCTGCCGCTCACCACCGGACAAGGTGGTCAACGGCTGGCCGAGGTTGAGGTAGCCGAGCCCGACGTCGACGAGCCGCTGCAGGATCGCGTGCGCAGCCGGCAGCCGGGCCTCCCCGGCGCCGAAGAACTCCTCGGCCGCGGCGACCGGCAGGGCCAGCACCTCGCTGATGTCGAGCCCGCCCAGCTTGTACTCCAGCACCGCAGCCTGGAAACGCTTCCCGCCGCAGTCCTCGCACGGGGTGGCGACGGTCTCCATGAAGCCGAGCTCGGTGTAGACCACGCCGTTGCCGTTGCAGGTCGGGCAGGCGCCTTCGGAGTTCGCGCTGAACAGGGCCGGCTTCACCCCGTTGGCCTTGGCAAAGGCCTTGCGGATCGGCTCCAGCAGGCCCGTGTAGGTGGCCGGGTTGCTCCGGCGCGAGCCGCGGATCGCACCCTGGTCGACACTCACCACGCCGTCCCGCCCGGCAACGGAGCCCTCGATCAGCGAGCTCTTGCCCGAGCCGGCCACGCCGGTGAGCACCACCAGCACCCCCAGCGGGATGTCGACGTCGACGTCCTTGAGGTTGTTGGTGCGCGCTCCCCGGACGGCGAGCACCCCGCTCGGCTCGCGCACCGCGGCCTTGAGCCGCGCCCGGTCGTCCAGGTGGCGCCCGGTGATGGTGCCGCTCGCCCGCAGCCCGTCGAGGTCGCCGGTGTAGCAGATCTCACCCCCTGCGGTGCCCGCGCCCGGGCCCAGGTCGACCACGTGGTCGGCGATGGCGATCACCTCGGGCTTGTGCTCCACCACGAGCACCGTGTTGCCCTTGTCCCGCAGCCGGAGCAGCAGGTTGTTCATCCGCTGGATGTCGTGCGGGTGCAGCCCCACGGTGGGCTCGTCGAAGACGTAGGTGACGTCGGTTAGGGCCGAGCCCAGGTGCCGCAGCATCTTGATCCGCTGCGACTCCCCGCCGGACAGCGTGCCGGAGGGCCGGTCGAGGCTGAGGTAGCCGAGGCCCAGCTCCACGAACGCGTCCAGGTTGTCCCGCAGCCCGGCGAGCAGCGGTCCTGCGGACGGCTCGTCGAACCCGGCCACCCAGGCGGCCAGGTCGGTGATCTGCATCCGGCACAGGTCGGCGATGCTCTGGCCCTTGATCTTCGAGGACCGCGCCGCCTCGCTCAGCCGGGTGCCCTCGCAGTCGGGACAGGTGCCGAACTTCACCGCCCGCTCCACGAAGGCCCGGACGTGGGGCTGCAGCGAGTCGACGTCCTTGGACAGCATCGACTTCTGGATGCGCGGCACCAGCCCCTCGTAGGTGACGTTGATGCCCTCCACCTTGATCCGGCGGGCCTCCCCGTGCAGGAACTCGCGCAGCTGGGTCTTGGTGAACTTCGCGATCGGCACGTCGCCCGGCACCACAGCGGAGAAGATGCGGCCGTACCAGCCGTCCGCGCTGTAGCCCGGGACGGTGATCGCCCCCTCGGCCAGCGACTTCGTCTCGTCGTACAGCTCGGTGGTGTCGATCTCGGAGATCGCCCCCCGCCCCTCGCAGCGCGGGCACATCCCGCCGTGGTAGATCGCCTCGCGCACCACGGTCTTCTCGCCGGTGACGGAGGTCATGATCCCGCTCGCCTTGCGGGTGGGGATGTTGAACGAGAACGCCGTCGGCGGCCCGATCCGGGGCTTGCCGAACCGGCTGAACAGCAGCCGCAGCATCGCGTTCGCGTCGGTGACGGTCCCCACCGTGGAGCGGACGTTCGCACCGATGGGTTCCTGGCCGATCACGATCGCCGTGGTCAGGCCGTCGAGCAGGTCGACGTCCGGCCGGGCCAGCGACGGCATGAAGCCCTGCAGGAACGCGCTGTAGGTCTCGTTGATCAGCCGCTGCGACTCCGCAGCGATCGTGTCGAACACCAGGGAGCTCTTGCCCGAGCCGGAGACGCCGGTGAACACCGTCAGCCGGCGCTTCGGCAGCTCCACCTCGACGGCCTTGAGGTTGTTCTCCCGCGCTCCCGTGACGCGGATCAGGTCGTGGGCGTCGGCTGGGTGGCTGTGCGTCATCGTCGTCCTCGATCGTTCGGCGTCGGTGCGTGCCTGCTGCCAGTCCGGACGGCACATCGGCTCAGGCCAGTTGCTGGATGCGGACCATATTGCCCGCCGGATCGCGGAAAGCGCAGTCCCGCACACCATAGGGCTGGTCCACCGGCTCCTGCACCACCTCCGCGTCGGCTGCCTGCAGCTGCTCGAAGACCGCGTCCAGGTCGGGGGTGGCCAGCATGATCCACCCGTAGCTGCCCTTGGCCATCATCTCGGTGATCACGCGACGCTCGTCCTCGGTGATGCCGGGGTCGGCGAAGGGCGGCGAGAGCAGGATGCAGGTGTCGGGCTTGCCCACCGGCCCGACGGTGATCCAGCGCATCGCGCCCTTGCCCACGTCGGTGCGCACCTCGAAGCCCAGGAGGTCGCGCCAGAACGCCAGCGACTCCTCCGGGTCGGTGTGCGGCAGGACGGTGGTGTGAATGGTGAGTTCCATGTGGTCCAAGCTAGGCCGGACGCAGCGGTGGCGCTTCTCGATTCCTGACCGGTCTGGTGACCCGCTTCGCCACGCACGCTGGCAGCCCGATCGGGTCGCTGGCCGCCCTGGCCCGGTAGGCGCTGGGCGACATGCCGACCAGCTCGGTGAAGCGGGTGCTGAACGTGCCGAGCGATGCGCACCCGACGGCGAAGCACACCTCGGTGACGCTGAGTTCACCTGCGCGCAGCAGCGCCATCGCCCGCTCGATCCGGCGGGTCATCAGGTAGGAGTAGGGCGATTCCCCGTAGGCGCGGCGGAACTGCCGGCTGAGGTGCCCCGCAGAGAGGTGCACACCCCGCGCCAGCGCTTCCACGTCCAGCGGCTGCGCGTAGTCCCGGTCGATCCGGTCCCGCACCTTGCGGAGCAGGGCCAGCTCGCGCAGCCGTTGGTCGGCAGCCGGTGTGGTGGCCATGCCGGGAATGCTGCCAGTCCTGCGCCGGCGCTGCCCAGGGGTTCTTCTACGCCGGCCTACCCTGCGGTGGCGCCCTCCCGCAGGATGGCGGAGAGCTTCCTCCCCCTGGCCAGTTCGTCCACGAGCTTGTCCAGGTAGCGGATCTGGCGCATCAGCGGGTCCTCGATCTCCTCCACCCGGTAGCCGCAGATCATGCCCTTGATCAGGGCCGCGTTGGGGTTCAGCAGGGGCGCCTGGACGAAGAACGTCTCCAGGTCGGCGCCGGAGTCGAGCACGCGCTGCAGCCCTGCGGCGTCGTAGCCGGTCAGCCAGCAGATCACCTGGTCCACCTCGGCCCGGGTGCGGCCCTTGCGCTCGGCCTTCTGGACGTAGAGGGGGTACACCGCGGCGAAGCTCGTGCCGAAGATCCTTGGTCTGGCCACGGCGCCATTCTCGCACCGCGCCCGTGGAGCGGAGGGCCCGGAACTGCGTAGCCGCGGCGTTGCGGCTTGTCACCCGTCCGGGGTCTGTGCCGCTCCCGCGGCTGCCGGGTAACGTCTGCCTCGGCCTCCTCCAGGGTTCCGCCAGCCCTGGGGGCGCAACTCATGCCGATCTCCGGGGGGCAGCCGGCAGCAGGTTGTGCGCTAGCGACTTCCTCGAAGAGGGATAGCTTCGAGGGGCTCGCAGCAGGCCTGGCGCCCTCTTCCCGGGTTCAGTCGACGACGACCTCACCACCGGCGGCCTGCCAGGCGAGGATGCCTCCGCTCAGGTCGAAGCTGTTGGTGAACCCCAGCTCGGCCAGCGCGGCCAGCGCGGCCCTCGACCGGCTGCCACTGCGGCAGTAGACGGCGTAGGTCAGCGACTTGTCCAGCTCGGCCGCAGCCGCGGCGAAACCCGGCGAGCCGATGTCCAGGTTGGTGGCCCCGCGCAGGTGGCCGGCGGCGAACTCCGCCGGCGTGCGCACGTCGAGCAGCACCGTGCCCGGACGCGCCAAGGCGGCGGCGAAGTCCGCAGTCGGCAGGCTCGCCGCGGAGGCCGGTGCAGCTGCGGGCGGAGGAGCCGGGGTCCCCCCGGTCGAGCAACCCCCGAGCAACACGGCCACCACGGCAAGCGCGGAGGTTGCCGCCAACCGCGTCCGGCGCCTGCTCCGGGCAGCCACCCCGCGGAGGTTCCGGCTGGCTGCCATCGCTACCTCCAGGTCCAGGTTTCGGGTGCACCACCAAGCTACCCCCGGCGGTATCGCCGCGCAGCGCTTGGCGAGTGTCCGCCACGGCGGGCGTGGGTACCCGTGTGGTGTCCGGCCGGCGCCCAACGCGCCGGGCCGGCCGGCCGCAGGGATCGCCGCGCGGCGTAACAGCGAGAAGGGACCAGCCAATGACTTTCAAGATCGGCTACTTCGTGGGCAGCCTGTCCTCCACCTCGGTGAACCGCATCCTGGCGAAGGCGCTGATCAAGCTGGCGCCGGACGACCTGGAGTTCGCCGAGATCGGCATCGGCGACCTGCCGTTGTACTCCCCCGACTACGACCAGGACTACCCCGCTCCGGCGAGGGCGCTCAAGCAGGCGATCGACGACGCGGATGCGGTGCTGTTCGTCACCCCCGAGTACAACCGCTCGATCCCGGGCGCGCTGAAGAACGCGATCGACTGGGCTTCGCGGCCGTGGGGGCAGAACTCCTTCAACCACATCCCCGCTGCCGTGATCGGCGCCTCGCCGGGCTCCCTCGGCACAGCGCTGGCCCAGCAGAGCATGCGGGGCGTGCTGAGCTTCTGCAACGCGCGCCAGATGACCGCGCCGGAGGCCTACATCACCTTCTCCCCCGAGGTGTTCACCGACGACGGAGACGTGCGCGACGAGAGCGTTCGGGAGTTCCTCACCACCTACATGTGCGAGTTCCGGGACTACATCGACAAGGTGCTCACCGTCCTGCCGAGGAACGCGGCCGGCCAGGCCGCCGACGCCCCCGCCTGACGCCCGCCCGCGCCGGTTCGTCGGCGTGGGGACGTGGACATGCGAGAACCGGTGGGCGAGGATCGGGACATGCCCCTGCACCGCCGCCGCGACCGCGTCCGATGACCGAGGCGTGGGCGGAATCGGCGCAGCGGCTGGACCTGCCGGCCTGGCTCGACCAGCTCGCAGTGGCGGACGAGATCACCCCGGAACTCCTGGCTGTCGCTGCCGCCACCGCCGGAGCCGGGGTGCCGCCAAGGGGCTGGGGTGGACTGCTGGACCGACTGGCGCAGGGTGGCGTCGTCCAGTTGCAGGCTGGGTCGCCACGGGCGCTTCTCACCGACGAAACCCACGACGCGATGGCCGCCGCGCTCCGCAGGCGTCCGGACGGCGCCGACGGGGTGAAGGCCGAACTGCTGCGTACCGGTATCTCCAGGGGCCCGTCCGCGCTGGCCGGGCAGCTGGCGCGCTGGGCGCGTGACCTGGCCGACTGGCCCGCCCTGGAACGGGTCTGGGTGCGGTTCCCGCCACGCCAGCTCTACTCCTCGCACCTGGCGCAACTCGCCTACGGTGACCTGCCCGAGCCCGTCCGCGCGGCGTTCCCGGTGCTCGGCCTGGCGGCGGGCTTGACCACCGCCGGGGACCACGACTGGCCGGGCGCCCAAGTGGAGGCGCGCGCCCGCGCCCTGATCCATGACGGCTGGACCCTGCACGGACGCTGGCGCAGCCACACCGGGATCGACCGACTGGCCACCGCGGGCACGATGAGGCTGTTCGCGGAGTCGAGCATGGTCGGCTCGGCGTCCGACCCGAGGCTGGACACCGCCTGGTCCACGGCAACCGCTGTGGAGCAGCTGATCGCCGAGCACCTGCGCCGCGGCCAGCCCTGCTCGCCGTCGGTGCTCTCGTTCTTCCACTCCACCGCCAGCTCGACGGCTGTACTGCGCCGGGACTGGACCGAGGCGAAACGGCACTCCCTGCTGGCCATGACCTGGAGCCCGCAGTGCGACGTGTCCGGCTTCATGGCGGCGATCACGCTGGCCATCACCAGCCTGATGGCAGGCAACCCGAAGGAGTGCGAACGGGCGCTGCTGTTCGTCGACGAGCACTCCGGCCACGACTGCCCGGCTGCGGTCTGGGTCGAGCCGGTCACCCGGCTCCCGCGCGCGATCCGCGCGGTACGGCTGCTGCGCCCGCCCGAGCCGACGACACCCCCACCCCAGGCCACGAACCTGGTACGGCAGCTCAACTACCTGCCGCTGCACCTCTGGGTCGGCAGCTTCATCGGCGTCCTGTGGCGGCAACCCGAGCAGGCCCTGGCCGAGTTCGACGCCGGCGTCCGCGCTGCCGAGGACGCGGGACTCCTCCGCGGACGCTGGGGGCCGATGATCCTGCGCGCCCGCGCCGAGCTGCTGCTCAGCCTCGGGGAGGTCAATCGCGCCAAGCGGGCGCTCCTCGACCTCCAGCACCAGGACGCGCTGCTCGCGCTGGTGCCCACGGCCCGCGCCAGGCTGCTCGCGCGCGACCCGGACGGCGCAGCGGCGATCGCCGATGACGGGCTGTACTCGTTGCAGGTACCGCTGCACGAGCGCGCCCACCTGCACGTGGTGCGGGCCGCAGCGCGCATGCTGGGCGGCGCGGACGAGGCCACCATCACCCAACTCGTCGCGGCCGCCTGCCAGGTCTGCCAGGAGTCGGAGAGCCTGCTGCCGTTCGCGATGCTGCCCGCAGCGCTGCGCGCCGACCTGCTCGCGCACCATCAAGCCGACCACCTGGCCGGAACCTGCCTGCTGAACGTCGCCTGCGCCGAAGGAGCTTTCGACACCCTCGTCCCGAAGGGGTGGTGGGGACACTTCCCGGTGAGCCTTACTGGCCGTGAACAGGTGCTGCTACCGCTCCTGGCCCGGGGGCTGGCGCTGTCCGAGATCGCGGCGCTGGAGTATGTCTCGATCAACACCCTGCGCAAGCAGGAGGCTGAGTTGCGGCGGAAGCTGAACGCGCACAGCCGCAGGGAACTGATCTCGCGGGCCGCGGAGTCGGGCCTGCTCGCCTCCGACGACGAACCGCGCCATACCGAGCGCCAGTACGGCTAGCCGGTTGCGTTCTTCGCCGGGGAGGGCAGTTCGCCGGGGAGAGGTGTTCGGCCGGGGTCCGGGAGGGTTTCGACCCCGGCCGTGCGACCCGCGTTCGAGGGGTACTCATCCGAGCAACGCGAGCCTTGAGAACCGTGGACGCCATTCGGGGGGGAATGTCCAGCGACTTAGGGGGGCCGTCGGAGTCCAAGATTCTGTTGTTCACCTCTTCGGAGCCGGTCGGGGGTCCGCCTCCGGGATCAACTCTCCCCCCTTGCCGGGGCCCAGTCGAGCCCCGCGGGGGCAATTGGTACGACCTATGGTGCAGTGGGTGGTCCGCCGACACCCTGCGTGACCAGGCCGGAAGCGGGTGGCGGGTGATCCGGGCCCACACAGCTCCCCACCACCGGCACTGGAGAAGGTGTCCCCGCTCCCGGAGCCGGAGCGGAATTAACGGCCGTACCAACCCCGGCACCAAGTCCGCTCCCGGCCGACGGCAGGGAGCAGCCGAATCGGAGCGGGGGTCGTCGCCCCCGGCCCGGACCGGGCGGCGCACCCGCCAATGCGGCTGACCGTTCAGCCGGTGCGAGCTTGCCCAGAATCCGACCTGTGAAGAGAATTCACCCATGGTGGCAGGACGTTCGGAGGAAGCCCGGCAGTGGGCAGCGGACAAGCGCGACTTCGTTGCTGACGCCCGCGACGAGGCGGCCGCCGAACGCGACACCGCAGCCGACGCGCGGGACGTGGTCGCCGGCGCCCGCGATGCCCTCGCCGACGCGCGCGAGGCCGAACTCGACCGCTGGCAGGAGCGACTGGAGGAACACGCCCGGGCGCTCGGCCTCAGCCCGGCTTCAGCGACGGGATCGGCGGAGCGGGAGGCAGCCGCAGCGGAACGCCTGCGGGCAGGGGCCGAGCGTGACCTGGCCGAAGCTGCACGGCGCTCGGCCACGGCAGCGAGGCACGAGGCTGCCGAACGGCGGCTGGCCCAGCGCCGCGAGACGCTGCTGGCCGCTGCGTTCGCCGGCATCGCCGAGCACCTCTGCAGCGCCGGGTCCGCGGATGAGGTCCTCACCCGGGTCGCCGAGGCCGCGGTGGCCACCGTGACCGGCGCGACGATGGCCAGCGTCACCCTGCGCTCGGGTGAGACCTTCCGCACCGGAGCGGCCACCGACCCGGCCGCTGCGGGCTTCGACGAAGCGCAGTTCGTGGCGGGGCAGGGGCCCAGCCTGGACGCATTCGACGTACCGCTGGTCGATGCCGGCAGCTACCCGGACGAGCGCTGGCCGCTGCTCAGCGGCGGCGCGGGTGCGGGCGTCGGGTCCTCGCTCTCCTACCACCTCTCCGAGTCCCCGGAGCATCCCGGCGATGGCGCGGCCCTCAACGTCTACGCCGAGGGCGCCGCGGCCTTCGACGACGAGGCGCGGGAGATCGGCTTCATCCTGGCCGCGCACGCCTCCCTCGCCGCCCGCTCGGTGGGTGACCGGATCACCCTTGCCGGGCTTGAGGACCGCGTGCAGGCGACCCTGCTGTCGCGGGACGTGATCGGCCAGGCGAAGGGCATCCTCATGGAACGGTTGAAGACCACCCCCGAGGAGGCATTCGACATCCTGCGCCGGGCGTCCCAGCGCCTCAACGTGAAGCTACGCGAGGTCGCCGCGACGCTCGCCGAGACCGGCGAGCTCGACCAGGGCTGACCCGCCCCGCCGTGCCGTCCCGGCCGGCACCGGGTCAGCGGCGCCCACCTGCCGCAGCAGGCTGGTCGCGCGCTCGTGCAGCCGGTCGGTGGCCGGGTCGATCCGCCGCCTTGACTCGTCGGCGTCGTGCCACTCCACGACCTGCCGCGCCCCTTCCTCGAGCGTGACCTGCGTGCTCCAGCCGGGCGCCACCCGCTTGATCCTGGAGTTGTCGAACACCACGGAATGGCTCTTGTCGCCGAGGTAGCCGGCACCGGCCTCGGCGTCCAGCCGGGCGATCACATCCGACGGCACGTGTACGAGGTCCGGTTCGACCCCGGCCGCTGCGCCGAAGGTGCGGTAGATGGCGTCCCAGGTTGCGGCATCGTCTGAGGTGATGTGGAAGGCCTCACCGAGCACGTCGCTCCTGCCGAAGAGCCGGACGAACGCTGCGGCGAAATCGGTGGCGTGGGTCAGGGTCCAAAGCGAGGTGCCGTCCCCGGGGACGAACACCGGCTTCCCCGCCCGCATCCGCTCCACCACGGTCCAGCCGCCGATCGGCACCTTGGTGTGGTCATAGGTGTGCGACGGGCGCACGATCGTTGCCGGGAACCCCTGCTCCCGATGGGCCCGGACGAGGACGTCCTCGGCGGATATCTTGTCCCGCGAGTACTGCCAGAACGGGTTGCGCAGCGGCGTCGACTCCGTGATCGGCAGCCGGGTCACCGGCTTGGCGTAGGCCGAAGCCGAGGAGATGAAGATGAACTGGCCGGCCCGGCCGGTGAACGTCTCGACGTCCTGGGTCACGTGCTCGGCGGTGAACGCCACGAAGTCCACCACGGTGTTGAACTCGCGGCCGCCGAGCGCGCTGCGTAACTGCCCGGGGTCGCGGGCGTCCGCGATGACGACGTCCGCCCCCTCAGGTACCGGACGGCCGGTGTCGTGCCCGCGGTTGACCAGCGTCACGTCCATTCCGCGGCTGATCGCTGCCAGGGCCACGGCGGCCGAGATGGTTCCGGTGCCACCGATGATCAAGAGCTCCATCGGCCCACTCTCGCAGGTTCGCCGCAGCGACACCACGGAGCGAAGGTGGCCAACCCGGTGTCGCCAGGTGGGCCGCTGGGCACACTGGCTCCATGCGGGCCTCATCTGACCGACCCGAGCCGGCCGAGATCGTCATCGGTGTGGACGTCGGCACCAGCGCGGTGAAGGTTGCCGCCTTCCGCCCCGGGACGGGAGCTGTGACGACGGTGTCCCGGGAGTACGGCCTGGAGCAGCCCAACCCCGGCTGGCAGGTGCAGGACCCGGAGCTGATCGCGAACGCGGTGGCGGATGCCCTGGCCGAGTGCGCTGCCTCCTGCGGCCCGGACCAGGTGGCGGCGGTCTCGCTGAGCGCTGCCATGCACGGACTCGTCGGGATGAGCGCTGCCCTGCAGCCGCTCACCCCGCTGCTCACCTGGGCCGACGGCCGCGCCATCGCACAGTCCGCGCGGCTGCGGGAGTCGGGCGCAGCCGTTCTGGCCTACCGCACCAGCGGCGTGCCGAACCATCCGATGACGCCGCTGGCCAAGCTGATCTGGTTCGCAGAGAACGAGCCCCGGCTGTGCTCCCGGGTGCGCTACTGGGTTGGCCTGAAGGACTTCGTGCTGCTGCGGCTGACTGGGTCGCTCGCCACAGAGCTGTCGTCCGCGACCGGCACCGGACTGCTTGACCGAGACACCCTCGGGTGGAGCCCGACCCTGCTGGACCTCGCCCGGGTGACCGTCGAGCAACTGCCACCGATCCTCCCCACCACGGCGTCGCTCCGGCTGGGCAGGGAAGCAGCGGGGGTGACCGGCCTGAGGCCGGGCCTGCCGGTTGTGGTGGGCGCCGGGGACGGGCCGCTGGGCAACCTCGGCTCCGGCGCCCTGGCCAGCGGTGTCGCCGGGCTGTCCATCGGCACGAGCGCTGCCCTCCGCCTGGCTGTGGACCGACCCGTCCTCGACCCCGACGGACGACTGTTCTGCTACGCGCTGACCGGGCAGCAATGGGTGGTCGGTGGCGCGACCAGCAACGGCGGGTCCGTGGTGCGCTGGGCGGGCGGCGTGTTCGGCCCCGAGCCGGCAGCGGACGACCGGAGCGACCCGGAAACCCGGCTGCTGGAACTCGCGGCCGGAGTTCCCCCGCGGAGCGAAGGACTGGTCATGCTGCCCTACCTGCTGGCCGAACGTGGGCCCCTGTGGGACCCCACGCTGCGCGGAGCCTTCCTCGGGCTGCGGCCGGGCCACACCCGCGCCCATTTCGCTCGCGCCGCCGTCGAGGGTGTGGCGCTGCAGCTGTGGGCGATCCTCGGCCAGCTGGGCCGCTTCGGCCGGATCGAGGCGGTGCACGCGACCGGCGGCGCCTTCCGCTCGGCGCTCTGGCAACAGGTCGTCGCCGACGTGCTCGACCTGCCCCTGGTCATCGCGGCGGACGCAGCGGGCACGGCGCTCGGTGCCGCGGCGCTCGGGCTGGTTTCGCTCGGACGGGAGACCGACCTTGTGGCCGCAGCCGAGCTGTTGCGCCCTTCCCGACGAGGCGGCCGCACCGTCACCCCGGCGGTTCCGGGAGCATATGACGAGGTGCGGGCCAGCATCCCGCGGCTGCTCAGGCAGTACGCCGAGGTCAGCGCGCTCTTCGAGCGCGACCGGCCCGGCGGCCGCGATCCTGGACCCGGCGGCCCGGCCGCTCACTGAAACCGGCACGGCAGCGCGCGGTTCTCTCCTTCGGGCACGCCGCCCGGCCGGCGGGATTACGATCGAGGTAGAGGCACAGGGCGCAGTGGCCCACCGCCGGCGCCCTGCTTAGGGGGCGAACGCCGTGTCCACGCTGAGGCAGGCACAGCCGCTACTCGCCGGTGGACGAGGACGGACGAGCCGCGCCACGCCGCTCCCGGCGCTTCCCGGACCGTCCCGCCTCCCGACCCTGCCCCCGCGGTCAGCGAACACACCTGTCGAGCCAAGGCACGAGGGAGAGGAGACCCGGCGATGACAGCCAACGAGCCGCGGCCGGCCGAGGGCCGCCCGCGCATTCTGGTGGGAGTTGATGGTTCCGAGGACGGCCTCGGGGCGGTCAGGTACGCGGTCGCGGAGGCGGAGGTGACCGGTGGGGACGTGTGGATCGTGCACGCCCTGGACCCCGCTGCCCCGGTGACGGGGCTGTGGGACATGGTCGCCGACCTGGCCGCGCTGACCCGCGCCGGTGAGGCCGCGGTTGCGGCGGCCACCGCGGTGGTCGCCGAATCGGGGCTGCCCCAAGACCGCGTGCACTCCGAGGTCGTGACCGGTCGTCCGGGAGAAGTGCTCGGCGAGCTCAGCGGGAAGGCCCAGCTGCTGGTGCTCGGACGGCGCTCGATCCGCGGGCTGAGCCGGATGTTCGTCGGCTCGACCAGCGTCGCGGCAGCGTCGCGGGCCGAGTGCCCGGTGGTCGTGGTTTCCGCCGCCAGCACCCCGCACCGCACCGGTGGGCTGGGCACCGTCGTGGTGGCGATCAACACCTGGCCGGTGCACGAGTCGGCTCTGGAGTGGGGCCTGCGGGAGGCGAAGCTCCGCGGCGCGCGGCTGCGGGTCGTCCACGTCGTGCCCCAGACCCTCGGGGTGGAGGGTGCCGACTTCGTCACGGCCGCGAGCACCGGCCTCGGCGAGCAGCTGGCGCCGTTCCGGGACCGCCATCGCGAGGTCACGATCGAGGTGGAGGTGCTGCTGGGTGACACCGCTGACGCGCTGGTCGAGGTGAGCCGGTCCGCGGACCTGCTGATCCTGGGCGAGCGCCACGGCCGGCTGGTCCTCGGCGGGCCCGTGCGCGCAGTGCTGGCCCACGCCCACTGCCCGGTGGGCCTGATCAGGTGAGGGCGAACCGGGCGACCATCCTGGGATCGGCGAGCTGAACGATCTTGCGGGCAGCCGATCCCAGGGCCTGGAACTCCTCCGGCGTCAGGGCGTCGACGACCAGGCGCCGCACCTCGGCGACGTGGCCGGGAGCGCTCTGCTGGATCTTCAGCCAGCCCGCGTCGGTGAGGTGGGCGTCGGTGCGGCAGCCGGTCTGCGTGCTCGGCTGGCGTTCCACCCAGCCGGCGTCCTCCAGCCGGGCGACGACGTGCGAGACCCTGGACATCGACCCGCTGGCGAGGGTGGCCAGCAGGCTCATCGGCAGCGACCGACCCGGTGACTCCGACAGCGCCGCCATCACGTGGTACTCGAAACTGGTCAGCCCCGAGTCGCGCTTGAGCTGCGCGTCGAGGGCCGACGGCAGCGCCATGCTGAGCGCGACCAGGGCGCGCCAGTCCTCGACCTGGTCGGCGGTGAGCCACTTCACATCCTCCACGCCGCCAGCCTACCGGGTGTTGAAGTTTCAAGTCATGCGTCCTACTCTCGTGTTGAAACTTCAACACGAGAGGACGAAGTGATGAACCTGCTGAGGGTGGACGGCACGATCCAGGGCGCACGATCGAGCAGCAGTGCGCTGGCGGACCTGGTGCTCCAACCGGTCACCGACCGCGTTCCGGCACTGGAGGTGGTGCGCCGGCACCTCGGCCGCGACCCGCTGCCGTCGGACGCGTGGCCGCTCGCGGTTGCCGCCGCGGGCGTGCCGACCGACCAGTTGAGCCCGGCGCAGGAGGCCGCCCGCGCCCTGGCCGGCACCGTGGCCGCTGAACTGGCCGGGGCTGACGCAGCTGTGCTCGCGTTGCCGCTGTACAACTGGGGCGTCTCCCAGCACGTGAAGGCGTGGATCGACCTGGCCATCATCGGCGCAGCGCCGGGGGCAAGGCTCCTCGCGGACAAGCCGGTGGTGCTGGTCGTGACCAGGGGCGGGGGCTACGGGCCGGGCATGCCGAAGGAGGGGTGGGACCACGCCACCGGCTACGTGCGGCGGATCCTCGCCGACGTGTGGGGAGCCGACCTCACCGTCGTCGAACGGGAGCTGACGCTGGTCGGGGTGAACCCTGCGATGGATGCCCTCAAACCCCAGGCCGCGGCAGCGAAGAGCGCAGCCGAGTTGGCCGCCGCCGCTGCCGGGCGGGCCCTCGCCGAGCGGCTCGCCACCCGCCGCGCCGCAGCCTGAGCCCGCCCTTCCGCCGCGGACGGCGGCCCGCGAGGTGGATACTCGACGTACCAGTGAGTTCCGCCAGCGGGTCGCCCCGCGGCCGCCGCGGTGCGGGCCGTCCGGGCGCGAGGGCGGGGATCGGAGGGTCTTCGGCATGCACGAGGGCGGCGTGACCGAGGCCACCGGAGCCCGGTTCGATCCCGGACAGGCCGATCCCGGCGCCGTCCTGGCACGACTTCAGGCCGACGCCGCGCGCGGCCTGAGCGGTGCGGAGGCCGCGCGCAGGCTGGCCGCCGACGGGCCGAACGAACTGCGGCAGAACCCACCCGAACCGTTGTGGCACAAGGTGCTGCGCCAATTCCAGGACCCGTTGGTCTACCTGCTGTTCGTGGCGATGGGGATCTCGCTGATCGCCTGGTTCGCCGAGGGCTCCGGGGGCCTGCCGGTCGACGTTCTCGTGATCGCGCTGATCGTGCTCGCCAATGCGCTGATCGGCTTCCTGCAGGAGAACCGGGCGGAGAGCGCGGTGGCAGCGCTGGCGAGCATGACCGCTGCCGCATCGACGGTGCTGCGCGACGGCAGGGTGCAGTCGGTGCCCTCGGCCGCACTGGTTCGCGGGGACATCCTCGTGCTCAGTGAGGGCGACTCCGTCGGTGCTGACGGCCGACTGCTGACGGCCGCCGGACTGCGGATCCAGGAGGCCTCCCTCACCGGGGAGTCGGAGGCTGCGGCCAAGGACCCGGCGACCATTCCAGGGCGGACGGCCATCGGCGACCGGCTGAACATGGTGCACAAGGGCACTTCAGTGGTGCAGGGCGTCGGACGGGCGGTGGTCACGGCCACCGGCATGGGCACGGAGATGGGCGCGATCGCCGACCTGCTCGAGCGCACCGAGGCTGAACCGTCCCCGTTGCAGCGCGAAATCGCAAGGGTCAGCCGGACGCTCGGCTTCGCCGTGATCGGCATCGCGGTCGTGGTGATGGCGGTGCTCGCCCTGCTCAACGGCGTGCACTCGACCTCCGACCTGGTCACCATCCTGCTGCTCGGGGTCTCGCTGGCTGTGGCCGCCGTGCCGGAGGGGCTGCCCACCATCCTCTCGCTGGTGCTGGCCATCGGCGTACAGGCCCTGGCCAGGCGCAACGCCGTGATGAAGGAGCTGCACTCGGTGGAGACGCTGGGTTCGGCTTCGGTGATCTGCTCGGACAAGACCGGCACCCTCACCCGCAACGAGATGACGCTGCGGACGGTGGCAACGGCGTCCGGCCGGGTGGAACTCGGCGGAACCGGTTACCGCCCGGAGGGGGAGGTGCTGGGGTCACCGTCGCCGGCGGCGCTGCAGGAGGCCGGCATGGTGCTGGTCGGCGGTTCGCTGGCGAACAACGCCCAGCTGCGGAAGGCGGAGGACTGGGAGATCCAGGGCGACCCGACCGAGGCCGCCTTCCTCGTCGCGCTGCGGAAGCTCGGAGGTGCGGCCGAGCGGCTGGCCGCCTACGACCGGCGGGCCGAGGTGCCGTTCACGTCCGAGCGCAAGCTGATGTCGGTGCTGGGGAAGGAGTCGGCAACCGGCGTCCATCGGCTGTTCACCAAGGGAGCACCAGACGTGCTGCTCACGCGTTGCACCGCCGTGCAGGTCGGGGATCGGGCCGAGCCGCTGGACGAGGCGGCGCGCGACCGCGTGGTGGCTGCGGTCGAGCGGCTGTCGGCCGACGGCTACCGGACCCTCGGGGTGGCCTACAAGACGATGGACGCCGATGGCACGGCTGTGGCCGACCTGGACGGCTCGCACGAGACCGACCTGGTGTTCCTGGGGGTGGCGGGCATCCTGGACCCGCCGCGGGACGAGGCCGCCGCCGCGGTGGCCGAGGCCCACCGGGCCGGCATCCGGACGGTGATGATCACCGGTGACCACCCGGTCACGGCCGCCCGGATCGCCGCCGACCTGGGCCTGGTCGAGCCGGGCGCGACGGCGCTCACCGGCAACCAGCTGGACCTGCTCGGCGATGCGGAGTTCCGGCAGGCCACGCGGGATACGTCGGTGTTCGCGCGGGTGGCGCCCGAGCACAAGCTGCGCATAGTCGACTCGCTGCAGGCGGACGGGCACGTCGTCGCGATGACCGGCGACGGGGTGAACGACGCGCCGGCGCTGAAGTCGGCCGACATCGGGGTGGCGATGGGCATCACCGGCACCGAGGTGACCAAGGAGGCCGCCACGATGATCCTCGCCGACGACAACTACGCCACGATCGTGGCCGCCGTCCGGCAGGGCCGGGCCATCTTCGACAACATCCGCAAGTTCCTGCGCTACCTGCTCTCCTCAAACATGGGCGAGGTGGCCACCGTCTTCTTCGGGGTGGTGCTGGCCGGCGTCATCGGGCTCACCGAGGCCGGCGGTGCCGAGGCGATCGCGGTGCCACTGCTGGCCACCCAGATCCTGTGGATCAACCTGGTCACCGACTCCGCGCCGGCGCTCGCGATGGGCGTCGACCCCGAGGACGGTGACGTGATGGCGCGACCGCCGCGCCGTCCGGACGACCGGATCATCGACCGGCACATGTGGCAGCGGGTGGGTTTCATCGGGTTGGTCATGGGCGCCGTGACGCTCGGCACGATCGAGGCCTTCCTGCCCGGCGGCCTGATCGACGGCTCGGACTCCCTTGAGGTCGCGCGCACCGCCGGCTTCACGACGCTGGTGTTCGCGCAACTGTTCAACGCCCTGAACTCCCGCTCCGACCTGACCTCGGCCTTCGACCACCTGTTCAGCAACAGGTGGTTGTGGGGCTCGATCCTGTTCGGCATCGCCTCCCAGGTGGCGGTGGTGGAGGTGCCGCTGTTCCAGGCGGCGTTCGGCACGGCCTCCCTCGACCTCGCCCACTGGGCGGTCTGCGCAGCGATGGCCTCCGTGGTGCTGTGGGCCGAGGAGCTGGCCAAGCTGGCCCGGCGCGCCGCCGCTAGGCGGTCGCGGAGTCGAACACTGCCAGCGCGTTCAGCCGCATGACCTCGCAGGCTGCGTCCGCGCCGAGCCCGGCGACGTCGCTCAGCCAGACGAACGACTCGATGCCCGCCACCGACCGCAACCGAACCGCCAGGGCGTGGACGTCGAGATCGGCGCGCTCGCTGCCCAGCGGGCTGAGGGCATCGGCGTACCACGCGACCGCACGTCCGCCGCGGAGGCTGGGCTGGGCCGACCCAGGCGTCAGCGACGACCGCAGGGCTGCCCGCAGCTGCGGCTCCCACTGCAGCAGGAAATCGAAGTGGGCGGACAGCACCACCTCGAGCCGTTCCCTCGCCCCGACGGGCGCGTCCGGGCCGAGCAGGCTGGCGCGTCCCGTCTGGGGCAGGGCGGCCTGCAGCAGCGCCAACCGGTCGGGGAAGTAGCGGTAGGCCGTGGTGCGGGAGATCCCCGCCGCCTCGGCCACCTCGGCCACCGAAGGGTCGGCACCTTCGGCCAGCAGGCCGTGCAGTGCGTGCACCAGCGCCTCGCGGGTTCGGGCCTTCTGGCCGGCACGCCCGCTCCTGAAGTGCACCTCGCTGCTCCGCATGGTTGCTTATGGTACTCCCGTCCCGTAATGGGACGATAGTCCCATTAACCCGAAGGGAGAGGAAGATGCCTGACCCCTTGCTGACGAATCCCGAGCTGTACCACCTGGTCTTCGAGAACGAGCGGGTGCGGGTGCTGGAGTACCTGGACGAGCCGGGCCAGGGCACGCTGCCGCACAGCCACCCCGACAGCGTGCTGGTGACGCTGGGCAGCTTCCGTCGGCGGCTGCAGTCGGGTCAGCACCAGGTCGAGCTCGAACTGGTCGCCAACCAGGCCCGCTGGCTGGACGCCCAGGAGCACTCAGGCACCAACATCGGCGACACCCCCTCCCACGCCTTCTTCATCGAGCTGAAGGAGCCCCGTCCCGGCCCGGCGCCAGCAGGAGGGCTGGGCCCGAGGTAGGCGGTCGGCGGTACGCGCCCGGAAGTGGCGCCCCCGAAACTCACGTTCGCCCCCGAAATTTCGGGGGCGAACGTGGGTTTCGGGGGCGTCTGCGGGGGAGGAGGCAGGGACGTGCCGGCCGCTCGCAGCGGCTCCGTCAAGCCCTCAGGCGGTGGGCAGCTTGGTCATCGCGAACTCGTGGCGGAAGGTGCCGATGTCGTGACCCCGCCGGTCACCGAGCCGCCCGGCGAGCACCTGGCCGACGACCGCCTCGAGGATCGAGGCCACCACGGGGGTGGTCGGCGGCAGCGGAAGCCCGGCGGCTCCCGGCACGGGGTCGGTGCTGACGTGCAGCACGGGAAGCCCCACCTCGGCCATCCGCGCCACCAGTTCCTCGACTCGTCCGCCGCCGAACACCACAGCGCAGAAGTTGCCGGGCATCGACTCGGCCGGGCCGTGCAGGTACTGGTCGGAGGCGAAGCTCGCGGACGGCGTCCGCCCCGCCTCCCGCAGCAGGAGCGCGGTCTCGGCGGCGGCGGCGAACGAGCTGCCCGCCCCCACGCAGTCCACCATGGCGACGTCGCCCGAGGGCGCGTGGGCGGCGAGGAACCCGTCCACGCCGGCCGCGGCCACCGGCAGCCACGAGCGGACGAGCGCCGGCGCTTCCGCGAGCCCGTCAGCGATGCCCGCGAGCCCGAGCCGCTCACCGATCAGGGCGAGTGCCGCCAGCGTCGAGGTGTAGCCGGAGACGTAGACCCCGGCGTCGGCCACCTCACCGAGCGGCACGACGGTGTCAGCAACCGCCGTGACCGGCGAGCCCGCGACGTTGGTGACCACGATCCGGTGGCCCGTGCACGCTTCGAGCGCTTCGATGGTCTCCGGGCTTCGACCTGACTCGCTGATCCCCACGGCCGGGCCGGACATCAGGCCGGCGGCATCGCGCCAGTCTGCAGCCGACCAGTTGAGCACCACCCGGCCCCGGCTGCGGGCCTCGTGCACCAGGAACTCCGCAGCCATCGTCGACGCGCCCATCGCCAGCACCGCGAGGGGTTCCCCCGCCTGCCACCGCGGCAACTTTGCAGCGGCCAGCGCCGCCTGCGCCGCGGCGATGGTCTGTGCCAGGGTCTCCCCCTGACTGTGGACGGTGGTCCAGTAGTCGGCCCGGTCCATGGTCACCCCTTGATTGCTCCTGCGGACATGCCGCTGACGATGTGGCGTTGGAAGACGAGTGCGATCAGCACCGGTGGCAGCGCTGCCACCAGGCCGCCGGCGGCGACCAGGCCGAAGTCGGTGGTGTAGCGGCCGGAGAACTCCGCGATCGCGACCGGCAGCGTCTTCGCCTCGTAGGTGGAGGTGAAGATCAGCGCGTACAGGAACTCGTCCCAGGCGAGGAAGAAGGCGAACATGACCGCCGTGATGATCCCGGGACGCGCGGTCGGCAGCACCACCCGCCACAGCGCACCCATGCGGGTGCAGCCGTCCACGCGGGCCGAATCCTCCAGTTCCTCCGGGACGGTGAGGAAGTAGTTCGAGAGGATCCACAAGGTGAACGGCACCACGAGGGCGAGGTCGACCAGCACGAGGCCGAACCGGGTGTCGAGGAGCTGCAGCTGGTTGAGGATGAAGTACAGCGGGATCAGCAGCGCGATCTGGGGCAGCATGTACGTGGAGAGGAACACCAGCAGCGTGAGCTTCCGGCCACGGAAACGCAGCCTGGCGAAGGCGTAGGCACCGAAGATGCTCACCACCAGCGCGATGGTCACGGTGAAGGCTGCGACGAACAGCGAGTTGCCCATGGCTTCGAGGAAGCCGGCCCCGACGCCGTTGACCCCGCCGGGGGTGAGGATCGCGACGTACCGGGTGGGATCGAGCTCGGACGGGAGCCAGCGCAGCGGCCGTTCCAGCAGCACCCGCGCGGGCGTGACCGATGCGACCGTCGTCCACAGGATCGGCGCGAGGTAAGCGAGGGCGACGAGCGCTGCCGCGATGTTCAGCAGCAGCGACTGGCGCCTGGTGAGCCTCACAGCAGGCTCATTTCCGACTGGCGGATCAGGCGGAGGTAGGTGAGGCACAGCACGCCGATGATCAGCACGATCAGCATCGCCATGGCCGAGCCGATGCCGAAGTTCTGGTCGGAGAACGCGGTCACGTAGGTGTAGTAGGAGATCACCGCCGTGCCGTTGGCCGGGCCGCCGCGCGTCATCGCGTAGATGATGTCGAACACCTTGAACGCCTCCACCGTGCGCAGCACGACGACGATGCTGATCGCCGGCACCAGCAGCGGCAGGGTGATGGCGCGGAACCGCTTCCACCACCCGAGCCCGTCGACCGCAGCAGCCTCGTAGAGCTCGTTCGGGATGCTCGTCAGGCCCGCCAGCAGGAAGAAGGCGACCAGCGGCGTGGTCTTCCACGCGTCGGAGAGGATCACCAGGTTCATGGCACGCCACGGGTCGCTGAGCCAGGGCACGTAGTCGTGGATCACGCCGAGCTGAGTGAGCAGCGCGTTGAGCGAGCCGTACTGGGCGTTGAGGATGCCTTTCCACATGGCGGCGTTGACGATCGTGGGGATGGCCCACGGGATGACGATCGCGGTGCGGAACAGCCAGCGGAAGCGCAGCGGCGCGTTCAGCAGCAGGGCGAGGGCCAGCCCGAGCACCAGCTCCACGACCAGGGAGGCGCCGGTGAAGTACAGCGTCCGGCCGAGCGATGCCCACACCGCGGGGGTGGTGAGCATCTCGACGTAGTTGGCCGGGCCGACGAACGCCGGCGCCGGGTCGAGGGCCGAGCGGACGTCGAACAGCGACACCAGCACGGTCCGGTACAGCGGGTAGAGGATCACCCCGAAGACCGTCAGGATCGCCGGAGCCAGCAGCAGCCACGCGAACCGGGTCTGCACCTGGCTCGTCGCGCTGCGTCGCCGGCGCGGCGACCGTCCGGTCTTCGGGGTGGTCATGGCTCAGCCGCGCAGGCTGTCGTTGCCCTGGGTGACGGCGTCGTCCAGTGCAGCCTTCACCGACTTGCTGCCGAGCAGGGCGTTCTGGATCTCGACCTGCAGGATGGCGGAGACCTTGTTGTAGTTCACCACCTGCGGGCGCAGGATCGAGTCGGCGTAGGCCACCTTGCACGCCTCGAACACCTCGGGGTTGATCTGCACCACGTCAGGGTTGGAGAAGCTCGACGTCCAGTTGGGCATGGCCGACTTGGCCAGCGGGTCCTGGACTTCCTGGCTGCTGGCGAACTCGATCAGCTTCCAGGCCGCGTCGGGGTTCTTCGACCCGGTCGTGACGGCGAACGCCATCGCCCCGTTCACCCCGGGACGCTTGCCGGAGGGGCCGGCGGGGGTGGCGCTGACGCCGCACTTGCCCGCCACCTTCGATGCCGCCTCGTCGTTCAGGTCGCGGAAGGTGGACTCCCAGTTCAGGCCGAAGGCCACCTCGCCGCTCTGCAGGGCCTTGATCACGTCGTCCTCGAGGAAGGTCGGCGAACCGGGAGCGGAGGTGCCGTCCTTGAGGGAGTCGACCATGAACTGCAGGGTCTGCTGGCCGGGGGCGTCGTTGAAGTTGAGCTGGCCGGAGGCGTCGGTGAACGTGCCGCCGAAGGCGCCGAGCAGCTGGGCGAAGTCGCAGATCACGGCCTCGGCCTGCGCCCAGCTCCAGGCGATCGGGTGCTTGCTGATGCCCTTGTCCTTCATGGCCCTGGCCGCCTTGAGCACACCGTCCCACGTGGCGATGTCGGCCTCGGCCACGCCGGCCTTCGCCATCAGGTCCTTGTTGTAGTAGAAGAGCTTGGTGGACGGGAACGACGGCGCACCGTAGAAGTGGTCCTTGTAGAGGGCGGCCTGCAACGCGCCGCCCTGCATGTCGCTCTTCCAGGACGCCGGGACCCGGTCGGTGACGTCGACGATCATCTTCTTCTCTGCGAACTCCGGCGGCCAGATGACGTCCATGTGGACGACGTCGTAGGTGCCGGCGGCGGCCGCGGTGACGATCTTGTCGTGCAGGGCCTCGTAGGCCACGAAGGTCGGGTTCACCTTCACCCCGGGGTTGGCGGAGGTGAACTTGCTGATCACGCCAGCCCAGTCCTCCTCGGTCCATCCGGCCTGCTTCATCAGGAGGATGTTCACTTCGCCGCTGAGCGCTCCCCCGCTCCCTGCGGGGCTGGCGGCCGTCGAGGGCGCGCTGGCGCCGGTGACGCCGCAGCCACTCGCGGCCACCGCGGCCAACGCGCCGCCGGTGATCAACAAGGTCCGCCTGGACAGATTCATGATCGGCTCCCTTCATTTGGCGCAGGCACCTGCGCGAGTGGTTGTTGCGGCTCCGCAGGTGATTGGGCGGAGATGGGGCTTGGCTGGCTGTCGAGAGACCGGCGGGCCAGCAGCACCGCCCCTTCGACGGGCGGGCGGGCGAGCAGCACCACCGGCAATCCGGGACGGGCGGCGGCTATCCCGGCCCGGATGGCCGCCTCCATGCGCGGCTGGGCGGTGACCACCCCTCCGGCGAGCACCACGGCTTCTGGATCGGAACCACGGTCGAGCAACAGCTCCACCAGTGCGACGAGCTCTTCGGCGTGCCGCACGATCACCGAGCGCGCCAGGGGCGAGCCGCCGTCGGCTGCAGCGAAGACCGCCGGGGCGAGCCGGCCCCAGTCCGTGATCGAGCTGTGCCGGTGCAGGGCGACGGCGAGGTCTTCCTCCGGCTCGGCGGAGGGAGCCACGCCGCAGGCGTCCATCAACGCCTGCAGTGCCACCGGGTCGTGCCGACCGCGGTCGAGGCTGCGCAACAGCTCCCTGGCGAGGTCACGCACCAGGGCCGGCGCAGCACCTTCGTCCCCGAGGAGGTAACCGTGGCCGCCGAGGCGCACCTCCTCACCGCGTTCGTTGCGGGCGAGGACGATGGAGCCGGTGCCGGAGATCACGGTGATGACCTGCCCGAGGTAGCCCGCGGCGGGGCCGACAAGCGCTGCGTCGTTGAGCACCAGCACCGGCCCGTCGACATGGCGCCGGAGCTCCCCGGCCATGGCCTCGGCCTGGCGCACCGAGTCGATGCCGTGAGCGCCTACGACAAGGGCCGATGCAGGGTCCTGCCCGCAGGCGCTGATCAGCGCCGCGGCATTGGCGGGTGCCTCGATGCGGGTGCCGGGAGACCACCAGGAAGCGGTCGGGATCACCTCGTCGACGAGCCGTTCGAGGCCGCGCTCGACACACAGGTGGGTCTTCGTCCCACCGACGTCGATGCCGATGACGAGTTCGGATCGCACTTTTTCTCCCGCTGATAGGAACTCGCCTTCAGCCTAAGGGAGGGAGTGCGGCAAGCACTAGGACGTTATGCGATCGATATCTAGATCGCCTGCAGGTCGACGAGTTCGGCCGCCAGCAGCGCCGCACCCACCAGGACGGCATCCGGTCCGCGGCGGGCGACGGCGACCGTCGGTTCGTGCAGCAGGTGGCCGCGGAGGCGTCCGCGCACCTCCTCCAGCACCCTCTCGGCCTGCGCGGACGGGACGTCGCCGATGACAACGCGCTCCGGATCGAGCACCACCACCAGGGAGGCGATCGCCATGGCGAGGTAGTCGAGCATCTCTGCGGTCGCGTCCGCAGCTGCTGGTGACGACTGGCCCATGAGCGTCCACAGCTGGGCAGGGGCGTCGGCTTTGCGCCGGCGCGAGCTGGCCGCCTGCTGGATCCGCAGCTCGAGGTCGCCGATGTCGGCCGGCGGCGAACTGAGCACGTCGCGGGAGGTGATCAGGTAACCGATCTCCCCTGCCGCGAAATGGGTGCCACGCAGCAAATGGCCGTCGGAGACCAGTCCTGCACCGAGCCCGTGGCCAAGGATGAGCGCTGCGAGGGAGCGGGTGTGCCGGCCGGGCTCGAGCTCGGAGTAGGCGAGCGCGTTGGCGTCGTTCTCCACCAGGAGGGGCGCCGAGGTGAAGTTGGACAGCAACCCGCCCAGCGGCACCTCGCGCCAGCCGACCTCTGTGCCCGCACGTGCGCTGCCGGCGCTGTCCACCACGGCCGGAACGCCCACGCCGAGGGCTGCCAGGCGGGCGCCGAGGCGCGCGGCCTCCTCGTCGATGAGCCGGGTGCAGGCCTGCGCCGCGGCGAGGATCTCGTCGCCGGTCGCCGTCGCCGGGTCGAGAAGCACCTGGTTGCGCGAGACGATCTGCCCGTCCCAACCCAGCAGCGCGCCCCGGCAGCCGTCGCGCTGAACCCTGACGCCGCCGAGCAGACGTCCGGCGGCGGTGAACCGGTACCGCCAGGCGGGTCGGCCACCGGACGACGGCACCTTCTGAGTGCGCGCGATCAGCAGCTCCGCCTCGAGCCGGTCGGTGATCCTGGCCGTCGCCGCGGGCGAGAGGCCGCTGGCCTCGCCGATCTCGGCGCGGGTCAGCTCCCCCGCAGCACGCAGCACGTGCAGGACCAGGCGCCGGTTGTGCGCGAGCGCCGTGCTCGGGCTGGACGGTCCGGCGCCGGGCAGCACAACCCACCTCCTGGAAACGTTTGCGGCGGTCCCATGCACCAGCCACCTGCCGTGGAGCCTAGCCATTCCCGCCCTGGAAGATGGCGTGCCCGGCGCGAGGGGTTCGCTTGCACCTTGCGCGAGCCCCGGGCCGGCACAGCGGCGACCCGAACGCGGCTGGCGCAATTGTGCGGAAAGGACGGCCGGGGCCGGTTCGCCAACCGGCTCGGGGGCTACGTGGAGGGATTCGGCCGCACCCCCGTGGCCGCGCCCCAGAGGAGTCCCCCCGATGTTCTTCCACAAGCAGGAATTGCAGTTCAAGTCGACGCCGGACAAGCCGGACGCGGTCTACGCGCGCAAGTTGCAGGAGGTGCTCGGCGGACAGTACGGCGAGATCACCGTGGCCATGCAGTACGGGTTCCAGGCCTGGAACACCCACATCCCCGGGAAGTACCGCGACCTGCTGTTCGGCATCGGGTCGGAGGAGTTCGGCCATGTGGAGATGCTGGCGATCATGATCGCCCAGCTGTTGGAGAAGTCCCCGCTGGGCATCACCGACGACGCAGTGCAGTCCGACCCGACCGTGGCGGCAGTGATCGGCGGCACCGACGTGCAGCACGCGATCGTCGCCGGTGCCGGCGCGCGACCGGTGGACAGCAACGGCAACCCCTGGCAGGGGTCGTACATCACCGCCAGCGGCAACCTTCTGGCCGACTTCATGGCCAACGCCAACGCCGAGATGCAGGGCCGGCTCCAGGTGGCGCGGCTCTACCACATGACCGACGACCACGGCGTGCGCGACCTGCTCTCCTTCCTCCTCGCCCGCGACACCATGCACCAGAACCAGTGGCTCGCTGCGGCCAAGGAACTGCGCGACGAGGGCACGGAGGAGTTCCCGGTGCCGAGCAACTTCCCGATCAACAAGGAGGAGCGCTCGGTCAGCTACCAGTACCTGAACTTCTCCGACGGCCCCGCCGCCGCCGAGGGTCGCTGGGCCAGCGGCCCCACTCCGGACGGCTTGGGCGAGTTCAGCTACCACGACGGTCCCACGACGAGCGCACCGATGCCGCCGCCCACCCACCCGGACGCGCGCTTCTACGGAACAACCGAACTGCCCAACACCGTGGAGAAGGTCGCAGGCTCGGTGCAGGACAAGCTCCGCAAGGAGTGAGCTGAGCCAGGGGCCCTGCTCAACTTGAGCTAGCTGTACTGACCGGACAGGTTGGTCGAGTCGTTGTGACGACACGGTCTGATTGAGAACCCAGGGAAGACCTCCCGCGGTTGAGTGGAACTGCTCAAGGTTCGCTCAACAAACAGGAGGTCTTCC
>JAEWOI010000037.1 GCA_023460935.1 Actinomycetes bacterium
CCTGCACCCAGCGAACGTCGCTCACGTTGGGGTACCTGGCCAGCTCGGTGGCCAGCTACTTCGCCGGCAGCGGGTACAGCCGCTCCAGCGGCAGGATCGCCACCTGGCCGTCGAGCCCGGCCTCCGCCCTGGCCTGCAGCAGTTCCCAGCGGATCTTGCCCGAGCACAGCACCAACCGGCGCACGGCCTGGTGATCGGTGATCGTCGGGTCACCCATCGCCGGCTGCCAGCGGCCCTCGGTGAACTCCGAGACCGGCGAGGTCGCCACCTTGGAGCGCAGCATCGACTTCGGCGTCGCCACCACCACCGGGCGGTGCCAGTTGACGTACGCGTGGGTGCGCAGCAGGTGGAAGTAGCTGGCCGGGGTGGACGGCTGGCAGACCGCCAGAGCGCCTTCGGAGCACAGGGTGAGCCACCGCTCGAGCCGGGCAGAGGAGTGGTCGGGCCCCTGGCCCTCATAGCCGTGGGGGAGCAGCAGCACGACGCCGGACTTCTGGGTCCACTTGGCCGCGCCGGAGGCGATGAACTCGTCTGAGATGGTCTGGCCACCGTTGGCGAAGTCGCCGAATTGGGCCTCCCAGCACACCAGGGCGTCCGGTGCGGCCACCGAGTAGCCGTACTCGAAGCCCATCGCCGCGTACTCGCTGAGGAGGGAGTCGAACACGTGGAACTGGCCCTGGTCCTCAGAGAGGTGCTTCAGCGGCACGTAGGCCTGGTTGGTCACCCGGTCCACGATCGCAGCGAACCGCTGGCTGAACGTTCCCCGGCGGGTGTCCTGCCCGACCAGCCGTACCGGCCGTCCCTCCATCAGCAGCGAGCCGAAGGCGAGCAGCTCCGCCGTGGCCCAGTCGATCGGACCCTTTCGGATGCTCTCCGCCCTGCGCTCCAGCTGGGGGCGCACCTTCGGGTGCACCGAGAACCCCTCTGGGAAGGTGAGGTGGGCCCTGGCCACTGCCTCCATCTGCTCTGCGGTGATGGCCGTGCCCCGGTCCTTGCCCAGCTTCGCCGGGTAGTAGGGAGCCTTGCGGTAGGTGGTGTCGGCCTCCGGCCCCGGGGCCTCCCTGGCCTCGCGGAACACGCCCTCCAGCCGTTCGCGGAAGCGCGCGATGACCTGCTCGGCGTCCTCGGTGGAGATGTCGCCGCGACCGATCAGCGCCTCGGTGTAGAGCTTCCGCACGCTGCGCTTCTGCTCGATCAGGTCGTACATCAGCGGCTGGGTGAAGCTGGGGTCGTCGCCCTCGTTGTGGCCCCGGCGCCGGTAGCAGACCAGGTCGACCACGACGTCCTTGGCGAACCGCTGACGGAAGTCGAAGGCGACCTGCGCCACGCGGGCGACCGCTTCGGGGTCGTCGCCGTTGACGTGGAAGATCGGCGCCTGGACGGCCTTGGCCACGTCGGTGCAGTAGACCGAGGACCTGGACTCGATCGGTGCCGTGGTGAAGCCCACCTGGTTGTTCACCACCAGGTGGATGGTCCCGCCGGTGCGGTAGGCGCGCAGCTGGCTCATCTGGAGGGTCTCGTACACCACGCCCTGCCCGGAGAACGAGGCGTCGCCGTGCAGCAGGATCGGCAGCACCGGGTAGCCCTCGGCGCCGAGCTGGTCGAGCTTCGCGCGGGCGATGCCGGCGACCACCGGGTTCACCGCTTCGAGGTGGGACGGGTTGGCCGCAACCGAGGTCTTGATGGTGCGGCCGCTGGCGGCGGTGAACTGGCCCTCGGAGCCGAGGTGGTACTTCACGTCGCCGCTGCCCTGGGGCAGCCGGGGGTCGGTGTTGCCGTGGAACTCGCGGAAGATCTGGCTGTAGGACTTGCCGACGATGTTGGCCAGCACGTTGAGCCGGCCGCGGTGCGGCATGCCGATGATCGCCTCGTCCAGTCCGGCGTCGGCCGCCCGCTCGCACAACTCGTCCAGGAAGACGATCGTCGACTCCCCGCCCTCGAGGGAGAACCGCTTCTGTCCGACGAACTTCGTCTGCAGGAAGGTCTCGAAGATCTCGGCCTCGTTCAGCTTGTCCAGGATGCGCAGGTGCTCCTCGCGCGGCCACGGCACGAAGGGCCGCTCGAAGCGCTCCTGGATCCAGGTGCGCTGCTCGTTGTCGGAGATGTGCATGTACTCGATGCCGACGGTGCGGCAGTAGGACGTGCGCAGCATGGCCAGGATGTCGCGCATGGTCGCCACCTCGCCGGAGTGCCCGCCGAAGCTGCCCACCGGGAACTCGCGGTCGAGGTCCCACAGGGTCAGGCCGTGCCACTCGATGGCGAGTTCGGGGTGGGTCCGCTGGCGGTACTCCAGCGGGTCGATGTCGGCCATGAAGTGGCCGAGGGTCCGGTAGGCGTTGATCAGGGAGAAGATCCGGGCGCTGCGCGGGATCGATCCCAGCTTCTCGTCGCTGGCGTCGCTGGCCCAGCGGATCGGGGTGTAGGGCACCCGGAGGGCGTCGAAGATCTCGTCGTAGAAGCCGTGCTGCCCGATGAGCAGTTCGTGGATCCGGCGCAGGAACTCGCCCGACTGGGCACCCTGGATCACGCGGTGGTCGTAGGTGGAGGTCAGCGTGGTCACCTTGGAGACGCCGAGCTGGTTGATCCGCGATGCGTTCGCACCCTGGAACTCCGGCGGGTAGTCGATCGAGCCGACGCCGAGGATCAGGCCCTGGCCCGGCATCAGCCGGGGCACGGAGTGGTTGGTGCCGAGGCCCCCGGGGTTGGTCAGCGACGCGGTCGTGCCGGCGAAGTCGTCGACGGTGAGCTGGTTGGTCCTGGCCTTGGCCACGAGGGCCTCGTAGGCCCGCCAGAACTGCGCGAAGTTCAGGTCCTCGCAGTCCTTGATGTTGGGTACCAGCAGCTGCCTGGTGCCATCGGGCTTCCTCGTGTCGATGGCCAGGCCCAGGTTGATCGCCGGCGGGCTCACCAGCACCGGCTTGCCGTCCACGACGGCGTAGGAGTTGTTCATCTCCGGGAATGCCTGCAGGGCCTGCACCATCGCCCAGCCGATCAGGTGGGTGAACGAGACCTTGCCCCCGGTGGAGCGGGCCAGGTGGGCGTTGATGATCTGGCGCTGGTCGATGGCCAGCTTCATCGGCACGTCGCGCACGCTGGTGGCGGTCGGCATGGCCAGGGAGGCGTCCATGTTGTTCGCCGTGCGCAGCGGCGCTCCGCGCAGGGGGGTGCGGGACGGCTCCGTCCGCTCCTTCTGGGTGACCGGCTCGGTCCGCGGCAGGTTGGGCGAAAGGCCGCGGCCGCTGCCTGGGCTCTCCGGCACGTTGCCCTGGCTGCTGCCGGCTGCCGGTTCGGCCTCTGCTGTCCTCGCCTCCGGTGCCTCCGCCGGCGGCTGCTGGGCGTCCGGCTGGCCGGCGGGCTCGGGTGCGGTGGCCGCGGGCTGGGGCTGGGGCTCGGGTGCCGCCGGCTCGGGCCCGGCGGTCTCGGTCGCCACGGCCGCGGGCTCGGCGGTGTCGGTGCCGCTCTCCCCGATCTCCGCGGCCTCCGCCGCCTCCGCTGTCTCCGCGGGATCGCCGGCGTCGGAGCCGTTGGGGGAGGCCTGCCTGTCGAAGTAGTCGGCCCACGCCGGATCGACCGACCCAGGGTCGGCCTCGTAGCGCTCGCGCAACTCCTCGATTAGCCAGTCGTTGGCTCCGAAACCGGAGTCCTCGATATTCCTCACGTCCTGGGGCGCGTGGGCCACGATCGCCTTCCTCCTTGCCTGACGGCAAGCGCAGATACCTACTCTGGCCGATGTTACCCACCGCGGATCGTGATTCGTCGCAACCTCACCCAGCGACCCCGGGAGGGGACGGAATTGCCTATTCAAGCAGGCCCAGTTCGCGGGCCCGCCGCACGAGTTCGCCCCGGGTGCCGGCGCCGAACTTGGCGCGCAGGGTTACCACCTGCTTGCGCACGGTGTTGGCCGAGACATGCAGTGCCGCCGCGATTTCGGGGACGGTCTCCTGGCCGGCGAGCAGCGGTAGCAGCACCTGTTCGCGGCGGGTCAGCGACACCGCCCCGGGTGGGTTCTCCGGCCCCGCGGCCAGCTCCTCGAGCCGGCGGGCCACCGACTCCGGGATGGTGACCGGGTCGGGGCCGGAGGCGGCCGCGGCCAGCACGCGCCGGCTGGCCTCGGCGGGCACCATGGCCAGCGGCAGCCAGAGGTCGTGGTCGAGGCACGCGGCCACAGCCGTGCGCGCAGCGGCGGCGGTGTCGCCACCGCCGCCCGCGGCAGCGCGGACGACCAGCAGCGTGACCCGGTCGAACTGGGTGGTCGCCGGGTCATGGATGCCCTCGGTGGCGGCGCGAGCGGCAGCCTCCGGGTCGCCGGACCACAGCTCGACGCAGGCCAGCGGCGCCCTCGCCCACTGCCGGGGGAGGCCGGCCAGCGCCTCGCGGGCAGCCCGGTGCGACCCCAGCCGGCTGAGCAGGGCCGCGCGGCCTCGGCCCAGCAGCGCCGAGCCGAGGCGGCCGCGGTGCTCCAGCGAGATCACCGAGTAGCGCGCGACCGTGGCGTCGGTGCGGGTCAGCACGCTGTCCGCGTCCCCCCACACCGCGCCGGCCAGTTGCTGCACGTGCGTGACCACGGTCCAGGACGGTGCGCCCGACGGCAACGGGTCGAGCTCGGCCTGGGCAGCCAGGCAGGCGGGCCGGTCGAGCCGGCGGAGCGCGGCCAACGCCTTGGCGATCAGTTCGGCCAGGGCGTCCTGTGCGCCCAGGCCGATCCGGTAGGCCGCGGGGGCGGAAAGGTGCCGCGCCGGCGACCCCGGTTCGCCGGCGAAACCGGCCAGCTCCAGGGCGAGGTTCCTGGTGCCGTGCACCAGGCCGCGCGCAGTCTCTGGCTCGAGCGCGAGCGCGAAGTCCGCCTCGGCGATCGAGGCGTGCAGGTCGGCCCTGGCCAGCGCGATCCGGCTCGAACCGGCGTGGAACACCGCCTCAACGAGCGGGTTGGGTGGGCGCTGCTCGCGCCGCTGTTCTTCGATGTGGGCGGCAACCTGGTTCTGGGTGTCCCAGGCGGCGTCCTGCGCTGCGGTGGCGGGGGTCGACGGCAGGAAGCGCTGCGCGAGCATCCAGATGGTGGCTGCGGCGATCGCAGCGTCGACGTTCGGCGCCTCCCGCCATCGGGCGTGCAGCGCCACGGCGTCCGACAACAGCAGCCGGACCAGTTCCTGCTCCCGCTGCGAGGGCTCGATGGCATAGCTGCGCGCCGCTGCCCAAGCCCAGGTGAGGATCGGGTTGACCCGGCGGGCCTCGACCGGCAGCCCGGCCAGCAGGAGCAGTACTGCCGGGTCGCCCTCCCGGGCGTTCCGGCGCAGGTCGTTCAGCCAGCTCTCGTCGACGAGCGTCCAGCGCTGCAGCGCCAGGGCCCAGCGCAGCGCGTCGAGCTCGAGGTGCGGGTCCCGGTCGTGTTGCCAGCGCTCGAGCAGGAGGGCAGCGAGGTCGGCGAGGTCGGGTGGTAACTCGCCGGCGCTCGACACGGCCGGTCGCAGCACTTCCAGCCGCTGTGCGCCGTCGCGCCACTCCGCCTCGCCGCTGCCGGCTGCGAGCGTGCGGAACTCCGCCCAGTCCGCCGGTAGCCCGAG
Organism: Actinomycetes bacterium; assembly: GCA_023460935.1. Lineage (GTDB taxonomy): Bacteria > Actinomycetota > Actinomycetes > Propionibacteriales > Propionibacteriaceae > Propionicimonas. Next base: position 5,562 of record JAEWOI010000037.1, read on the forward strand.
CCCCTCGATTGGGCGCAGGAAGTTGAAGGCAGCCTCGTCCATGTGCTGGAACAGCCGCAGCGCTGGTAGCCAACCGGCTGCCCGCGCACCGGTCACGGATGACTGCCCTTCAGCGCCGCTCGACTCCGGTGCCGCCCCTCGCTGCAGAGCCAACTTCGCCTCCTCAGGGCCGCGACGCTGAGAATTGTGCGCGCGCGGCCGCCCGCGGTTGGCCCACTTTCCCAGCCCGCCGCGCAGCTTTCAAGGTCCGCACCACGCGGCCCGCGATTGGTACCGCGCGCAGCACCGGTCGCCTCCCGGTACCACTTGGTGTACCAAACGCGGTACCAGAGGGGCGGACTGAGGGGCTGCGAAGCGAGTCGTCGGGCAGAGTCTGCCCGGTCAGGGCCGGCGCTCACCGGCGCTGACGAGCAGAACGCCGCGTTCCTCGGCCGCCTGGGTGCGGCCACACCGGAACCCCTCCCGTCAGGACGCGGCGACGGCCCTACGGCTTCCGCCAGCCGGGGCCGCCGGCCGGGGTCGCCCCCCTAACGACCCCGGCCGGTCCTCACCCTCGAACCGGGACGTCGCCCGGCATCGCCGGCCGGCGGCGCGTCGGGATGGCGTTCGCCGGCTTGCCGCCGGCTCCGCGCGTTGGGGTATCGGGCAGCCGCGACCGGGAGCACGGCGGTGCCCGGGTGCTGTTCGTTACTGGTGAGTGGATCGGCCTTCGCCCTGGCCGGCCTGGGCGCCCCCGAGAGGATTCGAACCTCTGCTCCCGCCTCCGGAGGGCGGTGCTCTATCCCCTGAGCTACGGGGGCCCGGCCCGTGCGGGCCGTAGGCGACTGTAGCAAAGGAACCTGCGGCTAGTCTCATCGGCATGAACCGCCGCCGCCGACCGGCCCTCGCCGGCGCCCTGGCCGGCGCCCTGCTCACCGTCGGCTGTGTCGGCCAGGCCCCGCCCGCCCCGGCAGTGCTGCGCACCACTCCGCCGCCCTGGCCGGCGCCCAGGGATGGCATCTCCTACTTCGAGCTGGCCGGCGTGCCTGCGTCCCGGCTGGACGACCGCTCCAACCAGCACGTCCTCACCCTCTCGGTCACCGTGGACGGCAGCCCGGTGCCGCTGGCGGCCAACATCGGCGTCGACCGGCCGCGGGCCCTGCAGGCGCCTGCGCACACCCACGACGACAGCGGCGAGGTCTGGCTGGAGGGCGCCGGCGCTACTGAGGTGACCCTCGGCCAGTTCTTCGTGCTGTGGGGGGTGCGCCTCGACGAGCGCTGCCTCGGGGCCGCCTGCGGGAGTGTTCGCGTGAGCGCCGACGGTGCGGTGGTGCCGTCGCCTGCCGAGCTCCGGCTGGCCGGCGTGCGGGACGTCCAGATCCGGGTCTCCAGCGGCGGCTGAGCAGGGGTCTGTGGCACTGTTGCCGCCATGACCCACATGCACGTGGCTGGCTCGATCCATGCCGACGTCACCACCCCGGCACCGGTGTGGCTGACGCGGCCGGAGGACGTCAACGCGCTCAGCCCGAAGTTGTGGAGTTCGACCGTCCGGCGTGACCAGCACGGCGTCATCGAGGTCGGCGGGGTCCCGCTCACCCGGCTGGTCGAAGAGGTGGGCACGCCGGCCTATGTGCTGGACGAGGTGGACTTCCGGACGCGCGCGCGGGAGTGGCGCGAGGCCTTCGCCGGCTGGACGGTGTACTACGCGGGCAAGTCGTTCCTCAGCGGCGCCGTGGCGGGCTGGCTGGCCGAGGAGGGCCTCGGCCTCGACGTCTGCTCCCTCGGTGAGCTGACCGTCGCCCTCCGGGCCGGTTTCGACCCCGCGCGGATCGGCATGCACGGCAACAACAAGTCCGATGCGGAGCTGCGGCTCGGGCTGGCACGAGGGGTCGGCCGCATCATCGTCGACTCCTCCGACGAGATCACCCGGCTGGAGCGCCTGTGCGAGGAGCTCGACACCACGGCGCAGGTCCTGATCCGGGTCACCACCGGGGTGGAAGCCCACACGCACGAGTACATCGCCACCGCGCACGAGGACCAGAAGTTCGGCTTCTCGATCACCGGGGGCCAGGCGCTGGTCGGCATGTTCCGCTGCCACCACAGCCCACGGCTGCGGCTGCTCGGCATCCACAGCCACATCGGCAGCCAGATCTTCGACACCAACGGCTTCGAGGTCGCAGCCAGGCGCACGCTGAAGCTTTTCGCCCAGTTCCGTGAGGCCACCGGCCTGGAGCTGCCGGAGCTGAACCTCGGCGGTGGCTTCGGCATCGCCTACACCAAGGAGGACACCCCGGCAGGCCCGGAGCAGCTGGCCGCCGGCCTGCGCGAGATCGTCGAGCACGAGTGCCGGGGCTTCGGGCTGGCGACCCCGGCGATCTCCATCGAGCCCGGGCGGGCGATCGTCGGGCCGGCCGGGCTGGCGGTGTACCGGGTCGGCACTGTCAAGCCGGTCGACATCGGCGGCGGGATGAACCGGCGCTACGTCTCGGTGGACGGCGGCATGAGCGACAACATCCGCCCGGCCTTGTACGCGGCCGAGTACTCAGCCGCGCTGGCCAACCGCACCTCCGGAGCCGAGCCGGTGGTCTCCCGCGTGGTCGGGCTGCACTGCGAGGGCGGCGACATCCTCGTCCGCGACGAGTTCCTGCCCGGCGATGTGGGCATCGGGGACCTGCTCGCGATTCCCGCGGCAGGCGCCTACAGCAGGTCGATGGCCAGCAACTACAACCACACCCCGCGGCCGCCGGTGGTCAGCGTCCGCGACGGGCGGGTGCGCACCCTGCTGCGCCGCGAGACGATGGACGACCTGCTGGCGCTGGACGCCGGGCTGGCCGGGAACGGGGAATGAGCATGGAAGCAGCACCGCTGAAGGTCGCGCTGCTGGGCTGCGGCGTGGTCGGCTCGCAGGTGGCCCGGCTGCTGATCGAGCAGGCCGAGGACCTTCGGGCCCGGATCGGGCGCCCGCTGGAGCTGGTGGGGATCGCCGTCCGCCGGCTCGAGCTGGAGCGCCCCGGGATCGACCGCGCGCTGCTCACCGACGACGCGCTCGCGCTGGCCAGCCGGCCGGACGTGGAGCTGGTGATCGAGCTGCTGGGCGGCATCGAGCCCGCGCGCAGCCTGATCCTGGCCGCGATCGGCTCCGGGGCCTCGGTGGTGACGGCCAACAAGGCGCTGCTCGCTTCCGACGGCGCCACGATCTACGCCGCGGCGGAGGCCGCCGGGGTGGACATCTACTACGAGGCTGCGGTGGCCGGCGCCATCCCCATCATCCGGCCACTGCGGGAGTCGCTGGTTGGCGACGAGGTCACGGCAGTGATGGGCATCGTCAACGGCACCACGAACTTCATCCTCGACAAGATGCACACCGACGGCGCCGACTTCGCCACCGCCCTGGCCGAGGCCCAGCAGCTGGGCTACGCCGAGGCCGACCCGACCGCTGACGTCGAGGGCTACGACGCCGCGGCCAAGGCCGCCATCCTCGCCAGCCTGGCATTCCACACCAGGGTGCGGCTGGACGACGTCTCCAGGGAGGGGATCACCGGCGTCACGGCTGCCGACATGGCCGCGGCGGCGGAGATGGGCTGCGTGGTGAAGCTGCTCGCCCGCTGCGCGCTGAGCGAGGACGGCAGCATCGCTGTCGGCGTCCACCCGACGATGGTGCCGCTCACCCACCCGCTGGCCAGCATCCCCGGCGCGTACAACGCAGTGTTCATCGAGTCCACCCACGCCGGCCGGCTGATGTTCATGGGTCCCGGGGCGGGCGGCTCCCCGACGGCCTCCGCTGTGCTGGGCGACCTGGTCACGGCTGCCCGCAACCGCGTCCGCGGCGCCAGGGGCCCGGCCGAGTCCACCTACTCGGCGAGGGGGATCACGCCGGAGGGCCTGGTCAGCTCCCGCTACTACGTGTCGATGACCGTGCACGACGAGCCGGGCGTCCTGGCCAGGGTGGCGGCGAGCTTCGCCGGCCACGGCGTCTCGCTGCAGGCCGTGCGTCAGGAGAGCCAGGGCACCGAGGCCAGGCTGGGCGTGATGACCCACCTCGCGCGGGCCGAGCAGGTGGCGGCCACCATCGCGGAATTGCGCGGCATGCCGGAGGTCGACGCCGAGATCGACACCATGCGGGTCGAGGGCGCCTGATGGACCTCGCCTGCCTGGACCTGGAAGGCGTCCTGGTTCCCGAGATCTGGATCCGGGTGGCCGAGGCCACCGGGGTGGAGGGCCTGCGCCTGACCACGCGGGACATCGCCGACTACGACCAGCTGATGCGCCACCGACTCCAGCTGCTCGACGAGCACGGCATCGGCCTCGCCCGGATCCAGGAGGTGATCGCGGAGATGGGCCCGATGCCGGGCGCCGCCGCCTTCCTCGACTGGCTGCGCACCCGCTTCCAGGTGGTGATCCTCTCCGACACCTTCTACGAGTTCGCGATGCCGCTGATGGCCCAGCTCGGCCACCCGACCCTGCTGTGCCACCGGCTGCGGGTGGCCGATGACCGGGTGACCGGCTACACCCTGCGCCAGCCGGACTCCAAGCGGGCAGCGGTACGCGCGTTCCACCACCTGAATTACCGCGTGGTGGCGACCGGAGACTCCTACAACGACGTCGCCATGCTCGCCGAGGCCGACGCGGGCATCCTGTTCCGCCCACCGGCCAACGTGGTGGCGGAGTTCCCGCGGTTCCCGGTGGTCACCGACTACGAGGGCCTCGCCGCGGCGTTCGGCTCGGCCCTCGGCTGAGCGCATTCGCGGCGCTTCGCCCTCGGGGCCGCGCTGGTGCTACAGTTGAAAACGCGCGGTTAGCGCACGCCCCTCAGGTCGGGCAGGACGAACGCGAAGTAGCCACCGATTCGTCGAGAAATCCAGCAGCCTTCCAAACCCCAAGGGCTGACATTTCAGATCTGGTTGTCATTCTGAGTAGCTCTTCCAGAGCACTGGGCGGGCCTGCCTGAACATGAGTCCGGCGGCCGCCCGATCCGAAAGGAAGTTAGTGACCGACACCATCGAAGCCACGACCCCGGACGCCAAGCGCAAGAGTGGCGGGGGCCTGGAGAGCATGCTGCTGCCGGAACTGAAGCAGCTCGGCGCCTCCCTCGGCCTGAAGGGCACCGGCGCCATGCGCAAGGGCGCACTGATCGAGGCCATCCGGGCCGCCCAGGCCCCGGCCCGCGCCGAACGGTCGCAGCCGGCCGAGGGCCGCGCAGAAGGCCAGCGCACCCGCACCCGCCAGCGCGCCGAGCGCCCGGCGGGTGAGGCGGCGCCCCAGGCCGATGCCGAGAGCCAGCCGTCCCTGCCGGCCGGTGGCGGCAACGACGACGTGGCCGCCCGCCTCGAGGCGCTGGAGTCCGGCCGCGGCCGGCGTCGGCGCGGCAACGCTGAGGACGGCCAGGCCGAGCCCCGGCAGGCCGAGGTGCGCCAGCAGCCGCAGCCCCAGCAACAGCCGCGCCAGGAGCGCGACGACGACGACTTCGGCGGGGGCCGGCGCGGCCGGCGCCGCCGGAACCGCGACCGCCAGAACCGCCGCGGTCCGAACACCCGCTCCGGCGGCATGGGCATGGAGCGCATGGAGTCCGAGCCGGTCCTCGGCGAGGACGACGTGGTCATCGAGATCTCCGGCATCCTCGACGTGCTGGACAACTACGCCTTCGTCCGCACCACCGGCTACCTGCCCGGGCCGAACGACGCCTACGTGTCGCTGTCCATGGTGAAGAAGTGGGGCCTGCGCAAGGGTGACATCGTCACCGGCGCGATCCGCGCGCCGAAGGAGGGTGAGCGGCGCGAGAAGTTCAACCCGCTGGTGCGCATCGACACCATCAACGCCGACGCCCCGGAGAAGGCCAAGGACCGGCCGGAGTTCCAGAAGCTGACCCCGCTCTACCCGCAGGAGCGGTTCCGGATGGAGACCACCGGCACCAACATGACCGGGCGGATCATCGACCTGGTGGCGCCGGTGGGCAAGGGCCAGCGCGGCCTGATCGTCTCCCCGCCCAAGGCTGGCAAGACCCTCGTGATGCAGGCGATCGCCAACGCGATCACGGCGAACAACCCCGAGGTGCACCTGATGGTGGTGCTGGTGGACGAGCGCCCCGAGGAGGTGACCGACTTCCAGCGGACGACCTCCGGTGAGGTGATCGCTTCCACCTTCGACCGGCCGGCGGACGACCACACCACGATCGCGGAACTGGCCATCGAGCGGGCCAAGCGCCTGGTCGAGCTCGGCCGCGACGTGGTCGTGCTGCTGGACGGCATCACCCGGCTCGGCCGCGCCTACAACCTGGCCGCGCCCGCCTCCGGCCGGATCCTCTCCGGCGGTGTCGACTCCGCCGCGCTCTACCCGCCGAAGAAGTTCTTCGGTGCTGCCCGCAACATCGAGAACGGCGGCTCGCTGACTATCCTCGCCACCGCGCTGATCGAGACCGGTTCGAAGATGGACGAGGTGATCTTCGAGGAGTTCAAGGGCACCGGCAACATGGAGCTGCGGCTGCGCCGCGACCTGGCCGACAAGCGGGTCTTCCCCGCCATCGACCCGGTCGCCTCCGGCACCCGGCGCGAGGAGCTGCTGCTGGGCCGCGAGGAGCTCGCGATCATCTGGAAGCTGCGCCGCGTGCTCAGCGCCCAGGACCCGCAGGCCGGCCTGGAGATGCTGCTCAACCGGATGCGCAAGACCCAGAGCAACCGCGAGTTCCTGATGGTGATCTCCAAGACCACTCCGAATCCGGAGTAACCGGACCGACGCCCCCGAAACTCACCGACGCCCCCGAAATTTCGGGGGCGTCGGTGAGTTTCGGGGGCGCCAGTTGTTGCGGGGCTAGAGATCCAGCTCGCCAGTTGTTGTGGGGCTAGAAGATCCAGCTCGCCACCGGCGCCGCCGGCCAGCCGAACGCAACGCTGGCGCGCAGCAGCGAGCCCTGTGTGTGCTCGACCACCTGGCCGGCGCCGGCCAGCTCGGCGAGGGAGAGCCCGCCGAGATAGGCCGAACCCAGCTCGCGGGCGTCGAGGGCCAGGTCCGGCGCCGCCCCGGTGCGCTCCACCGTCGCGGCGCCGAAGGCCGTGGCCGTGAGCCGCCACCGTCCGGCGTTGTCCGGCAGGAGTTCGTCGGTAACGTCCAGCACCACGTCCAGATCGGCCTGGTACTGCCGTCCGGCCAGGGCCGCCGGCAGGTCGACGAGCCGCAGCCAGACGTTGTCCTGCAACCTCGGCTCGGCCGCGCGGAGGTCCACCAGCAGGCTGAGCAGCGGGTCGTCGACAGCAAGGTTGCCGGACGTGACCTGCGTGGTCAGGTCGAAGTCGAGCAACCGGCTCCACAACGCGTGGGCGACCGCGGCATCGGGGGCCACTGCCTCCACCACGCGCACGCTGCCCTCCGGCCCGGTGGTGCCCCAGGCGCCCTTGCGGCGGAAGATGGCGTAGCCGACCGGGCCGGTCCCGGCGTCGGCGATGAGGATTCGCGCGGGCTCGTGCCCGCCGCGGTGCATGCGCGGGTCGGCGAGCCACCAGCGGGCGAGTTCCGGGGTCTCCCTGGTCACCCAGCCGGGACGCTCGACCGCTGCGTGCAGGCTGCCCACCAGTTCGCTGTGCTGCGCTCCGAGGGACTCCAGCCGCACCGCCAGCTCGGCCGCACCGGGCACCGGACGCAACCCAGCACCCCTGGGCAGCTTCAGGCGCAGCTGGCGGGACGCCATCCCGTAGCCGAAGCGGCCGTAGATCGCCGGCTCCGATGCGGTCAGGATCGAGATCGTCTCCCCGCGCCGGCGGCAGTGCGCGAAGTGCGTGGCGATCATGGCGCGCAGCAGGCCTCGCCGGCGCCACTGCGGGTGCACCGCCACCCAGGTCAGGCCGGCCACTCCCAGCCGGCCACCGGGGACGGGACACGAGGCGAACGGGTAGGAGCCGTGCATCGCCGCCAGCGACCCGGGCCGTCCGGCCTCGGCCAGCCCGTGCACCCGGTCCCACGACAGGGGCAGCGGGACGTCCAGCAGGTCCTCGACGGTGTCCCCGGTCGGGAACGCCCAGGTGTCCAGCTCGAGCACGTCCCGCACCCGGTCCGCGCCCAGGTCAACCGCTTCGAAGCCGTCAGGAATAGCCACCATGGGGAACACTCTGCCCGAACGCGCGGGCCCCGGTCCGCCGGTTTGGTTCCGGCTGCCCGATCCGGCACAATGGGAGGTCGGTCCCGGTTCACGCCGAGGGGAAGCATCCAGCCCCGACCAGCATGGCGACCCGGTGCCGAGCGAACAGGAGAAACCATGAAGCAAGGCATCCACCCCGACTACGTGGAGACCCAGGTGACCTGCACCTGCGGCAACACCTTCACCACCCGCAGCACGGCGAAGAACGGCGTGATCCACGCCGAGGTCTGCTCCGCCTGCCACCCGTTCTACACCGGCAAGCAGAAGATCCTCGACACCGGCGGCCGCGTCGCCCGGTTCGAGAAGCGCTACGCGAAGTCCGGCGACAAGAAGAAGTAGCTCCACCGACGCCGGGTGCCAGGCCAGTCCTGGTGCCCGGCGTTTGTCGTCGGTGAGGAAGAGAGGCGCAGATGTTCGAAGCCGCAGCCGGGCTGAGGGAGGAGTTCGCCCAGCTCGAGCAGCAACTGGGCGACCCCGCAATCCACTCCGACCTGGCGGCCTCCCGCCGCGTCGGACGCCGCTACGCCGAGCTCAGCCCGATCGTGAAGGGCCTCACCGCCCACGAGCAGCTGACCGCCGACCTCGCTGCCGCGCGCGAACTGGCCGACGAGGACCCCGGCTTCGCCGCGGAGGCGGAAACGATCGCCGCGGAGCTGGCAGAGGTCGAGGAGCGGCTCACCCGCCTGCTCGCCCCGCGCGACCCCAACGACAGCGCCGACTGCCTGATCGAGATCAAGTCGGGCGAGGGTGGGGAGGAGTCGGCGCTGTTCGCCGGCGACCTGTTCCGGATGTACAGCAGGTTCGCAGAGGCCAGGGGCTGGAAGGTGGAGGTCCTCGACGCCCAGGAGACCGACCTCGGCGGTTACAAGTCGATCACCCTTGCCGTGAAGGCCGGCGCGCCCGATCCCGAAAACGCGCCCTATGGAGTGCTCAAGTTCGAGGCGGGCGTGCACCGGGTGCAGCGCGTTCCCGTCACCGAGACCCAGGGCCGCGTGCACACGTCGGCCGCCGGTGTGCTGGTGATGCCGGAGGTGGAGGCCACCGAGGTGGAGATCTCCGAGTCCGACCTGCGCATCGACGTGTACCGCTCCTCCGGGCCCGGCGGGCAGGGCGTGAACACCACCGACTCCGCGGTGCGGATCACCCACCTGCCCACCGGCATCGTGGTGTCCTGCCAGAACGAGCGCTCGCAGCTGCAGAACAAGGAGTCGGCGATGCGCATGCTGCGGGCGCGGCTGGTGGCGCGGGCGGAAGAGGAGGCGGCCTCCGCCGCTTCGGCGGCCCGACGTTCCCAGGTGCGCACCGTCGACCGCTCCGAGCGGATCCGTACCTACAACTTCGGCGAGAACCGCATCGCCGACCACCGCATCGGGTTCAAGGCCTACAACCTCGACCAGGTGCTGGCCGGTGACCTGTCCGCTGTGATCTCTGCCCTGCAGGCCGCTGACCTGGCCGAACGCCTGGGCACCGTCGGATGAGCGCCGTCGCCCGCCTGCTCGCCGAGGGCGGCGAGCGGTTGGGCAGCGCCGCGGAAGCACGCACGCTGCTGGCGTACGCCGCGGGCGTCGACCCCACCCGGCTGCCGGTGCTGACCGTCCTGCCCGAAGGGACCCAGGACCGCTACGCCACCCTGCTGGAGCGCCGCGCCGCGGGCGAACCGGTGCAGTACCTCACCGGCCGCGCCTGGTTCCGGACGGTGGAGGTGGCGGTGGCGCCCGGGGTGTTCATCCCGCGGCCGGAGACCGAGGTGATGACCGGCTGGGCGATCGAGCGGCTCCGCGAGCTGCCCGGCAGCCCGACCGTTGTGGAACTGTGCGCGGGCAGCGGGGCCATCTCTGCAGCGATCGCTGCCGAGCGTCCCGGGTGCAGCCAGTACGCGGTGGAACTGTCCCCGACCGCTGCCCGGCAGGCGCAGGCCAATCTCGCCGGCACCGGGGTCGAGGTAGTCGAGGGTGACATGGCCGGCGCCTTCGGCGAGCTGGACGGCACCGTCGACCTGGTCATCGCCAACCCGCCCTACATCCCGCTCGAGGCCTGGGAACAGGTCGCGGTCGACGTGCGTACCCACGAGCCCGAGCTCGCGCTGTTCTCCGGCCAGGACGGGCTCGACGCGCTGCGGGTGGTGGCGGGAGTGGCGGCACGGCTGCTGCGGGCGGGGGGCTTCGCCTGCGCGGAGCACGCCGAGGTGCAGTCGGAGGCTGCCGTGGCTGTGTTCGCCGGTACCGGTGCCTTCACCAACGTCCGCGACCACCGCGACTACACCGACCGCCCGAGGTTCGTCACGGCTGTGCGCGCTGCAGAACTGGCAGGATGAACGCCATGACCAGGGTGTGGGACACGCGGGCCGAGCCGGAAGCCGCGATCGACGCGGCCGCCGCGGCGGTGGCCGCGGGGGAGTGCATCGTGCTGCCGACGGACACCGTCTACGGGATCGGCGCGGACGCGTTCTCCGCAGCTGCCGTGCGGCGGCTGCTCGAAGCCAAGCGGCGCGGCCGGGACATGCCGCCGCCGGTGATGGTGGCCGACACCGAGATGCTCCGCTCGCTCACCGACGACGTCACCCCCGAGGTGCTCGCGCTGGCGGACGCGTTCTGGCCCGGCGCGCTAACCATCGTGGTGAACGCCCAGCCGACCCTGCGGATGGACCTGGGCGACCGCGGCGCGACGATCGCCGTCCGGGTACCGGACCATCCCTTCACCCGCGACCTGCTGCGCGCCACCGGACCGCTGGCCGTGAGCTCGGCCAACGTCTCGGGCGAGCCGGCCGCAGCCACCGTCGAGGAGGCGCTGGGCCAGCTGGGAGACTCCGTGACGGTGTACCTGGACGGCGGGCCGGCGGCCGAGCCGGTGCCGTCCACGATCGTCGACCTGACCGGTGCCCCGCCGCGGATCCTGCGGGCCGGCCGGATCAGCAGCCAGGAGCTGGCGGCTGTCGTCCCCGAGCTCGCCGACGCCGACGATGCCGCCCGGGCCGGCACGGAAGAGCCGCCGGGAACAGCGGGCTGACGTGCGCGAATACCTGCTCGTGCTGCTGGTCGCGGCCGGCGTCACCTACCTGCTGAGCGGCCTCGCCCGGCGCCTCGCCTTCCGGTTCAACGCCGTCGCCATGGTGCGGGACCGGGACGTCCACACCAAGCCGGTGCCGTACTTCGGCGGCATCTCGATGTGGATCGGCCTGGCCGCGGCGCTGCTGGTCGCTGCCCAGTTGCCGTGGCTGGGCAGCTTCGCGCTGGTGCGGCACGACGCCCTGGCCGTGTTGCTCGCCGCCGGCCTGATCTGTGCCGTCGGAGTGCTGGACGACATGATCGAGCTCAACGCCCTGGCCAAGATCGCCGGCCAGCTGCTCGCGGCCGGCGTGGCGGTGCTGAACGGGGTGAAGGTCTACTGGATCCCGCTGCCGGACGCGATCGTGTCCCTCGACGAGGGCACCTCGATTGCGGTCACGGTGGTGCTGATCTTCCTCGCTGTGAACGCGATCAACCTGATCGACGGGCTGGACGGGCTGGCGGCCGGCGTGGTCGCCATCGGCGCGGGCGCCTTCTTCACCTACGCCTACCTGCTGTCGTACGAACAGGAGCTCGTGCGGGCCACCACCTCCAGCCTGATCACCGTGGCCACGGTCGGGGTGTGCCTGGGCTTCCTGCCCTACAACATCCACCGCGCGCGGATGTTCATGGGCGATTCCGGGGCCATGCTGCTGGGCTTCCTGCTCGCCACCGCGACGATCAGCCTCACCGGCCAGATCGACCCGTCCCGGCTGAACACGCCGGGAGCCAACGCGTTCGCTGCCTACCTGCCGCTGCTGCTGCCGCTGGGGGTGATGGCGCTTCCGTTCCTCGACCTGGTGCTGGCCTACGTGCGGCGCACCCTTGCCGGCAAGCTGTGGTACCAGGCCGACAAGCAGCACCTGCACCACCGGATGCTGAACCTCGGACACAGCCACGGCCGTGCGGTGGCGCTGTTGTGGCTGTGGTCGGCGCTGGTGGCCTACGGGGTGGTGCTGATCGGCCTGCTGCCGTACCCGGCCACGATCCTGGGCGTGCTGGCGGGTCTGGTGCTGGCGGCCTACCTCACCTGGGGCCGGCGGGGCCCGCGGCCCGCGGATGCCTGAAGCCGGGCGCCGGCCGAGCGCTGCCAGGGCCTGGCGGTTGCTCGCAGCCGGAGCCGCCGGGGGAGCGGTCGCGCTGCTGGGCTGCCTGCTGGGCTGGTGGCTGGCGGCGGGCGCCGCTGGGGCGTTCTCTGCCGCCGTCGCCGGAGTGGTCGCGATCGGCTTCTTCGCCGTCGGCCAGGCCGTGCAGGCCCTGGTGGCCGACCTGGAGCCGGCCGTCGTGCTGCTGGTGGCGCTGGTCTCCTACCTCGGCCGGGTGGTCGCCCTCGGTGCGCTGCTCTGGCTGGCACTGGGAGACCCCGGGCGGTTCGGCCTGTTGCCGGTGCCGCTGGTGCTCTCGGCTTCGGTCGTGGTGGCCGGCTGGCTCGGCGCGGAGCTGTGGGCCTTCTCGCGCCTGCGGATCCCGGTCTACGACGAGCCGGCGGACTGACCAGATTGGCCGCCGTCGAGGATGAACCCGTCCGGCGTCGGCTGGTAGAGTCCTGCTGGCCATGGGTGAGCGAAGCGGAACGGACACCGGTCTCCGGGTCCTCAGCATCCTCATTGCAGGGCTGGCCTTCTACGGAGGGCTCGGCTGGTTGCTGGATCGCTGGCTGCAGACCTCGTGGTTGTTGCCGGTTGGCATCATCGTCGGCATGGCTGCCGGCGTCTATCTGGTGATCGCAAGATACGGACGGTCCGAGTGATCGACCAGACAGGAGGTGTCATGTCCGGCCCCCTCGGCCTGCTGCTCCCGCTCGAGGGCGAGACCGATTCCCACGGCTGGCCGCCCGGTCCGGAGAGCTTCGCCTCCCGTCCGCTGTTCCCGGAACTCGGGCCGGACTGGTCCTGGCTGAACAACCACCTCGCGCAGGCCGTGCTCGGCGCTGCGCTGGTGATCGGCTTCTGGCTGTGGATGGCCCGCGGTCAGCGGATCGTCCCTGGCCGCAAGCAGTTCCTCGGCGAGCAGTTCTACAACCTCCTGCGCAACCTGATCGCCCGCGACGTCATCGGCCACGACTACCGCAAGTACCTGCCCTTCCTGGTGGCGCTGTTCAGCTTCATCCTGGTGAACAACCTGTTCGGGCAGTTCTTCCTGTTCATGTTCCCGACGTTCTCCAAGATCGGCTACGCCTACGGCCTGGCCCTGGTCGCCTTCGGCATGTACAACTACGCCGGCATCAGCAAGTACGGCTTCTTCACCTACATGCGCAAGATGACGCTGCCCGAGGGCGTCCCGGTGGTGCTGTGGCCGCTGCTGATCCCGCTGGAGTTCCTCTCGAACTTCATCGTCCGGCCGTTCACGCTGGCCCTGCGACTCTTCGGCAACATGTTCGCCGGCCACCTCGTGATCATGATCTTCGTCGTCGGCGGCGGCATGCTGCTCACCTCCGGCATCCCGTTCTACACCGCCGCCGGCTCGGTGTCCTTCCTGTTCAGCTTCGCGATCTTCGCCCTGGAGATCCTGGTCGCCGTCCTGCAGGCCTACATCTTCACCGTCCTGTCCGCCCAATACATCTCTTCGGCGATCGCCGAGGAGCACTGAGCCTGTTCAACCCTCGAGAGGAAACGACATGGAAATCACCGGCAACATCAACATGATCGGCTACGCCCTGGCCACCCTCGGCCCGGCCCTCGGCGTGGCCTGGATCTTCGCATCGGTGATCAACGGCACCGCCCGGCAGCCCGAGGCCCGTGGCGCGATGATGTCCACGGCCATCATCGGCTTCGCCGTGGTTGAGGCGCTGGCCATCATCGGTATCGCCCTGGCCTTCGCGCTCTGACGGGGCCGGCGATGTTCCCCCTTGCGGGCGAGGAGCCGAACCTGGGTCCCCTGCTGCCCGAACACCTCTCGGAGCTGATCGCCGGCGTGGTGCTGCTGGCGATCATCTGGTGGGTGGTCGCGAAGAAGGTCGTCCCGGTGTTCGAGAAGACCTACGCCGAGCGCACCGAGGAGATCGCCGGCGGCATCGAGAAGGCCGAGGCCGCGCAGGCCCAGGCCGCCGAGGCCCTGGCGGAGTACCAGGCGCAACTGGCGAGCGCGCGCGCCGAGGCCGGCCGCATCCGTGAGGAGGCCAAGGCCCAGGCAGTGAGCATCGCTGCCGAGATCCGCGAGCAGGCCCAGGCCGACTCGGCCCGGATGCTGGCCTCAGCGAAGGCCCAGATCGAGGCCGAGCGGGCCCAGGTGGTGCGGCAACTGCGTACCGAGGTCGGCGGCCTGGCCACCGAGCTCGCCGGTCGCATCGTCGGTGAGACGCTGGCCGACGACGAGCGCGCCCGGCGCAGTGTAGACCGGTTCATCGCCGAGCTCGAGGCCCAGGGCGACCCGGCGAAGGCGGAGCAGTCGTGAACGCCGCCGCCGAGGCCAGGGTGTCCGAGCTCGACCGGGCGACCGACGCCCTCGAGCCCAGCCCTGCCCTGGCGGCCGACCTGTTCGCGGTGGCCGACCTGCTCTCCGGCTCGGCACCGCTGCGCAACGCCCTGGCCGACCCGACGATGCCGGACGACCGGCGTCGCGAGCTGGCGCTCGGCGTGCTGGGCGGTCGGGTGTCCGAGCCGGCCACCACGGTGGTCGCCCAGGCGGCAGCGCTGCGCTGGGCCGGGTCGTCCGGGCTGGTGGCCGCCGTGGAGCGGCAGGGCGTCCGCGTCCTGCTCGGCCGGGCGCAGGCCGATGGCCGGCTCGACGCCGTGGAGGACGAGCTGTTCCGCTTCTCCCGGACGGTGGCCGGTGATCCAGCCCTGCGGCAGGCACTGGACGCGCGCACGGCCCCCGGGCCGGCCCGCGCCCAGCTGGTGCGCGACCTGCTGGCGAGCAAGACCGAGGCCACCACGCTGGTCCTCGCCGAGCGGGCCGCGGTCACGGCTGCCAGGTCGTTCGAGGCGACCCTGGCCGAGTACCTCAAGCTGGCTGCGGCCGTCCGCAGCCGGGCGATCGCGACGGTCACCGTCGCCCGGCCACTGGCTGCTGAGCAGGCCGAGCGCCTGAGTTCCGCGCTGGTCCGCCAGCTGGGCCGCGAGGTGAACCTGCAGGTGGTCGTCGACCCGGCCGTCCTTGGCGGCGCGCGGGTACAGGTGGGCGACGAGGTGATCGAGGGCACCGTCGCCGCCCGGCTGGCCGCAGCCGAACATCAACTGAGCTGATCCCAACGAGTCGAAAGCAGAAGGTGCACAAATGGCAGAACTGACCATCAGCCCCGAGGAGATCCGGGACGCGCTGGAGTCGTTCGTGTCGAACTTCAATCCCGACACCGCGACCCGGGATGAGGTCGGCACCGTGGTCACCTCCGGCGACGGCATCGCCCGCGTCGAGGGGCTGCCATCGGCGATGGCCAACGAGCTGCTCGAGTTCGCCAACGGCACCCTTGGCATCGCGCTGAACCTGGACGTCCGCGAAATCGGTGTGGTCGTGCTCGGTGACTCCGAGGGCATCGAGGAGGGATCGGTGGTCAAGCGCACCGGCGAGGTGCTGAGCGTCCCGGTCGGCGACGGCTACCTCGGCCGGGTCGTGGACGCGATGGGCAACCCGATCGACGGCCTGGGCGAGCTCAAGGACGTGCCGGAGCGCCGCGCGCTCGAGCTGCAGGCGGCCGGCGTGATGGACCGCCAGTCGGTCAACGAGCCGCTGCAGACCGGCATCAAGGCCATCGACTCGATGACCCCGATCGGTCGCGGCCAGCGCCAGCTGATCATCGGCGACCGCAAGACCGGCAAGACGGCGATCGCGGTCGACACGATCATCAACCAGAAGGCCGCGTGGGCGACCGGCGACCCCAAGCAGCAGGTGCGCTGCATCTACGTCGCGATCGGCCAGAAGGGTTCCACCATCGCCGCGCTGCACACCGTGCTGGAAGAGGCCGGCGCGATGGAGTACACCACGATCGTGCACGCCCCGGCTTCGGACCCGGCCGGCTACAAGTACATCGCGCCCTACACCGGCTCCGCGATCGGCCAGCACTGGATGTACGCGGGCAAGCACGTGCTGATCGTCTTCGACGACCTCACCAAGCAGGCCGAGGCGTACCGCTCGATGTCGCTGCTGCTGCGCCGCCCGCCGGGCCGCGAGGCCTACCCCGGCGACGTGTTCTACCTGCACAGCCGCCTGCTGGAACGCTGCGCAAAGCTGTCCGACGAGCTCGGCGGCGGCTCGATGACCGGCCTGCCGATCATCGAGACCAAGGCCAACGACGTCTCGGCGTACATCCCGACCAACGTGATCTCGATCACCGACGGCCAGATCTTCCTGCAGTCGGACCTGTTCAACGCCAACCAGCGCCCGGCGATCGACGTGGGCATCTCGGTGTCCCGGGTCGGCGGTGCCGCCCAGATCAAGGCGATGAAGAGCGTCTCCGGCACCCTGAAGATCGGCCTGGCCCAGTACCGCGACATGGAGGCGTTCGCGATGTTCGCCTCCGACCTGGACGCGGCGTCCCGGCGGCAGCTGGACCGCGGCGCCCGCCTGGTGGAACTGCTGCGCCAGCCGCAGTACAGCCCCTACCCGGTCGCGGAGCAGGTGATCAGCGTCTGGGCCGGCACGACCGGTGAGTTCGACCAGGTCCCCGTGACCGAGGTACTGCGCTTCGAGCGCGAGTTCCTCGACTACCTGCGCCACACCACCAAGGTGCTGGACACGATCGCCGAGACCGGCAAGTTCGACTCCGACACCGAGCAGGCCGTGCAGCAGGCGCTGGGCGAGTTCCGCGAGCAGTACGTCGCCAGCGACGGCAAGCCGCTGGCCGCGGGTGACCAGGACGCCAAGGCGCTCGAGGACGAAGCGATGGACCACGAGCAGATCGTGGTGCAGAAGAAGCGGAGCTGATCAATGCCAGCCAGCCTGCGGGAGCTGCGCCAGCGCCGGAAATCGGTGACTGCGACCAAGAAGATCACCAGGGCGATGGAACTGATCGCCTCCTCCCGGATCATCCGGGCGCAGCAGGCCGCGGCGCGGGCGCTGCCCTTCACCCGGGAACTGAACCGCGCGGTCTCCGCCGTGGCCAACTACTCCCACTTCGACCACCCGCTGACCCGGCCGGTGGAGAACCCCAAGCGGGTGGCGGTGCTGTTCATCACCTCCGACCGGGGCATGAACGGCGCCTACTCGGCCAACGTGATCAAGACGGTGGCCAGCTTCCGCCAGCGCATGGAGGAGGAGGGCCGCGAGGTCGTCCGCTACGTCGTCGGCCGCAAGGGGATCGGGTTCCTGAAGTACCGCGGCATCCCGATCGAGGAGCAGTGGGAGGGCTTCTCCGACTCCCCGACCTACGACCGGGCGGTGGAGATCTCCGACCGGCTGCTGGCCGACTTCCTCAAACCGCACGAGGAGGGCGGGGTCGACGAGATCTGGGCGGTGTACACCCGGATGGAGTCGATGCTCAGCCAGACCCCGCGGGCCCGTAGGGTGCTGCCGCTGGAGGTGGTCGAGGGCGTCCGCGAGGTCGACTCCGACGACCTGGTGCCGCTGTACGAGTTCGAGCCCGACCCGGAGACCGTGCTGGACGCGCTGCTGCCGATCTACGTGCGCAGCCGGGTCTGGTTCTACCTGCTGCAGTCGGCCGCGTCCCAGCTGGCCATGCAGCAGAAGGCGATGAAGTCGGCCACCGACAACGCCCAGCAGCTCATCGAGCGGCTCACCCGGGAGGCGAACCAGGCCCGGCAGGCCGAGATCACCCAGGAAATCAGCGAGATCGTCGGCGGCGCCAGCGCGCTGGCCGACCTGACGGAAAACGACTAGGCGAGGCAGAGATGACCATGACTACGCAGACCCAGAGCCAGCCGGAGGCCGGTGCCGTCACCGGACGGGTGGCGCGGGTGATCGGGCCGGTGGTGGACATTGAGTTCGCCGCCGACAACATGCCCGACATCAACAACAAGCTGCTGATCGAGGTCGGCAGCGGCGAGAGCGAGCGCACGATCGCTGCAGAGGTCGCCCTGCACGTGGGCGACAACATGGTGCGCGCCATCTCGCTGAAGCCGACCGACGGCATGCGCCGCGGCGCCAAGGTCACCGACACCGGAGCCCCGATCAGCGTGCCGGTGGGCGACGTCACCAAGGGCCGGGTGTGGAACGTCACGGGGGAGTGCCTCAACGAGGACATCACGAACCTCGAAATCGCCGAGCGCTGGCCGATCCACCGGCCCGCGCCGAAGTTCGACGCGCTCGAGCCCAAGACCCAGATGCTGGAGACCGGCATCAAGGTGCTCGACCTGCTCACCCCGTACGTCCAGGGCGGCAAGATCGGCCTGTTCGGTGGCGCGGGCGTGGGCAAGACCGTGCTGATCCAGGAGATGATCTACCGGATCGCGCACAACTTCGGCGGCACCTCGGTGTTCGCCGGCGTCGGGGAGCGCACCCGTGAGGGCAACGACCTGATCGAGGAGATGATCGAGGCCGGCGTGATGAAGGACACCGCCCTGGTGTTCGGCCAGATGGACGAGCCGCCGGGCACGCGCCTGCGGGTCGCGCTGAGCGCCCTCACCATGGCGGAGTACTTCCGCGACGTGCAGAACCAGGACGTGCTGCTGTTCATCGACAACATCTTCCGGTTCACCCAGGCCGGCTCCGAGGTGTCCACCCTGCTGGGCCGGATGCCGTCCGCAGTGGGCTACCAGCCCAACCTTGCCGACGAGATGGGCCAGCTGCAGGAGCGGATCACCTCGACCCGCGGCCACTCGATCACCTCGATGCAGGCGATCTACGTCCCGGCGGACGACTACACCGACCCGGCCCCGGCTACGACGTTCGCCCACCTGGACGCCACCACCGAGCTCTCCCGCGAGATCGCCTCCCGCGGCCTGTACCCGGCGGTGGACCCGCTGTCTTCGTCCTCGCGGATCATGGACCCGCAGTTCATCGGCAAGGAGCACTACGAGGTCGCGACCCGGGTGAAGCAGATCCTGCAGCGGAACAAGGAACTGCAGGACATCATCGCGATCCTCGGCGTGGACGAGCTCAGCGAGGAGGACAAGATCATCGTCGGCCGGGCCCGGCGGATCCAGCAGTTCCTCAGCCAGAACACCTATATGGCGGAGAAGTTCACCAACGTCCCGGGTTCGACGGTGCCGCTGGCCGACACCATCGAGAGCTTCCGGATGATCTGCGAGGGTGAGGTCGACCACATCGCAGAGCAGGCGTTCTTCAACGTCGGCGGCATGGACATGGTGATGGCCAACTGGGACCGGATCCAGAAGGAAGGCTGAGGTGGCAGCGGTACTGCGCGTCGAGGTGGTTGGCGCCGACGGCATCGTCTGGGAGGGGGACGCGCTGAGCGTGATCGCGCGGACCACCGAGGGCGATATCGGCATCCTGCCCAACCACGAGCCGTTCCTCGCCGCTCTGGTGCCGTGCGCCGCCGAGGTGCTCACCGCGGACGGCAACCGCGAGGTGGTGGCGATCGACGACGGGTTCATCTCCGTGGCCGACAACCGGGTCTCGCTGCTGGCCCAGTTCGCCAAGGTGGCCCGGCAGATCGACCTGAGCGCAGCCGAGCACGAGCTCGCAGCTGCGGAGAAGCGGCTGAACGCCGGCGAGCTGGACGACGAGACCAGGCAGCACTTCCTGCGGGCCCAGGCCCAGGTGCGTGCTGCGCACCTGGCCCAGCAGTCCCGCTAGGCCGGGACGCCGATGGACTGGCTTGGCATCACCGAGGTGGTGGCGGCCGTCCTGGTCGTCTGCCTGTTGCTGCCGGTGCTGTGCCTCGGCGCAAGGCGACGCTGGCTGGCCCGCCAGGGCGGCCTGTTCGACTGCTCGCTGCGGCTCTCGGAGAAAGCACCCGGTTCCGGCTGGGTGCTGGGGGTGGCGCGCTACTCCGGCGACAACCTCGAGTGGTTCCGGGCGTTCTCGCTCTCGCTCCGGCCGCGGGTGATCTTCCCGCGGTCACAGGCCAGCGCGGGCCAGCAGCGCGAGCCGGACGCGATCGAGTCGGTGCTGCTCTACGACGACCAGCGGATCGTGCGGATGGAGCTGGCCGACGGCACTTCCTGGGAGCTGGCGATGGCCGTGGCCTCCCTCACCGGCCTGCTGAGCTGGCTGGAATCGGCGCCGCCCGGGGCGCGCTACCGCTGAGGGTCGACCGGGGCGTCGTCCCCGGTGATCCGCGAGCGCTGGCGCCGGGCGCGCGGTTCGCTCACCTCGCGGTCCTTGCCCGGCACCCAGAGGACCTCACCGGCCTGGCCGCCCACGACCCTGGCCAGGATGAACAGCAGGTCGGAGAGCCGGTTCAGGTAGGTGACCGCCACCAGGTTCACCCCGCCCGGCTGGTCGCCCGCGCCCAGCTGCGTGCCGTAGGCCTCCACCGCCGACCATGCCGCCCGCTCGGCCCGCCGGACCACCGTCCGGGCCAGGTGCAGCAGGGCTGCGGTGTGGTTGCCGCCGGGCAGGATGAACGAGCGCAGCGGCGGCAGCGGGTCGCCGAGCTCGTCGCACCAGGCCTCCAGTCGCTCGACGTTGCCCGGCAGGATCCGCAGCGGCTCGTAGCGCGGGTTCTCGGCCAGCGGGTTCGACAGGTCGGCTCCACAGTCGAACAGCTCGTTCTGGATGTGCCGCAGCACCGCGTGCAACTCCTGCGGGAGGTCGGGCTGGGTGGTGACCAGGCCCAGTACGGAGTTGGCCTCGTCCACGTGGCCGTACGCCTCGACCCGCGGGTCGGTCTTCGCGGCCTCGGAGAGGTCGGATAGCCGGGTCCGGCCGGCGTCGCCGGTGCGCGTGTAGATGCGGGTGAGGTTGACCATGCCCGAAACCTACCCCAGCCGCCGGTGCAGGGCTGTGGCAAGGTGGCCGGGTGAGAAGAGCGATGCTGATGGTCCCCCTGACGCTGCTGGCGGCAGCGCTGCCGGCGTGTGCGGCGCCGGCTCCGGCCGCCCCGGAGTGCAGCTACCGCCAGACCGGGCAACCCGCCCGGCCGGTGGAACTGCCGCCGACGGCCGGTGTGGCGGCGAGCGGGAGCTCCACCCTCACGCTCGAGCTGAACGGGGAACCGGTGCAGCTGACCCTCGACCGCAGCCGGACGCCGTGCACGGTGAACTCGTTCGAGTCCCTCGCGCGCCAGGGGTACTTCGACGGCACCGACTGCCACCGCCTGGCCGACGCCGGGATCTTCGTCCTGCAGTGCGGCGACCCGACCGGCACCGGCGGGGGTGGCCCGGGCTACGCCTTCCCGGACGAGCTGAGCGGCACCGAGACCTACCCCGCCGGGACGCTGGCGATGGCGAACGCCGGGCCGGGAACGAACGGCTCCCAGTTCTTCATCGTGTTCGAGGACACGATGCTGCGGCCTGACTACGCCGTCTTCGGGACCGTGGACGCCGCCGGCCTGGCGGCCGTCCGGGCGATCGCAGCCGGCGGGCAGGACGGGAGCTGGGGCGACGGCACCGGCAAGCCGCTGCTGCCGGCCAGGATCACCCGGCTCGGCCCCGGCTAGGCACCCGCGCCCACCTCTGCCAGCAGTTCCAGCAGCGCGGCCACGGTGAACTCGGGGGCGTCGGCGTGCACCCAGTGGCCCGCGCCCGGCACGACGACCCTGCGGGCCGCAGGGAAGTACCCGGACATCGCATCGGAGTGCTCGGCTGTGACGTAGGCCGAGCGTTCGC
Source organism: Actinomycetes bacterium (assembly GCA_023460935.1). Lineage (GTDB taxonomy): Bacteria > Actinomycetota > Actinomycetes > Propionibacteriales > Propionibacteriaceae > Propionicimonas. The sequence continues at coordinate 27,335 of JAEWOI010000037.1, forward strand.
CGACCAGCCACAGCACCGGCCCCCGGTACTGCCCGGACACCTCCGGCCAGCCCCCGACCTCGGCCAGGGAGTCCCCGAGCAGGGCCAGGTTGGGCTGCCAGTGCCAACCGCCCCGGCGACGCAGGTTCTGCAACAGGAACTGCCGCACGGTGTCGTCCGGCACCTCGACGGCGAGCCGGGCGTCGGCCTCGGCGCGGGAGGTGAGCGTGGCCAGGTCGAGACCGCGCATCGCCGCCACTAGCGGCGCGAACCCGTCCACCTGCTCCGAGGGCGCCGGCGCGATGTCGACCACGGCCAGACCGGCGACCAGTTCGGGGTGGTTCAGGGCGGTGAGCATCGCCACCTTGCCGCCCATCGAGTGCCCGACCACCACCAGGCTGGCTGCCGAGCCCAGCCGCAGGTCGATCTCCGCGGCCACCGCCGCAGCCATGTCCGCATAGCTGAAGCGGTCGGTCCAGGCGCTGCTGCCGTGGTCCGGCAGGTCGAACAGCACGCTCGCGTGGCCGGCTGCTGCGAGTTCGCCGGCGATCGTTGTCCAGTTCCGGCCGCGCCCGAAGAGGCCGTGCAGGAAGGCGAACCGCGGCCGTCCGCTGCCGACCAGCTCGGTGTGCAGGCCGGCCATCAGCGCCGCCGCTGCCAGCAGCCGGTGTGCCAGTGGCGTCTCTCGTCCACCGCGGAGGCCGAACCGATGCTGGCTTCGCGCGGCCACGCGACCAGGTGCGGCGTGCCGGGCGAGACGGGGTGGCCGCAGCCCGGACAGGTGTAGGTCTTGGCCGCCACGGCACCCGGCATGGTCTGCACCATCCACTCACCGTCCGCCTTGACCTCGAGGCGGGCGAACGCGCCGGAGGCCAGCGGCCGGGGCGCGCGCAAGTGCTTGGAGGGTCGCTTCGCCATGGTGCCAAGCCTAACTGCGCGCGGTGTTAGGTTGTCCGGGTGCGTCTGCTGATTGCCCGTTGCCAGGTCGACTACGCCGGACGACTCACCGCACACCTGCCGATGGCCACCCGCCTGATCATGGTGAAGGCTGACGGCTCGGTGTCGGTCCATGCCGACGACCGGGCGTACAAGCCGCTGAACTGGATGAGCGCCCCGTGCCGGCTCACGGTGAGCCCGCCGCCGGACGACGTGGAGGCGGTGACTGCTGCGGACGAGCGCGGCCTCACCGAGCTGTGGGAGGTGCGCAACGACGCCGGCGACACCCTGCAGCTGGCGATCGGTGAGGTCTTCCATGACTCCAGCCACGACCTCGGGCTGGACCCGGGCCTGCAGAAGGACGGGGTGGAGGCGCACCTGCAGGCCCTGCTCGCCGAGAACCCGGCCACCTTCGGCGACGGCTGGACGCTGGTGCAGCGGGAGTACCTGACGCCGATCGGCCCGGTCGACCTGCTGTTCCGTGACCACGCTGGCGCCTACGTCGCGGTGGAGGTGAAGCGCCGCGGCGAGATCGACGGGGTGGAGCAGCTCACCCGCTACCTCACGCTGATGAACGCCGATCCGCGGTTGCGTCCGGTGCGCGGGGTGTTCGCTGCGCAGCTGATCAAGCCGCAGGCCCGCACGCTGGCCGGCACTCGCGGCATCGACTGCGTCCTGGTGGACTACGACGCCCTGCGCGGCCTGGACAACGACGAGGACCGCCTCTTCTGAAGCTCCCTGACGTCTGTGGTTCGACGGGCGTCTGTGGGTGGGCGGTCAGGAGCGGTCGAGGTGGGGTAGCAGTACCTCGCGGTAGAGCAGCAGCAGCGCGGCCATGGCGGGAATGGCCAGGATCGCGCCGACGAGGCCGAGCAGGAGGCCGCCGGAGATGGCTGCCAGCAGCACCAGCACGGCGGGCAGCTGGACGGAGTGGGCGAAGATCCTCGGCTGGATGAAGTAGGCGTCGAACTGCTGGTAGGCGAGGAAGAACACCAGCGTGACCAGCCCGGTGGTGGGGGAGACCGAGAAGGC
>JAEWOI010000038.1 GCA_023460935.1 Actinomycetes bacterium
CCGGCGTCGCGGTGAAGTACGCGCGCGACATCCTGCCGAAGCGGCCCCGCCATCAGGTGCTCGCCGTCGCGACGCTGGGTGACCCGCACACGCCGGTGCATCACGGCCGGTCCGGGATCGCGGGGGCGCTGCATGTTCCGCGGCCTCGGTTCACCGAGTGGGCGCCGGGTGATCCGATCGCTGATCTGCCGCTGGGTTCGCCGCTGCGCACGGTCGCTGATCTGACCGGGTGGATGTCGGTGCGGACACCCGAGGCCGCCCGCGCCTGGGCGTTCAAGACCGCTGAACGTCTGGCGGTGGCGCAGCCGTGGTGGAATCCGTTCCGCTGGCGTGACTTCGCCCGCGCCGGCGAGGACATCCGCAACTACCTCGGCACCGCGCACTCCACCGACTACGACAGCGGCGGGCACGCGAATCGGCTTGCGCGGCGGATTGAGTCGGTGGCCTGATGCCGGTACGCATTCCGGGGCCGAAGCCCCGCATCGAGAACGACCCGCTCGAAGAGTTCTGGGAGCGGATGCGCGACGCCATCATCATCGCGCCGTTCGCGTGGCTCATCGCGCTCATCGCCGGCGGCAGCGCCTCGGACTGGGACACCCTCGACGAGATCCAAGACAACCTCATTCCGGCGCTGGTCAAGAGGATGCTTGGGCCGCTGGGGCGGTTCATCGACCTCGGTCACGACGACGAGATCGATTCCGACCTGGGCGACAAACTGAACCCGATCCGCACCGCCGCGACTGGGGTCAACGATCTCGCCGACAACATCCGCAACGCCGTCACCGGTGGCGTGGCGGCGGGTGTCGGGAACATCGCCGAAGCTTTCGAGGCCGTGTCGAACCTCTTCGGGATCGCGGACAACGCCGAGAAGATCGCGATGGCCGCGCAGCAGCAGTTGCAGGACATCACCAACGAGACGAACACGCCTGGCTGGTCAGGCTATTCGTGGTCGACGATCTTCTCCGGCGCCGACGGAACACCCCTACCGTCGACCGATTGGGCCACCACCCGAATCGTCATCGTCGGCGACGATGGGCACGCGGGCATCATCAACAACTCGGCTGACGGTGACCACTTCTGCGCGGTCCGAGACATCCACAAGTTCGCCACCGACTCACAGTCGGCGTCGATCGTCGTCGGCAACAAGTTCTCGTTCTCGGAGGACCGGTGGACGTCGATCCGCCTGCGCTGCGACAGCGACAGCCCGACCCAGGGGGCCGTCTGCTGGGTGCGGCCCGGCAACATCCGGATCGGCCGATTCTCGGGCGGCACCAACACTGTCTGGTACACCGTCAGCGCGTCGATCAAGCCGGGCGACATCGTCCGGTTCCGCTGCCATGGCGACAACTACTACGTGCTGGTCAACGGCAAGGTTGTCGTCTCGTGGACCGACGCCGGCGCATCGGTGTCGAAGGGTTCGGGATTCCGGCACGCCGCCTTCACTCAGGAGTACCTCAATGGCGCATTCTTCGATCAGGCCAGCTTCCAGGTCGCCTCGTGGGCGATGGCCGACTGGGTCCCCGTTGGCGGCGCAGTGACCGCCCCCACGTGGCGGTTGCGGCGGACCACGACAACCTCAGTGAACCGCAACACCCCACTCCCCGCCCAGACGATGTCAACGATGCCGACAGGCTTCTACAACCTCGACGACGTCAGCGAAGGGGTAACGGTTAACACCCTCGGGATCGGTCGAATTCAGGTCGACACGGATGGTGTGTACGAGATCTCGGCAACGAGTATCTGTGCGCCCCACAGCTCCGGCACTGCCCCGGAGGGGACCTGGCGCGGCACTCCGTGGGTGCTCTACATCGACGGCAATGCAACGGTAGGGCCGATCTCATCTGGCGACTCGGTCAAGGTCTTCCTCGCAGCCGGACAGATTGTGCAACCCGGATTCCAGTCGTCGTACCCCGCAACCAATAACTCGGATGTCGATCAAGAGATCCAGTTCCTCAGCGGCGGGCCAGCCGCCACCTTCATGGGCATGAAAGTGAGTTGAGATGAACGACACCATCTTCGAGTTGCCCGAGATCCCGGGCGTCACGTTCACCGCGAGCTACGGGTCAGGCGGCGAGACGGGGTTGCCGTCGAACTGGATACGCATCGTCGGGACCATCGAAAACCCCTGGTACGACCCGACCTACGACTACAGCCTCGACCCAAGCGGCTACACCGCGGCCACTGACCCGTGGAAGCGGCACACCCAGTTCCCGGAAGTGTGCGCGATGGGGTTCGGCGGCCCGACGAGCACCAACCTCCCGACCGATCCGCCGCCCACTGCTGAGCCTGAGTCGACCCCTGAGGAGCCCTGATGCCCGACATTTCCTACACCCTCGACGACGGTTTCGGCACGGTCGGGAAGAAGATGAAGTTGCGGTGGCGGCCGACGTCGCCGCAGGGTGTGTCGGGTGCGGTGATCGTCGCACCCGGGGCGCCTCAGTGGGTGTCCTCGGTCGTCGGCACCCCCACGACGGTCACCGGTATCGCCGCCACCCGGTGGGAGATCGACAACCTCGGCCACATCAACAACCATCAGCCGATCTACATCGATGTTCCGGCTGAGGGTGGGGATGTGACGGCGCTGATCCGGGCGGCGATCGGAGTGCCCCCGGAGGCGCCCGTCTCGACGCTGGTCGCCGCAGCGAAAGACGCCGCCGAGATCGCAGTCGCCGAGTTCGATTTCGCGCCCGCGTTCCCGACGACCGGGATCACCTACGACGGCAATCAGAACGTACAGACGGTCACAACCGACGGCATCGTCACGACCTACACGTACAACCCGGACGGGACGGTCGCTACCGACACACGGCTCGGCGTCACCCGCACGTACGGCTACGACGGCAACGGCAATCTCACGAGTATCACGGTGGAGGACTGAGCATGGACCCGGTAACTCTCGGCATGGCCAAGGCCGACGCCGCGCGACGATTCGCCCGCATCGGCCAGGGCTCGATCGGTAAGGTCGCCCAGCTTCAGACGAAGGTGCTCACCAACTTCGCGCCCTCGCATGGGTGGACAACGTTCTCGGCCGGCGGCGCGACCGTCACTCTCAACGACACCAGCGACCACGCGTTCGGCAGCCAGTGCGTCCGGGTCGTCACCGGCGGCGCAGGCAGCTCCACAGTCCTCACCGCGCCCTCGTTGACCGCGATCGATCCCGCCGCCCAGATGTACCGGGTGTGGATCAAGTTCGACGACGCCGACAAGATCGCTCGCATTCGCCTGCTCGCCTCGCCGGATGCCGGGTTTACCAACTACTGGACGTTCGAGTCCGCGATCTCCTCGTCCGGTATCCCGGAGGTGCAGCGCCCGTTCAAGCATGGCGAGTGGGTGGCGATCGCGCTGCCATGGTCCACCGGCGTCGCGACCGGCACCCCCGGCACGACCGGCCTGAACTACCTCCGCATCATCATCAACGACCGCGCCGCCGGGGCGACAACGATCCGCATCGGCCGCGTCGAGCACATGCCACTGCCCAAGCCCTACCTCAACGGCGTCCTCGTCTGCACCTACGACGACTCCTACCTGTCCCACTACACCGTCGCCCGGGACCACCACGACAAGTACGGGACCAAGGGCGTGCTGTTCCCGATCATCGAGTGGGTGAACCAGGCCGGGAAGATCACCAGCGCCCAGATCGACGAGATGGTGTTCCAGGGTGGTTGGGAGGTCGGCGGCCACGCATCCACCTACGCTGCGCACACAACCTCAGTGACCGGGATGACCGCGGCGCAGCGCCAGGCCGAGTTCGCGGCGATCAAGGCGTGGCAGCAGCAGCGAGGCTACGTCTCCAACGCGTTCGCCTACCCCAACGGTGTGATCGACGCCGTATCGGAGCTGGACCTGCGGAAGTACTTCAGCCTCGGACGTCTCGCGCTCGGCCGGTTCTCCGGCAGCGGCGCCGACGATCAACAGATCCCCTCGCTGCCGTTCCGCCTGTACGGCCAGTCATGCGGCAACCTCACCGTCGCGAACGTGACCGGCGAGATCGACCGCACCATCACGAACAAGAGCCTGCTGACGCTGCTGTTCCATGACCTCGTCGAGACGAAAGTGACATCGAACGACACCACGATCGCCAACCACGCCGCGATCCTGGACTACGCCGCTTCGACGAACATCGCGATCCGCACATACGAGCAGCTGCGCCAAGCCGGACTGTCCTACGCCTAATCGGCGTGGAGTTCGCGCAGGGTGGCCTCGTAGTCGGCGGCGATAGTGTCGGGGTCGCGGCCCACGGGTTGCCCGCCTTGCGCGAACATCTTGTAGTCGTCGCGCCGCGCGTCGACTGACTCCTGGTACTCCAGTGTCAGATCGAGCAATTTCCTACCCAACATGCCCGATATGAGATCACGAAGCACTGAGGTCTGCTGTCCGTATTGCGTCATTCCTCCGTTCGGAGGACAGGAACAGGGTTACGAAGCTCGTCGACAGGATCGGAGCGGACAGCGCGAAGATCGACCACATGACAATGGCCCTGTCCCGCATGATCTCTCGACACGGTTCGGTCGCGGAGAACACGTTGTCCCGGTAGAGCGGGTGCCCGCACGAGATCGCGGCGCCTTGGACGGACACACTCAACGTGGCGACGATTATCCCGAGGGCCAGGACGCCGAGACCGATGGGCAGTAGCGTCAACCCGACCTTGCGCATGAGGGATGACGCTAGCAGTGAATGACAGCTCACGGCTCCCAGTCGTCGCCGAGTACCGCAGCCAACCGGTCGGCTAGGTCGGGCGCCTCGGCTCGCTGGCCGTACAACACCTCGTCACACTCCACCCCCAACGCCTCCAACACGGGGTCGAGCGGCACCCACCCGCCATCGGTGAGTGCCTGGCGGTTCGCCTGCTGCTTGCGCATCAGGGAATGCACAGCCTCCGACGCGGCGCGCAGCACCTCGCGATCGATCACCCCGCCATTGTCCGCGAACGCCGATAGGGTCAAGTCGCGCTGGTCTGCATCCACTCGCCGGGCCGGCCGTTGTCGAGGGCGACGAACTCGGCTTCGTAACCGCAGTCGCACGCGATGGTGTCGCCGTTGCTCGGGTTGTCGGGCACCTGGACGTGTTCGTGAACGCCGGTCATGGGGCAATTCTACAGCCGAGTTTGGGAACCGATCGACTTCCGGCCACGTTCAACCCCCATGCTCTACGACATCCTCGCCATCATCGCCTGCCTTGCCGGCGGTGTATGGCTCGTTATGAACAGCCCTCCCGCGGAACCATAAGTTTTAAAACGTCGCCCATAACTCCGTACCCTGTTGCGCGACAACAGAATTGCGTGCTACAGTCATCTCACAAGTTCAGAGCGGGTGAGATTCAGGAACACACACTGATCGCCGACGCGGAAGCGACCCGGCCACTGAAGGAAACAATGAGAAGCCACCCTCGGAGCCCCATGACGAGGCACCCGCTCTGAACCTGGACAACCACAAAGCGCCCCCACTCATCGCGAGTGGGGGCGCTTTCGTCGTCTCCAGGACTACCCGGCGTTGCCGTACACCTCGACGATGTTGGCCTCAACCTTCGGCGCCGTAACAGATCCGCCCATAGTCGTGTCGTATGTCTCCGACCCGGTGACGCTCACCCACAACGTCACGAGATCGTCCTCGACCACCTCTTTGAACGACGCCAGGCCAGCTGTCACGACCGTGTTGATGTCGAAGTCGTAGACGTCGACCTGCTGGCCGTCGGTGTTCACCCTGATCTGGAACGTACCGGTCGCGGCGTCGGCCTGGACGACTCGTCCGTAGACCACGTACAGCTCACCCTTGTGCGCGCCGGGATTCTTCGCGACAAGCTGCCAGTCCCGCGAGGTGACGGAACGGTATGACGCCTTGTTCGTCAGCCGCTGGAACTCTCGGTCCCGCTGTTCGCGAGCGGCCGCCGCCGAACGAGACGCAGCAGCGGCGGCGGATGGATCGGGCGCGAAGACAGTCACAGACCCGTCTGTGGTCGTGCTGCTACTCGCGCTGCTCGAATCGCTACCCGACGAACCGATCAGTGCCGCGCACGAACCCACGACCAGAAGGAATGCGAACAGAGACCCACCGATGATCAGCAACGGCTTGGCAGCACCCGACTTCTTACGCGGAGGATACGGCGGGAAGGGGGCAGCCGGCGGGGGAGTCGGCTGGCGATTGGCTGTCCACTGATGCCCGTCCCACCACCGGATCATCGCGGGGTCTTCGGGATCGCGATGCCATCCAGGAGTGGACGGCCAAGGGGGTGGCGGCTGCGTCATGCGCGGATCATATCGGGCAGGTCGGACGCCGTTGCGAGTGTCATGCAGAACTCTATGTAGGGACTCGGGACCTCGGTTTGGCGAGATACACGTAAGTCCAAACGTAAGCGTTGAAAGGGAAATACCCTCTGACCTGGAGCCGATGACGGGAATCGAACCCGCGTATTCAGCTTGGGAAGCTGATGTTCTGCCATTGAACTACATCGGCGTGCGAGTGCTGGACTCGCGATCGACAGCCTAGCAAACCGGTGGCCGGGACGGTCGTCGGGACGCGCAGATGTCGCGGATCGTCGCGCTGGGCGCTACGAAGTACTACATCTGGCCGGCGATAAGACGGAGTCACCGGACTTGATTCGGTTGCAACACAGCACTACTCACAAACAGGGGTTGCGCGGAGGGCAGCTGAGCAGTAGTCTCGAACGTAGTTTCGAGTAAAGCCATGATGATGGGGGATGAAATCATGGCTTTTACCGAGCCATCTGCACCACAACCACTTCTGCTCGACCAGTACGAGCGCTTGCATGCGCTGCTGGATGAGATCGCCGAGACGTCGTCAACGGACTGCTCGGAGACCGAGCTACTCCAGGTCGCGATCCAGCACGAGCGCGCCGAACGGCGCATGCTGTCGGCGTTCGCCGACCACATCGTCGACATAGACGAGCGGTCGGCGTACCGGAAGATGGGCTGCCAGACCGTCTCCAACTTCCTGTGCCACGCGCTTAACCGGCGCGGCGAGGCGAACCGCCTGATGAACCGCGTCTGGGCACTGGGCAAGTTCCCGGACATGCAGGGGGTCCCGCTCGAACCCCGGTTCCCGGAGACCGCCAAAGGTGTTGCCGACGGCGAGATCTCGGGACGGCACGTCGA
>JAEWOI010000039.1 GCA_023460935.1 Actinomycetes bacterium
GCGCTGGCGTGGCAGCAGGGGCCGCCGGGGCCGGTGCCGCGGGCGCGGCGGGAGCCGGGGCGGATGGTGTCGGCGCAGGCACTGCGGCCGGGGCAGCGGGCGCAGGTGCCGCGGACGGCCTGGGTGCGGGTGCCTGCGGCTGCGGCGCGGCCGGCTTGGTTGCGGCCGCCTTCTCCTTCAGCCGGCGCACCACCGGGGCCTCGATCGTCGACGAGGCTGACCGGACGAATTCCCCCATGTCGTTGAGGGTCTGCAGAAGTTCCTTGCTTTCGAGTCCGAGCTCCTTGGCGAGCTCGTAGACGCGGACCTTGGCCACTACTCTCCTTCAGGTCCGCGCGGGCGCTAACGGACCACTAGTTCTGTTTGTTGCTCATTTCGAGGTACTCATCGAGTGGTCATGAGCGTTAGCCCACTTTCTGGTTGTGCTCGCCACTGATCGGCGAACGCGCGGGGACAAGTCTATCGCCCTCACGCCACCATTGCTCAATCGGCCCCGACGCCGGCGGTTCAGCGGCCCAGCAGCCGGGCCACCTGACCGGCGTCGACGTCCCGTCGCAGCGCTCTTCCCACGGCCTTCCGCCGCAGCGCCTGGGCGGCGCAACCGGGGTGCAGGTAGCAGCCCCGGCCGGGCAGGCGCTGTTCCGGGTCGAGCACCACCCGGCCATCGGCCCAGGCCAGCCGGAGCAGCGCCGGCTTCGGTTCGCTCCGGCGGCAACCGACGCACATCCGGACGGGTTGGCTCACGCCGGCCGCGCTCCTACGCCTGCGCGGTGTCGGAGCGGATGTCGATGCGCCAGCCGGTCAGTCGCGCGGCGAGCCTGGCGTTCTGGCCCTCCCGACCGATCGCCAGCGACAGCTGGTAGTCCGGCACGATCACCCGGGCTGCCCGCGCCGTGGCGTCGGTGACCGTGACCGAGGTGACCTTGGCGGGGCTCAGCGCCTGCGCAACGAACACCTGCGGGTCCTCGGAGTAGTCGACGATGTCGATCTTCTCCTCGTTCAGCTCGTGCATCACGGCACGCACCCGCTGGCCCATCGGGCCGATGCAGGCGCCCTTGGCCGAGACGTCGGGGTTGTTGCTGAGCACAGCGATCTTGGTGCGGTGCCCGGCCTCGCGTGCGATCGCCTTGATCTCGACGATGCCGTGCTCGATCTCGGGCACCTCGAGCCGGAACAGCTTCGCCACAAGGTTGGGGTGGGTGCGCGAGACCACGACCTGCGGCCCGCGCAGCTCGCGACGCACGCTGACCACGTAGACGCGCAGCCGCTTGCCGTGGCTGTAGTCCTCGCCGGGCACCTGCTCGGCCTGCGGCATGATCGCCTCAATGCTGCCCAGGTCGACCCGGACGGTGCGGGAGTCACGGTCCTGCTGCACCACGCCGAGCAGGATGTCGCCCTCGACGCCGGCGAAGTGCCCGTACTTCTGCTCGTCCTCCACCTCGCGCAGCCGCTGGTAGATCACCTGCCTGGCCGTGGTGGCGGCCACGCGGCCGAAGCCCTGGGGCGTGTGGTCGAACTCGCCGATGCGGGTGCCGTCCTCGTCCAGCTCCGGGGCCCACACCGTCACCTTGCCGCTGCGGCGGTCGATCTCCACCCTGGCGCCGTCGATGGCGCCGGGGGTCTTGGCGTAGGCGTTGGCCAACGCGTCGGAGAGGGCCTCGATCAGCACGTCCATGCTGATCTCCTTGTCCCGCTCCAGCGCCTTCAGGGCAGTCATGTCGATGTCCATCTCAGGCCTCCTCGTCCTCTCCCGCCTCGTCCTGCGCGTCTTCTGCCGGCACCGGCCGGTTCAGTTCCACCTGCACCAGTGCCCTGGTCACCTCGGCCAGCGGGATCCGCCGGCTGGCGCCGTCCACTTCCACATCGACCCCGGTGTCATCGGCCCCGAGGATCCTGCCGGTCACCCGGTCGTCGCCGAGAGCGAACTCGACCAACCTGCCGGTGTTGCGCCGGAAGTGCCGGGCCTCGGTGAGCGGACGGCTCACCCCGCGCGAGGAGACTTCGAGGGTGTAGGGGCGCCCGCCGGTGACGTCGGCCGCGTCCAGCGCTGCCGAGATGCTCCTGGTCGCCTCGGCGATCTCGTCGAGGGACGGCCCGCGGCCGGCGGGGCCGTCGCCGTCGAGGAAGATCCGCACCACCGCCCGCTTGCCTGCGGTCATCACCTCGAGGCGGTCCAGTTCCAGCGAGTGGGTCGCAGCCACCGGCGCTACCAGTGACTCGATGTCAGCGGTGTTCATGCCTGTCCTCGATCCGATTGTGTGGTGCTGTTGTGGGTTGCCCGCGGGCCTGGCCCAGTGTACCGGCCGGCGGGGTCGGCGCCGGCCGGCTCGGTCAGGGCCTGACCACGCCGAGGACGAACTGCACGGCCTCGGCGAGGGGGACGTCGGCGCGCTGCCCGCTCGCCCGGTCGCGCACCTCCACCAGGCCGTCGGCGAGGCCACGGCCCACCACCACGGCGGTCGGCATGCCCATGATCTCCGCGTCGGCGAACTTCACCCCCGGGCTCGCCTTGCGGTCGTCGAGCAGGACCCGGACGCCGGCGGCGTCGAGGTCGGTGGCCAGCTGTTCCGCTGCTGCGGCGATGTCCTCGCCCTTGCCGGTGGCGAGCACCTGCACGTCGAACGGGGCGAGGGCCCGCGGCCAGGCCAGGCCCCGGTCGTCGCAGGTGGCTTCGGCCACTGCGGCCACTGCCCGGGACACCCCGACGCCGTAGGAGCCCATCGTGACGGTGACCAGCTTGCCGTTGGCGTCCAGCACCTTCAGCCCGAGCGCCTCCGCGTACTTGCGGCCGAGTTGGAAGATGTGACCCATCTCGATGCCGCGGGCCAGGCTCAGCGGGCCGGAGCCGTCCGGCGCAGGGTCGCCCTCCCGGATCTCCGCGACGTCCAGGACGCCGTCCGAGGTGAAGTCCCGTCCGGCGACCACGTCCACGAGGTGGGTGTCGACGAGGTTGGCACCGGTGATCCAGGCCGTGCCGGGCACCACCCTCGGGTCGGTGAGGTAGCGCACGCCGAGCGGCGCGGCGCTGCCGAGGTGCTGCACCGGACCCTCGGCGGTGAGGCTCACCGGGCCGATGTAGCCCTTCACCAGGCCGGGGTTGGCCGCGAAGTCCTCATCGGCCAGCGGCGCAGCCTCGGCCGGGGCGAGCGCTGCCTCCAGCCGCTTCGGGTCGATCTCGCGGTCGCCGGGCAGCCCGACCACCAGCACCTCGCCGCGACCGTCAGGGTGGGTCAGCTTGAACACGACGTTCTTCAGCGTGTCGGCGGCCGCCCACGCGCGGTCGGTCCTGGGGAAGCCGGCGTTGGCTGCCGCCACCAGGTGCTCGATCGTCGGCGTGCCCGGGGTGTCGACGGCCCTTGCCTCGGGCAGCCCGGCGGTGTCCCTCACAGGCGGGGCGGCGATGCTGACCGCCTCGACGTTGGCTGCGTAGCCACCCGGCGAGCGCACGAACGTGTCCTCCCCGCTCGGGGAGACCGCCAGGAACTCCTCCGACGCCGAGCCACCCATCGCACCCGAGGTGGCCTTCACGATCACGTAGTTGAGTCCCAGCCGGTCGAAGATGCGGATGTAGGCCTGTCGGTGCGCCTCGTAGGAGGCGGCCAGGCCCGCTTCGTCGACGTCGAAGGAGTAGGAGTCCTTCATCACGAACTCGCGCCCCCGCAGCAGGCCGGCGCGGGGCCGCGCCTCGTCGCGGTACTTAGTCTGGATCTGGTAGATCGACAGGGGAAGGTCCTTGTAGGAGGAGTACAGGTCCTTCACCAGCAGGGTGAACATCTCCTCGTGGGTGGGGCCGAGCAGGTAGTCGGTGCCCTTGCGGTCCTTGAGCCGGAACAGGTTCGGCCCGTACTCGGTCCAGCGCCTGGTGGCCTCGTAGGGGTCCCGGGGCAGCAGCGCGGGGAAGAGCACCTCCTGGGCGCCCATCGCGTCCATCTCCTCGCGGACGACCTGCTCCACCTGGTGCAGCACGCGCAGGCCGAGCGGCAGCCAGGTGTAGATGCCGGGCGCCGCGCGGCGGATGTAGCCGGCGCGGACCAGCCAGCGGTGGCTGGCCACTTCGGCGTCAGCGGGATCCTCGCGCAGCGTGCGCACGAACAGCTTGGAGAGTCGAGTGATCACGGCCGCGATCCTATCTGTGCCGCGGGCCGGCCCCGCTCCTCAGTCCCGGCGCCAGTAACCCTTGGTGATCACTGCCTCGGCCGGCAGCCCCCAGCGGTCCAGCAGCAGGGCGCGGGCCGCGGGCACCACCGCGGCCTCCCCCGCAACGAAGCCGAGGACGCTGCCCTCCGGCCGGTCCCGCTCCCCCAGCCTCGCCAGGGTTGAGGCCAGGCTGTCCTCGCCACGCACCAGGATCGTCACGTGCGCGGCGGAGTCGGAGTTGAGCGGGACGGGCTCGTTCTCTGCCGCCACCTCGAGCAGCACCCTCGCCGGCGTGCCGGGACGGCGTCCGCGCAGGAACCGGTTGATCGCCGGTACCGCGGTCTCGTCCCCGGCCAGGAACCAGGCGTCCGGCTCCCCGAGGACGGCGTTGCTGCGGCGCGGCCCGGCGACGGCCACCCACGAGCCGAGCGGGCCCGAAGCCGCCCAGGCCGAACCGGGACCCTCACCGTGGATCACGAGGTCGAAGTCCACCCAGCCGGCGTCCGCTGCGACCGGGGTGTACTCCCGGCTCGGCAGCTCCCGCCACTGGTCCGGCCCCTCCGGCACCGGGCCGCCACCCGCGGCGAAGAAGATGCGCACATGGTCGTCCGCGCCAGGAGCGGAGAAGCCGTGCAGGGCCTCACCGGCCAGGCGGACCCGGACGTAGCCGGGCGTGAGGAAGTCGCGGGAGACCAGCTGGGCTGGCCGGAGGGCTGTGTCCAGTGGCACGGTCTGGAAGGTCGCGGGCGCGGCGATCGTCATCGGGCTTCCTTACTGTCGGGAACTGGCACCGATTTAGGTTAGCCTGCCCTTGCCTAATTGGCCCCCATTAGGGGTCCCGGCGGTCTCGCCAGGCGACCAGCCGTTGCCCGCAGGGCGTGGCTGGCAGGATGGCCGGGTGACCGAGACCACCATTCCGGAGGGCGCGCGACGCGTCGCAGCCAGGCTCGCCGAACTGGGCCACCCCCACGAGATCGTGCTGCTGCCGGTGACCGGGCGCACGGCCGCGGACGCTGCGGCGGCACTAGGGGTCGAGCTCGGCCAGATCGCGAAGAGCATCGTGTTCCGGCGGCTCGCCGACGACGCGGCGGTGCTGGTGGTCACCTCCGGTGACCTGCGGGTGGACGTGGCGAAGGTGTCCGCACTCGTCGGGCCGGTGGGCCGGGCTGACGCAGAGTTCGTGAAGGCTGCCACCGGGTTCTCGATCGGCGGGGTGTCGCCGGTGGGCCATTCCCGGCAGCCGGTCATCCTCGTCGACCGCGAGCTGGCCCGCTTCGACCGGATCTGGGCTGCCGCCGGGCACCCGCACGCGGTCTTCCCGCTGTCCCCGGACGAACTGGTCGAGCTCACCGGCGCCCCGGTTGCCGAGGTCGCCTGACCGGACAGCGAGGCCGCCGGCGGCCTCAGCCGTCGATCCACAAGCAGACGACGACCGCCACGGACGCGCCAGCGGCCGGGAAGGGAGGAGTCTTGACGAGCAGTGAGGAACGAACTGCGAGGAACAGAACGGGTGCCTCAGGTTTCGATCCACAAGCAGAACGGATGCCCCGCAGGGTCCAGGCAGACCCGCACGTCGTCTTGGGGCTGGAAGCCGGCCAGGGTGGCGCCGCAGGCCACGGCGTGCCCGGTCCCGCGCTCAAGGTCGTCCACCTGCACCTCGAGGTGCACCTGCATCTGCTGGCTGCCGGGCCGCTGCGGCCACACCGGCGGCACATGGGTCGGTTCCTCCTGGAACGCCAGGCCGATCCCGCCTTCCGGGTTCCGCAAGGCGATCCAGTCCTCCCCGTCCGGGAGGGGTGGCGGCGGGTCCCAACCGAGCAGGCGGGCGTAGAAGCCGGCGAGCCCAGCCGGGTCCGGGGTACCGAGGGTGACGGTGGTCAGCGTGCAACCGGTAGCCATGGCCAAGCCTTACCCGGCTCACCCGGATCCGGCACCGGAACTGCGGCGGACCCTAGAACAGGACCGTTGCGAACTCCCCAACCTGCTGGTAGCCCACCCGCTCGTAGCAGCGGATCGCCCGGGTGTTGAAGTCGTTGACGTAGAGCGAGGCGATCGGGTAGTCGGCCAGCACGTACTCGGTTACCGCCGCCATCGCCGGAACGGACAGCCCACGCCCACGCAGGGAAGGGTCGAGCCAGACGCCCTGGATCTGGGCGACCGGCCCACTGGCAGCCCCGATGTCGCTCTTGAAGAGCACCCGCCCGTCCTCGACGATGCCGAACGCCCGCCCGGAGTCGACCAGCCAGCGGCAGTAGGCGCGGTAGCTGGAGTCAGAGCTGGCCAGCGGGTCGGCACCCACCTCCTCGGTGTACATCGCGACGGATGCGGCGAAGTAGGACTCGAAGTCCGCCGGCCGGATCGGCCGCACCCTCGGGTCGGCGGTGACGCGGGGCGACTCCGCCGTGGCCATCACCGGTTGCCGCCTGCGCACCTCGCGCACCTGGCTGTAGGACTTGCCCCAGCGGTCGCCCAGCGCCCGCCACAGCGGCAGCGTGATCCACGACGGCCCGACGATCGACTGGCAGGTGCGGCGCCGGCCGGCGGCCTCCACGAAGGCCGGGATCGGTCCGGAGTCGGTCGCCACCGGCACCAGGTTCGCTCCGATGTGCAGCAGCGCCGTCGGGTTCTGCGCCGGCCAGCCCCACAGCACGCCCGGAGCCCCCGGGTTCAACACGCCTGCGTCGACCCGTGAGCCGACGAAGACGTTCGTCACCGGATCCTCTGCCACCAGCCTGCGGACGATGGCGGCGTCCGCGCCGGTGAGGATCCTGGCGGTCATCGGGTCAGCCGACGGAGACCTGGACCGGGCCGGACTCCGTGGCCGGCAGCTCCGCGGCGAGCCGGTTGGCCTCCGCGATCAGCGTGGCCACGATCTCCGCCTCGGGCACGGTCTTGATCACCTCGCCGCGCACGAAGATCTGGCCCTTGCCGTTGCCGGACGCCACGCCGAGGTCTGCCTCGCGCGCCTCGCCCGGACCGTTGACGACGCAGCCCATGACGGCCACCCGCAGCGGCACCTCCATGCCGGTGAGGCCCTCGGTGACCTCCTCTGCGAGCTTGTAGACGTCCACCTGGGCGCGGCCGCAGGAGGGGCACGAGACGATTTCGAGGTGCCGGGGCCGCAGGTTCAGCGACTCGAGGATCTTGATGCCGACCTTCACCTCTTCCGCCGGCGGCGCGGACAGCGAGACCCGGATCGTGTCGCCGATGCCCTTCGACAGCAGCGCGCCGAAGGCCACCGAACTCTTGATCGTGCCCTGGAAGGCCGGGCCGGCCTCGGTGACGCCCAGGTGCAGCGGGTAGTCGCACGCCTCGCTCAGCTGCTCGTAGGCGCGCACCATGACCACCGGGTCGTGGTGCTTCACCGAGATCTTGAAGTTCCTGAAGCCGTGCTCCTCGAACAGGCTCGCCTCCCAGAGTGCCGACTCGACCAGCGCCTCCGGCGTCGGGGAGCCGTACTTGGCGAGCAGCCGCTTGTCCAGCGAGCCTGCGTTCACCCCGATCCGGATCGACACGCCGGCATCCGTGGCCGCCCTTGCGATCTCCTTCACCTGGTCGTCGAAGGCGCGGATGTTGCCGGGGTTGACCCGGACGGCCGCGCAGCCGGCATCGATCGCTGCGAACACGTACTTCGGCTGGAAGTGGATGTCGGCGATCACCGGGATCTGGCTCTTCTTGGCGATGATGTGCAGCACGTCGGCGTCGTCCTGGCTGGGGACGGCGACCCGCACGATGTCGCAGCCGGTGGCGGTGAGTTCCGCGATCTGCTGCAGCGTGCCGTTGATGTCGGTGGTCTTGGTCGTGGTCATCGACTGCACCGATACCGGCGCGCCGCCACCCACGAGCACCTTGCCCACCCGGATCTGCCTGGTGGGCCGGCGTGGGGCCAGCACCGGCGGCGGGGTGGCGGGCATTCCCAGGTTGACGGTCATCTACTCCTCGATCTCTGGCCTCTCGGGTGAGGCGACCGCAAGCCTACTCAACGTCGGCAGGCGCGATGATGGGCGCGAGCGGAACTTAGCCAGCCCGCGCTGGCCGGTCAGAACAACTGCACGGGGCTGAAGATGTCGGCAAGGATCAGGATCACGCCGCTGAGCAGCAGGACTCCGCCGACCGCGTAGGCGACCGGCAGCAGCTTCGCGGTGTCGAAGAAGCCGGGGTCGCGGCGGCGGAAGAGCTTCGCGCCCTGCCGCCGCAACCACTCGTACAGCGCGCCGGCGATGTGGCCGCCGTCGAGCGGGGGCAGCGGGATGAAGTTGAACAGCGCCAGGAACAGGTTCACCGCGGCGAGCAGCGACACGAAGGTGGCCACCTTCTCCCCCATCGCGACGTCGGGGGAGGCGACGACCTGCCCGGCAACGGTGCTGGCGCCGACGATGCTGATCGGGTCGTACAGGTCGCGCGGCTGGCCGGTCACCATGCCCACCAGCACGTGCCAGACCTTCACCGGGAACTGCACCAGCGCCACCGCGCTCTGCTGGGTCATCGTCCACATGTCGCCCAGCACTTCCACCGGCCCGCCCTTGACCAGCGCCTGCTGCGGGCTGACACCCAGCCAGCCGGCGGAGATGCGGTGGCTGGGGTCGAGGGTGTCCGCCACCTCGTTGATCATCGTGCGCACCGGGGTGAGGGCCACCTCGGCCCCGTCGCGCTCGACCACGAGCCGCGCCTCGCCGTCGAGGTTCGCCCGGATCAGCGCGCTCAGCTGGGCGTAGGAGTCCACCGGGGTGCCGTTGAAGCTGACCACCCGGTCGCCCACCTGCAGGCCAGCCCGCGCTGCCGGTGACTTCGGGTCTGCCGGGGTGCACTCGGTGCGGCCGGCCTCGGCGATCACGCACTGCTGGACGTAGGCGATCGTTGTCTGCGGCCGGTACACCCCGTGCAGCGCGGTGACCCCGAGCATCAGGGCGAAGGCGATCACCAGGTTCATCACCGGACCGCCGGCCATCACGACCAGCTTCTGCCAGGTCTTCTTCTGGTAGAACAGGCGGCCGCCCTCGACGTCGGCAGGGGTGATCTCCTCCCACTCCTGCGCCCTGGCGGCATCGGCCAGTTCGGCCAGCCTGGTCACGCGGCTGGGACGGCCGTCCGTGCGAGGCGGGTACATGCCGAGCAGCCGGACGTAACCGCCGAGCGGGAACCACTTCAACCCGTACTCGGTCTCGCCCCTCGTGGTGGACCAGATCGTGGGCCCGAAACCGACGAAGTACTTCGGCACCCGCACCCCGAACAGCTTGGCCGGCACCATGTGGCCGAGTTCGTGGACGGCCACCGAGACCATGATCAGCGCGAAGAAGGCGATCGCGAACCCGATGACGGTGAGAGTCTCCAATTCACTGCTCCTGATCGATGCGGGCGGCCGCCTCAGCGCGGGCCCAGGCGTCCGCGGCCAGCACCGCCGCAACGCTCAGCGGCGGTTCCGCGGGCCGGGCCAGATGGGTGTCCACCACGTCGGCAACCACGTCAACGATGCCAGTGAAGTCCAAGCGTCCGCCGCAGAAGGCGTCGACGCAGGTCTCGTTGGCCGCGTTGTAGATCGCGGGCGCCAGGCCACCGGCCTTGCCGCAGCGCCGGGCGAGTTCCACGGCGGGGAAGGCGGCGTCGTCCAGCGGCTCGAACGTCCAGGTCGCGGCCCGGCTCCAGTCGCAGGCTGCGGCGGCGTCGGGGGTGCGTTCGGGCCAGGACAGGCCGAGGGCGATCGGCAGCTTCATGTCCGGGGGCGAGCACTGCGCGATGGTGGAGCCGTCACAGAACTCGACCATCGAGTGCACCACCGACTGGGGGTGCACCACCACCTGGATCGCGTCCAGGTCGACGTCGTAGAGCAGGCCCGCCTCCAGCAGTTCCAGCCCCTTGTTGACCAGGGTGGCGGAGTTGATCGTGATCACCCGGCCCATCGACCAGGTGGGGTGGGCCATCGCCTGCTCGGGGGTGACCGCGCGCAGCTCCTCCCGGGTCCGGCCCCGGAACGGCCCGCCGGAGGCGGTGAGAATGAGCCTGCGCACCTCATCGGCGCGGCCGGCGCGCAGCGCCTGGGCGAAGGCCGAGTGCTCGGAGTCGACGGCGACGATCTGGCCGGGCGCTGCCGCGTCGGTGACCAGCCTGCCGCCGATCACCAGCGACTCCTTGTTGGCCAGGGCGAGCGTGGTGCCGGCAGCCAGCGTGGCCAGGGTCGGTTCGAGGCCTGCGGCCCCGGTGATGCCGTTCAGCACCACGTCCGCCTTTACCCCCGCCAGCCGGGTGGCGGCTTCGGGACCGGCCCACACGTCCGTTCCGGGCAGGGCCCGGGCCACGCGCTCGGCTGCGGCGGGGTCGCTGACCGCAACCACCGCCGGACGCAGCTGCCTCGCCTGCTCCAGCAGGGCCTCGACCGAGGAGCCACCGGCGGCGAGCCCGACCACGGCGAACCGGTCCGGACGGGCAGAGACCACCTCCACCGCCTGGGAGCCGATCGAACCCGTACTGCCCAGGATCACCACCTCACGCATCACTGGCCCTTCCTCGACAGTCCTCCCGCGGCAGCCTACCCATGGCGCGCCAGCGTCGCCCCGGCCGGGCGGCTGGGTAGGGTTCGATCGTTCCCGGCGAACCGTGGCGAATGGACCTGACCATGCACGACGACCGTGTGCTCCTCGAAGCCAGGCTGGACCGCTTCCTGCACCAGCGCCTGTACCCGGCGCTGCACTCCCCCGGCCAGCCGGTCACCGTGGAGCGGTGGGACTGCCCCGGCGAACCGGTGTCGTTCTACCGGGCCGCGGCACAGGCCTACCGTCCGGTTGCCGCGGGCGAGCGGTGGGGCGCGCCCTGGACGACCACCTGGCTGCGGCTGTGCGGGGAGGTGCCCGCAGGCTTCAGCGCGGCCGGGACCGAGCCGGAGCTGCTGGTCGACCTCGGCTTCGATGCCTCCCAGCCGGGTTTCCAGGCCGAGGGACTGGTGTGGCGTCCCGACGCAACGGTGCTGAAGGCGATCTCGCCGCGAAACCAATACGTGCCGCTCGGCCTGCTCGGCTCCGCTCGCTCCGGCGACAGGTTCACCGTGTACGTCGAGGCCGCCGGGAACCCGGACCTCCTACAGCTCACCGACCTGCACCCCGACCCGAACGGCAGCCGGGAGACCGCGGGGCGGGAGCCCCTGTACCGCCTCGGCCCGGTGGTGCTGGCCGAACGCCGCACCGAGGTCGCCGAGCTGATCGCCGACGTGCTCGCCCTGCGCGGGCTGATGCACCAGCTGCCCGTGGACCAGCCGCGCCGGCACCAGCTGCTGCGTGCCCTTGACGGCGTGGTCGATGCCGTCGATCCGGACGATGTGCCGGGCAGCGCCGGCGCGGCCCGGGCGATCCTGGCACCGCTACTGGCGGCCCCGGCAGCCGCCAGCGCCCACACCCTGGTGGCCACCGGCCACGCCCACATCGATTCCGCCTGGCTGTGGCCCGTGCGCGAGACCGTCCGCAAGTGCGCACGCGCGTTCAGCTCCGTCGCCACCCTCGCCGAGCAGCACCCCGGGTTCGTGGTCGCCTGCTCCCAGGCCCAGCAGCTGGCCTGGGTCAAGGAGGGCTACCCCGACCTGTTCGCGCGGTTGCAGCGCCTGGCCGCGGCCGGGCAGTTCGTGCCCGTCGGCGGGATGTGGGTCGAGGCGGACGCCAACCTGCCCGGCGGGGAGGCGATGGCCCGGCAGTTCCTCACCGGCAAGACCTTCTTCCGCGAGGAGTTCGGGGTGGACTGCGAAGAGGTCTGGCTCCCGGACACCTTCGGCTACTCCCCCGGGCTGCCGCAGATTGCCCTGGCCGCCGGCATGAAGTGGTTCCTCACCCAGAAGATCTCCTGGAACCAGGTGAACCGGATGCCCCACCACACCTTCTGGTGGGAGGGCATCGACGGCAGCCGCATCTTCACCCACTTCCCTCCGGTGGACACCTACAGCAGCGAGTTGTCCGCCGCCGAGCTGGCGCACGCCGAGCGGAACTTCGCAGACCACGGCAGGGCAACGGTGTCGCTGCTGCCGTTCGGCTACGGCGACGGCGGCGGCGGGCCCACCCGCGAGATGCTGGCTGCCGCGGCGCGAACCGGCGACCTCGAGGGCTCGCCGCGGGTGGTGCTGGGCAGCCCGCGGGACTTCTTCACCCGGGCTCAGGCGGAGTACTCCGACGCCCCGGTGTGGCTGGGCGAGATGTACCTCGAGCGACACCGGGGGACGCTGACCACCCAGGCCCGGACGAAACGCTGGAACCGGCGTTGCGAGCAGCTGCTGCGCGAGGCGGAGCTGTGGGCGGCGACCGCAGCCGTCCGGGAGGGGCTGCCCTATCCGGCCGCCGACCTGCAGCGCTGCTGGCGCACCGTGCTGCTGCAGCAGTTCCACGACATCCTGCCCGGCAGCTCGATCGCGTGGGTCTACGCCGAGGCCGAACGCAACTACGCTGCCGTCGCGGAGGAACTGGAGGAGATCATCGCCGACTCGCTCCGGGTGCTCGTCGGAGACGGTGAGCTGGCGCTGCGGGCCAACGCAGCGCCCCACCAGCGCGACGGCCTGCCGGCCTTCGGGGTGGCGGTAGCGGGTGAGCAGGCAGCGGCGGGGGTGGTGGCGGCTGGAGCTCCCGACGGCGTCGCCGCAGGTGCGTTCACCCTGCGCAACGAACACGTCACCGCCGTCGTGGACGCCGCCGGCGAACTGGTGTCGCTGCGCGATCACGCCAGCGGCAGGGAGGCTGTCGCGCCCGGACGGCCGGGCAACCGGCTGGAGCTTTTCGGCGACGTACCCAACCAGTGGGACGCCTGGGACGTGGACGAGTTCTACCGGCGGGCCGGCGTGCCGACCGCTGCCGGCACCGCGGAACCGGGTGACCTCGACGGGGAGCCGGCAGTGGTGGTGCGCAAGCTGGTTGGCTCCTCTGAGGTGACCCAGTGGCTCACCCTGCCCGCGGGGTCGCCGGCCCTGGTGATCCGCACGCGGGTGGACTGGAGGGAGCGCCAGAAGCTGCTCAAGCTGGGCTTCGGCTTCGACGTGCGGGCCGACACCTCGGCGGCGGAGACCCAGTTCGGCCACTACCGCCGCCCCACGCACACCAACACCTCGTGGGAGGCGGCGCGGTTCGAGTTCTGTGCCCACCGCTGGCTGCTGGTGGATGAGCCGGGCTACGGCGTGGCCGTGGCCAACGACGCCACCTACGGCCACGAGGTCACCCGTGACGTCCGTGCCGACGGCGGCACCACCACCACCGTCCGGCTCTCGCTGCTGCGGGCACCGGTCTACCCCGATCCCGAAGCCGACCGGGGCCTGCACGAGTTCACGGTGGCGGTGCAGCCCGGCGCCGACGTGGCCGCGGCCGTGGAGCTCGGTTATCGCACCAACCAGCCCGACCGCCCGGTGCAGGGCGCCCAGCCGGTCGAGCCGCTGGTGGAGGTGAGCACCCCCGGGATCGTGGTGGAGGCGGTCAAGTTCGCTGAGGACGGCTCCGGCGACGTGGTGGTGCGGCTGTACGAGGCGCACGGCCGCCGGTGCACCGGCCGGGTGACGGCCCACTTCGATGCCGCCAGCGTGGTCCCTACCGACCTCCTGGAGCAGGAGGTCGGCCCGGTGCCCGGCGTGCGTCCGGACACCACCGGAGCAGACCTCGAACTGCGGCCGTTCCAGCTCGTCACGCTGCGCTTCGGGCGGTCCCGATGACGGCCTGCTTCCTCGCCCGGATCCGGATCCGGATCCTCACCCATCGTCTCGCCGGGGCCAACTGCGACACCATCGTCCTCTCCGGCGACGATCCGGTGGCGCCGTGACGGCCGCGTCCGGCGCCGGGGTCGAGATCGAGTCGCTGGCCCAGTTCGACGCCCACCTGGCAGCCACCGGCGGGCTGGCGGAGGCGTACGTGCAGTCACTGGACCTGACCGGACGCACTGCCCAGCTGTTGGCGGCGGACGTCAGCCGCTCGGTGTTCCTCGGCTGCCGGTTCGCTGCCGGCGTGGAGGAGCGACTGCGCACCGGCGGCGCACTCGTCTTCCCGCAGTTGCCGGACCTGCCGTTCGACGCGTACCGCTCAGGGCTCTACCACCCCGAGGAGCTGTACGCGGGGCTCGACCGCGGCTACCGCTACACCCTGGACGCGCGCGTGCACCGCTGGTGGCAGCACGTCGGTCAGCACCGCAGCCTGACCAGCGAGCTGGCGATGACCCTGCACGACCACGCGATCACCGAGGCCCTGGACGACCTGGGGCTGGCCGGCGCGGTCGGGGTGATGGGCGGCCACCAACTGGTGCGCGGCTCGCCCGGCTACGCCGCAGCCGCCCGCCTGGGCCGGGCCCTGGCCGCGTCCGGAAGGACGGTGCTCACCGGCGGCGGACCGGGCGCGATGGAGGCGGTGAACCTCGGGGCGGCCCTGGCCGGCCCGGCCACCCAACTGGAGGCGGCGCTCGCCATGCTGGCCGAGCGACCCTGGTTCGCCGAGGACGTCGCCGCCTGGGTCGCCACAGGTCTCTCCGTCAGGGAGCGGTGGGACCTGGGCGGGCGCAGTTACGGCGTGCCGACCTGGCTGTACGGGCACGAGCCGCCCAACGTGTTCTGCGCCGGCATCGCCAAGCTGTTCTCCAACGCCATCCGGGAGGACCTGTTGCTGCGCCACGCGTCCGGCGGCCTGGTCTGCCTGCCTGGTGCCGCCGGCACCGTCCAGGAGATCTTCCAGGCTGTCACCCCGCGCTACTACGCGCTGCCGGGGGAGCAGATCCCTCCGCTGCTGCTGGTCGGCGTGGACTACTGGACCAGCGAGTTGCCGGCCTGGCCACTCGTGGCCGGGCTCGCCGAGGGACGGCCCATGGCGGCCGCGGTGCGGCTGGTGGACGATGTGGCCCAGGTGCCCGGACTGCTCGACGCCGGGCTGGTTTACTGATCCGGTGTCCCGCGTCCGCAACCCGATGCTGGCCAGCCTGATCGGGCTGCGCGGCAACGGCCGGGCCTGCGTCTACACCGAGCCCATGTGGGGCCTCTCGATGATGCTGGTGCTGCCGTACGCATCGGTGTTCATGCTGGCCCTCGGGGTGCCGGACCAGCAGATCGGGCTGCTGGCAACGATCGCGACGCTCTCCCAGGTGGGGTTCGGCCTGCTCAGCGGCGTGATCACGGACAAGCTGGGCCGCCGGCTCACCACAGCCGTCTTCGACATCGTGGCCTGGGTGATCCCCTGCGTGGTCTGGGCGTTGGCCCAGAACTTCTGGTACTTCCTGGTGGCCTCGGTGGTCAACGGCGCCTGGCAGGTCACCCAGAACTCCTGGGACTGCCTGCTGGTCGAGGACGTGGACCGCAGCGAGATCACCAAGGTGTACTCGCTGATCAAGGTTGCCGCAGAGTTCTCCGCGCTGTTCGCGCCGATCGCGGCGGTACTCGTGGCCCAGTTCGGCCTCGTGCCGGCGGTGCGGATCCTCTACGTCAACGCCGCCGTGATCATGACCCTGAAGATCCTCATCCTGTACCGCTGGTCGACCGAGACCGCCACCGGACGGCTCCGCCTGGAGCAGACCCGTGGGGTCAGCATCTGGCGGTCGCTGCGGGAGTACCGCGGCGTCCTCGGCCTGATCCTGCACTCCAGGGGGACCCTGTTCTCCCTCGGCATCGCAGCCATCGTCGGTGCAGTGACCCTGGTCAACGGCACTTTCTGGCAGGTCGTGGTCAACCAGCGCCTCGGCGTGCCCGACCCGCTGCTGCCGTTCTTCCCCATGGTGCGCTCGGTGCTGTCGGTGATCCTGTTCTTCACCGTGATCCCCCGGCTGACGCACCCCCGGCACCTGCAGCGGCCCACCCTTTGGGGCTTCCTCGCCTACCTGTCCGGGCAGGTGCTGCTCGTGCTGGTGCCGGTGCCCACCGGCGCGGCCACGGCGTCGACCTACGCCCTGCTCGCAGCCTGCCTGCTGCTGGACGCATTCGGGGCGGGCATCCTGTTCATGCTCTCGGAGTCACTGGTCGCCCTGCACGTCGACCGTAACGAGCGCTCCAGGGTGATGGCCATCCAGCGCACCTGCGTGATGCTGGCCACGGCACCCTTCGGCTGGGTCTCCGGCTGGCTCTCGGGAATGGACCGGAGCTGGCCGTTCCTGTTGACGTCGGCACTGCTGGTCCTCGGTGCTGTGGCGACCGCGCGATTCTGGGTCACGACCCATTCCGAGCCGGCGCAGGTGGGCTGACGAGAACCGGCCCCTGAGGCGGCTCGCGAGGCACGGTCCCTGAGGAGGCTGGCGAGGCACGGTCCCTGAGGAGGCTGGCGAGGCACGAGCCAGCCGTCACGAAGGGCCGCGTCACCTCGGCTGAGGGACCGTCAGTGGGGTGATCCATAATGGACACATGTTCGAATACCCCGAGCTGAGCCGGCTGGATGCCAACGCTGCCCTGGGCGTGCTCGAGCAGGCGCAGCAGGCGAGGCGGCAGGCCGAGGTGGTCGAGGCGCAGGCGATGCTGCGCGTGGTGCGGACCTACCGCCACCAGCTGCCGACCGACAAGGTGCAGCTTGCGGCTGAGGGGACCGGGCGGGTGGACGACTTCGCCTGCCTGGAGCTCGCCGCGGCGCTGCACCGCAGCGTCGACTCGGTCACCGCCCAGGTGGTCGACCTGCTGAACCTGGAGAGACGGCTGCCCCGGCTGTGGGAGCAGTCGGTGGCCTGCGGCGTGCCGCTCTGGCTCGCCCGGAAGATCGCCCGCGCCACCTCCGAGCTGACCCTGACGAGGGCGTTGTGGGCGGACAGCACCATCGCTCCCTTCACCACCCGGCTGGCGCCGGCCCGGCTGCTGCGCTTCGTTGAGGCGCTGGTCGTGCAGGCCGATCCAGCCGCGGCCGAGGCCAGGTGGGACGCCCGGAACCGCCCCCGGGTCGAGCTCGGCGTCGTGCACCGCGACGGATTGCGCGACATCTACGGCTGGCTGGACGCGGCCGACGCCACCTTCCTCGACGCAGCGCTGGAGCAGCTGTCGGCCATCCTGGCCGCACAGGGCTCCACCGAGGACGCGTCGGAACGCCGGGCCACGGCGCTCGGCATCCTCGCGACGCCGGCCCGGGCGCTGGCACTGATCCAGCACTCGATCAGCCAGCCGGCGCTGGACGGAGTGGCCACTCACGACTCCTCGCCCACCCTGGCTGAGGACGAGACGAACGGCTCCGGCGCCCGTTCGCCCTTCGGCTGCGCCGGGCACGCGTGCGGCACGATCACGGTGCCGCCGGACCAGCTGCTGCCGAAGGCGACGCTCGTCGTCCACCTGTCCGGGGAGAGCCTCGCCACCGGTTCCGGGGTCGGGCGTTGTGAGCAGCTCGGTCCGGTGACCGTTGGTCAGATCCAGAAGCTGCTCGGCCACAGCCGGGTGGCGGTGCAGCCGGTGTTCAATCCCAACGGCATCGTCGCAGTCGATCAGTACGAGATCCCCGACCGCATCCGGCGCGCAGTGCTGCTGCGCCATCCGTTTGAGGTGTTCCCCTACGGCTCGCGCGGCTCGGCCGGGCTCGATCTCGACCACACCCGGCCGTACCGGTGGGGCCGGGACAGGCCGCCTGGCCAGACCGGCCCGGACAACCTCGGCCCGCTGCGCCGCAAGACGCACCGCGCCAAGACTCACGGTGGCTGGCGGGTGCACCAGCACGAGCCGGGCAGCTTCACCTGGGTCTCACCACTTGGCCGGCGCTACTTCGTGACCCCTGCCGGGCTCACCAACGACTACCGCCACGCCCCGGGTGCCGACTCAGCCGACAACCCTCTCGGTGGCCCGCTGCTGCCAGAACTGCACAAACCGCCACGCCGGCGAGGTGCTCCCCGCCGGTCCGGGCCCAACGGGCGACCGACAGCAGTGCTGCGGCGCTGATCGCTCAGCACCGCCGAGTCCCGTCGCTTCGCGAGCATCACTGCACCGGTCCCGGACCGGCTTTCGGCATGCCCGCGGCCCCCCACCGCTTCCTTGCCCACGCCCACCGCAGCCCAGGCAGGAGGCAATCCCCGCGTGCACGGTCCCGGAGGAGCGCAACCGAGCACGGCGCACACCCCCGAACCAGCCCCCGAGGAGCGAGCGCACACCTCCGAACGTCCCCCGAGCAGCGAGCGCACCCCCCGAACCAGCCCCCGAGCAGCGAGCGCACACCCCCGAACCGGTCCCTGAGGAGCGAGCGAAACGAGGGTCACGAAGGGCCGGCACGGGACGACCCTTCGTGACGGTTCGCTCGCTCCGCTCACGAACCTCCTCAGGGACCGTCCACGCGGGCAGCAGCTCCGTTCAGAAGCCTCGTCAGGGAGGGTGCAAGCGCGGGCAGCAGCTCCTTCAAGGAACCTCGTCAGTGAGGGCCTAAGCGGGCAGGTCCGCTCATGCACCCCGTAGGGGTTGTGGTGGGTCAGTCTGCGCCGGTGGCGGCGAGCTGGCCGCAGGCGCCGTCGATCTCCCGGCCCCTGGTGTCGCGGACGGTGACCGGGACGCCACGCACTTCGAGGCGACGGACGAACTCCAGCTCGTCGGCCCGGCGCGAGGCCGTCCACTTGGAGCCCGGCGTCGGGTTCAGCGGGATCAGGTTCACGTGCACCCAGCCGTAGCCGGGTCCCTTCCGGTCCCCGCCCGGCCCGGCCAGGACGTCGGCCAGGGCGTCGGCCCGCCAGCCCTGGTCGTTCACGTCTCGGATCAGCGCGTACTCGATCGAGACCCGACGCCCAGTGGCCTCGAAGTAGCCGCGGGCCGCGCCCACGACCTCCGCGACGTTCCAGCGGGTGTTGATCGGGCACAGCTCGTCGCGCAGCGCGTCGTCCGGGGCGTGCAGGCTCACCGCAAGTGTGACCGGCAGCCCCTCCGCCGCCAGCCGCTGGATCTGGGGCACCAGCCCCACGGTCGAGACCGTGACGCCGCGGGCGGAGATGCCCAGGCCGTCCGGGGCCGGGGTGACGATGGTCCGAACCGCGCGCAGGACGGCGGTGTAGTTGGCCATCGGCTCGCCCATGCCCATGAAGACGATGTTGTTCACCCGCCCCGGCCCGCCCGGGATCTCGCCGTCCCGCAGGCGCCTGGCGGCGTCGGTGACCTGGGCCAGGATCTCGCCGGTGCTCAGGTTGCGCTGCAGGCCGCCCTGCCCGGTGGCGCAGAACGGGCAGGCCATGCCGCAGCCGGCCTGGGAGGAGATGCACACCGTGGCCCGTTCGCGGCCAGAGCCGCTGGCCCGAACGCCGCGCACGCCGTAGCGCATCAGCACGCTCTCCACCAGCGAGCCGTCGTGCAGCCGCCACAGCGTCTTCACAGTCGTACCGCCGTCGGCCTGCTGGTCGCGCACCCGTTCCACGAGGGACGGGGCGAACCGCTCGGCCAGCACCCCGCGCTCGGCCTTGGGGATGTCGGTCCAGTGTTCGGGTGAGTCCGACAGCCGGTCGAAGAGGTGGCGGGTCAACTGGCCGGCGCGGAACCTCGGCAACCCCAGCCCGGCGATCGCCTCGGCGCGCTGCGCAGCGTCCAGGTCGGCCCAGTGCAGCGGCGGCTTGCCACGCCTCGGCGCACCCAGCGCGAGCGGCACCGTCCGGCCAGCCTCCGCCTGCGCGACCGTGCGGGCGTAGGCTGCCTCCTCCTCCGGAGTGAGCCCGGTCACCAGCCACCTCCTGCGATCGTGAACACCAGCCAGGCTGCCGGCGCTGCGACCAGCGTCGAGTCGAGCCGGTCCATCACCCCGCCGTGGCCGGGCAGGAACGAACTCATGTCCTTGATCCCCACATCCCGCTTGATCATCGACTCGATCAGGTCGCCCGCGGTGCCGAAGATGACCACCACCACCGCCAGCAGTACCCCGAACCACCAGGGCCGACCCATCACCAGCACGACGTGCAGGACGCCGAGGACGCCGGCCAGCAGGAACGAGCCGGCCAGCCCCTCCCAGGTCTTCTTCGGGCTGATGCTGGGGGCCATCCGGTGCCTGCCGAGCGTCGCGCCAGCGGCGTAGCCACCGGTGTCGCTGCCCGCGATGCAGAGCGCCACCCCCACCACCTTGGCCACGCCATGGGGCTGGGCGAGGATCAGCCCGACGAACGAAGCCAGCAGCGGGATGTAGCCGATGATGAACAGGCTCGCCGCGCTGTCCCGGGCGTAGCCGTCAGCGCCGTCGAACATGCGCCAGATCAGCGCCAGCAGCACCGTCCCGCCGATCGTGCCGAGCAGCACGACGTGCCAGGGCAGGTTGGTCACTGGCTGCAGCAGGGCGGCGGCGTAGGAGCCGCCGATGATGATCACGTTGCCGATCACGACCGGGATGACCGCGGAGCGCATCCCGACGCGCTGCAGCGCCTGGTGCACCTCGATCGCCCCCAGGCTGGTGAGCACGACCAGCAGCAGGATGAAGCCGGTCGGCCACCAGGTGAGGGTCGCGACGATCACAGCGAACAGGAACAACCCCACCCCGATCGCCGCAGGCAGGTCCCGTCCCGCCCGCGACTTGCGCGGCGCCGGCTGCTCGCTTTCGGTCATGCGGGGATCAGACCTCCAGCAGTTCGGCTTCCTTCGCCTTCAGCAGCTCGTCGATGGTGTCGACGTGCTTCTTGGTGGCGGCGTCCAACTGCTTCTCGGCCCCGCGGGCGTCGTCCTCGCTGATCTCCTTGTCCTTGACCAGCCGGTGGACGGCCTCGATCCCGTGCCGGCGGACGTTGCGCACCGCGACCCGGGCCTCCTCGGCCTTGTGCCGGGCGAGCTTGATGTACTCCTTGCGCCGCTCCTCGGTGAGCTGCGGCATCACCAGCCTGATCACGTTGCCGTCGTTCGCCGGGTTGACGCCGAGGTCGGAATCACGGATGGCCTTCTCGATGCCGGCCATGGCGCCGCGGTCGAACGGCGTGATCAGCACCGTCCGCGCCTCCGGCACCTGGAAGGTGGCGAGCTGCTGCAGCGGGGTGGGCGCGCCGTAGTAGTCCACCATCAGCTTGTTGAACATCGCCGGGTGCGCCCGGCCGGTACGGATCGCCGCGAAGTCCTCGCGCGCGTGGTCCACCGAGCCCGCCATCTTGTGGTCGGTGTCCTTGATGATCTCCGGGATCACGAGGTCTCTTCCCTTCTGGTTTCGCCAGCACGCCACTCAGGCGTGCAGGGTGGTTCCGATCTTCTCACCCGAGACCACCCGAGCGATGTTCCCAGTCACCCCGAGGTCGAAGAAGACCATCGGCAGCTGGTGTTCCCTGGCGAGGCTGACCGCAGTCGCGTCGGCCACCTTCAGGTCGCGGGCGAGGAAGTCGTCGTAGGTCAGGTCCTCGAACTTCCGCGCGTCCGGGTTGGTCCGCGGGTCGTCGTCGTAGACACCGTCGGTGCCCTGCTTGGCCATCAGCAGCACGTCGGCGTGGATCTCCAGCGCCCGCTGGGCCGAGACGGTGTCGGTGGAGAAGAACGGCATCCCCGAGCCGGCACCGAAGATCACCACCCGGCCCTTCTCGAGGTGGCGGATCGCCCGCAGGGGGATGTACGGCTCCGCGACCTGGCCCATCGCGATGGCGGTCTGCACCCGGCTCGGCTGCCCGGCCTTCTCCAGGAAGTCCTGCAGCGCCAGGCTGTTCATCACCGTGCCCAGCATGCCGATGTAGTCGGCGCGGGCGCGGTCGATCCCGCGCGTCTGGAGTTCAGCGCCGCGGAAGAAGTTCCCCCCGCCGGTGACGATCGCCACCTGCACCCCGGACGCCACGACCTCCGCGATCTGCCCGGCGATGCCGGCGATGATGTCCGGGTCGACGCCCAGCCTGCCGCCACCGAACGCCTCACCCGACAGCTTGAGCAGGACACGGCGGTACGGACTTGGCATGTGGTCTCCTCGAAAGCGGCGGCGGCGACCGGCGAATGCTCGGCGGGTGCGGCACCACCCTATCCTCTCGGCGGCCCCGCAAACGTCGAAGCGGCCGCCCAGCTGGTGCTGGACGGCCGCTGCGTGCGTGGTTCAGGCGCCTGCGGCGAAGCGGACGAACCGCTTCACCTCGACCCCGTTCTTGTCCAGCAGCTGGCCGACGGTCAGCTTGTCGTCGGAGACGCTGGGCTGCTCGACCAGACAGACCTCCTTGAAGAAGCCGCCCAGCCGGCCCTCGACGATGCGCGGGATGATCTGCTCGGGCTTGCCCTCCTCCTGGGCGGTCAGCGTGGCGATCTTGCGCTCGTTCTCGAGCACGTCCTCGGGCACCTCATCGCGCGTGACGTACGCCGGGGACATCGCCGCGATCTGCATCGCGATGCCCTTGACGAAGGCGTCCTCGCCGCCGACGTGCTCGACCATCACACCGACCTGCGGGGGCAGGTCCTGCGACCGCTTGTGCAGGTAGATGCTCACGTCGCCGTCGAAGGTCGCAGCAGCTGCCAGCTCGAGCTTCTCGCCGATCCTGGCGCTGAGCTCGGCGACCGCCTCGGCGACGGTCTGCCCGGACGGCAGCGCGACCGCGCTCGCTGCCTCCACACCGTTGGCGCCCGCGGCGTCGACGGCGGCGGCGATGCTCTCGGCCAACGCCATGAACTCGGCGTTCTTGGCGACGAAGTCGGTCTCGGCACCCAGCTGGATGACGGTCTTGCCGGACGCCGCCACGAGGCCGTTGCTGGCCTCGCGGTCGGAGCGCTTCGCCATCTTGGCCTGGCCGCTGACGCGGAGGATCTCGACGGCGGCGTCGAAGTCGCCGTCGGCCTCGGTGAGGGCCTTCTTCGCGTCCATCATTCCCGCGCCGGTGGCGTCGCGGAGCTTCTTGACGTCGGTGGCAGTGATCGTTGCCATGTGTTGGGTTCTTCCTTACTTGGTGGTCGTGGCGGGATCGGCGGCCTCGGCTTCGACCGCCTCGGTGGCCTCGACCGCCGGCTCCTCGGCCGGGGTCTCCTCGACGGCCGGCTCGGTGGCCTCGGCGGCGGGCTCCTCGGCCGCAGCCTCGGCGACGGGCTCCTCGGTGGCCTCGACCACCGGCTCCTCCGCCCGGGCGTCAGCGACGACCTCGGTCACAGCGGTCTCACCGGCAGCGGCCGGGGCACCGGCCAGCAGGTCGCGCTCCCAGTCGGGCATGGGCTCTGCCTCCTCGCCGGTGGCGCCACCGGACGAGCGGGCGAGCAGGCCCTCGGCGACGGCGTCGGCCAGCACCCGGGTGAGCAGCGCCACCGAGCGGATGGCGTCGTCGTTGCCGGGGATCGGGAAGTCGACGTGGTCGGGGTCGCAGTTGGTGTCCAGGATGCCGACGATCGGGATCCGCAGCTTGCGGGCCTCGTCGATCGCCAGGTGCTCCTTGTTGGTGTCCACCACCCAGACCGCCTGTGGCAGCCGGTGCATGTCGCGGATACCGCCGAGGGACTTGGCCAGCTTGTCCTTCTTGCGCTTGCGCTGCAGGAGCTCCTTCTTCGTCAGCCCGGAAGCGGCGACGTCGTCGAAGTTCAGGGCCTCGAGCTCCTTCATCTTCGCGATTCGCTTGCTGATGGTGCCGAAGTTGGTCAGCATCCCGCCCAGCCAGCGCTGGTTCACGTAGGGCATGCCGACCCGGGTGGCCTGCTCCGCGATGGCCTCCTGGGCCTGCTTCTTGGTGCCGATGAAGAGGATCTGGCCGCCCTTGGCGACGGTCTCCTTGACGAAGGCGTAGGCGGAGTCGATGTAGGACAGCGACTGCTGCAGGTCGATGATGTAGATGCCGTTGCGCTCGGTGAAGATGAACTTCTTCATCTTCGGGTTCCACCGGCGGGTCTGGTGCCCGAAGTGGACGCCGCTGTCCAGCAGCTGGCGCGTGGTGACGACGGCCATGGCCGTTCCTTTCCGCGCGGGACGGGAACTGGCCCGAACCCGCTGTTGGGTTGTCCGGATCGAGCTCTTCGATCCGCCTGACGCAGTCGCCGGCTGCCCACCCCTGAAGGGACCACGGGCACGGCCCGTCCTGCGACGGAAGGACTGCGTGCGAAGTCGGCCCGGATCTGCCGGGTCGCTGCGCAGATTCTACGCTCTCGCGCGCCCAGCTCGCCAACCGGCGTCATCCACAGCCGCGTGACTTCTCCACAGGCTGCTCCGGCCACTGACCCGATCTCTGCCCCGCCGCCCAAGATACGGCCGTGACGAGGCTACGGGTCGTGCTCCTGGTGGTGGTCCTCACCGCGGTGGCGGCACTGGGATCGGCACCTGCGGCAGCTGCAGCGACCGGCGCCGTGCCACCCCTCGCGGGTCCGGTCGTCCGGGGGTTCGATCCTCCCGACCAGCCGTGGCTCGCCGGGCACCGCGGTGTGGACCTCCTGGGTCCGGCCGGCTCGCCCGTGGTGGCAGCGCTCGGCGGCCGGGTGGTCTTCGCCGGCACCCTGGCCGGGCGCGGGGTCGTGGTGGTGTCCCACGGCGAGTTACGCACCACCTACCTGCCGGTGCGTCCGGTCGTGGCGGTCGGAGCCACCGTGTCCACCGGCCAGACCATCGCCCACCTGGAACGCGGCCACGCCTGCCCGGGCGGCACCTGCCTGCACTGGGGGCTGAAGCGGGGCGAGGCCTATCTCGACCCGCTGAGCCTGCTGGAGCAGCCTGCGCTGCGGCTGTTGCCGCGCTCCGCCGTGCCCGCGGTGGGCCGGCTCGTCGGGCAGCGCGAGGCCGCGCTCTCCGCCGGCCCCCGGGTGCCGGGGTTGCTCACCCGGCCGGTTCCGGCACCGGTCAGCTCCGGCTTCGGAATGCGCCGGCACCCGATCTTCGGCGACTGGCGGCTGCACAACGGCGTCGACCTGCCGGCTCCGTGCGGCACCCCGATGGTTGCGGCTGCTGCGGGTCGCGTGGCCAGCGTGGGCCACGACGCTGCCAGCGGCCACCGGCTGGAGCTCGACCACGGCAGCGCAGGCGGGCACCGGCTGCGGACCGGCTACCTGCACGCCACCGGCTACCGGGTGCAGGCAGGAGACCTCGTCCGTCGCGGTGAGGTGGTGGGCTGGGTGGGCTCCACGGGCTGGAGCACTGGCTGCCACCTGCACCTCGTGGTCTGGCTG
Organism: Actinomycetes bacterium; assembly: GCA_023460935.1. Taxonomy (GTDB): domain Bacteria; phylum Actinomycetota; class Actinomycetes; order Propionibacteriales; family Propionibacteriaceae; genus Propionicimonas. The sequence continues at coordinate 25,049 of JAEWOI010000039.1, forward strand.
GACGGCGGCTACGCCGACCCGGAGCGCTTCCTGTGATGCTGACGGGCCGCAGCCGCCCGGCGCGATCAGGGCGAGTTGGCGAAGGTCAGCCGCAGGACCGGACGGTAGGTGGAGGCGGCCTCCGACGAGCCGACCCTCAGGTTGTCGTCGGTGGCGTCGCTGGAGAGCCTGATCGTGACCGTGGTGCCCAGCCGCCCGCTCAACCCCGCGGGGGCGAGCGTCGCCTGGAAGGCAGTGTGGCTGGCGGTCGGGGTCGAGAACGCACCAAGCGCAGCGGCCAGTGTCGTGGGCCGGTTGTTCCAGTTCACCTGCGACTCGGTCCAGGTGCCGGTGACCACGTCGGCGCGGTGCTGACCCGCCGACCCGGCCGCCGGGTCGCCGGAGGTGCGGAGTTCGAGTACCGCCGCCTGCAACGTCTTGCCTGCCGGAGCCGATGGCAGGTCGAACTGCAGGAACGACTCCTGAGCGGGACTGCGGCGCGACCAGAGCTGGGTGTCGTTGCCGTAGTTGGCCGCGTCGCCGGACCGGACTCCGGCGTCGATGGTGGTCGCCACCGCTACCACCGCCGGCTGTGGGTCGACAGCGGTCACGGTGGCGGGCACGGCGGTGCTGGGCGCGCTGACGTTGCCGGCGGCATCGCGGGCTGCGACCCGGTAGTAGTGGGTGCCGGCCGGCAGCGCGGAGTCGACCAGCGAGAGGCTGGAAGTGGTGCCCACCCTGCTGGTGGCGTCGGCGGGGAAGGATGCCGTGGCTCCCCGGTAGACCTCGTAGCCGGTCACGCCCACGTTGTCGGTTGCGGCCGACCACTGCACGGTCACTGCCGAGCCGGAAACGGCCGTGGCCAGGTTGGCCGGGGTCGAAGGGGGCTGGGTGTCCGCGGCTCCGGGCACGATCGAGATCGAGTCGGTGAACGACCCTGAGGTGGCGACGAAGGCAGCGTCCAGCCGGGTTGTGGTGGCGGTGACCCGCAGGAAGCCGAACGACGGGCTTGCGTTCGACCCTGACGCGGCGCCGAAGTAGGCCGCCTCGGGGTCTGAACTGTTGGCCGGTCGCTGTTCTTGTCCGCCGAGGCCCGAGGTGATGAAGACGGTGCCGGCTCCCTTGACCAGGCTGGTGTCCGCGTCGGCCACGCAGCCAGCGGTGAACGTGCCCTGGGCCAACCGGCTGCACCCGGCCCCGAGAGCCAGTTGCTTCGTCCGCTGGTACATGTGCTCGTGGCCGTTGAGCACCAGGTCGACGCGCTTGCTCACCATCAGGTTCGTGATGTCCTCCCCGGCAGGGCAGCCGTAGACCCCGATCGAAAGGCACGGGTAGTGCATGCCGACGACCACCCATGGGATGGAGCGGCTGCGGGCGCCGTCGATCGCAGCCGAGGTCCAGTTGTACCGGGTCGATCCGGCGGCGTAGTTCCACGCCGCCGCCCCGTTGAAGGCCATGTTCGGCGAGATCATGATGAACCTCACCACCGGGCTCGACTGCGGGTAGTCGACGTAGTACTCCCGCCCGTAGGTGCCGAGCAGCCCCGGCAACTGGTTGGGCAGGCAGGCGCTGAAGTCGTTGATGTTCCCGTTCGAGCCGTTGTCGTGGTTTCCGGCCACCAGCTGGAACGGCCTCCCGGCCCCGAACCGGCTGGTGACGAAGTCGCACCAGGCCCCCTCCGAGCCCACCGTCCCGTACGACAGGTCCCCAAGCGCCAGCGCGAGATCCGGCTCGCCGCTGCCCATGCCGGTCAGCACAGCGGACGCTGCGCTGCTGGAGCCGAAGTCACCGGCAGCCGTGAACACCACGGTGCCCGGCGGGGATGCCGCCGACCCGTGCGGCAACCCGATCAGCTGCCCGAGCAGGAGGAAACTGGATGCCAGTGCTGCCAGCAAGAGTGAATGCGCGATTCGACGCGGCCGTCGTTCGGACATCTGCCTGCCCCCGTCCGGGCCGCACCCCCCGCGCAGCCCTGGCTGACTCATGCTCCGCCCACGCCCGGCGCACCGTCAATGGGTCATGATGCGAACTCACGCCCGCGGGTGCGCCTGCTGGTACGCCCTCCGTAGCCGGTCGCCGGTGACGTGGGTGTAGAGCTGGGTGGTGGCAAGGGAGGAGTGCCCCAGCAGTTCCTGGACCGAGCGCAGGTCGGCACCGCCCTCGAGCAGGTGCGTGGCCATTGCGTGGCGCAAGCCGTGCGGGCCGAGGTCGGGCGCCTCCGGCACAGCCGCGAGCGCGCGGTGGACGAGCCGCCGCACCACCCTGGGGTCCACCCTGGCTCCGCGGTCTCCGACGAACATCGCGTTCCCGGCCCCGGGTCGGGCGAGCAGCGGGCGCAGCTCGAGCCACGCGTCGAGCGCGAGCAGCGCCGGCCCGCCGAGCGGCACGGTGCGCTCCTTCCCGCCCTTGCCCAGCACCCGCAGCAGGCCGCGCTGGCGGTCCAGGTCGTCGACGTCGAGGCCGGTCAGTTCCGCAACGCGGATGCCGGAGGCGTAAAGCACCTCGACCATCGCCAGGTCACGCCGTCTTCCTGCCAGCTGCTCCGGACGCTCGGCCTCGGCCGCCCGCGCGGCCAGGGCGTCGAAAAGGGTCCGTGCCTGGTCGGCCTCCACCGTCGGTGGGAGGCGGCGGTCCACCCGTGGCGAGCGCAGCGTCTGGGCCGGGTCCTGCGGCAGGTGGCCGGCAGCGTGCGCCCAGGCGAAGAACGCCCTCGCCCCGGCAGCGCGCCGTTGCAGCGTGGCCCGCCCGGCCCCGGCGGCGTGCTGGTTCGCCAGCCAGGTGCGCAGGTCGGCCAGCGTCACCTCCGCCGGCTGCTCGTCCCCCACCCGGGCCAGGTGGGTGAACAGGTCGGTGACGTCACCCACGTAGGCCCGCACGGTGTGGGCGGACAGCCCCCGCCGCAGCCGCAGGTGGTCGGCGAAGCCGGCCACCAGCTCCTGCACCGCCGGTGGCAGCACCGGCGTCGACGGCTCCATCCGGCCAGCCTCACCCGCCGCGGTCAGCGGTGCAAGCGCACCACGCCACGAGCCCTAAGATGGCCGCCGGACAACGAGGAGTGAGCGCGGATGGGCATCGAGGAGCTGACCAGCGGCGGCAAGGTGCTGCCGATCACCAAGTGGGGTGAGCCGGTGATGCACGCCCGAACCCGCCAGGTGACCGGCTTCGACGACGACCTGCGCGAACTGGTGCGCGACATGTTCGCGACCATGGCCGCCGCGCACGGTGTCGGCCTGGCCGCCACCCAGGTCGGCGTGGACCTCTCCCTGTTCGTCTACGACTGTCCCGACGCGGACGACGTGAACCGGGTGGGCGCGGTGTGCAATCCGGTGGTCACGCTGCCCGAAGGCGACAAGCGCAACCTCGAGTCGGCCGAGGAGGGCTGCCTCTCGTTACCCGGCGGCTACCAGCCCCTGGCCAGGCCGGATCGCGCGTCCTGCACCGGGGTCGACCCCTGGGGTGAGCCGGTGACCGTCGAGGGCACCGGGCTGCTCGCCCGCTGCCTGCAGCACGAGACCGACCACTTGGCGGGGACGGTCTTTGGTGACCGCCTCTCCACCCGGCTGCGGCGCAAGCTCTACGCCCAGCACGAGGAACTCGCCCACCTCTACCCGGCCGACTGGCCGGTGAGCGCCAAGCGCACGTCCGCCGACGGTTAGTCAGGCCAGCGCGTAGGCCGCCACGGCACTCGCCGCCGCGACGTTGAGGGAGTCCACACCGGCCCGCATCGGAATCCGTACGACCGTGTCCGCTCCGGCCACCCAGTCGTCGCTGAGGCCCGGCCCCTCGCTGCCCAGCAGCACTGCCAGCCGGTCGGACGGGGCCAGGGTGGCCGCGAACTCGGCCAGGTCCACCGCATCGTCGCGGAGCGCGAGCGCCGCCACCCGGTAGCCTGCGCCGCGCAGCAGATCCCCGACCGGCACTTCCCGGTCGAGCCGCGCCCACGGCAGGGCGAAGACCGTGCCCATCGACACCTTCACCGAGCGGCGGTAGAGCGGGTCGGCGCAGTGCGCGCTGACCAGCACACCGTCCCAGCCGAGGCCCGCAGCGTTGCGGATCACCGCGCCGACGTTGGTGTGGTCGACCAGGTCCTGCAAAACCATCACCCGGCGGCCGGCGAGCACGTCCGCGACACCGTGCCGGTCGACCCGGTGCAGCGATGCCAGCGCCCCCCGGTGGACGTGGAACCCGGTGACCCGTTCCGCCAACTGCTCGCTGACCAGGTAGACCGGCGCGTCCAGGGGCTCCACCAGCGCGGCCAGATCGGCCAGCCAGCGCGGCGACAGCAGGAAGGACCGGGGCGGGTACCCCGCCTCCAGCGCCCGCCGGATCACCTTGTGCCCCTCGGCGATGAAGATCCCGCGCTCGGTCTCGAGCAGCCGGCGCAGGCTGGCCTCCCGGAGCCCGACGTAGTCGGCGAGCCTTGGGTCAGCGGCGTCCTCGACCGGGATCACAGTTGCCATCCCGGCATCCTAGGAGTGCCGCGGCACCCTAGGATGACGCCGATGTCCCGACTCCCCCGTATCCCGGTCGACCGCTTCCTGCTCGCGATCATCGCGGCAGCGGTCCTGGCCTCCCTGCTTCCCGCCACCGGAGTCTTCGCCCAGGCGCTCGACATCGCGACCACCGTTGCGATCGCCACCCTGTTCTTCCTCTACGGCGCGCGGCTGAGCCCCTCCGAGACGCTCGCCGGGCTGAAGCACTGGCGGCTGCACGCCATCATCCTCGCCTTCACCTACGTGGTGTTCCCGCTGGTCGGGCTCGCCACGGTCGCGCTCACCGGCGCCGTGCTGTCGCCGGGCCTGCAGGCCGGCCTGCTCTACCTCACCCTCGTCCCCTCGACCGTCCAGTCCTCGATCGCCTTCACCTCGATCGCGAGGGGCAACGTCGCCGGCGCGGTGGTGAGCGCTTCCGCGTCGAACATCCTCGGGGTGTTCCTCACCCCGCTGTTGTGCTGGCTGTTCATGAGCAGCACCGGCCAGGTGGCGTTCACCACCTCGACCATCGTCGAGATCGTGCTGCAGTTGTTCGTCCCGTTCGTGGCGGGCCAGCTCTCGCGCCGGTGGACGGCTGGCTTCGTCGCGGCCCACCCCGGCCTGAAGCTGGTGGACCGGGGCTCGATCGTCCTGGTCGTCTATGCCGCGTTCTCAGCCGGCATGCGGGAGAACATGTGGGCGCAGACCAGCTGGCAGGCGCTGCTGGTGCTGCTCGGGGTCAGCCTGGTGATCCTGGCGTTGATGCTCGCGCTCACCTGGTGGACGGCCAGGAGGCTCGGCTTCGACCGGGCGGACGCGATCGCGATCCAGTTCTGCGGCACCAAGAAGTCGCTGGCCAGCGGGCTGCCGATGGCAGGGGTGCTGTTCGCCGGGCAGCCGCTCGGGCTGCTGATGCTGCCGCTGGTGCTGTTCCACCAGGCCCAGCTGATGGCCTGTTCCGCGCTCGCGGGACGCTACGCCCGCGCCGCGTCACCGGCTCAGGAGTAGCGCAGCCTCGCGACCACCGGGGAGTGGTCGGAGGGGACGACGCCCGTCCAGACCGGCACCCGCTTTCCGTGCACCTGCCGCCACTCGACGCCAGGGCCTGACACGACTGCCCAGCTCAGGACGGTCGTGCCTCGGGGGACCCACACGTAGTCGATGTACCGGCCGTTCCGCCGGACGACCTTGGCCACGGGCTCACCGGCCACAGCGGCCGACAGCTGGTGCAGCGAGTTCGCCCTCGGTACGTCGGAGGTGTCGGCGCGGGCCACCGTGCCGGCATCGACGAAGCCGGCCGCCGCGAGTCCGGTCAGGTGGTCGGCGAAGACCGGCCGGGTTTCGGCGTTGCCGGCGTTGAAGTCGCCCAGCAGTACCAGTGGATCCGCCAGTCCCGGGTCGAGTCGCTCGATGGCGGCGACGAGGCGACCGATCCCGACCGAACGAACCCGGGCGAACACCGGCGTCTGCACCGGGTGCTGGTGGACGTTGACAACCAGCACGACCCGGCCGGTAGCCCGGTCGCGCAGCCGGGCCCAGTCTGCGTACCGGTCGAGGAACGAGCCCTGCTCCCCTGCGCTGACCAGCTTTTCTGTGCCGTGCCCAAGGAGGTCGAAGCTGTTGGCCCTGAAGGCCAGCGCGTGCTCACCGGCCGAGTGCAGCCACACGTAGTCGCGGAGCTGCTCCTCCAGGTAGGTGCCGGCCGGTGTGCGGTGGGCGAACTCCTGGAACCCGATGATGTCAGGATCGGCGAGGCGGACCTTCGCCACGACGCCCGGCGCGCGCGCGGTGGGGATCAGCTCCGCCCTGGGGATCAGCGGGAACCAGTCGTCCGGGACCGGCCCGCCCAGGATGTTGTAGGTCATCGCCGTGATCACCACCTGGCCGCCCGGACGGGCCGGGGCTCCGGTGGCCGTGGCGGGGTTGGCGTCGGCCCGCAGGGCGCAACCGGAGATCAGGCAGAGCAGGCACAGCAGGACCAGCACTCGGGTGGGCTGGCGTGGCACGCCCCAAAGCTACCTCCCCCTCGCCCGGCGAGCGGTCCTACCATGGGCGCGTGCCGCGTCCCGCCAGATACGCCAAGGGCGTCGCCAAGCGCGAGGAGATCCTCACCACGGCGCTCGCTGTGATCGCGCGTACCGGCTACCGCAGGACCTCGGTGCGCGAGCTCGCCGCAGCGGTGGGGCTGAGCCAGGCCGGGCTGTTGCACTACTTCTCGTCCAAGGAGGAGCTGTTCGCCGAGCTCCTGCGCAAGCGGGACGAGGTGGACCGGGCAAACGTCGCGGGACCGGGCGTGGCCGCGGTCGACGGGCTGGTCGACATCGTCCGGCACAACGCAGAGGTACCCGGGCTGGTGCAGCTGTCCGCCCGGTTCACGGTCGAGGCCAGCGACCCCGGGCACCCTGCGCACGACCTGGTCAGTGCGCGCTACGACCGCCTGCGCGCGCTGTTCGTCGAGGACATCGCCTCGCGGCAGCGGGCCGGTGCCCTGCCCGCCCACCTGGACCCGGCTGTGGTGGCCAACCTGCTGATAGCAGCAGCCGACGGCCTGCAGACCCAGTTCCTGCTCGACCCGTCACTGGACATGGCCGAGCACCTGGCAGCCCTGGTCAGCCTGCTGGGTTCGGCTGCTCCTCCTCGGGCCGGGGAGCAGGAATAGCTTCCGCGGCCGGCTGGACCGGATTGCCGGTGGTCAGTGCATTGCCCCGCTCGGTGGCCAGCCTGGCCGCCCTGCGCCCCTCGAGCGCCTCGGCCTCGGCGATGGCCTGCTGCACGGACTTGGCCGAGTTCGCCTCGTCCGCAGCCTTCTGCGCCTCGATCTCGGCGAAGACGTCCACCCGCTCGGGCGCAGAGAATTCCCCTGCTGCCGACTCCGGCTCACCGGCGATGCCCGCGCGGGCGGCGCCGGCGATCTGGCCGAGCCCCTTCAGCGCGTCGTTCAGCTCGCTGGGGATGATCCACATCTTGTTGGACTCACCCTTGGCGAGGCTCGGCAGCATCCGCAGGTACTGGTAGGCCAGCAGGGACTGGCTGGGCTTGCCTGCGTGGATCGCGGAGAACGTTGTGGTGATCGCCTGGGCTTCGCCCTCGGCACGCAGCATGGCGGCCTGCCGGTCGGCCTGGGCACGCAGCACCGCTGCCTCCCGGTCGCCCTGGGCGCGCAGGATCGACGCCTCCCGGTCGCCGGATGCGGACAGGATCATCGACTGGCGCTGGCCCTCCGCGGTGAGGATGGCCGCCCGCTTGTCGCGCTCGGCCCGGGCACCCTTCTCCATGGCGTCCCGGATTGTGGCCGGTGGCTCGATCGAGCGCAGCTCGACCCGGTTCACCTTGATGCCCCACTTGCCGGTCGCCTCGTCCAGCACGGTGCGCAGTTTCTGGTTGATCTCCTCGCGGCTGGTGAGGGTCTGTTCCAGGTCGAGCCCGCCGATGATGTTGCGCAGCGTGGTCATCGTCAACTGTTCGATGGCCTGGATGTAGTTCTGCGCCTCGTAGGCAGCGCGCACCGGGTCGACCACCTGGTAGTAGATCACCGAGTCGATGTTGACCATCAGGTTGTCCTCCGTGATCACCCCCTGCGGCGGGAACGGCACCACGGCCTCGCGCATGTCCATCGTGTAGCGGACGCTGTCGATCACCGGCACCAGCAGGTGCGGCCCGGGCTCGAGGGTGCGGCGGAACTTGCCCAGCCGCTCCACTACGCCGACCTGCTGCTGGCGGACCACGCGCACCGAACGGACGAGGAGCGCGACGACCACTACCGCCACGAGGATCGAGATGATGGTGAACAGGGTCATGGTTCTCCTCAGGGATCAGGGCAGGGCAAGGTTGCGGGGGTACACGACGGCCACGACCCCGTCGATCTGGTAGACCTCGATCTCTGTGCCGGCGGGGATGGCCCCCTCGATGCTGCGCGCCGTCCACACCTCGCCGGAGACCTTCACCTCGCCGCCGGCAGTGGTGATCTCGGTGAGCGCCACCCCGGCACTGCCCACCATCTTGTCCACGCTGGAACGGTAACCGGGCAGCGAGCGGACCTTCTGCAGCAGGGTCGGGCGCAGCAGACCCAGCATGGCGACCGCCACCACGACCGCCGCGATGATCTGGAGCCACCACACGCCCGGGAACGCCAGCGCCACCAGCCCCCCGGCGAGGGCGCCGGCGGCCAGCATCAGCAGGGTGAAGTCGAGGGTGAGCATCTCGGTGACCGCGAGCAGCGCCGCCAGGGAGAGCCAGGCCACCCAGGCGTGCTCGGCCAGCCACTCAGCCATCGTCAGTCCTCCCTGTCGCCCTCCATCATGCCAAGCGCGCGGGAGGACGGTGGCCGGCGCGAGCAGCTGCCCTGGCGAACCAGCGGCCCTCGGCCTGCCTCACCTCCAGCAGCAGGTCGAACGTGGCGCTCAGCAGCGGACCGGTCAGGACCTTCTCCACCGGGCCGGCCGCGACCACGCGGCCGTGCTTCATCAGCAGCGCATGCGTGATGCCCCGCGGGATCTCCTCCACGTGGTGGGTGACCAGCACGGTCGCGGGGGCGAACGGGTCTGTGCACAGGTCCGACAGCGTCGCGACCAGCGCCTCCCTGCCGGCCAGGTCGAGCCCGGCAGCGGGTTCGTCGAGCAGCAGCAGCTCGGGGTCGGTCATCAGGGCGCGGGCGATCTGCACGCGCTTCCGTTCGCCCTCGCTCAGCGTGCCGAAGGTGCGGTCGGCCAGGTGGTCCACCTGCAACAGTTGCATCAGCTGGCGGGCACGGTCGTGGTCGAGCTCGTCGTATGCCTCCCGCCACCGTCCCATCACGGCGTAGGCGGCGGACACGACGACATCGGAAACCCGCTCCGAGCGCGGGATGCGGTCGGCCAGCGCAGCAGAGGTGACCCCGATCCGGGGGCGCAACTCGAACACGTCGACGGCCCCGAGGGTCTCGCCGAGGATCTGCGCTGTGCCCTTCGACGGGTGCGACTGCGCGCCGAGGATCTGCAGCAGGGTGGTCTTGCCGGCGCCGTTCGGGCCGATCACAACCCAGCGCTGGTCCTCCTCCACGGTCCAGTCGACGCCGTGCAGCAGGGTGCTTCCGGACCGGATGATGGAGACACCCTCCAACTGGACAACGCTCATGCCGCCAACCTACCCAACCCTGGCCGCGGATTCCGACTCGGGGGGCCGGGCGGCTGCCCGGTCAGGCCCCGGTCGAGTGCAGTCCGCCGTCGACGTGGATCATCTCGCCGGTGGTCGCGGGGAACCAGTCACTGAGCAGGGCCACGACAGCCTTCGCCGTGGGCGTCAGATCCTTTGGGTCCCAGCCCAGCGGCGCCCGCGTGCCCCAGATCGCGTTGAACTCCTCCGAGCCGGGGATGGCCTTCTTGGCGATGGTCTCCAGCGGGCCGGCGGCCACGAGGTTGCAGCGGACGCCGTCCGGGCCGAGGTAACGGGCCAGGTAACGGGAGGCGCTCTCCAGCGCGGCCTTCGACACCCCCATCCAGTCGTAGGTCGGCCAGGAGACGGTCGCGTCGAACGTCATGCCGACCACGGATGCACGCTCGGCGAACAACGGCTTGCAGGCCATCGCGAGGCTGACCAGCGAGTAGGCCGAGACGTGGACGGAGAACCCGACGTCGTCGAAGGGTGTGGTCAGGAACTTGCCGCCGAGGGCGGTTTCGGGGTTGGCGAACGCGATCGAGTGCACGACCCCGTCGAGGTGGTCGAAGTGCTCGCCGAGGCGCTCCGGCAGGCTGGCCAGGTGGGCGGTGTCGGTGACATCCAGCTCCAGCAGCGGAGGTTCCGGGTCGAGCCGGCGCAGCACGCGGGCGGTGAGGCTCATCGCCCTGCCGAAGTTGGACACGACGACGTTCGCGCCCTCTGCCTGGGCCAGTTCCACCACGCGGTAGCCGATCGAGGTGTTCATGGTCACCCCGGCGACCAGGATGTTCTTGCCTTCAAGGATCCCCATGGCTGCTCCCTCAGTGACCCATGCCGAGGCCGCCGTCGACCGGCAGCACAGCGCCGGAGATGAACCCGGCCTCCTCGCCGGCGAGGAAGGCCACCGCTGCGGCAACCTCGTCGGGCTGGCCGAGCCTGGCCGCCGGGATCGAGGCCAGGTACTTCGCGATCACGTCCTCCGGCAGGACGGCGGTCATGTCGGTCTCGATGAAGCCCGGCGCGACCACATTGGCGGTCACGCCGCGGCTGCCGATCTCCCGCGTCAGCGAGCGGGCCATGCCCACCAGCGCCGCCTTCGACGCGGAGTAGTTGACCTGCCCCGGTGAGCCGTAGAGGGCAACCACGGAGCCGGTGAAGATGATTCGGCCGAAGCGGCCCCGGATCATGCTCTTCGCCGCCCGCTTCGCGCAGCGGAAGGCGCCGGTGAGGTTGACGTTCAGCACGGCGTCCCAGTCCGCGTCCTGCATGCGCAGGATCAGGGTGTCCTTGGTGATGCCGGCGTTGGCCACCAGCACCTCCACCGGGCCGTTGGCCTCCTCGGCCGCAGCAAAGGCTGCTTCGACCTGGGCGGCGTCGGTGACATTGCACGAGACGCCCAGCGCACCCTCGGGCGGCTCCCCGCCCAGGTCGAGACTGGCGACCTTGTGCCCGGCAGCGAGGAAACGTTCGACGATGGCCCGGCCGATTCCCCGGTTGCCACCGGTAACGATCACGCTTCGGGCAACGCCAGGGGCAGTTGCTGTGGTTGTTTCGGTCACGCCGCCCAACGCTAGACGACGACCGCGTGGCCGCGATAGCGGGCACGCGGGAGGAGTCTGCACCGTGGGCCGGGTTCGACCTACTCTTGGGCTGTGAGTCCAGGCAGCGCGCAGAAGCCGGTGTTGATCACCAGTGCGCGCCGGCCGCGCTCGCTGGACAACGATGCGCGCCGGCGGCGCTACCTGTGGACGATGGCTGTGCGGGTGGCCTGCTTCCTCGCCGCCACCGTCACGCCCCTCCCGTGGAACCTGCTGCTGCTGCTCGCCGCAGCGGTGCTTCCGACGATCGCCGTGATGCTGGCCAACGCGATCGACCAACGCCGGCCTCCGGAGGTCGAACCGGCCGGTGACGGGCGGCCCGCCCTGCCGGTGCCGGGCACCGTGGACGGAACGGTGGTGGAGGAGTCCTGATGCGGCTGCTCGACACGCCGATGGGCACCGCGCCCAGGCCCGGCCGGCAGTGGCTGCGCTGGCTGGTGCTCGCCGCCTGCGTGGCCGGTCTGGCCGCAGCCTTCGTGAACCTCGGCCAGTGGCAGCTCGACCGGCTGGACGAGCGCCGCGCCCGCAACGACTCGGTGACCACCCACGAGAGCGCGCCACCGGTGCCGTTCGAGACGGTCTTCAATCGCCCTATCGTCGAGGCCGACCAGTGGCAGAAGGTCACGGTGCGGGGCAGCTTCGACCCCGACCGCCAGTTCCTGGTGCGGTACCGCTCCAACGCCGGCCAGAGCGGCTACGAGGTGGTCACGCCGCTGCGCACCACCTCTGGCGCGTGGGTGCTGGTCGACCGCGGATTCGCCGCGCGCCCGTCCGGGCAGGACTACCCGACGGCGCTGCCGCCGCCACCGGCCGGAGAGGTCTCGATCGTCGGCTACGTCCGGCGGGACGAGCAGGGCGCCCCGGAGGCGGTCACCCCCAACCCGCCGGCCAGCTCGGTGCGCCTGATCAACTCCGCGGCGCTGGCAGCGACCCTGCCCTACCCCGTGGTCAACGGGTACCTCTCGGTGCTGACGATCGAGCCCGGGCAGGCGGAGGGACTGGTGCCCGTGCAGCCTCCGGAACTCACCGAGGGCAACCACTTCTCCTACGCCGTCCAGTGGTTCGCCTTCGCCGGGATCGCAGCCGTGGGCCTGGTGCTCCTGATCCGGTCCGACGTCCGGGCGCTGCGCCGCCAGGCAGCGGCGTGAGCCGGCGGGGCGCCGGCCTGGTGGCTGCGGCCGGGCTGCTCGCCTGCCCCGTGTGCCGCGAAGGACTGGAAGCATCACCGGAAGCGCTTCGCTGCCCGTCCGGCCACAGCTTCGACCTGTCCAGGCACGGCTATGCGAACCTGCTCGGAGGGCCGGAGCCGGCCAACGCCGATACCGCGGACATGCTCGCCGCCCGGTCACGCGTGCACTCCTCCGGATTGTTCGATGAGGTGCAGGCGGCCGTCGCAGCCAAGGTGGCCGGCTGTCGGCGGATCCTCGAGGTCGGAGCCGGGAACGCCTACTACCTGGGTGGGGCGCTGGGCACCGAGCCGGAGGCCGTCGGGGTAGCGCTCGACGTGTCCAAGGCCGCCGCGCGGGCTGCGGCGCGCAGTGATCGCCGGATCGCCGCGGTGGTCGCAGACGTCTGGCGGCCGCTGCCGCTGCGGAACCACAGCGTGGACGCCGTGCTGTGCGTCTTCGCCCCGCGGAACGTCCCCGAGTTCGCGCGTGTCCTGCGTCCGGGCGGGCGGCTGGTGGTGGTTACCCCGCAGCCGGAGCACCTGGCCGGCCTGCGGGACCGGCACGGGCTGCTGGCCATCGGGGAGGACAAGACCGGCCGGATCGCCGGTGCCGCAGCGGAGTTCTTCGCGCCGGTGGCCACAGCCGAATTGAGGCACAGCCGGGAGGTCACGCCCGAACTCGCGGCCGACCTGATCGCGATGGGCCCGAACGCCTTCCACCGCCTGCCGGAGGACGTGGCCGGAGGCCGGGTGGTGGTTGCGGTGTCCATCCAGGTGTTCACTCCCCTGTCGTCGTGAGCGCCGAGGCACCAAGATGGGGCCATGGTGACCGCCTGGCCGAGTGACGAAGCATCCGCACTACTCAGCCAGCTGACAGCCAACCTGGAGCACGAGCTCCCGCACGCCCAGGCGCTGCGCCGCGAGCTGCACCGCCATCCGGACCTCAGCGGCCAGGAGCGGCCCACTGCCGAGCGGCTGCGCCACGCCCTGCCCGGCTTCACCACCCATCGGGTGGCCGACACCGGCTTCCTGATGCGGGTGGGCCCGGCCGGACCATCGGTCGCGGTGCGCGCCGAACTCGACGCGCTGCCGCTGACCGAGCAGACCGGGGTGGAGTGGGCCGCGACCAACGGCGCGATGCACGCCTGCGGCCACGACGTGCACCTGGCTGCCCTGTGGGCACTGTTGCGCGCCGCCCGAAGGGTGGAGGACCTGCCGGTGGGCCTGGTCGGGGTGTTCCAGCCGCGGGAGGAGGTGCAGCCGTCGGGCGCGGAGGAGGTGGTGGCCTCCCAGCTCCTGCGCGAGCACCAGGTGGCTGCGATGGTGGGCGGCCACGTGCAGCCGCGGGTGCCGCGGGGCGTGGTCAGCACCGGCGCCGGCGCGGTGAACGCGGCAGCGGACGAGTTCGACATCGTCGTGCACGGCCACCCGGGCCACGGCGCCTACCCGCACGTCGCGATCGACCCGGTGCCGGTGCTCGCATCGATCGTCCTCGGCCTGCAGGAGCTGGTCTCGCGAAGCATCGACCCGACCCACCCGGCCGTGATCACGGTGGGCCGGATGGAGGCCGGGACCGCTGCGAACATCATCCCCCAGTCCGGCTCGTTGCACGGCGTGATCCGCACCATGCACGACAGCGACCGCACCCACCTGCACGCTGCGATCCGGAAGCTGGCCGAGCACACCGCGGCAGCACGGGGCGCGCAGGCGGAGGTGGACATCATCGTCGGCGACCCGGTGCTGAACAACGACCGCAGGCTGGTGCAGCTGGTGGACCCGTTGCTCGGCACCGTCGGGCTGCCGGTGGCGCACGAGCCGTTCCGGTCCTGCGGCGCCGACGACTTCTCGCACTACTCCAGGATCGCGCCGATCCTGATGATGTTCGTCGGCACCGGGGCCCCGTCCTCGGGTGCCCGGCACCGGGTGGGGCTGCACCACCCGACGTACCTGCCGCCGGAGGAGTCGCTGCGGCACCTCGCGTTCGCGCTGGCCGCAGCCTACGTCGGCGGCGCCCAGCTGGCCGGCGGCCTCTAGCTGTACTGACCGGACAGGTTGGTCGAGTCGTTGTGACGACACGGTCTGATTGAGAACCCAGGGAAGACCTCCCGCGGTTGAGTGGAACTGCTCAAGGTTCGCTCAACAAACAGGAGGTCTTCC
>JAEWOI010000040.1 GCA_023460935.1 Actinomycetes bacterium
CCAGCACGGCGGGCAGCTGGACGGAGTGGGCGAAGATCCTCGGCTGGATGAAGTAGGCGTCGAACTGCTGGTAGGCGAGGAAGAACACCAGCGTGACCAGCCCGGTGGTGGGGGAGACCGAGAAGGCGACGATCGAGACGATCACCATCGAGATCGTCGTGCCGACCAGGGGCACGAAGGCGAACAGCCCGACGACCACGGTGAGGGCGAGCGCGTACTGGCTGATGCCCACGATGTTCAGGAACAGGAACGCGACGCTCATCGCGATCAGCACCACGAGGAACAGGCCGGAGACGTAGCCACCCACCCGCTTGAACATCTCATTGGCCAGGTACTTCACCCGCGGCCGGCGCGAGGACGGGGCCAGCTGGTAGATCACCTCCTTGATCGCCGGCAGCGTGATCAGGAAGTACAGCGTCAGCACCGTGGTGATGATCAGGGAGAAGATCGTGTTGGCAACGGCCTGCCCGGCCCCGACCAGGCCACCGAACAGCCCGCTGATCAGCTCTCCCGAGGTGAGGTAGGCCACGGCCCGGTCGATCACGTCGAACTGGTCGTCGAACGCCGCGATCTGGGGGTTCTGGCGCAGGTTCTCCAGGTAGCTGGGCGCCTGCACGAGCAGCCGGCTCACCTGCTCGCTGACCACCGGCACCAGCGCCCAGCCGGCCAGCACCAGCACCCCGATCAGCGCGAGGGTCACCAGCGCCACCGCCACGCCGCGGCGCACGCCCCGGTGGTGGAACCACTCCACAGCGGGGTTCAGCCCGAGGGAGATCGCCAGGGACAGCAGGATCAGCACGATCACCGTGCGCAGGTTCAGCGCCACCACCACCAGGCCGTAGGCGGCCATCGCGCCGGCGGTGAGGAAGAAGCCGATCTGGAACGGGTTGCGGTCGAGCAGGGAGATCCGGGCCTCACCGGACGCGATCCGCCCGTCGTTCAGGTCCGGCGGCGTCGGCTGGGTGGTGCGCCGCCACTTGCGCAGCCAGCTCCGGGACGCGGGTGCCGGACCCGGTGCCGGTGCCGGCGTCGGCGTACCGGCGGAGGCCGGGGCCGGCGAGGGCGCCGGCGGCTGCGGCGGCTCGTGGGTTCCAGAAGGGGTGGTCACTGGGTGGGTTCCCCGTCCCCGTAGTCGGCTGCGCTGGCACCGGCCAGTGCCGACAGCTCACCGAGCTGCAGGACGATTGCCTTGCGCCGGGCGACCAGCAGGTCGATCTCCGCCTCGAGCTGTGCCTTGCGCTCCTCCGCCTCGCGGACGGCGTCTGCGTGGGCGAGCCGGCCCTCGTCCCGTCCGGCGGTCACCAGCTGCTCGGCCTCCGCCCTGGCGGCTGCGCGGATCTCCTCCGCCTCTGCGTGCGCGGCCTCGCGACGCTGCTGCCAGGTGATGGCGTCGGTCTCGAGCTTCGCCGCGTACTCCTCGCCCTGCCGGGTGGCGGTGGCCAGCAGCTCCTCCAGCTGGGCAGCAGCGGACTCGTGGGCCGCCTTCACGTCCGCCAGCGCCGACTCCCGCTCCGACACCACGGCGAGCCGGGCCTCGGCAAGCTGCCGCTCCGCTGCGACCAGCCGTTCCTCCGCAGCGAGCCGGGCCTCCTCCGCGACCACTTTGGCGCGGGCCTCGGCGTCGGCCAGCACCTGGGCGGCCTGCCGCTCGGCGAACTCCCGCACCGCGGTCGCCTCGTCGCGGGCCGCCTGCAGCTCGGCCTCGGTCTGTTCGCTGAGGCGCAGGCGCAGGGCGTTGAGCTCCTCCGTCGAGCCGGCATGGGCCGCGTCCAGCGCGAGCCGGGCCTCAGCTGCGATGCGCTCGGCCTCCGCCCTGGCTGCCGCCAGCAGCTGGCGTGCCTGGTGGTCGGCCACCGTGGTGAGCTCGTCGGCCTGGGACTCCGCAGCCTTCAGCAGCCCGCGGGTGTGCCCACCCAGCTTGGCGAAGTCGGTGTCGCCGGCGCGGGCCTGGGCCTCGGTCAGCTGGCGCCGCAGCTGCCGCAGCTGCGACTTCGCCCTGGCCAGCTGCCCCTCGACGTCGCGGACGTAGGCGTCCACCGCCCCGCGGTCGTAGCCACGCAGCGTCTGGGGGAAGTTGCCGACTGCCGAGGCGGTCTCGTCGAAGAGTTCCAGCCCGGAGGTGTCCTCTGAAGCCAACGTGTTCCCCTTTCGCATCCGGTTTCGATGCTACTGGCCCGGCCCCTCGCGGGAACCGGGCCAGCCGTACGGGTTGCGGGACGGATCAGTGCTCTGCGGCCGGCTCGACCAGTTCGAGCAGCACGCCACCCACGTCCTTGGGGTGGGCGAAGTTGATCCGCGAGCCGTGGGTGCCACGCTTGGCCTCCGGGTAGAGCAGGCGGACGCCGCGCTCGCGCAGGGTGGCCGAGACGGCGTCGAGGTCCTTCACCCGGTAGGCGAGCTGCTGCATGCCCGGGCCGCTGCGGGCCAGGAACTTGCCGATCGCGGAATCCTCCCGCAACGGCGCGAGGAGCTGGATCTGGGCGTTCTCCGCGCCCTGCTCGCCGGTGCCGATCATGGCTTCCTCGACACCCTGCTCCTCATTGGTCTCGCGGTGCAGCACCCGCCAGCCCAGAACCTCGGTGTGGAACTTGATGGCCTCGTCCAGGTCGGGCACGGCCAGCCCGACGTGGTCGATGCATACGAAAAGGTCTTCATTGATCATGGTTTCAGCCTCTCATATCTGGTCAGACCAGGACGGCGTCGACCACTTGTTTGGCCTCGGCCTGGACCTGTGCCAGGTGCTCGGGGCCGCGCAGTGACTCGGCGTAGATCTTGTAGACGTTCTCGGTGCCCGACGGCCGGGCCGCGAACCAGGCCGACGCCGTGGTCACCTTCAGCCCGCCGATCGCCGCCCCGTTGCCCGGCGCGTGGGTGAGGGTGGCGGTGATCGGCTCGCCGGCGAGCTCTGTGGCGGTGACGTCGGACGCGCTCAGCCGCGCGAGCTTCGCCTTCTGCTCGCGGTTGGCCGGGGCGTCCACCCTGGCGTAGCTGGACGCGCCGTGCCTGGCTTCGAGCTCTGCGTACAGCTCGCTCGGCGACTTGCCGGTGACCGCGCGGATCTCGCTGGCGAGGAGCGCGAGCAGGATGCCGTCCTTATCAGTGGTCCAGGTGGAACCGTCCCTGGCGAGGAAGGAGGCTCCCGCGGACTCCTCGCCGCCGAAGCCGAGGTCTCCACTGACCAAGCCCGGCACGAACCACTTGAAGCCCACCGGCACCTCGACCAGCTTGCGGCCCAGGTCGGCGGCCACCTTGTCGATGAGTGAGGAGGAGACCAGCGTCTTGCCCACCCCGGCGTCGGGGCGCCAATCGGGCCGGTGGCTGTACAGGTACTGGATCGCGACCGCAAGGTAGGCGTTGGGGTTCATCAGCCCGCCGTCCGGGGTGACGATGCCGTGGCGGTCGGAGTCGGCGTCGTTGCCGGTGGAGATCGCGAACCGGTCGCGGTTCTCGATCAGGCTGGCCATCGCGTACGGCGAGGAGCAGTCCATCCGGATCTTGCCGTCCCAGTCCAGCGTCATGAACCGCCAGGTGGGGTCAACCTCAGGGTTGATCACGGTGAGGTCGATGCCCAGCCGCTCGCTGATGTACTGCCAGTACTGCACCGCGGCACCGCCGAGCGGGTCGGCGCCGACGTGAAGTCCTGCGCCGGCGATCGCTTCGATGTCGAGGGCGTTGCGCAGGTCCTCGCAGTACGCGCCCAGGTAGTCGAACCTGGTCACGTCGGCCGCTGCGCGCTCGTACGGCGTGCGCCGGATGGCGGCGGGGTCGCGCAGCAGCTCGTTGGCGCGCGCGGCGATCACGCTGGTGGCGTCGGTGTCCGCCGGGCCGCCGTGGGGCGGGTTGTACTTGAAGCCCCCGTCGCGCGGGGGGTTGTGCGACGGGGTGACGACGATCCCGTCCGCCCGCGGCCCGTCGTGGGTCTTGTTGTAGACGATGATCGCCCGCGACACCGCAGGGGTTGGGGTGTAGTCGGCGTCGTGCTCGGCGCGGATGGCCACCCCGTTGGCGTGCAGCACCTCGATGGCCGTGCGCCAGGCCGGGCCGGAGAGGGCGTGGGTGTCCTTGCCGATGTAGAGCGGCCCGGTGACGCCCTGCGCAGCGCGGTACTCGACGATCGCCTGGGTGGTGGCGGCGATGTGGGCGTCGTTGAACGCCGAGTCCAGGCTGGAGCCGCGGTGGCCGGAGGTGCCGAAGACCACCTGCTGGTCCGGGTCGTCCGGGTCGGGCGTGCGGTCGTGGTAGGCAGCCAACAGGGCGTCGACGTCGATCAGGTCCTCAGGCAGGGCCACCTGCCCGGCGCGTTCGTGAGCCATGAGTTCATCTTGCCTTGTCCCGGGTGGCCGTGGGGAGGTAGGCGGGCACCCATTCGCTGCGGGCTTGGACCGGCTGGCAGAATGCACTCTCGTGACCCCAGCAGGCTTGAACCCTTCCAGAGCCATGGACCTCTCCGGCATCGTTGCGGCCGCGAAGGCGACCCCGCCCCCGCCCGGGGCGAGCTTCGTCGTCGAGGTGGACGAGGCCGGCTTCGAGGCGCTCCTCGCGCAGTCGGTGAAGCACCCGGTGGTGCTCGAGCTCTACTCGCCGCGCGCCAACGCCCAGGCCCTTTCCGACGCCCTCGCCGAGCTGGCCAACGAGGCGGCCGGCGCCTACCTGCTGGCCAGGATCAACGTGGACACCAGCCCGCAGCTGGCGGCGGCGTTCGGCATCCAGGCCGTGCCGGCGATCCTCGGCGTGATCGGCGGGCAGCTGGCGCCGCTCTGGCAGGGCACCCGCAGCAAGGACGACGCCCGGGCAGTGATCGCCCAGCTGCTGCAGGCCGCAGCGGCCAACGGGGTGGTGGGGCGCGCCCAGCCGACCAGCATCGACGCCGACGCCGGCCCCGACCCCCGCTTCGCTGCCGCCGACGCCGCGCTCGCCGAGGGCGACTTCGAGAAGGCCGTGGCAGAGTTCGACAAGCTGCTCGCCGCAGCCCCCAACGACGCCGAGGCCAAGGCCGGACGCGCTCAGGCCGGTCTCCTGGCCAGGGTGACCGTTCTGGACGCCGCCCAGGCGCTCACCGCTGCCGCCGCCGCGCCGGAGGACCCCGACGCCCAGCTCGCAGCAGCGGACGTCGAACTCGCCGGCGGCTCGCCGGAAGCAGCCTTCACCCGCCTGCTCGCCCTGATCCGCAGCACCGGTGGAGCCGAGCGCGAACGCGCGCGGGTGCGGCTGCTGGAGCTGTTCGAGACCCTCGGCCCGTCCGATCCGGCAGTGCTCAAGGCCCGCCGCGACCTGATGAGCGCCCTCTTCTGAGCCACCCCACCCGCAAGCTGTGAGTTAGGCGTCGATGTCGGCGCCTAACTCACAGCTTGCGGGCTGTCCGACGGCCGGCGCCTCGGATAGGCCAGCACCAGCAGCGCGCCCAGCCCGGCGGCGACGATCGTGGCCAGGTAGATGTTGGCGAAGCCGCCGTTCAACGTGGCGGCGAAGATGCGCTCCAGCCGTGGCGCGAGCGCGTCGATCCGGGCGAGGTAGTCGGCCTTGGCCTCCTCGAACGCTCCCGGCACGGCTGCGCGCATGGTGACCAGCTTGGCCCGGGTGTCGGCCAGGTCGGCCGTGGCGGCTTTCAGCTCGCCCCTGGCGTCGACCAGCTCGGCGCGGTCCTTCCTCGCTGCGGCCAGCTTGCCCTCGAGCTTGCGCAGGTCGGCCGAGAGCGCGGAGCGCTTGGCCACGACCGTGGCCCGCGCCGCGACGAGGGCGTCCCGCTTCGCCCTGAGCTGGCTGCGCTCCGCGATCAGGGCCTTGCGGCCCTGCCGGGCGCCGGCCAGCCCTTGTTCGAGGCCTTCGAGCTTCTCGCGCAGCTCCTGTGCGGGGGGCGGCTCGGGGGTGCCGGGGGGCAGCGCGTCCATGATCGCGGCATAGGCCGCCTCCACCCCGGCGATCGCCCGCTTCAGGTCGGCTATGTCGGCGTCCACCTTCCGGATGCCGGTGTCGATCCCGCGCAGACCCCTGGCCATGCCGTCGATGCCCCTGGTCTGGCCGTCGATCGCCTTCGTCATGCCGGCGATCCCCGTCCGCATGCCGCGGACGGCCTTCTTCATGCCGGCGATGCCCTTGTTGACACCGTTGACGGCCTTGCGCAGCTTGGCGTCCGCCCGCCGAAGCTCCTTCGCTGCGTCGTCGAGTGAGGCCACCCCGGTGTCGAGACCCTGCTGGATGTCGGCCACCACCGCCGGGGTCTGCAGGGCGAACATTCGCTCGGCGACGATCTTGGTGCGCTCGGTGATCGTGGTGACGTCCGCGGTGCGCAGCAGTTCGACGAGGTCCTCCGGCAGGCCCTCGCCGCCGCCGAGGTCGAGCTGCACGGTGGTGGCCGTGGCGGTGTCGGGGAACTCCACCCCGGCCAGCTTCTTCCCGATCCGCTCGTCGGCCTTCAGCTCCTCGAACTTCTGCTGCAGCTCGGCCGCGTAGGGCAGCTGTGGTGCGCTCACCTGTCTGGGCAGCAGGTCGACCAGCGCGCCCTGCAGCCCGCTGCCGGCGAAGGCGAGGAAGCCGACGAGGAAGGCCGGGGCCAGGGTGGTGCCCACCGAGCGCACCAGCGACAGCGCGGCCAGCGCCGAGTTCGACTCCTCCTGCCGGGTGCGCTCCAGCATCATGTAGTTCAGCGGTGAGCCGATCGTGAAGCCCAGCCCGAGGCCCATCAGCGCCAGCGTGGTGGAGACGCTCGCCCAGGAGGGCGCCGGGATCGCCCACAGCACGCCGACCGCAGCGGCGACAGCCGAGGCCACCATGCCGAAGCCCAGCACCAGCTTCGGGCCGAACCGGTCGGTGAGCCGGCCCGAGAGCGGCGCGCCGATGCCGGAGAACAGGCCGAGGATGATCACGAAGTAGCCGCCGTCCCCGGACGGGATGCCGAGGGAGTTCTCCGCGAACTGCGGGACGAAGACGACGCCCATCAGGATCACGCCGGAGAGGAACGACAGCAGCAGCGTCACCCCGATCGCGAAGTCGGTGAAGAAGCCGAGGTTCAGCACCGGGTCCTGCGCCCTGCGTTCGGCCAGCACGAACAGGGGCAGCAGCAGCAGGAAGCCCAGCAGGTAGGGGTAGACGTCGGTGCTGGTGATCGACGCGGCGAAGTCGAGGAAGTCGAGGTTGCTGATGCCGTAGAGCAGCGCCAGGATCATCGCCACCAGGATCGTGATGCCGAGCAGGTCGATCTTCGCCACCTGCTCCACCTTGTGGTTGGGCAGGACGACCATGCCGGCGACGATGATCGCCACGCTGATCGGGACGTTGATGTAGAAGATGAACTGCCAGTTGTGGCTGCCGGCGAGATCGAGGATGAAGCTGCCGGCGCTGGAGCCGAAGATGTTCGCCACCCCGTAGACGCCGCCCACCAGGCCGAGCGCCATGCCGCGCTTCTCCGGCGGCACCGAGGTGCCGAACTCCGCGGTGGCGATCGGCAGGATGCCGCCGCCGCCGATCGCCTGGATTGCCCGGGCGACGATCAGCATCTCGAAGCTGGCGAAGTCCTGGCTCAGCCCGCACAGCAGTGAGCCGAGCCCGAACAGGGTGATGCTGAGCAGGTAGATCGGCTTGCGGCCGAAGCGATCGGCGAGCTTGCCCATCACCGGGATCGATGCGGCGTAGGCCAGGGTGTAGATCGTGATCATCCAGATGCCGAGCTGGTCGGAGACCCCGAGGTCGTTCTGGATGATCGTGCGGCCCGGCGTGACGATGCCGGTGTCGATCGCCCCCATGAAGATGCCGAGCAGGTACACCGCCATCAAGGGTCCGAGGCGACGCCTCGCCGGCGCGGCGGTGGTGGTCTGGTCAGTCATGGGGGAGCCGCTCTCTGGTGCCACAAGTTAGCACCGGGCTAAACAATACCCCCGTACGAGCTATTCCAGCACCCGCTGAGTTCAGCTGATCAGCGTGCCGGCCTCGAGGTAGCTGGTCCGCCGCTCGTCCCTCGCCTCGAGCGCGGCCAGCAGCCGTCCCCGGGCGAAGGGTGCCATCCGGTCGGCCGCAGCAGCCGGCTCCAGCCAGTGCACGGCGCGGATCTCCCGACCGTCGGGCTGGAGCAGCCCGACGGAGCGGGCCGCCAGCTGCCCGCCGTCGAAGATCAGCTCCACGGCGTCCTCCCAGCCCAGGTACGGGGCGAGCCAGTCCACCACCAGCAGCCGGCCGACGCTGACGCTGTGCCCCAGTTCTTCCTCCACCTCCCGCACCAGGCCGACCCGCGGGCTCTCGCCGACCTCGAGGATGCCCCCGGGCAGTTCGAAGTCGGGCTTGAACGTGGTCTCGAGGATGCACACCCGGTCGGCCTCGTCGGTCAGCAGGAGGTGGCTGATCACCCGCTTGCGCGCGGTGACGGTGTTCATCACCGCCGTGAAGGCCTCCCGTCCGGCCTCCGGGTCGTCCCGCAGCCGGGCGTACCACAGCAGGTCCGCCGGTCCCTGGGGCGTCAGCAGGCGGCCGCGCGCGGTGCCCTCCAGCCGGAACCCGGCCCGGTGCAGGGCCCGCCGCCGGGTCACCTCGGTGGCCGGTACGGTGAGCTCGATCCGGTGCACCTCCGGCTCGTCGAAGGCCAGCCGGCAGGTGGTGGCGAGCAGCAGGGAGTAGCGCTCCGGCGCGTCGTCCCCGCTGAAGTCGACGTGCGCCACGCCGGCGGCCACCGTGAACGGCAGCACCTCGCGGATCACTCCTCGCCGGCGTACTCGAAGTACACCGCGCCGAGCGGCGGGACGACGACCGTCGCGCTGGCCGGCAGCCCGTTCCAGCCCTCATCCGTGGCGACCACCTGGCCGAGGTTGCCGTGCGCGTCGGAGCCGTCGTAGACGCCCGCGTCGGAGTTGAAGATCTCCTTCCACACCCCCGGCCGGGGCAGGCCGAGCCGGTAGCTGGTCCAGGGTTCGGAGGAGAAGTTCACCGCCACCGCCACCTGCCCGCCGGAGGCGTCGCTGCGCACCCAGGAGAAGGTGTTGGCCGGGGCGTCGTCGGCGTTGATCCAGCGGAAGCCCTCGGGGTCGGAGTCCAGCTCCCAAAGGGCCGGGTGCGCGCGGTAGAGCTCGTTGAGGTCCTTGATCATCCGCTGCAGGCCGTGGTGGCCCCACAGGTCACTGACCCACCACTCGAGGCTGACGGCCTCGTTGAACTCCGTCCGCTGCCCGAACTCGCAGCCCATGAACAGCAGCTTCTTGCCGGGGAAGGCCCACATGTAGGAGTAGAACGCCCGCAGCGTGGCGAACTGCCGCCAGGTGTCCTGGGCAACCTTGTTGATCATCGAGCCCTTGCCGTGCACCACCTCGTCGTGCGAGATCGGCAGGACGAAGTTCTCCGAGTAGGCGTAGACCATCGCGAAGGTCATCTCGTGGTGGTGGTGCTGCCGGTGGATGGGGTCGAGCGCGAGGTAGCGCAGCGAGTCGTTCATCCAGCCCATGTTCCACTTGAACCCGAAGCCGAGGCCGCCGTGGTGGACGGGCTTGGTCACCCCGCCGAAGGACGTGGACTCCTCCGCGATCATCACGACGCCGGGGACGCGCTCGTAGAGGTGCTTGTTCACGTAGCGCAGGAAGTCGATGGCCTCCAGGTTCTCGTTGCCGCCGTAGATGTTCGGCACCCACTGGCCGTCCTCGCGGGAGTAGTCGAGGTAGAGCATGGACGCGACCGCGTCGACCCGCAGGGCGTCGATGTGGAACTCGGTCACCCAGTAGAGCGCGTTGGAGACCAGGAACGACTTCACCTCGTTGCGCCCGTAGTTGAAGATGTAAGTGCCCCAGTCGGTGTGCTCGCCCTGCCTCGGGTCGGCGTGCTCGTACAGCGCGGTGCCGTCGAAGCGGCCCAGCGCCCACTCGTCCTTGGGGAAGTGGCCGGGCACCCAGTCGAGGATCACGCCGATGCCGGCCTGGTGCAGCCGGTCGACCAGGTAGCGGAACTCGTCGGGACGGCCGAGGCGCGACTGCGGCGCGAAGTAGTTGGTGACCTGGTAGCCCCAGGACGGCTCGAACGGGTGCTCGGTGACCGGCATCAGCTCGACATGGGTGTAGCCCTGCCAGGTCACGTACTCGACCAGTTCGTCGGCGAGCTCGAGGTAGGTCTTGCCCTTGCGCCAGGAACCGAGGTGCACCTCGTAAATGCTCACCGGCTCCTGGTGCGGCCGGGACGCCGCTCGCGCGGTCATCCATTCGTCGTCGTCCCACACGTACCTGCTGGTGTAGACGATCGAGGAGTTGGCCGGTGCCTGCTCGGCGAAGAAGGCCATCGGGTCGACCTTCTCCCGCCACACCCCGTCGGCGCACAGGATGTTGAACTTGTACATGGCGCCGGTGCCGACGCCCTCGACGAACAGCGCCCACACCCCCGAGCCGGGGATCAGGTGCATGGTGTCGCCGGTCCACCAGTTGAAGTCGGCGTTGAGCCGCACCTCGCGGGCGTTCGGTGCCCAGACCGAGAACCTGGTGCCCTGGACCTCGCCGCGCTCGTCGTCGAACACGGTCACCTCGTGGGCACCCAACCGGCGCCAGCACTCGGTGTCGCCCCCGTTGTGGAACCCTTCCAGGTCCCAACCGGTAAGGCCGCCACCCGGGTCGTGTGCCATCACTGCTCCTTGTCGGTAGTCGGGGGGTCGAGCGAGATCCTCCTGGCCTCATCTTGGACCGCACGCAGTGGGATGTGTGCCCAATCGGGCCGATTCCGAACCTCGTAGACCACCTCGTAGACGGCCTTGTCGAGCTCGTAGGCGCGCAGCAGCGCCGGGTCGTCCGGCTCGCCGGCGCAGTACCCGTCCAGGAACGCGGCCCGCGCGCTGGCGCACCACTCCAGTGCGGCCTGCCCGTCGGGCTCGGGATGGGCGCTGCGGACGTAGTCCAGGCTGCGCAGCAGGCCCGCGACGTCCCGCCACACCGAGTCGAACTGGCGGCGCTCGGCGAGGGTCTTCAGCGGCTCGCCCTCGAAGTCGATGATCACCCAGGGGCCGGCGCCGTCCTGCCCGGCGGCAGCGCTGCGGTGCAGCACCTGCCCCAGGTGGAAGTCGCCGTGGATGCGCTGGGTGGTGAGCTGGTGGCTGCCGACGCTGGCGAACAGCAGCTGGGCGGCGTGCCGGTGGCCGCCCAGCTCGCTGACCTGGTCGACCGCCTCCGCGAACCGGCGCTGCATGGTGGCCGACAGCTGGCTGCCGGCGGTGGTCGCGGTGCCGAAGGCCGCAGCGAGCCGCCCGTGCAGCTCACGCAGCTCCGCGCCGAGCTGCCTGCACTCCGCGCTGATGTCCACCCCGGCTGCGCAGGCGGCGGTGGCGTGCACCCAGCCGTCGGTGACGCCGGCCACCCGCTGGCAGAGCATCGCCAGGTCGTAGCCGGCCCCGGACAGCTCGCCGTAGAGGTCGGGGGTAATCCCGGAGCCGCTGAGCTCTGCCAGCACCTCGGCGTCCAGGTTCCGTCCGGGTTCGAGCTTGCGGAAGAGCTTGAACAAGGTGGCGTCCCCGACCATCACGGTGGTGTTGCTCTGTTCGCCGGTGAACAGCCGCATCGGTGCTGCCGGGTCGACCAGGGACGGGTCGAGCCAGTGCATCCCCGGCGGCGGGTCGCCCAGCAGGGCCGTGACCAGGGCGGTCATCGCGGGCGGGTGGCTCGGGGCGTCCAGGAAGTCCACCGGGCCCAGGCCGGGCAACTCGGTGGTGCCCACGGCGAGCCCGGCCGGCGCGGTGCCGGCCGGGAGGTGGGCGACGAGCAGCTGGTAGGTCTCGGTGCGGTCGTCGGGGTACTCGATCCTGGCGAGCTCTGAGCGCACGGCCGGCCACGCGCCGGGCGGGGTGTACCACTCCAGCGGCTCGACCGCCGTGACGCGGGCGTGGAGACCCTTGCCGCCGAACCAGCGGGCCTGCTGCAGGTACTCCTGCCATGCCGACGCGGTGGCCACGGCCGGCTACCTCTCCAGGACGTGCAGGATATGGGCCGGGTTCGCCGGGGTCAGCCGCACGTAGTTGCGCTCGCCCCAGGTGAAGGTGGCACCGGTCAGCTCGTCCCGCAGCGCGACGGTGGCGCCGTCCACGCCGAGCCACTCCAGGTCGAGGTAGACGTCGCTCTCCACGCTCTGGTGCGGCTCGAGGCTGCAGATCACGACCACCGCGTCGGCACCGTCGCGCTTGGCGTAGGCGATCACCGAGTCGTGGGGGGCGTGGAAGAACTTCAGCTGCCGCAGCTGCTGCAGCGCGGGGTGCTGCCTGCGCAGCTCGTTCAGCCGGCCGAGCAGCATGTTCAGGTTCGGCTGGGCGTTGTAGTCGCGGGGGCGGTACTCGTACTTCTCCGAGTTCCGGTACTCCTCGCCGCCGGGCTTGAGCGGCTCGTGCTCGAACAGCTCGAAGCCGGAGTAGACGCCCCAGGACGGGGAGAGCGTCGCGGCCAGCACCGCGCGGATCGCGAAGGCGGCCGGGTTGCCCGACTGCAGGAAGAACGGGTTGATGTCGGGGGTGTTGACGAAGAAGTTGGGCCGGTAGAACGAGTCCATCTCGGTGCTGAGCTCTGTGAGGTACTCCTCCAGCTCCCACTTGGTGTTGCGCCAGGTGAAGTAGGTGTAGCTCTGGTGGTAGCCGACCTTGCCGAGGGCGTGCATCATCTCGGGACGGGTGAACGCCTCGGCGAGGAAGATCACGTCCGGGTCGGTCTCGCGCACCTGGCGCATCAGCCAGGCCCAGAACTCCACCGGCTTGGTGTGCGGGTTGTCGACGCGGAAGATCCGCACCCCGTGGGCCATCCACAGCTTCAGGATGCGCAGCACCTCGAGGTAGATGCCCTCGGGGTCGTTGTCGAAGTTGATCGGGTAGATGTCCTGGTACTTCTTAGGCGGGTTCTCCGCGTAGGCGATGGTGCCGTCGAGGCGGGTGGTGAACCACTCGGGGTGCTCGGTAACCCAGGGATGGTCTGGGGAGGCCTGCAGCGCGAAGTCCAGCGCGACCTCAAGGCCCAGTTCCCCGGCCCTGGCGACGAACCGGTCGAAGGCGTCCCAGTCGCCCAGGTCGGGGTGGATGGCGTCGTGCCCGCCGTCGGGCGAGCCGATCGCCCAGGGCGAGCCGGGGTCGCCGGGGGCCGGGATCAGGGTGTTGTTGCGGCCCTTGCGGAAGGCGGTGCCGATCGGGTGGATCGGCGGCAGATAGACCACGTCGAAGCCCATCGCTGCCACTTCGGCCAGCCGGTCGAGGGAGGTGTCGAAGGTGCCCGAGGTCCACTTCTTGGTCTCGGGGTCGTAGCTGGCTCCCTGCGAGCGGGGGAAGAACTCGTACCAGCTGGAGAACAGGGCCCGCTGGCGGTCGACCTGCAGCGGGTAGTCGGCGGTGGGGGTGACCATCTCGCGCGGGCAGAACTGCTTCATGGCGCGGGAGATGCCGTGAGCGGTGGCGACCTCGATCAGGTCGGCGGCCGGGCGTTCGGGGATCAGCAGGGACGCGGTGGCGCGCAGTATCGATGCCTGCACCGGGTCGCCGGAGCGCTCGGCCAGCGCCGCGCTGCGGTCCAGCAGGTCGCGCCCCTCGAGGCAGACCAGTTCGATGTCGACGCCGGCGGGCAGCTTGGCCTCGGCGTTGTGCAGCCAGGTGGCCCACGGGTCCGACCAGCCCTCGATGCGGAAGGTCCACGCCCCCTCGGCGTCGGGACGGACCCACGCCTCCCACGGGTCGAGTCCGCGCGGCTCGACCGGGGTCATGTCGATGCGCTGCTCGGTGCCGTCCGGGGCGGTCAGGATCACCGATGCGTTGACGGCGTCGTGGCCCTCGCGGAAGACCTTCGCCCGAATCGGGATGAGCTCGCCCACCACGGCCTTGGCCGGATAGACGCCCCCTTCGATCACCGGGCTCACCTTCGTCACCGGGATGCGGCCGAAACCACGCGGGACGGTGACCGCCGGGCCGCGGTCGACGGTTGGCGCCGGGCTGGCGGGGGTCGTGCCGGCTGCGGCCGGGGGAGTGGAACCGGGCTCGGTCCGGGGCTGCTGGCTGGACGGATTCGAGGGTGCGCTCACGTCCCCAACCTAGCGGCTGCCCTGCCGCTGCGGGAGGGCGGGCCCCGCAGTCAGCCAGTTCGCCACTCGTGCTTCGCGAGCCGGGAGCGCAGGCGAACTCGCCACCACCGCAGGTGGTTCCGGCGGCGGGGCGTAACCAGACCGGTTGCGGGTACTGCCTGCAGGACCGACACGGTCCCGCCGCCCGCCCGGATGCAGGGCCGAAGACCGAAGGAGAGGGTTACCCGATGCTGATCGTCGGCCTTGGCGTCAGCCAGAAGCTGCTGGCGACGCTGGTCTACGTGTGCGAGACGTGCGGCAACAGTGCCGCGCACCACCCGCCGGACTGTCCCGATCAGGCCCGGGCGGCCGTCCCGACCAGCACAATGATGGTCAGGCAGGAAGCCCCGCCGACCGTTCTCACCTGGAGTGCCCCAACATGCCTGAACCCCGTCGCGCCGTCGTCGTCGTGGACGTCCAGCAGGAGTACTTCTCGGGCCCACTGGCCATCGAGTTCCCGCCGGTGGAGCGGTCGCTGGCCAACATCCTCGCCGTCCTCGACGTGGCGGCCGCGGAGGGCATCCCCGTCGCGGTCGTGCGGCACGAGAAGCCCGAGGGCGCTGCGCTCTTCGCCGCGGGATCCCCCGGGTGGGAGTTCCATCCGAGCCTCGAGGCGCGCCTGGACCCCGCCTGGAAGCGGATCACCAAGTCGTTCGCGAGCTGCTTCGACCACACCGACCTCGCGGTTTGGCTCTCCGGGCACGACGTGAACACCGTCACCCTCGTCGGGTACATGACCAACAACTGCATCCTCGCCACCGCAGCGGCTGCCACGACCCTCGGGCTCGGCGCCGAGGTGCTCTCCGACGCGACCGGCTCCCCGCACCTGGCCAACGCGGCCGGGACGGTGGCCGCCCGCCGGCTGCACGAGGACCTGCTGGTGCTGCTCCACTCGAACTGGGCCGCCGTCGCCACCACCGCGGAGTGGGTCGCGGCTGCCACCACCGGCTCGGCACTGCCGAAGAGCAATCTCCTGGCCTCGGCAAGGCAGGCGGCACCGGTCCTGTCCTGATCGGGGCCGCCGGGGCGCTCGCCGACAGCGCAGCGCCGCTGCCGGCTTTCGCCGATTCAGAGCCCGTAGGGGAGTCAGCACGGAGGAGCGCTGCGAGCGGGAATAGTTGCCCTGTCCGTTCCGGGCCCGATGGGGCAGGCTGGGCGCTGGAACGAGCGGGGGAGGTCAGGTGGCTGCGGGATTCAACCTCGACCAGAGTTGCGACGTCGGGTACTGCGACGACCTCACGATCGCCGCGGGCGCCGAGATCGACCTGGCCTGCCGGTGGGACTTCGACGCCCGGCACTGGCAACGGATGTCCTTCGTGCCTGTGGGCAGGGGCAGGGTGACCATCGTCGCGGAGTGGTTCGAACGCGACGTCCGCCAGGACCGGCGGGGCACCCACCAGAGCGTGATCCTCTGGACGCGGCTCCGCAACGACACCGGCGAAGTCCTCACCGTGACCCCGACCGTCCTGGTGGCGCCTTCGCGCCACCGTCGCTAGGAGAGGCGGGCAGCCATGCGGCTGAGCATTTTGTACGCGGCCGACGGGTCGATCCTCGCTGCGGCGCGCGCGGCCGCCGCCCGGTCAGCCGAAACGCCAGCGGGGGTGCCCGAGGTGACGCTGCGGCCCGGGGAAGGGCAGCGCCTCGCGCTCCTCGAGGTCGACCCCGCCTGGGAGCAACGCCCGCTGGCTGAACTCCATGCGGCGTTCAGCGTCGTCGAAGGCAGCGAAGGGGCCCGGCTCCAGCCGCGCGCTGCGGCGAGCTGAGCCGCCGCGCGGACGCCGTGCACCACGGCGCTCGCGTGACAGCGCCGATTCAGCCGCCGAGGCGCAGCAGTCGCCGTCCGGCCAGGACGCAGAACACGCTCCACGGCAGCAGTGAGGCGATCGCGAACACCATTCCGGGTGTGCCGAAGGGTGAGGGGACGAGCATCAGCAGCCCGGAAGCCAGCGCCCACCAGGCCGCGGACCGGCCGAAGGCCGTGGTCCGGCGCAGCAGCCAGGCGAGGATCAGCAGCACCGCAGCGCCGAGCAGGTAGTAGGTGACGAAGGCCGTGCCCTTCCAGCCGGCCAGTACCGCCTCCCCGGCCGCCAGCAGCGTGGACCGCGCCGTCGGGTCAGCCGCGGCGTGCGCGCGCCCGAGGAAGAACATCTCCAGGGCCGGGTTCGACGCGAAGTAGGCCGACATCTGCAGGGTGGCCAGCCCGATCGCCACGGCCGCAGCAGAGGAGGACACCGGCCACAACGCCACTCCCAGCCCGAGGCAGAACAGCCACACCGCGACGTTGTTCACGATGTACAGCGCGTCGAGTGACAGCAGGCCGACCACGGGGTCGGTGGCCATCACTGCGAAGACTTCGCCCACGGTGTGCACCGGCGGCCAGATGGCGAACACGACCAGCTGGACGACGGTCAGCGCCACCGACCCCAGGGCGGCCCAACCGGCCACCCGGAGCAGGCCGCGCCATTTGGCCAGGGCCCCGGTCCCGGTCTCCACCACCACAGCCATCGCAACCCCCCGGATCCGGCCGGCGGCGTCTTCGTCCCGGCCTGCGACCACCGTAGGTGTAGCGCTCGTGCTGCGCCCGGCAAACCCGGACAACGCCCCGTCGATCCTGGCCATACCAGCACCAGCAGCCGCGGCTTGTCCGCCGGTCGTTTCTGGACCGTGCATTCCGGGGGTCCGGCCGCCTCCTACGCTTTGTGCCACGCGTGCGCGACCAGCTGCCACCGAACCGTTCCCAATCGGCGGCGCGAGGCTGCCGCCGGGCGCTACCCCTTCGCCAACACCCGAGCCATACCAGTCCTTCCGGCCTGTCGTTCTCCGGGTTGCAGGCCCCACGAAAGGACCGTCATGACCCAGGTATTGCCCGCCGCGCCGGCCCCGGCCGTCGCGCCCGCCCCGACCCTCGCCGCCAGGATCGCCGACCCCGGGCCGCTCGGCCTGGCGGCGTTCGCGCTCACCACGTTCATGCTGAGCAGCTTCAACGCCGGGCTGCTGCCCAAGTCGGCTGAGGTCGCCATCCTCGGCGTTGCCCTGTTCTACGGCGGGCTGGCCCAGCTGTTCGCCGGGTTGTGGGAGTTCGCCAAGGGCAACACCTTCGGCGCGGTCGCCTTCACCTCCTACGGCGCGTTCTGGATGTCGTTCTGGTACCTGGTCGCCCACTCCGGTCTCACCAAGGAGGACGCGGCGCAGGGCGTCGGCATCTACCTGCTGGCGTGGACGATCTTCACCCTGTTCATGACGGTGGTCACCCGGCGAATCTCCGGGCTGCTGTTCGGCCTGTTCTCGATCCTGTCGGTCACCTTCGTGTTCCTCACCGTCGGGGCGTTCGCGTCGGCACCGCTGTTCACCCAGGTCGGTGGCTACCTCGGCCTGGTCACGGCCTTCACCGCCTGGTACGCGTTCTTCGCCGGCGTCATGAACACCACCGGCAAGGGCGCCGTCCTGCCCACCTGGCCGCGCTGACCCCAGCTTGCCGGCCGGCCGCTGAACCCGAGCGGCCGGCCACTGCACTCGCCGGGCCCTTCCGGGGGAGACAGCCGCAGCGGCAGGCCGTACTCTCCGGCCATGGTGACGGCAGCGAGCGTGGCGGAGTACATCGCGGGGTTCCCGCCCGAGGTGCGCGAGCGTCTGGAGCGCGT
This sequence comes from Actinomycetes bacterium, assembly GCA_023460935.1. GTDB lineage: Bacteria > Actinomycetota > Actinomycetes > Propionibacteriales > Propionibacteriaceae > Propionicimonas. The sequence continues at coordinate 17,670 of JAEWOI010000040.1, forward strand.
CCGCGCACAGATCGTGACCAGTGTGCAGCGCTCGGAGGACTCGCCGCCGCCGGAGAAGATCCGGTACGGCATCGCGGCGGTGCTGTTCCCAGGCGGGTACGCCCTGCACTTCGCCGGGTGGAAGAAGCACATCGGGCTCTATCCGGTGCCCAGGCTTCCCGAACCGCTGGAGAGTGAGCTCGCGCCCTACCGTGCCGAGAAGGACACGGTGGCCTTTCCGCACGCCAGGGACATCCCCTACGACCTGATCGGCCGGGTCGTGGCAGAGATCGTGCGCCTCCGCGGTTCCGTCGACGACGCCTGATCGGCGGCGCTCAGGAACCGGTGGGCCCGGCCGGCTCCTCCGGGGTCAGCGGAGAGGCGGCCACCAGCTCCGCCCCGGTGCGCACCTCGGCGGCCAGGACGGCGACCGTCCGGCCCGGCAGCCGCACCGTGGAGCCGGGTGCCAGCCGCTTGCGGGGCAGCTCCGCGGGCAGGCCGGTGTGGGCCACCACCTGGTAGGACACCGCCCACGGCGCGCCGGGCAGAGACAGCTCGATCGGGTCCCAGCCGGCGTGGAAGTAGACCAGGAAGCCCTCGGTCCGGTCCGACAGGTACATCCCCAGCGTCCGGCGGCCGGGGTCGTGCCATGCCTCGGTGGTCATCTCGGTGCCCGACTCGGTGAACCAGGCCACCGGGGAGCGGCCCAGGCCGTGACCGTCGGCGTCGGTGACCTCGCCGTGGTGGCGCCACTGCCCCGGTCGCAGCAGCGGGTGCTCCGCCCGTAGCCGCAGCAGGGTGCGGGTCAGGTCCTCCTGGTCCGACCACTCCTCGCGGGTGGTCCAGCTGACCCAGGAGACGGGGGAGTCCTGACAGTAGGCGTTGTTGTTGCCGCCCTGGGTGCGGCCCATCTCGTCACCGGCCGTGATCATCGGGATGCCGGCGCTCAGCAGCAGCGTGGCCATCAGGTTCCGCGCTGTGCGTCGCCGGTTGGCGTTGATGTCGGGGTCGTCGGTCTCGCCCTCGTAGCCGTGGTTCCAGGAGCGGTTGTCGTCCGCGCCGTCCCGGTTGCGCTCGGCGTTGGCCTCGTTGTGCTTGAGGTCGTAGGTGACCACGTCCCGCATGGTGAAGCCGTCGTGCGCCGTGACGAAGTTCACCGAGGAGGTGGCCGGGCGACCGCCGTGCTCGAAGATGTCCGATGAGCCCGAAAGCCGGGTGGCCAGCTCCTGCACCCCGCCCACCGCGCCGCGCCAGAAGTCGCGGGTGAAGCCGCGGAAGCGGTCGTTCCACTCCGACCAGCCGGCGCCCCAGCGGCCCACCTGGTAGCCGTAGGGGCCGAGGTCCCAGGGCTCCGAGATCAGCACCTTCTGGGACAGCACCGGGTCGGCAGCGACCAGTTGCTTGAACCGGTGGTCCTGGTCGACGTGGTGGCGGTAGTCGCGGATGAGCGTGGTGTGCAGGTCGAACCGGAAGCCGTCCACGCCCAGGTCGGTGGCCCAGTAGCGCAGCGAGTCCAGCACCAGTTTCAGCACGCCCGGGGTGGAGGTGTCGACGGCGTTGCCGCAGCCGGTCACGTCGTAGTCGTTGCGCTGGTCGTCGGTGAGCCGGTAGTACGCGCCGTGGTCGATGCCGCGGAAGCTCAGGGTGGGCCCGTCGTGGCCGCCTTCGCCGGTGTGGTTGTAGACGACGTCGAGGATCACCGCGATCCCGGCATCGTGCAGCGCGCCGACCATCTGCTTGAACTCCGCCACCTGCTCCCCGAGCGTGCCGGAGGAGGAGTAGGCGCCGTGCGGGGCGAAGAAGCCGAGGGTGTTGTAGCCCCAGTAGTTCGTCAGCCCGCGACCCACGACGAAGGGTTCGGAGACGAAGTGGTGCAGCGGCAGGAACTCCACGGCGTTCACGCCGAGGTCGACCAGGTGCTGCACGACCGCCGGGTAGGCCATGCCGGCGTAGGTGCCGCGCAGGTGCTCCGGCACGGCCGGGTGCTGGCGGGTGTAGCCGCGCAGGTGGGCCTCGTAGATCACGAGCTCCTCGGCCTTCGGCTGCTGCCGCAGGGCAGGAGGCGGGGGGCTGTCGGCCACCACAACGCTCAGCGGCACGGCAGCGAAGGAGTCGGTGGGGTCGGGCAGGTAGTTCGACTCGGCGGTGTGGTCGGTGATCGGCCCGGAGTAGTCGACCCCGCCGGTGATCGCCCGCGCGTACGGGTCGAGCAGCAGCTTGCCCGGGTTGAAGCGTTCCCCGGTCTCAGGTGACCAGCGGCCGTGCACCCGGTAGCCGTAGCGCTGGCCGGCCCCGACGCCCGGCACGCGCAGCTCCCAGACCCCGGAGCCGACGTTGTCGAGATCGAAGTTGGTCTGTGCCCGGTGTTCGTCCACCAGCGCCAGCTCCACCCTGGTCGCGCGCGGCGCCCAGAGCGAGAAGGTGGTGCCGTCCGCGTCAGCCCGCGCCCCCAGCGGGGTCGCGTCGGCCGGGTTCGGCTGGACTGTCGGGTTCATCCACCTCACCTTCACGGACCTGGACGCCCCTTAGTGTGACCTAACCTGAACCAAGCACCAGCATCCGACCCTCAGAATCCGAGAAACGTTTCAGAATGCCGCCCGGAGGTGAACGGTTGACCAGCCGCAGCTACCTTGACCACGCCGCGGGCTCCCCGGCGCTGCCCGAGGCGGTGGCGGCGATGGCGGAAGTGCTGGGCGTGCCCGGCAACCCCAGCTCGCTGCACACCGCGGGCCGGACGGCACGCCGGACGCTCGAGGAGGCAAGGGAGTCGATCGCGGCCGACCTCGGCGCGCATCCGACCGAGGTGGTGTTCACCTCCGGCGGCACCGAGGCCAACAACCTGGCGCTGCTGGGCGGGCAGGCAGCCGGTGCTGCCGCCGGCCGTCCGGCGGTGGCCATCTCTGGCATCGAGCACCCGTCGGTCGCTGCCGTCGGCGACCGGCTGGCCGAGGTGGTGCTGCTGCCGGTGACGGCTTCGGGCCACCTCGACGTGGCCGCTGCCGCCGGCCTGGTGGGGGAGCGCACCGGGCTGGTGTCGGTGATGTGGGTCAACAACGAGACCGGTGCCGTGCAGCCTGTGCAGCAGGTGGCCGAGCTGGCCCGTGCTGCGGGGGCGCTCGCGCACTCCGACGCGGTGCAGGCCTTCGGCCACCTTCCGGTGGCCTTCGGGGAGTCCGGGCTCGACCTGCTCACCGTCTCCGCCCACAAGCTGGGCGGGCCGGTCGGCATCGGGGCCCTGGTGGTGCGCCGCGGGGTGCGGCTGCTGCCGCCCGGCTTCGGCGGCGGCCAGGAGGCGAGGCTGCGCTCCGGCACTGTCCCGGTGGCCCTCGCCGCAGGCTTCGCCGCAGCCTGCCGGGCGGCCGGCGCCCGCCTCGTGGCGGAGTCCGACCGGCTGGCCCGACTCCGGGACCGGCTGATCAGCGGCGTTCTCGCAACCGTGCCGGGCAGCGTGACCAACACCGTTGCGCCGTGCGGTCCGGCGATCGTCAACCTCGGCTTCCCCGGCACCCGCGCCGACGACGTGCTGCTGCTGCTCGACGCGGCCGGCATCGACGCCTCCACCGGCTCGGCCTGCACCGCCGGGGTGCACCAGCCCAGTGAGGTGCTGCTGGCGATGGGGCGCCAGGTCGCCGACGCCGCAGCCAGCCTGCGCTTCTCCTTCGGCCCGGACACCAGCGTCGCCGACGTCGAGCGGCTGCTCGAAGTGCTGCCTGCGATCGTCGCACGGGCCCGCGCCGCGGCCTGAGCAGGCGCGGCGCGTACACTCGTCCGGGTTCTCGAGGAGGTAGCGTGCGGGTGCTGGCTGCGATGTCCGGCGGGGTCGACTCCGCCGTGGCCGCCGCGCGGCTGGTCGACGCCGGCCACGAGGTGGTGGGAGTGCACCTGGCCCTGTCGAAGAACGCCGAGACCTACCGCAGCGGAGCCCGCGGCTGCTGCTCGCTGGAGGACAGCCACGACGCCAGGCGCGCCGCCGACGTGATCGGCATCCCGTTCTACGTCTGGGACTTCGCCGACCGGTTCCACGCCGACGTCGTCACCGACTTCGTCGATGAGTACGCCGCCGGCCGCACGCCCAACCCGTGCCTGCGCTGCAACGAGAAGATCAAGTTCGCCGCCGTCCTCGAACGCGGACGGGCGCTGGGCTTCGACGCCGTGGCCACCGGCCACTACGCGCGGGTGGAGCGTTCGGGCGGACGGGTGTCGCTGCACCGCTCTGGCGAGCCGGCCAAGGACCAGTCCTACGTGCTCGGAGTGCTGGACGCCGACCAGCTGCGGCACTCGCTGTTCCCCCTGGGCGGGGACACGGCCAAGGCCGCCGTGCGGGCCGAGGCCGCAGAGCGCGGCCTGTTCGTCGCGCGCAAGCCCGACAGCCACGACATCTGCTTCATCCCCACCGGCGACACCGCCGGCTTCCTGCATGCCCGGCTCGGGCGCAGGGACGGCGCCATCGTCGACGAGGCGGGCGATGTGGTGGGCGCCCACGCCGGGGCCCACCAGTTCACGATCGGTCAGCGCCACGGGCTGCACCTCTCGGTGCCCGCCGCCGACGGCCGGCCCCGCTACGTGCTCGGGATCGACCCGGTGGGCAACACCGTCACCGTCGGGCCGAAGTCGTCCCTCGCCGTCCGCAGCATCACCGGCATCCGGCCCACCTGGACCGAGGAACCGGTGCGCGGGTCGTGGCGGGGGCTGGTGCAGGTGCGGGCCCACGGCGAGGCGATGCCGGCGACGATCGATGCCGCCGGAACCGCGGTCGACATCCGGCTGGACAGTGGGGCCTTCGGCATCGCACCCGGCCAGGCCGCGGTGTACTACGACGGCGACCGGGTGGTGGGCAGCGCCACGATCTCGGCCACGGCCGCCTGATGGTCGGTTTCACCGGCCTGGGCTCGCTGCCGGGCAGCGACTACGCAGCCGCGCTGCGGATGACCTTCGACAAGGTGCCGGACCTGCCGTACCTGCCCGAACTGCCCGACCGTGGCCCGTGGGCCGGGCTGTTGGGGCGGGGGCTGGCGTTGCCGACGGGGCTGCCGGCCGAGTACGGCGCCGGCGAATGGCGGCTGTCGGACACCCCCGGCCTGGACCAGCGGCGGGCGCGGGCCACGCTGCGAGACGACCTCGACCAGCTCGAGGAGGCCGCAGACGGCTACACCGGGCGGTTCAAGGTTGCGGTCACCGGCCCCTGGACGCTCGCCGCCTCGGTGGCCGTGGCGCACACCGGCAGGGTGCTGGCCGACCCGGGGGCTCGCCGCGACCTGGCGCAGGCGCTGGCCGAGGGCGTCGGGGAGTTGCTGGCCGACGTGGCCAGGCGGCTGCCGGGCGCCGAACTGGTGCTGCAGGTGGACGAACCCTCCCTGCCCGCGGTGGCGGCGGGCGCCGTGCCCACGCCGGGCGGGTTCTTCCGGCACCGCGCCGTCGACCTGCCCGAGCTGTGCCGGTCGCTGCGCTGGCTCACCGGCGAGGCCGGCCGCCGGGGGCTGGCTGTGCCAACTGTGCTGCACTGCTGTGCGCGCTGGCCGGACGGCTGGCCGGCGGCTGCCCTCACCGGCGCCGATTCGACCGCTGCCGGCTTCCAGGCGCTCTCTGTCGACGTCGAGCAGCTCGGCGGCGCGGACTGGGAGGCGCTGGCCGGCGCGGTGGACGGCGGCGCCGGGCTGTACCTGGGCTGCCTGCCGACTGGGGGTGAGCGGCGTCCGGCAGGTGTCGACCACGTCCGCCGCAGCGCGCTGGGCGCCCTGGAGCGGATCGGCGGCCCGCCGGCCGAGCGGCTGGTGCTCACGCCGTCCTGCGGTTTGGCGTCCTGGAGTCCGGTGGAGGTCAGCCGGGGCTTCGACGTGCTGGCGCGGGCTGCGGAGCAGGTCGGGACGGAACTGGCCTGACCCGGGGCATTTCGCGCCGGGGTGAATACTGGGATTCGTGGAACGCGCCGCAGCTCAGCCCTGGCGGGGGCTCGGCTGGCTGAGCCTGCCGGCGGTGGGTGCGGTCTCGTGCCTCGTCGGCAACCCCCTCGCCGAGCTGGCCGGGCCCACGGGCGGAGCCGGCGGCGCGCTCGCTGCTCTCACCCTCACCTTCGCGCTCGCAGCTGTCGGCAACCTCGTCCTGCGAGGGGTGGGCGAACACCGGCCCCGGCGCCGGTTCGTCCTGCTGTGGGCCGGTGCCGGCGGGGCGGCCCTCCTGACCACGGCCGCACTGGTGTGTGGCCGGCTCGTCGCGAAGGGGACGGTGCCGCCCGGCGCTGCAGCTTTGGCCGGTTGGCAGGCTGCCCCGGTCGCGCTGCAGTGGACGCTCACCTGGGGGCTGGCCGCTGCGGGCCTCACCGCGGCTCTTGGCCCGGTGCGTCCGGTCGCAGCCCTCGGCCCGGCCCTGTACGCGCGGGTCGGCGTGGCCGCGCTGCTGCTGGGCGCAACCATCACCGCGGCGGGTGCGCTGGTGGCCGTCCCGGCCCTCGCGGGCAACCCGGGCCAGCGGCCCGCTCCAGTGCCGCCGACGGCCAGGCCGACGCCGGCGGTGCCGACCCCGACGGCCGAACCGTCCGACCCGGCCCTGTTGACGAACCCCGACCCGGAGCCCGGACACCGCGGGCGCTGCGAACCCTCCGTGGTGGCGCTCACCTACCGGTTCGCCGACGCGGCCCTCGGTGCCCGCTACGGGGTGCTCACCGCGACCAACACCGGCTCCCGCCCGTGCTCGTTGAAGGGCTACCCCGACCTCGCGTTCGCTGACGTCGAGGGCAACAACGTCCGGGTGAGGCTCGCCCACGGCCGCTGGAACGGGCAGGGCGAGAAGGTTCGGCGGATCGTGCTCGCGCCCGGGGCGAAGGCCAGGGCTGAGCTGTCGTGGCGCGCCGACGCCGGGGCCTACGACCGGGCCGTGCGGCTCATGCTGGCCGCACCGTTCGCCGGGGCGGAGCGGACGGCCTGCAGCGACCGCTTCGAGCTCGTGAACGGTTCGTCGGTGCGCCTCTCGCCGTGGCTCCCGACCCGCTGACCCGGGCCAGGCCGGCGGGTTCAGCCGGGCCGGACCACCTCGAAGCTGGCCTGGGCGAACTCGCCGCTGCGGACGAGCTCGGTGAGCCGCAGCTCGGCCCGCCGCGGCAGCAACGGCATGCCCGAGCCGAGCGTGACCGGGGCGATGCTCACCACGACTTCGTCCAGCAGGCCGTGGTCTAGGAACTGCCCGGCCAGGTCCCCGCCGCCGACCACCCAGACGTCCCGGCCGCCGGCGGCAGCGACCATCTCGGCGTGCACCTGCGGCACCGGTGCAGCGGTGGGACGCACGTCGGCCCCCGGCCAGGGCGGCAGCTCGTGGTGGGTGAACACCCAGCAGGGCTGTTCGTAGGCCCAGGGCCCGGTGACCGCTCCCGCGTCGTCGTGGCTCGCGCGGTGCACCCACTCATAGGTGTGCGCGCCCATGCACAGGGCGCCCACGCCGGCGATGAACTCCGCATAGCCCAGCGGCCCGTCGCCGCCGCCCTCCCGGCTGAGCAGCCAGTCGAGCGAATGGTCGGTGGTGGCGATGAACCCGTCGAGGGTGGTGGCGGTGTAGAACACGGTTCGGGCCATCGCCCAGTCATCCCGCACCGGCGGGGTGCTGTCAAGGGCCGGCTGTGGGAGCCCCGCGATAGGTTTCCGCCATGACCGACGACGCCGTGCGGGCCCGGCACGCCGAGCTGAGCGCCCAGATCACCGACCACCGGTGGCGCTACTACGTGCTCGACGCGCCGGTGGTGGCCGACGCCGAGTTCGACGCGATGATGCGCGAGCTGACCGAGCTCGAAGAGGCGCACCCCGAGCTGCGCACCCCGGACAGCCCGACCCAGCAGGTGGGCGGTGCGCCCAGCGCCACGTTCTCTCCGGTCACCCACCTCGTGCCGCTGATGAGCCTCGACAACGTCTTCTCCGCCGAAGACCTCGACCGTTGGCTGGCCAGGGCGGCCGGGCTGGCCGGCGAAGAGCTGGCCGAGTCGGGCTTCCTGTGCGAGCTGAAGATCGACGGCCTCGCCCTCGACCTGGTCTACCGTGACGGCCGGCTGGTCAGTGCCGCCACGCGCGGTGACGGCACTGTCGGGGAGGACGTCACCGCCAACGTCCGCACCATCGAGGCCATTCCCACCCGGCTCAGCGGCAACGGTGTGCCGCAGGTGCTGGAGGTCCGCGGCGAGGTGTTCATGCGGCCGGAGGACTTCGCCGCCCTGAACGAGGGCCTGGTCGCTGCGGGCAAGGCCCCCTTCGCCAACCCCCGTAATTCCGCGGCCGGATCGCTGCGGCAGAAGGACCCGAAGGTGACCGCCAGCCGGCGGCTGCACTTCCTCGTCCACGGCATCGGGGAGTACTCCGGTGCCGACCTCGACCGGCAGTCGCACGGCTACGAGCTGCTGCGCGGCTGGGGCCTGCCCACATCGCCCCACTTCCGGATCTGCCGGACCACGGCGGAGGTGAAGGACTACATCGCCCACTACGGCGAGCACCGCCACTCGGTGGAGCACGAGATCGACGGGGTCGTGGTGAAGGTCGACGACCGTGGGCTGCAGCGCCGGCTGGGCAACACCTCCCGCGCGCCGCGCTGGGCGATCGCCTACAAGTACCCGCCGGAGGAGGTCACCACCAGGCTGCTGGACATCCGGGTGAACGTCGGCCGCACCGGCAGGGTGACCCCGTACGCGGTGATGGAGCCGGTGTTCGTTTCCGGTTCCACGGTGGAGATGGCCACCCTGCACAACGCCTCAGAGGTGCGGCGCAAGGGCGTCCTGATCGGCGACACGGTTGTGCTGCGCAAGGCCGGCGACGTGATTCCCGAGGTGCTCGGCCCGGTGGCCGAACTGCGCGACGGCAGCGAGCGCGAGTTCGTGATGCCGACCCACTGCCCCTCCTGCGGCACCCAACTCCGCCCGGAGAAGGAGGGCGACGCGGACATCCGCTGCCCCAACCAGCGCTCCTGCCCGGCCCAGCTGCGCGAGCGGCTGTTCCACCTGGCCTCCCGGCAGGCGCTGGACATCGAGGTGCTCGGCTGGCAGTCGGCCGACGCGCTGCTCAGCGCCGGCCTGCTCGCCGACGAGGGCGACCTGTTCGACCTGACCGAGGAGCGGCTGGTCGCTGCCGGGGTGTTCACCACCAAGGACGGCCGGCTCTCGGCCAACGGCCGCAAGCTGCTGGCGAACCTCGAGGAGGCGAAGACGCGGCCGTTCACCAGGTTCCTGGTCGCGCTGTCCATCCGGCACGTCGGCAAGGGCGTCGCTCCGGACGTGGCCGCGGCCTTCCCCAGCATCGATGCGCTGGAGGCGGCCGGCGTTGAGGAGCTGAGCGCGGTTCCCGGCATCGGTCCCACCCTGGCCCGGGCGATCAGGGACTGGTTCGAGGTGGACTGGCACCGCGCCATCGTGGCCAAGTGGAAGGCGGCCGGTGCCAGGCTCGCGGCCGAACCGGCAGCGGAGCCGGCGCAGCCGCAGACGTTGGCCGGGCTGACCCTCGTGGTCACCGGCTCGCTGCCCGGCTACACCCGCGACAGCATCGCCGAGGCCATCGAGGCACACGGCGGGAAGGCCTCCGGCTCGGTGTCGGCCCGCACCAGCTACCTGGTGGCCGGAGAGGGTGGCGGCTCCAAGTACGACAAGGCGGTGGCGCTCGGCGTGCCGATCCTCGACGCGGACGGCTTCGCCGCGCTGCTCGCCGGCGGCCCGGCCGCGGTGGCTGGCTAGGATGGGCCGGTGCCAGAGGGCCTGAACTCCGACCTGAACCTGAACGTCGGCGCGCATCCGCGAGTGCAGCCGCGCCTGGGGGAGTGGGGCCCGCTCGACGTTCCGGCCACCCGCCAGAAGCGGCGGATGCGGTGGTGGACGCTGCTGGCCCTGCTCGGCGTGACGGCTGCTGTGGTGGGCTACGGCTACTGGATCTACACGATGCTGCGCTGACCCGGGGGGCCTGGCCAGTCGCCCCGGTGCGCCCGGGTCACGAAGCTGGCCACCTCGTCCAGCATCTCCACCAGGTGTTCCGGCTGGCCCGTCCAGACCTGGCGGGAGGTTGGCAGTCCGGCCAGGATCATCGAGGCCGCCAGGTCGTCCACGGCCATGCCCCTTGGTGCCGGGCCGGCGGCGATGGCCGCGGCGCGGGCGCGCTGGGCGGCGTCGAGGCCGTCCCACCAGGCCTGCAGGTTCGCTTCGGTCATGACCGGATTCTCGCAGTGGAGGTCACTGCGCCAGCGCGGCGAGGTGCCGCAGCCTGGCGAGTTCGGACTTCAGGAACTCGGGGCCGCCGCGGCGGGCCAGCACGATGGTGGCGTCGCTGCGGAACGGCGCCACCGCGATCACCGTCTCACCCCAGCCGTTCAGCCAGCCCTCGCCGAGTTCGCCGTCCCGCACCTCGTCCAGCGGCCCGAGGGCTGCCACGCCGTCGAGGTCGAGTTCCGGCGCCAGGTCGGTCTGGGCGAGCACGGTGCCCTGCACCCGGTCGACCAGCACGGCCCAGGTGACCCGGAACACCTGCGGCGCCTCGGCGGTGAGGATCTCCTCCGCCCGGTCGGGGTCCTCGGTCATCGCGTTCAGCACGTCCACGTCCGCCTGCAGCCCCCAGGCCTCTGGGTAGTGCGACAACCAGACCACCTCGACCCCCGGCACCGACGTGCAGGCAGTGATCAGCGTGTCGGGCGCAACGCCCTGCGGGAGTTCCAGCATGAAGTCGTCCACGGCGAAGCCTTCGTACTTCTCCACGATCTCCATCGCGTTGATGTCGGCCGAAACCGTCCCCATCGCGCTCGCGACAGCCCCGAGCGAACCGGGACGGTCCGGCAGCACGACGCGCATCAGGAACACCCGGACAGTCTCCCGCATCGGTGTTACAGCCGTGTCACCGCTTTCGCCGCGGGCACGGCCCGGCGAGGACGGGCGCGCGGCGAACCACTGCTGGACGCAGGCCCGGTCTGTTCTAGAGTGAGGCTCCCGCGGGCAGGGGGCCCGTGGCGTGCAGATCAGGAGCGCACCTTGGCTTTGACGCCAGCCGACGTGGCCAGGCTGGGCGAGTTGGCCCGGATCCGGCTCAGCGAGGCCGAACTTGCCCACCTCGCGCCGCAGCTCGACGTGATCCTTGCCTCGGTGGCCACGGTCGCGGAGGTCGCCGGCGCGGACGTGCCGCCCACCTCCCACGCGCTCCCGCTGACCAACGTCTTCCGCGAGGACGTGGTCACCCCTTCCCTGCCGAGGGAGGCTGTGCTGGCCGGGGCTCCCGCGGCCGAGGACGGCTACTTCCGCGTCCCCCGGATCCTGGGGGAGGAGGAATGAGCGAGCTGCTCCGCAGCGACGCCGCCGGGCTGGCGGCCAGGATCGCGGCCGGTGAGGTCAGCGCGCGCGAGGTCACCCGGGCCCACCTCGACCAGATCGAGGCTGTGGACACCGATGTGCGCGCGTTCCTGCACGTCGACGCCGACCGGGCGCTCGCCGCTGCGGACGCCGTCGACGCCCGCCGCGCAGCGGGCGAGCCCCTCGGGCCCCTGGCCGGCGTGCCGCTCGCGATGAAGGACATCTTCGCCCTCACCGGCGCCCCGACGACCTGCGGGTCGCGGATCCTCGAGGGCTGGGTGCCGCCCTACAACTCCACCACCGCCCAGCGGCTGCTCGACGCCGGCGTGGTGGTGCTCGGCAAGACCAACATGGACGAGTTCGCGATGGGCTCATCCACCGAGAACTCCGGCTACTTCACCACCCACAACCCGTGGGACCTGGAGCGGGTGCCCGGCGGCTCCGGTGGCGGTTCCTCTGCAGCGCTGGCGGCCTTCGAGGCGCCGTTGGCCATCGGCACCGACACCGGCGGTTCCATCCGCCAGCCCGCTTCGGTGACCGGGACGGTAGGGGTCAAGCCGACCTACGGGGCCACGTCCCGCTACGGCGTGGTGGCCATGGCCTCGTCCCTCGACACCCCCGGCCCGTGCGCCCGGACGGTGCTCGAC
>JAEWOI010000041.1 GCA_023460935.1 Actinomycetes bacterium
CCCTGATCGCCGGCGGCATGACCGGGGTGGCGACCAACATGCTGCTCGGCGGCGCGCTGCGCGCCCCGGCAGCCCCGGGCAGCATCCTGGCCGTCCTGGCCCAGATCGCCCCCGGCGCCTACCTGGCAGTCATCCTCTCGGTCATCCTGTCCGCCACCGTCACCTTCGTGGTCGCCTCGATCATCCTGCGGGCCTCCCGCAAGCGTGACCTGGCCGCAGAGGCCGCCGGCACCGACCGGTTCGAGGCAGCGATCAGCCAGACCGAGGCCAACAAGGGCAAGGCATCCGACGCCCTCGCCGGCCTCCGCACCGAGCATGCGGTGACCGGTCCGATCAAGCGGATCGTGTTCGCCTGTGACGCCGGCATGGGCTCCTCCGCGATGGGCGCCTCCGTCCTGCGCAAGAAGATCCAGGCTGCCGGCTACGCCGACGTCACCGTGGTGAACCGCGCCATCGCTGCACTGGGCGACGAGTTCGACGTGGTGGTGTCCCACCAGGACCTGCTGGACCGCGCGCGGCAGAAGACCCCGTCCGCGGTGCATGTCGCGGTGGACAACTTCATGGCCTCACCCAAGTACGACCAGGTGGTGGAGATGGTCGCCGAGTCCAACAGCGGATCGGCAGCCGAGCCGGTTGCCGCCACCGCGGTCGCGGCACCGGCAGCGGCTCCCGCCGTCCCGGCCCGGGCCATCGTGGACGAGCCGGCGCCGGCGGAGCCCGAACCGGCAGCTCCTCAGCCGGTCGTCCCGGAGCCCGTCGCCCCGCAGGCGGCTGCCACCGGTGAAGGCGAGGGGGTGCTCAGCCTGTCCTCGATCGTGCTGTCCGGCAGTGCCACCGACCAGGCGTCGGCCATCGACGAGGCGGGCCGGCTGCTGGTCGATTCCGGAGCCGTGGACGCCGGCTACGTCAGTTCGATGCACGACCGGGAGCGTTCGGTTTCGACCTACATGGGCAACCTGCTGGCCATCCCGCACGGCACCAACGAGGCGAAGGGCCTGATCCGGTCCTCGGCCATCTCTGTGGTGCGCTACCCCGACGGCATCGACTGGAACGGCAACCAGGTCAAGTTCGTGATCGGCATCGCCGGTGCGAACGACGAGCACCTGGAACTGCTCAGCAAGATCGCCGAGGTCTTCCTCGACTCCGATGCGGTGGCCCGGCTGGAGCAGGCGAGCACCGAGCGGGAGATCGCCGACACCTTCAAGAAGGTGAACGGCTAGATGAAGGCTGTGCACTTCGGGGCCGGGAACATCGGCCGTGGCTTCGTCGGCCTGCTGCTGCACAACGCCGGCTACGAACTGGTGTTCGCCGACGTGGCGGAGGCACTGATCCAGAGCCTCAAGCAGGCTGACAGCTATCTGGTGCACGAGGTAGGGGAGGAGCCGCGGACCTCCGAGGTCCGCGGGTTCTCCGCGCTCAACTCCGCCACCGAGGCGGCGGAGCTGACGGCGGCGATCGCCGCGGCCGACCTCGTCACCACAGCGGTCGGGGCCCACATCCTGAAGTTCGTTGCGCCCGCGATCGCCTCCGGCGTGGCCGCGCGTCCCGCGGGGGCGGCGCGGCTGGCGGTCATGGCGTGCGAGAACGCGATCAACGGCACCGACATCCTGGCGGCGGAGATCCGCAAGGCCTACCCGGGCAGTGACCTCGACCAGCGGGTCGTGTTCGCCAACACGGCCGTCGACCGCATCGTGCCCAACCAGGACCCGGCTGCAGGCCTGGACGTGACCGTGGAGAACTTCTACGAGTGGGCGATCGAGACCCCGCCGTTCGGCGGCGACCACCCCGACATCCCCGGCGTCACCTGGGTTCCCGACCTGGAGCCCTACATCGAGCGCAAGCTGTTCACAGTGAACACCGGCCACGCCACCAGCGCCTGGTTCGGCTACGCAGCCGGGATCGAGAAGATCTCCGACGCACTCGCCGACCCCGGAGTGGCGGCGAAGGTGGCAGCGGTGCTCGGCGAGACCGCCTCGCTGATCGTCGCCAAGCACGGCGTGCCAGCCGAGGTGCAGGACGCCTATGTGAAGAAGATCCTCAAGCGGTTCGCCAACCCGCACCTCCCGGACACCACCTTGCGGGTGGGACGGGCCCCGCTGCGCAAGCTGAGCCGCAACGACCGGTTCATCAGCCCGGCAGCCCAGCTGGCCGAGCGCGGCATGACGCGGACGGCGCTGCTGGAAGCCGTCGGGGCGGGGCTGCGGTTCGATCCGGACGACGACCCGGAGGCCGTCGAGCTGCAGCAGCTGCTCGGCAGCGCGGACGCGGCTGAGGTGACGGCCCGGGTCACCGGGCTCGCGCCGGAACACCCGCTGTACGCAGACGTCGTCGAGGTGGTCGCTGCCCGCCAGGCCGGCTGACCGGACCGCCTCGGGGCGTCGCCCGGCGGCGCGCTGGTAGGATCCTGCGGGTTCGTTTCGGCCGGTTCCGGCCGGCTGGAGGGTGTAGATGCAGCAGACCGTGCTGGCCGAGACCGTGCTCGGCGACGGCCGCGCGCTCCGAATCGTGGAACCCGCAGCCGATGCCGCGCCGGCGATCCGCGACCTGATCGTCGCGGCGTTCGGCCACCGGCCACCGGTGGACCCGCCGCCGCCGGCGCTGGCCGAGACGGCGGCAGCGGTGGCCGAGACCCTCGCCGCGGGCTTCGGCGTGCTGGCCCTGGTGGACGACCGCCCGGTCGGGGTGGTCCTGGTCACCCTCGACGGGCCGGTCGCGGGCATCCACCGCGTCTCCGTGCACCCTGACGAGCAGCGCCAGGGGATCGCCTCCGCCCTGGTGGAAGTGGTGCTCGAGTCGCTCACCGCGCGCGGCGCCACCGCCGTGGAGCTGGTGGCGCGGGCGGAGTTCCCGAGGGTGGTCGAGTGGTGGCGCCGGCACGGGTTCGTCGAGGTGGACCGCGAAGGCGCCAGCCTGACCCTGGCCCGGCAGCTGCCGGTGCGGTTGCAGGCGCCGACGGCGGAGGACACCAGGGCGATCGGCGAGCGGCTGGCCCGCCTGCTCCGGCCGGGTGACCTGCTGATCGCCTCCGGAGACCTCGGCGCGGGCAAGACCACACTCACCCAGGGCATCGGCCGGGGGCTTGGGGTGTCCGGCCCGGTGATCTCGCCGACCTTCGTGCTCTCGCGGGTGCACCCTTCCACCGCGGACGGGCCGGCGCTGGTGCACGTGGACGCCTACCGGCTGGGGAACTTCGCAGAACTGGAGGACCTCGACCTGGAGCACTCCCTCGCCGATTCGGTGACGCTGGTGGAGTGGGGCGCCGGGATCGCCGAGGGCCTCGCGGAGGACTACCTGGAGATCGACATCCGCCGCAGCCTCGACCCGGAGGACGAGACGCGGTGGATCTTCCTCACCCCGATCGGCGACCGCTGGACGGCGGCCAGAGCAGAACTGGAGGCGCTATGACGAGTCCGGCCCCCTTGGTGCTCGGCATCGACACCGCCACCGACGTCCGGGCCGGCGTGGCCAGGGGCACCACGGTGCTGGCCAGCGAAGCCGTCCCCGACCGTAGGGCGCACGCCGAGCAGTTGCTGCCCTTGGTGCAGCGGGTGCTGGCCGCCGCCGGGGTGCGACCCGCCGACCTGACCCAGGTCGTGGTGGGGGTCGGTCCCGGCCCGTTCACCGGCCTGCGGGTGGGGGTTGCGGCGGCCGTGACCCTGGCCGAGGCGTTGGGCGTCGGCGTGCGCGGGGTGTGCAGCCTGGACGTCGTCGCCCGCCACTGGGCCGGGAGCGACGCAGGCCCCGGCGGGGACTTCGCCGTGGTGGCGGACGCCCGCCGCAAGGAGGTGTACTGGGCGCGCTACGCGGCCGACGGCACGCGGCTGGAGGGGCCGTTCGTCACCGCGCCGGACCGGGTGCCCGACCTGCCGCTGGCCGGGCCCGGGGCGACGCTCACCGGCAGGGGGTGCGCGGGTCCGGACCACGTCGACGCCGGGCTGATGGCGGCCGCCGCAGACCTGCCCGACGCCGGGCTGGAGCCGCTGTACCTGCGCCGCCCGGACGCCGAGGTGCCCACCACCCGGAAGTCGACCCTGCTGCAACCGCGACTAGCGATGATTGGACGGCGATGATCATCACCCACGCCCGACCGACCGACCTGGCCGACATCCTGGCCCTCGAGCAGCTCGGGTTCGAGGAACAGGAGCAGTGGTCGGAGTCGGCCTGGGCAGAGGAACTGGCCTCCCCCGACCGCTACGTGCTGGCCCGGCTCGACGTCGATGCGCGGATCATCGGTGTGGCCACGTTCAGCCGCGTGGAGGAGATGGCCGACCTGAACCGCGTGGTGGTCCACCCCGAGGCCAGGGGAAGAGGCATCGGCAGCTCACTCGTCCGTGCCGGCCTGGAGTGGGCCGGCGCCGTCGGGGCCCGCCGGATGCTGCTCGAGGTGCGTCCGGACAACGAGGCTGCCGTGGCTCTCTACCGGCGCCTCGGCTTCGGGACCGTGACCACCCGGCGCGACTACTACGGGCCGGGTCGGGACGCCTTGGTGATGCTACGGCCACTGCCGGGCACGGAAGCCCTGGCCGGGGAGTGCGCATGAGCACCCCATGGAGTTCTTCTCCTCCGCTGCGCTCCCCCGAACAACTCCATGGGGACCCCGCATGAGCGAAGTGCAGGCCGGGTCGGGCGGCGGCCCGCTGGTGCTGGGCATCGAGTCCTCCTGTGACGAGACCGGTGTGGGCATCGTGCGCGGCCACCAGTTGCTGGCCAACGAGGTGGCCTCCTCCGTCGAGGAGCATGTGCGCTTCGGCGGTGTGGTTCCCGAGGTGGCCAGCAGGGCCCACCTGCAGGCGCTGATCCCCACCCTGCGGCGCGCCTGCGAGACCGCCGACGTCGACCTCTCCGAGGTGGACGCGATCGCCGTGACCGCCGGCCCCGGCCTGATGGGCGCCCTGGTGGTGGGGGTGGCGGCAGCCAAGGCGCTGGCGGTGGCTCTCGACAAGCCCCTTTACGGGGTCAACCACCTCGTCGGCCACGTTGCGGTCGACCTGCTCGACCACGGCCCGCTGCCGCAGCCGTGCGCCGCGCTGCTGGTCTCCGGCGGGCACACCTCGCTGCTGGCCGTGAACGACATCACCCGCGACATCGTCGAGCTGGGCGCAACCATCGACGACGCCGCCGGCGAGGCCTACGACAAGGTGGCCCGGCTGCTCGGGCTGGCCTATCCCGGAGGGCCGGTGATCGACCGCGCAGCCGCGCAGGGCGACCCGAGGGCGATCGCCTTCCCACGGGGGCTCACCGCCGGGAAGGACCAGGCCAGGCACCGTTTCGACTACTCGTTCTCGGGATTGAAGACAGCGGTCTCCCGCTGGGTGGAGACCAGGCGCCGCGACGGGCTCGACGTGCCGGTGGCCGACGTTGCAGCCTCCTTCCAGGAGGCAGTGTGCGACGTCCTCACCGCGAAGGCTGTCGACGCCTGCGAGTACCTGGGCACCGACCACCTGCTGCTCGGCGGTGGCGTTGCCGCCAACTCGAGACTGCGGGCCCTGCTGGAGGAGCGCACCGCTGCGGCAGGGATCACGCTGCGCCGGCCGCGTCCGGCGCTGTGCACAGACAACGGCGCGATGATCGCCGTCCTCGGCGCAGAGGTGGTGCGGGCCGGGCGGGCGCCGTCCTCGCTGGAGATCGGTGCCAACTCCGGCCTGCCGGTCAGCACCGTCCTGGTCTGATGTACGCCCCGGTGATCGGCGTGCTCGGCTACGTGCTGAGCCCCGACCGGCGCAGGGTGCTGCTGGTCCACCGCAGCCGGGACGGCGACCAGCACCAGGGCAAGTGGAACGGCCTGGGCGGCAAGCTCGAACGTGCGGAGGACGTCTACACCTGCCTGTGCCGCGAGCTGCACGAGGAGGCGGGCATCACCGTCACGTCGGCGCGGCTGCGCGGCACCGTCTCCTGGCCGGGCTTCGGAGCCGCGGGCGAGGACTGGTTCGGCTTCGTGTTCGTGGTGGACGGCTTCACCGGCACCCCTCCGGAGCGCAACGATGACGGCCCGCTGGCGTGGCACGACCTGGACAGCCTGGCCGGCCTGCCGATGTGGTCGGGCGACCGGCACTTCCTGCCGCTGGTGTTCGACACCGGCCCGGTCTTCCACGGGGTGCTGCCGTACGCCGACGGCGAGCCCGTCGGCTGGAGTTTCACCCGGCCCTGACCCGTGGGCTCGAGCCGCACCTGGCCCGGACGGGTGGGCGGCAGGCTCACGGTGCCCACCCTGCGCCGCAGCACCCGACCTTGCGCCACAAACCCGACTCTGCGCCGCAAGACCCGACCTTGCGCCGCATCTACCCGGCGCAAAGTGCGGTTTCGGGGCGCAAAGTGGGCTGCGGGGCGGTGGCCGGAGCGGGTCCGGGTCGGACGGGCGCCCGGGTCAGGAGGGGCGCCCGGGTCAGCAGGGCGCCCGGGCCAGGAGGGCGCCCGGGCCAGGAGGGGCGCCCGGGTCAGGAGCGGCCTGGATCAGACCTGCGGGGCGGGTGGCCGTGCCGGCTGCTGCGCCACGGGAGGCCTGCGCCCGCCGCCGAGGCCGAGGCCGGTGAGGAAGCCGCCGAGCAGCAGCCCGGCGCCGGCGATCAGCAGTTGCAGGGTCGCCGGCTCGACGCTGGCGCTGCGCAGCGCGTCCAGGGCCAGCCACTGGCGGTAGGAGATCCAGCCGCCCCAGACGGCGCAGACCAGGCCGACCAGCACCAGCAGGAGCCCGATCGCCACGCTCACCTTCGACATGACCTTCATGAGCTGATCCTAGGGACCGGCAGGGCGTCCCGGCGCTCTCGGGCTAGGTTCTGGGTGTGGACGTCGAAGTGGCCCGGTGGCTGGTCTCTGCTGCGGCCGTCCCGGCGCTGGCGGCCGCGGCGGCCGAGGCCGACCCGACCTCCCTCGCCGCAGCGCAGCGGCTGCGCAGGGAGTGGCCGCCGGAGCAGGCGGCTGCCGCGCTCGGGCAGGAGGCGCTGCGCCGCCGCGCCGTGGCAAAGCTCGGCGACCGGGCGGGCGGGCTCTTCCTCACCCCGGACGGCCTGGAGCAGGCGACCAGGGCCGACGTGGCGGCGTGGCGGGCAGCGCGCCTGGCCGCGGCCGGCGCCACGAGCGTCGTCGACCTCGGCTGCGGCATCGGAGCTGACGCCCTGGCCTTCGCCGACGCCGGCCTGGCGGTGGTGGCGGTGGAACTGGAACCGGCAACGGCCGTGCTCGCCGAGGCGAACCTCGCCGGCCGGGGGCGGGTGCAGCAGGGCGACGCCGCGGCCCTCGCCCCGCAGCTGCTCGCAGACGGGGCCGCGGTCTTCCTCGACCCGGCCAGGCGGACGGCTGCCGGACGCAGCTGGCGGGTGGCGGACCTCACCCCACCCTGGGACTTCGCCACCGGGCTGCTGAACGGACGGATCGGGTGCATCAAGGCCGCGCCGGGCCTTCCCGGCGGCTTCATCCCCGAAGGGGTGGCGGCCACCTGGGTGAGCCACCGCGGCGAGCTGGTGGAGTGTTCCCTGTGGGCGGGGGCGTGGCCGGCCGGCTCGCGCACGGCCGTGCTGCTGCCCGCTGGCCGGGAACTGGCGGCGGGGGAGCGCCGCGACCCGCAGCCCGGGCCGGTGGGGCGTTACCTATACGAGCCGGACCCAGCCGTGATCCGCGCGGGGGCCGGCGGTGCGCTCGCCGGGCTCCTGGGCGCCTGGGCAGCAGCAGCGGGCATCGCCTACCTGTTCGCCGACGCCCCGGTGGCCACCGGGTTCGCCACCGGCTTCGAGGTGCTCGAAGTGCTTCCGTTCGACGAGCGCCGGTTGCGCGGCTGGCTGCGGGAGCACCGGGTCGGCGCGGTGGAGATCAAGGTGCGGGGCCTCGACGTGGACCCCGCCGTGCTGCGGCGCCGCCTGAAGCCGGCTGGGCCGGGGGCGGTGACCCTGGTGCTCAGCCCCACCGTGGACGGGGCCCGCGCCCTCGTCGCCCGCCGGCTGCCCCGGGATGCCGGTGGGGCCGAACCACCCGATCGGGGCACGGCCACGGCGCGCCCGGAGTAGCGTCGCCGGTGGAGGTTGCCATGTCGGCTCGACGGTTCCTGTTCGTACTCGGCGCACTCGCCCTCGCCGCGCTCCTCTCCGGCTGCGCCGCCGCGGCCAATCCGCTGGCCGGCGCGGATGCCCCGGCCGGGTTCTGGCTCGGCCTTTGGCACGGGTTCATCTCCCCGATCACGCTGGTGATCTCGTTCTTCTCCACGCAGGTGGGCATCTACGAGGTGCACAACAACGGGGGCTGGTACAACTTCGGGTTCGTGTTCGGCGCCTCGCTGTTCTTCGGCGGTGGTGGCGCGGGGGCCAGGGGAGCGCGTCGCTGAGCTCCCGGAAGCGCCTCAGCCCAGCCACCAACCGTGCGCCGGCACCCCGTTCACGGGCTCGTCGGCGAGGTTGAGCCGCAGGGTGAGCCGCTGCCCGGGTTCTGGCCCGGTGAGCTCGATCGAAATGAAGGTGTTGGTCAGGTCCGCGGTGGTCACCTCGGCGTCCACCAGCCAGGGGTGGCGTCTGCGGATGCCGATCAGTTCGGTGAACACCGCGTGGGTGGGCTCGCCGAACGGGAGCAATTCCGACGGCTGGCCGGGGAACGGTGGGCGCACCGCGTCGTCGCCGTAGTGGTTCTCCTCCTTCTCCCCGGTGAAGCCCTGTTCGTCGCCTGCATAGATGGACGGCACGCCGGGCAGCAGCAACAGCAGCGCAGCGGCCAGCGGCACGTGCCGCGGGTCGTGGAGCTTGGTCGCGATTCGGGTCACGTCGTGGTTGCCGATGAAGGTCTGGGGCCGGAACCGCCGGCAGAAGGCGCGGTGCCTGCCCAGCGTCCAGTCGAGGGAGAAGAAGTTGCGCTCGTTGAGGGAGTCCCACACCGCGTGCCACAGCTCGTACTGGGTGACGCTGTCCGCCCCCGAGGTCGCGACGAACTCCGCGTAGTCGCCGTGGATTACCTCGCCGAACACCCAGCAGTCGGGATGGGCAGCCTTCACGCTGGCCAGGATCGGTGCCCACACCTGCGCACCCTGGGTGTAGGCGGCGTCCAGCCGCCAGGCGTCCACGCCGCGATCCAGCCAGTGGATGAGCACCCCGGCCACGTAGTCGGCCACCGCCGGCCGGCTCAGGTCGAGTTCCACCAGGCCCTTGTGGCCCTCGAAGTTGCGGGGGTAGCCGTCCACCCAGCGGATCCAGTCGCCGTCGGGGGTGCCGGGTCCGGCGGCGACGGCTCGCCGGACGATCGGGTGGTCCGCAGCCAGGTGGTTGAACACCCCGTCCAGGCAGACCCGGATGCCGCGTGCAGAGCAGGCGGCCAACAACGCTTCGAAGTCGGCCTCATCGCCCAGCCGACGGTCGATCCGGTGGTGGTCGAGGGTGTCGTAGCCGTGGCTGGCCGATGCGAACACCGGCCCGAGCATCAGGCCGTTCGCCCCGAGCTCGATCAGGTAGTCCAGCCAGTTGCCGAGCTGTGGCAGCCGGTGGTGCGGCTCAGGCGTGGCGGTGCGCTCCGCCCCAACGAACCCGAGTGGGTACACATGCCACCAGATGACGCTCGCCGGCCAGTCCATCTCTCGACCTCCTGGCTCCCACCCTAGGCGAAGCCGCGGCCGACGGCGGCAGCCTGCCGCCGCGGGTTGGCACTCGGCTTGATCGAGTGCTAAGCCCGCGATAGATTCCAGTTAGCACTCTCGCCATGAGGGTGCCAGTCAGCCTCCGGCGGCACCGCGACGACGCCGAGGCCAGCAACCTGACCAGATCAGGGCTTCAGCCCTGCAGAACGAAAGGGTTTTGACGTGGCAGTCACGATCAAGCCGCTCGAGGATCGCATCCTCGTCCAGCCGCTGGAGGCCGAGCAGACCACCGCCTCCGGGCTGGTCATCCCCGACACCGCCAAGGAGAAGCCGCAGGAGGGCAGGGTGCTCGCCACCGGGCCCGGCCGCATCGACGACAACGGCAACCGGGTTCCCCTGGACGTCGCGGAGGGTGACATCGTCATCTTCAGCAAGTACGGCGGCACCGAGGTCAAGTACGACGGCCAGGAGTACCTGCTCCTGAATGCCCGCGACATCCTCGCGGTCGTCTCCAAGTAAGGAATCCGACACATGCCAAAGATCCTTCAGTTTGACGAGGAGGCCCGGCGCTCGCTCGAGCGCGGCGTCGACATCCTCGCCAACACCGTGAAGGTGACGCTGGGCCCCAAGGGCCGCTACGTCGTCCTCGACAAGAAGTGGGGTGCGCCGACCATCACCAACGACGGCGTCACCGTCGCCAAGGAGGTCGAGCTCACCGACCCGTTCGAGAACCTCGGTGCCCAGCTCGCCAAGGAAGTTGCCACCAAGACCAACGACGTGGCCGGTGACGGCACCACCACCGCCACCGTGCTCGCCCAGGCTCTCGTCCACGAGGGCATGCGGGCGGTTGCGTCCGGGGCCAACCCGATCGCGCTGAAGCGCGGCATCGACAAGGCCGTCTCCGCGGTCGAGGACGAGCTGCGCAAGCTCGCCCGCGACGTCGAGACCACCGACGACATGGCCCACGTGGCCACGATCTCGGCCCGTGACGAGCAGATCGGCGCGCTCATCGCCGAGGCCTTCGACAAGGTGGGCAAGGACGGCGTGATCACCGTCGACGAGTCCCAGACCTTCGGCACCGAGCTGGAGTTCACCGAGGGCATGCAGTTCGACAAGGGCTACCTGTCCCCGTACTTCGTCACCGACCCCGAGCGGATGGAAGCGGTCCTGGAGGACCCCTACATCCTGATCAACTCGGGCAAGATCAGCTCGATGGCCGACCTGCTGCCGTTGCTGGAGAAGGTCATCGGTGCCGGCGGCACGCTGTTCATCGTGGCCGAGGACGTCGACGGCGAGGCGCTCAGCACGCTGGTCGTCAACAAGATCCGCGGCACCTTCACCTCCGTCGCGGTCAAGGCCCCGGCGTTCGGTGACCGGCGCAAGGCCATGCTGGAGGACATCGCGATCCTCACCGGCGGCCAGGTCGTGGCCCCCGAGGTGGGCCTCAAGCTCGACCAGGTCGGCCTGGACGTGCTCGGCCGCGCCCGCCGCGTCGTGGTGACCAAGGACAACACCACGATCGTCGAGGGTGCCGGGCACGCTGAGGAGGTGTCCGGCCGCGTGGCGCAGCTGCGGGCAGAGATCGAGCGCACCGATTCGGACTGGGACCGGGAGAAGCTGCAGGAGCGCGTGGCCAAGCTGGCCGGCGGCGTCTGCGTGATCCAGGTCGGCGCCGCCACCGAGGTGGAGCTGAAGGAGAAGAAGCACCGCATCGAGGATGCGGTCTCCGCGACCCGCGCGGCCATCGAAGAGGGCATCGTCGCCGGTGGCGGCTCGGCCCTCGTCCACGCCGCCCGCGTGCTGTCCGACGGCCTCGGCCTCACCGGTGACGAGAAGACCGGCGTGCAGATCGTGGCCAGGGCGGTCGGTGAGCCGCTGCGGTGGATCGCAGAGAACGGCGGCGTGCCGGGCCTGGTCATCGTCTCCAAGGTGAACGAGCTCGACCCGGGCCACGGCTACAACGCCGCGACCGGCGAGTACGGCGACCTGGTCGCGCAGGGTGTCATCGACCCGGTGAAGGTGACGCGCTCCGCGCTGGCCAACGCCGCTTCGATCGCCTCCCTGCTGCTGACCACCGAGACCTCTGTGGTCGACAAGCCGGCCGAAGAGGAAGACAACCACGGGCACAGCCACTGATCGCTGAGCCGGAGCGGCCCGCCACCTCCAGGTGGCGGGCCGTTCAGCGTTCCTGACAGCCAACTGTCCCCGTTCGGGGAACAGACACCGGGCACCCGTCCGGATAGCCTCGCCGGGACAGCCCGACCCGACAGGAAGAAGTGCCGTGAACCCCCGCAGGACCACCGCTGCCCTGGCAGCAATCGCCTTGTCAGCAGCGCTCGGGGTAGTCCCGGCCGCGACCGCTCGCGCCGACATGTCCGTGGCGACCGCTTTGCTTCCTGATGCCGTCGCGGCGTCGGCAGCCCCGGCCCCCTCGCTCGTGATGCCGACGGCCAAGCGTTACTCCAACTGCACCCAGCTGAACAAGAAGTACAAGCACGGGGTGGGCAAGAAGGGCGCCAGGGACAAGGTGCGCGGCAAGACCAAGCCGGTGCGGAACTTCAAGGTGAGCAACGCTCTCTACAGCGCCAACAGGCACAGCGACCGCGACCGCGACGGCATCGCCTGTGAGAAGCGCTGAGCCGCTCCACCGGATGAGCAGAACCTGATCCGGAGCCAATGCCGCTCTGACCTGCCGGCGTTGGGATGGTGCCCACCAACCCAGCTACGTCAGGAGAGAACGTGACTGCCGGGTCAGGCGGATCTGCACTGTCGATGCATGAGTTCGCCTCTGGCAGCGCCGTTCGGTGCATCGAGTGCGCGGATCCGTCGCGGGGTGGTGGCGGGCCGCCGAACCGGCCGGGAATCGTCCGCAAGGATGACCCGCTGCGCCGCGGGGGATGACGCGGGAGCGGTCCTCGCCTCCCTAGCCTTGGCCCATGAGCGAGAACGAGCCGCTGGCCGCTGCCGTGCCGGGCATCGAGGCGATCGGGCTGAAACGGGCCTTCGGGACGGTGCGGGCCGTGGACGGCATCACGTTCACCGCTCCGGCGGGCGCCGTGACCGCCCTGATCGGGCCCAACGGCTCGGGCAAGACCACGCTCCTGCTGCTGCTGGCCGGGCTGCTCCGGCCGGACTCCGGACGGGCCAACGTCGCCGGGTTCGACCTGGCCGACCACAACCTCCAGGCGCGCTCGGTCGTGGGCTGGATGCCGGACGTTTTCGGCACCTGGGACGCCCTGACCTGCACCGAGATCCTCTCCACCTTCGCGCACGCCTATGGCATCGACCGCAAGCTGGCCGGGCAGCGGGTCGCGGCCCTGCTGGCCCAGGTGCACCTCGCCGAGTTCGCGGCCAGCCCGGCCCGGGTGCTCAGCCGCGGCCAGAAACAGCGCCTTGGCCTGGCCAGGGCGCTGGTGCACGACCCGCAGGTGCTGCTGCTCGACGAGCCGGCCTCCGGCCTCGACCCGCGCTCCCGGATCGAGCTGCGTGACCTGCTGCGGGGCCTGGCGGCCGAGGGCCGAACGGTGCTGGTCTCCTCCCACGTGCTGTCCGAGCTGGAGGAGGTGTACGACCACGCGGTGTTCCTTTCCCGGGGGCGGACGGTCGACGTTTCCGGGCCGCAGGTCGAGACGGTCCGGCGGGGTTGGCGCCTGGACGCGCTGGACCCGGTGGCCCTGCGCACCTTCCTCGACGGTGCCGGCATCCCCTGGACGGGCCAGCCGAGCGGGGAGGTGCTGGTGCAGCTGGCCGGCCACGAGTCGGCCCGTGAACTCGTGCGGGCCGCCGTCGCGGCCGACGTGCCGCTGCACACCATCACGCCGCTCTCCGGACGGCTCGAGGAGACGTACCTGGCGCTGGACGAGGAGCGGCTGTGAACACCTGGCGGTTGTCCTGGCACGGTGTGCTCACCGTGACCGAGCTCGAGCTCAAGCAGCGGATCCGCTCCCGGCGCTGGGTGTGGGCGCTGGCTGCGTGGTTCCTGTTCATCGGGGCCATCACCGGCCTGATGATGCTGGCCACCAACCGGCTGTTCGGCTTCGAGCCGGTGCCCGACGACAACGCGGGGCCGATCACGTTCGCCATCATCACCTTCTTCATCCTGGGCATGGGGCTGATGATCGCCCCGACGTTCACGGCCACCTCGATCAACGGCGACCGCAACGCCGGCACGCTGGCCATCCTGCAGGCCACCCGGCTGAGCGCTGTTGAGATCGCCACCGGCAAGCTGCTGGCGGCCTGGCTCACCTCGGCGATCTTCCTCGTGGTGGCCCTGCCGTTCCTGGCCTGGTCGATGGTGCTGGGCAACATCTCGGTGCTGCAGGTGTTGGTCTGCTTCGCCGTCGTGTTCGCAGAAGTGGCCGTGGTGTGCGCGATCGGACTCGGGTGGTCGGCGCTGCTCTCGCGCCAGGCCGGGTCGGCCGTGATGACCTATCTCAGCGTGGTCGGGCTGACGATCATCTCCACCGGCGTGATGGCCCTGCTGATCCCGCTGGTGCAGCAGGAGAACGTCCCGGTACGGGTCTGGGGGCTGAGCGACACCGACCGGGCGACCTACCAGGCCGAAGTGGACCGGTACTGGTCCCAGAACCCCGATGGCGACGGGTCGGGGGCTCCGGCGGCGCCGATCGGCAAGTGCGCGTGGCAGGAGCGGCTCGAACCGGTGACCCACACCGACCGGATCTGGTGGATCACCGTGGTGAACCCGTTCGTGATCGTCTCCGACGCAGCGCCGCTGCCGCCGAACGCGAAGGTGGGCGACGACCTGACCGAGGCAGAGGCACGTGGGCGGGACCCGCTGGGCGCGCTCAGCATGGGGGTGCGGTGGCTCGCCCTGCCTCCGGAGACCGAACGCGACGAGTGCATCCAGTTGTACGCCGAGAGCGGCGCCTACAACGTCGAGTACGACGATGGTGGCCGGCCGAAGGTGACCACCCTCTCCGGCACGCCGGTCAACGTGGAGACCCCGGTGCGGCCCCGCCAGGTCGACGTCAGCCAACCCATCTGGCCTTACGGCCTCGCCGCGAACGTCGCGCTGGGGGTCGTGTTCTTCTGGGTCGCCGTGCGCCGCCTGCGGGTGCCATACGGCACGCTGCCGAAGGGCACCAGGGTGGCCTGAAGCTCAGCGCGTGCCGTTGCCGGCCAGGCCGGTCTCGTGCGCAACCACCACCGCCTGCACCCGGTCGCGCACGCGGAGCTTGGCCAGCACCCGGCGGACGTGGGTCTTCACCGTCGTCTCCGAAAGGTAGAGCTCTGCGGAGATCTCGGCGTTGGACAACCCGCGGGCGATCAGTTCCAGCACCTCGCGCTCCCGCGCGGTGAGGCTGGCCAGCCTGGGGTCCTCGGCCACCGGCCCGGGCTCCGGGGCCGCCGTGCCGGTGACGTGGGCGAGCAGTCGCCGGGTGGCGGAGGGGGCGATCACCGCGTCGCCGGTGTGCACGGTCCGGATCGCGGCCAGCAGGTCGGCCGGCGGCGCGTTCTTGAGCAGGAAGCCCGAGGCCCCGGCCCGGATCGCCGCCAGCAGGTACTCGTCCAGGTCGTAGGTGGTCAGCATCACGATGCGGGGCAAGCCCGCGCCCTCGGTGGCCGCGACGATCTGCCGCGTGGCGGCC
Organism: Actinomycetes bacterium; assembly: GCA_023460935.1. Taxonomy (GTDB): domain Bacteria; phylum Actinomycetota; class Actinomycetes; order Propionibacteriales; family Propionibacteriaceae; genus Propionicimonas. The sequence continues at coordinate 15,154 of JAEWOI010000041.1, forward strand.
AGCCCGTCCGTGCCGGGCATGCGGACGTCCATCAGCACGACGTCGCACGCCGTGGCGCCGACCAGGGCTACGGCTGCGGCGCCGTCCCCGGCCTCGCCGACCACCGCCATGTCGGCCTGCGCGTCGATCACCATCGCCAGGCCGGCGCGCACGAGCTGCTGGTCGTCCACCAGCACCACGCGGATCACTTCCCCGGGCTCAGGCACTGAGCGCTCCTTCCGCCGCCACCGGGACCAGCGGGATCACCGCCCGCACCCGGAAGCCGTCCTCGGTCTGGCCGGCTTCGAGGGTGCCGCCCACGAGCTCGGCCCGTTCGCGCATGCCGATCAGGCCGAGGCCGAGGCCGGCCAGCGGCTCCTCTGCTGCCGGGTCCGGCGGCAGGGCGCCGCGCCCGCCCCGGTCGGTGACGGTGAGCGTCACCTCGTCCTCAGCCCAGCTCAGCGCGACGATCACCTGGGCGCCGTCGCCGGCGTGCTTGATCACGTTCGTCAAGGCCTCCTGGCAGACCCGGTACAGCGCGAGTCGGGAACCCGACGGCAGCCCGGCCGGCTCCCCGACCCGGATCAGCGCGACCTCCAGCCCGGCCTGCCGCGCCTGCTCGATCAGCCCGTCCAGCGGGGCGTGGTCCGGCACGGGCGCGAGTTCCGGGGCCTCGTCGTTGCGCAGCATGCCGAGGATGCGCCTGGTGTCGGTGAGCGCCACCCTGCCCGTCTCTGCAATCGTGAGGAACGCCCGCCGCGACGCCGCGGTGTCGGTGACGACGTAGCTGCCGCCGTCGGCCTGGGCGATCATGATCGCGAGGGAGTGCGCGATCACGTCGTGCATCTCGCGCACGATCCGGATCCGTTCAGCCGCCACCGCCAGCTCGGCCGCCCGCTGCTGGCCGTCGACGGCTGTGGCCCGGGCGGCCGACGCGCGGGCCCGGGCGGTCTCGGCACCGCGGTAGGCGAGCAGCAGCCAGACCCCTGCCGCGGCCAGGGCCAGGCAGAGGAGGCTGAGCGTGATCTCTAGCGGGCTCATCAGGAGTGGACGACGACCTCCACCCGCTGGAACTCCTTCACGTCGGTGTAGCCGGTGGTCGCCAGCGCGCGGCGCAGCGCACCGACCAGGTTCATCGTGCCGTCAGCTATGTGGGACGGTCCGAGCACGATCTCCTCGAGGGTTCCCACCCGGGAGAACTTCACCCGCTCACCGCGGGGCAGTGTCGCGTGCCAGGCCTCCCGGCCCCAGTGGTAGCCACGGCCCGGCGCCTCGGTCGCCCTGGCCAGGGGGGAGCCGACCATGACCGCGTCCGCACCGCAGGCGATGGCCTTGGCGATGTCGCCCGACCGGCCCAGCGCGCCGTCCGCGATGACGTGCACGTAGCGGCCGCCCGACTCGTCCAGGTAGTCCCGCCGGGCCTCCGCCACGTCAGCAAGGGCGGAGGCCATCGGCACCTCCACGCCCAGCACGTTGCGGGTGCGCTTGGTCGCCTCGCCGCCGAACCCGACCAGGACGCCGGCGGCGCCGGTGCGCATCAGGTGCAGCGCGGCCTGGTAGGTGGCGCAGCCGCCGACGATCACCGGCACGTCGAGCTCGTAGATGAACTTCTTCAGGTTCAGCGGCTCGGAGACCGTGGAGACGTGCTCGGCGGAGACCGTGGTACCGCGGATCACGAAGAAGTCGACCCCCGCCTTCTCCACCACCGACGCGTACTCCGCACACGTCTGCGGGGACAGCGAGCCCGCCACCGGAACGCCGGCAGCGCGAATCTGGGCCATCCGCTCGGTGATCAGCCCGGGCTTGATCGGCTCGGCGTAGACCTGCTGCATCCGCCGGGTGGCGGCCAGCTGGTCGTCGATGTCGGCCAGTTCGGCAAGCAGCGGCTCCGGGTCGTCGTAGCGGGTCCACAGGCCCTCGAGGTTCAACACGCCGAGGCCGCCGAGGCGGCCCATGGTGATCGCCGTGTCCGGCGACATCACCGAGTCCATCGGGGCAGCGACGATCGGGAAGTCGAAGGTGAGCGCGTCGATCCGCCAGGCCAGGTTCACCTCCTCGATGCCTCGGGTGCGCCGGGTGGGCACGATGGCGATGTCGTCGAAGCTGTAGACGCCGACGGCACGCTTGGACCGGCCGATCTCGATCATGGGTGAGCTCCCTTGCTCAGGACTTGGAGGAGTAGTTGGGCGCCTCGATGGTCATCTGGATGTCGTGGGGGTGCGACTCGCGCAGGCCCGCGGCGGTGATCCGGACGAACCGGCCCTTGCGGTGCAGCTCGGGGATGGTCGCAGCGCCGGTGTAGAACATCGACTGCCGCAGCCCGCCGACCAGCTGGTAGGCCACGGCCGACAGCGGCCCGCGGTAGGCCACCTGCCCCTCGATGCCTTCGGGGATCAGCTTGTCGTCCGCTGCCACGTCGCCCTGGAAGTAGCGGTCCTTGGAGTAGGAAGCCTTGCGGCCGCGGGCGGCCATCGCACCTAGCGAACCCATGCCGCGGTACGACTTGTACTGCTTGCCGTTGATGAACACCAGCTCACCGGGGCTCTCCTCGCACCCGGCCAGCAGGGAGCCGAGCATTACCGCGTCCGCACCGGCCACGAGCGCCTTGGCGATGTCGCCGGAGTACTGCAGGCCGCCGTCGCCGATCACCGGGACGCCGGCCGGGCGGCAGGCCTGCGCTGCGTCCCAGATCGCGGTCACCTGGGGGACGCCGACCCCGGCCACCACCCGCGTGGTGCAGATCGAGCCGGGCCCGACGCCGACCTTCACCCCGTCGGCCCCGGCCTCGACCAGGGCTGCGGCGCCGGCGTAGGTGGCCACGTTGCCGCCGATGATGTCTACCTCGGCAGCTGCCGGCTCGGCCTTCAGCCGGGCGATCATCTCCAGCACGCCGCGGGAGTGGCCGTGGGCGGTGTCGACGACGATCGCGTCCACGCCGGCGTCCACCAGCAGCATCGCCCGCTCCCAGGCGTCGCCGAAGAAGCCGACGGCTGCGCCGACCCGGAGCCTGCCCTGGGGGTCCTTGCTGGCCAGCGGGTACTTGTCGGACTTCACGAAGTCCTTAAGCGTGATCAGGCCGCGCAGCCGGCCGGCCGAATCGACCAGGGGCAGCTTCTCGATCTTGTGCCTGGCCAGCAGCGCCAGGGCCTCGTCCGGGCGGATCCCCGGCCAGCCGGTGACCAGCGGCATCGGGGTCATCACCTCGCCCACCGGCCGGTTGGGGTCGTCCTCGAACCGCATGTCGCGGTTGGTCACGATGCCGAGCAGCTTCAGGTCGGAGTCGACCACTGGCACCCCGGAGATGCGGAACTGGCCGCAGAGCTCGTCAACCTCGCCGATGGTGGCGTCGAGGGTGGTGGTGATCGGCTGGTCGATCATGCCGGCCTCGGAGCGCTTCACGCGGTCCACCTGGGTCGCCTGCTCCTCGGCCGACATGTTGCGGTGCAGGATGCCCATGCCGCCCTCGCGGGCCATCGCCACCGCCATCCGCGACTCGGTCACGGTGTCCATCGCGGAGCTCAGCAGCGGCAGGCGCACCTCGATCCGCTTGCTGATCAGGGTGGTGGTGTCGACCGCGGAGGGGATGATGTCGCTCTCGTTCGGCTGCAGCAGGACGTCGTCGAAGGTGAGTCCCAGGGCTGCGAAGGGCTCGGGTACGCCGGAAGGGGTGAGCGGACTCGACACAGGGCACCAATCTGTCGATGGGCTCGGCGGGCAGGGCCGAGGTGGAGTGCTCAGTCTATCGCCGGGCGACCGGCCGCCTCCCGGCGGCTCAGCCGAGCGCAGCGAGAGCCTGGGCGAGCGTCGGCTGCTCGAACTCGAACCCGGCGGCGAGCAGCCGGGCCGGGCGGACCCGCTGGCCCCAGGTGAGCGCCTCGGTGACGAACCGGCGCCCGAACAGCAGCCGCACCGCGGTCAGCGGCAGCGGAATGGCTGTCGGCCGGTGCAGGTGCGCGCCGAAGGCACGCGTGAACTCGGCGTTGCTCACCGGGTTGGGTGCGACCAGATTGACCGGCCCGGTCAGTTCCGAGGTGAGCAGGAACTCCGTGGCCCGGACGTGGTCGGAGAGGCTGATCCAGGACAGGAACTGTCGGCCGCTGGCGATCCGTCCGCCGAGCCCCAGCATGAACAGCGGCCGCTGGGCACCGAGGAAGCCGCCCTGGCGGGTGAGCACCTGCCCGGTGCGCAGCAGGGCGGTCGGCACCGGGGAGTGGCGGGCTGCGGCCTCCCAGTCCGAGACCACGTCAGCGAGGAAGCCACGGCCGGCGGGCATCGTCTCGTCCACGATCTCGGTGCCGGTGTCGCCGTAGAAGCCGACGGCGGAACCGTTGAGCAGCCGCTGGCAGCGCCCGTCGGGGGTGAGGCTGGTGACGATGGTCAGCGTCGAGGTGACCCGGGAGCGGCGCAACTCGCCGCGACGTTCCCGCGTCCACCGGGAGCCGGCGATCGGCGCCCCGGCCAGGTTCACCACAGCGTCGACGTCATCCAGCCCGGGCCCGTCGATCCGGCCGGCGTCTGGGTCCCAGTGCCGTTGGTCGGAGGCGGTCACGCGCCCGCGTACCAGCCGCACGACCTCGTGGCCGTTGGCGGTGAGGTGCCGGGCCAGCGCGGTGCCCAGCATCCCGGTGCTGCCGCCGATCGCTACCCGCATGGGGTAGATCCTGCCATTGCCCGGCAAGTCACCCCGGGCGGAGGACGGTTCGGTGTTCTGCGTTCACACCTGCCCGTGCCAGATCACGGTCTGGACGGCGTTCCAGACGCAGAAGGCGATCGCGGTACCGAACACCCAGTAGCGCTGGCGGCGGTTCAGGGGCAGCAGGGCCAGCAGGGCCAGGCTCCACGGGAGGTACCACGGGTGCAGCGCCTGCCCCAGCACCGCGATGGCGAGTGAGCCCCACGCCACGACGGCCAACGGACGGTCGGAGAACCGGAGCCCGATCCAGGCCAGCACTCCGAGCAGGATGGCCGTGCTGACCCGGCCGGCCAAGATCAGGAACCCGGTGTAGGAGCCGCCCGCCGCCTGCCAGAGCAGCGCGCCGCCCTTGCCCAGCAGGGCCAGCGGGGCAGGCGTGCCCGCAAGGCCCATCAGGTCGAGCCACTCCACCCAGCCGAAACCGAGCCCCGAGACGAGGCTGAGCGCAGCGAAGCCGCCGACGGCCACGGCCGTGACGACAGCGGTCCGCCAGCCCAGCAGCCAGACCCGGCGGCCCGGCGGCAGGGTGGCGAGCGCTGCGGCCACGGGCAGGCCGGCCACGGCCACGACGGTGAGGCCGCCCTGCTGCTTCAAGGCCATGGCCAGCCCCACCAGCAGCGGGCCGGCCACGAAGGACGTCCACCACCCCGGCCACCTCAGCACCACCCAGATCGCAGCGAGCGACACCGCGACCATCGGGGCGTCGTTGTGACCCGCGCCCAGGAAGTGCAGCACCAGCAGCGGGTTCAGCACGCCCAGCCAGACCGCCCCCCGACGGGGCCGCCCCAGCAGGACGGCGATGCGTGGCAGGAGGACCAGCATGGCCAGCACTGCTACGACCACGGGCACCCGCATGGCCACGATCGACCAGTACGGGTGCGCGCCGGCCGCCCACACCATCAGTTCGTGCAGCCGCAGGGCCAGCGGCGGGTAAGCCACCCCATGGCCGGCCCAGAGCGGGTCGACCAGGTAGGCGAAGGGGCCGCCGGTCGTGGCCAGCCCCACCTCGTAGGGGTTCGCGCCGGCGCCCAGCGTCCAGCCGAGGTCGGCGTACAGCACGGCGTCCGGGCTGAGCACGGGCGGCACGAGCAGCAGCGGCAGGCTCCACAGTCCGAGCACCAAACCCGCATGCACCGGCTCGCGGTCCCGGTTGGGACGGATGTGCCACCAGGCCCAGACCAGCGCCACCGTGCCCAGCACGATCAGCACCCGGTTCAGCGGCATCGGGGCGGCCAGGCCGAGGGCGTTGACGAACTCGGAGGGCCAGCCGTCCGCCGCGAAGGAGAACTCGGGGTGGCAGCTTCCCCACGCCACCAGCACGCTGCCGACGCAACCGACCCACACCGCAGGGGAGCGGAGCCCTGCGGCCGGGGACACGGTCATGGCAGCTCCTCGGCGGGACGGGTCGGCCCGGCAAGTCTAGGGCGGTGACGTGCCGGCGCGGCCAGCGCGGAGCGGGACCGCGGGCGTCCTGGCCGGCGCTTCGCTACCTTGGCCGGGTGCACGCCCGTTCCAGCCAGCACCGGGAGATCCTCTCCCTGGCCGTCCCGGCCTTTCTCGCGCTCGTGGCCGAGCCGCTGTTCCTGCTGGCCGACACCGCCATCGTCGGGCACCTCGGGACCGCGCCGCTCGCCGGGCTGGGAGTGGCCAGCGCGATCCTGGTGACGGCGGCGAGCATCTTCGTCTTCCTCGCCTACGCGACCACGTCCGTGGTCGCGCGGCAGGTCGGCGCCGGCCGGTTGCGGGCCGCGCTCGCAGCCGGCCTGGACGGGGTCTGGCTGGCGCTGCTGCTCGGCGTGCTGACCGCTGCGGCGGTAGGGCTGGCCGCAGCGCCGCTGTGCTCGGCCTTCGGCGCGTCCGCGGAGGTCCTCGCCCACGCGGTCACCTACCTCGGCATCTCCAGCCTCGGCATCCCGGGGATGCTGGTGGTGCTGGCGGTCACCGGCGCGCTGCGGGGCCTGCAGGACACCCGCACCCCGCTGGTGGCAGCGACGACGGGCTTCGGGGCGAACCTTGTGCTCAACATCTGGTTCGTGTTCGGGCTGCAGTGGGGGATCGCCGGCTCCGCGTGGGGCACGGTGCTGGCCCAGACGGGGATGGCGGTCGGCCTGGTACTCGTCCTGCTCCGCGCGGCCAGGGCCGACTCCGTGCCGCTCGCCCCGCACCTGGGTCGGGTGCTCGCGGCCGCCGCGACGGGCGTGCCCCTGCTGGTGCGGACGCTGGCGCTACGCGCGATCATCCTGGTGACCACCTGGGTGGCCGCCGGCCTCGGTGACGTGCCGCTGGCCGCGCACCAGGTGGCGGTGACGATCTGGACGTTCCTCGCCTTCGCGCTGGACGCCCTGGCCATCGCGGCACAGGCGCTGACCGGGAAGTCCCTTGGCGCCGGTGACGCCGCGGGTACTCGCGGCGCCACCACGACGATGGTGCGCTGGGGCCTGTGGTCGGGGGTGGCGTTGGGGGCGGCTCTGCTGGCCGTCCAGCCCTGGCTGCCGAGGCTGTTCACCCCCGATCCGGCGGTGCAGGCTGCGCTGGCAGCAGCGCTGGTCGTGGTTGCAGTGGCCACGCCGCTCTCCGGCCTGGTCTTCGTTGTGGACGGGGTGCTGATCGGTGCCGGGGACGGCCGCTGGCTGGCCGGCGCGATGGTCGCCACGCTGGTGCTCTACCTGCCGGCAGTGCTGGCGGTCAGCTGGAACACGGCTGCGCTGCGGGCGGCGGGCGCACCGGTTTCGCTGGCCGTGCTCTGGGCGGCCTTCACCATGTTCATGCTGGTCCGGTGGGGTTTCCTGCGCCACCGCGTCCGTGGTGACGCCTGGCTGGTCACCGGCGCAAGCCGCTGAGCTCAGGCCGGGTCGGCTGCGATGGCCTCGTGGTGCCGGACGACCTCTGCCACGACGAAGCTCAGCCACTTCTCCGCGAACTCCGGGTCGAGGTTGGCCTGGGCTGCCAGCCGGCGGAGCCGGGCGATCTGCTGGTCCTCCCGCTCGGGGTCGGCCGGCGCCAGCCCCTTAGTCCGCTTCAGCAGGCCCACCTGCTGGGTGACCTTGAACCGCTCGGCCAGCAGGCAGACGATCGCGGCGTCGAGGTTGTCGATCGAGCCGCGCAGCCGCTCGAGTTCCGGGTCGCTCTGCACGGGCTCAGCTTAGGCCAACAGTCGCGGCTACCCGGCGGCGGGCAGTCGGCCGAAGATGCCCATGGTGGTGAGGACGTACCCGAGGGCCGCGCCCACCACCAGGCCGATGCCCGCCCGGGCGAGCACCTCGGCCTTCGGCCTGCGCACCAGCCAGGCCGCCACGGCGAGCAGCAGGCCCACCCCGCCCGCGACCAGGCCGTACACGGGCTGCATCACGTAGGCGACGAGGGCGAGCGCCAGGCCCGCAACGGTGAAGGTGGCGGCCGCGCCGGGCACCCGGGCCCCGACGTCGTAGCTCATCGGGCTCATGGCCGCACTCTAGGCGTTGTTGCGCCGACCGTCGCCCGGTTCAGGCGATCACGTCGCCCGGGGTCATGTTCGCCGGAATGCCGGTCACCACGGAGTTGGGCGGCACGTCCTTGACCACCAGCGCGTTCGCGCCCACCTTCGACCCGTCGCCGACGGTGATCGGGCCGATGATCTTCGCGCCGGCGCCGAGCAGCACCCGGTTGCCGATCGTCGGGTGCCGCTTGAACCGTCCCCGCGACCGGCCACCGAGGGTGACCTGGTGGTACATCAGCACGTCGTCGCCGATCTCCGCGGTCTCGCCGATCACCACGCCCATGCCGTGGTCGATGAAGAACCGCCTGCCGATCACCGCCCCGGGGTGGATCTCGATCCCGGTCAGCCCACGCGCGACCTGCGAGATCACCCGGGCCGGTGGCCGCAGGACCGGGCTGGTCACCCAGAGCTTGTGGCACAGCCGGTGGATCCAGACCGCGTGGATGCCGGGGTAGGTGAAGGCCACCATGGCCCTGGAGTGCGCGGCCGGGTCCTCGGCCAACGCGGTGTCCAGGTCCTCCTGGATGCGCCTCCAGGCGCGGCGGAGAATGGCGTCCGGTTTCACGCGTCCAGTAGATCGGCGTACAGCACCGATGACAAGTACCGCTCACCGAAGGACGGGATGACCACCACGATGGTCTTGCCGGCGTTCTCACTCCTGGCGGCGAGCTCGCCTGCTGCGGCCAGTGCGGCACCGGAGGAGATGCCGACCAGCAGGCCCTCCTCGCGCGCAGCGCGCCGGGCCCACTCGACGGCGGTGTCGCTGTCCTGCGGCAGCACCTCGTCGATCACTGAGCGGTCGAGGATCTCCGGGATGAAGTTCGCCCCGATGCCCTGGATCTTGTGCGGGCCGGGCTGTCCGCCCGAAAGCAGCGGCGACTCCTTGGGCTCCACGGCGACGATCTTCACCTCGGGCTTGCGCTCCTTCAGCACCTGCCCGACACCGGTGATGGTGCCTCCGGTGCCGACGCCGGCGACGAAGATGTCCACCGCGCCGTCGGTGTCGTTCCAGACCTCTTCCGCCGTGGTCCGGCGGTGGATGTCGACGTTGGCCGGGTTCGCAAACTGCTTCGCCTGCACCGCGCCCGGGGTCTCCGCAGCGATCTGCTCCGCGCGGGCCACCGCGCCCTTCATGCCCTCCGGTCCCGGGGTGAGCACCAGTTCCGCACCGAACGCGCGGAGCAGGGCCCGGCGCTCTCTGCTCATGGTCTCGGGCATGGCGAGGATCACCTTGTAACCGCGGGCCGCGCCAACGAAGGCGAGCGCGATGCCGGTGTTGCCGGAGGTCGCCTCGACGATCGTGCCGCCGGGTTGCAGCTGGCCGGAGGCTTCGGCAGCGTCGATGATCGAGACCCCGATCCGGTCCTTCACCGAGTTCGCCGGGTTGTAGAACTCCAGCTTGGCCAGCACGATCGCCTGGCTGTCGCCGTAGAGCCGGTTGATCTTCACCAGTGGGGTGCGGCCGATGAGTTTGGTCGCGTCCTCGAAGTAAGCCATCTCTTCTGGTTCCTGTTCCTGTTTCCGTGTTGGTAGGTGGGGTCAGATCTGGGCCAGGGCCTGGTCCAGGTCGGCGATGATGTCGTCGATGTGCTCGATGCCGATGCTGAGGCGCACCATCTCGGGAGCGACGCCGGCGGCGACGAGTTCCTCAGTGGTCAATTGCGAGTGTGTCGTGGTGGCGTTGTGGATCGCCAGCGATTTGGCGTCGCCGATGTTGGCCAGGTGGGAGAACAATTGCAGAGACTCCACGAACTGCCCGCCTGCCTCGCGCCCGGCCTTGAGGCCGAAGGAGAGGATGCCGCCGTAGCCGCGCCCGGTGAACACGCGGTCTGCGACCGCCTTCGAGGGCGAGGACTCCAGCCCCGGGTAGTTCACCCAGGCAACCTTGTCGTGGCCCTCCAGGTAGCGGGCCACGGCAAGGGCGTTGGCGGAGTGCCGTTCGATCCGCAGGTGCAGGGTCTCCAGGCCCTGCAGGAACAGCCAGGAGTTGAGCGGCGTGATCGCAGCGCCCGTGTTGCGGAGCAGCACCGTCCGGGCCCGGATGATGTAGGCGGCCGGACCCGCGGCCTCGGTCCAGACCACCCCGTGGTAGGCGGAGTCGGGTGCGGTCAGCCCGGGGAACCGGTCGGCGTGGGCGGCCCAGTCGAACCGGCCCGAATCGACGAGCACGCCGCCGATCGCCGTGCCGTGGCCGCCGATGTACTTCGTGGCGGAGTGGACGGCGACATCCACCCCGTGGTCGAAGACGCGCGCCAGCAGCGGCGTCGGCACGGTGTTGTCGACGATGAACGGCAGGCCGAGGGCGTGGGCCGCCTCCGACCAGGCGTCGAGGTCGATCACGTTGATCGCGGGATTGCCGATGGTCTCGCCGAACACCAGCTTGGTCTTCTCGTCGACGTGCCGGGCCAGTTCGCCCGGCTGGTCGGGATCGACGAAGCGCACCTCGATGCCGTACTGCGGCAGCGTGTGCGCGAACAGGGCGTAGGTGCCGCCGTAGAGCGTCGACAGCGCAACGATGTTGTCCCCTGCGTAGGTGAGGTTCAGCACTGCGTAGGTGACCGCTGCCGAGCCCGAGGCCGTCGCCAGCGCACCGACCCCGCCCTCGAGCGCGTTAACCCTGGCCTCGAAGACCGACTGCGTCGGGTTCATGATCCGGGTGTAGATGTTGCCCGGCACCTTCAGGGCGAACAGGTCGGCCGCGTGCTGGGTGTCGTCGAACACGTAGGAGGTGGTCTGGTAGATCGGCACCGCGCGGGCGTTGGTGGCCGGGTCGGCCTCCTCCTGGCCGGCGTGGACGGCGATGGTGTCGGGATGTCGGGCCGTGGACTCTGCGGACATTTCGCTCCTGGAGATAGCTGCTTGTTGCCGGCAACCGAGATACGGCTGCCCGGGGGCGATTTCGGGGATGATCCGGCTACGGATCAGCGGTGATGTGTCGGTGGAAGTGGCTGGTTCAGCGCATTCGACAACACGCCATCGACGCACAGGCGCGACAACACAGGGTCGCGAGGCTCGCCGAGGTCATGCCGCGGAGACTAGCGAGCGTCCCGTTGAATGGTCAACCGGGTCTTGGCATCCGAGAACGCGACCGCTGGGGGCCGCGCAATTCGCCGACCAATAGACTCAGGCGCCATGAGCGCCGAACACGATCTGGTCCTGGTCATCGACTTCGGGGCTCAGTACGCCCAGCTGATCGCCCGCCGGGTCCGGGAGGCGAGGGTGTTCTCCGAGATCCTGCCGCACACCGCGCCGGTGGAGCAGATCCTCGCCCGCCGGCCGAAGGCGATCATCCTCTCCGGTGGCCCGCAGTCGGTGTACGCCCCGGGCGCGCCCCAGGTTCAGGCGGACCTGTTCACCGCCGGCGTTCCGGTGTTTGGCATCTGCTACGGCTTCCAGGCGATGGCGCAGGCCCTCGGCGGGGAGGTGGCGCGCACCGGCCTGAGCGAGTTCGGCCGCACCCCTGCTGTGGTGGCGCCCGGCGGCACGCTGCTGGCGGGGCTGCCGGAGACCGTCCGGGTGTGGATGAGCCATGGTGACGCCGTGCACACCTCGCCGGCTGGGTTCACCGAGCTGGCCCGCACGACTGGGGCGCCGGTGGCGGCGTTCGAGGACGTCGGCCGCGGCCTCGCCGGGGTGCAGTGGCATCCCGAGGTGCTGCACTCCGAGCACGGCCAGCGGGTGCTGGAGAGCTTCCTGTTCGACATCGCCGGCTGCACCCCGGACTGGACGCCGGCCAACATCGTCGAGGACTCGGTGGCCGCCATCCGTGAGCAGGTGGGCGACGCCCGCGTGCTCTGCGCACTGTCCGGCGGGGTGGACTCCGCGGTCGCCGCCGCCCTGGTGCAACGGGCCATCGGTGACCAGCTCACCTGCGTGTTCGTCGACCACGGCCTGCTGCGCAAGGGCGAGGCCGAGCGGGTGGAGTCGGACTTCGTCGCGCTGACCGGGGTGGACCTGGTCGTCGCGGACGAGGAGACGCGCTTCCTCTCCGCGCTGGCCGGCGTGCGCGACCCGGAGGAGAAGCGCAAGATCATCGGCAGGGAGTTCATCCGCACGTTCGAGGACGAGGCGCGCAAGCTCAATGCCGAGGCCCAGATCGAGTACCTGGTGCAGGGCACGCTCTACCCCGATGTCGTGGAGTCCGGCGGCGGTGAGGGCGCGGCCAACATCAAGAGCCACCACAACGTCGGCGGCCTGCCCGACGACCTGCAGTTCAAGCTGGTCGAACCGCTGCGGACGCTGTTCAAGGACGAGGTGCGGGCCGTCGGCAGCGAGCTCGGCCTGCCGGACGAAATGGTGTGGCGACACCCGTTCCCGGGGCCGGGGCTGGCGATCCGGATCGTCGGGGAGGTGACCCGCGAGCGGCTCGACCTGCTGCGCGAGGCGGACGCGATCGCCAGGGCCGAGCTGACCGCTGCCGGGCTGGACCGGGAGATCTGGCAGTTCCCGGTGGTGCTGCTGGCCGACGTGCGTTCGGTGGGGGTGCAGGGGGACGGCCGTACCTACGGCCACCCGGTGGTGCTGCGACCGGTGACGAGCGAGGACGCCATGACGGCGGACTGGGGCCGGCTGCCCTACGACGTCGTCGAGCGGATCAGCACCAGGATCACCAACGAGTGCCGCGAGATCAACCGGGTGGTGATCGACGTCACGTCCAAGCCGCCGGGCACGATCGAGTGGGAATGACCCCGGAAACCCGCACAAGCTGTGAGTTGGGCGCCGGGATCGGCGGCCAACTCACAGCTTGCGGGTCAGGGGACTGGTGGGGTCAGCGGTAGTCGGTGGGCGGGGTCTGGTTGCTGCTGCCGCTGAACATCTTCTTCAGGTCGTCGAAGCCGGTGGCGCCACCCTCCTCGAGCGGCAGCACCAGCCACAGCGCGATGTAGATGACCGGCACGATGCCGAAGAAGAACGACGACACGACGGCGATGATCCGGACCAGGCCGGAGTCGGCGCCGAGCGAGCGGGCGAGCCCGCCGCACACGCCACCGATGAACTTGTCGGTGGCCGAACGGGTGAACGGTTGCTTCATGATGGGTTCCTTTCGATCAAACTCAGTTGTTCCGGCGGGAGAGCAGGAGCATCCCCGCCCCGATGACGATCAGCACCGCCGGGGTGAACAACCCCGCCAGGCGCCAGTCGACGTGTCCGTAGTTCGTCCACAGCGCCAGCCCGGCCAGGCCCAGCGCGAGGACACCGAAGGCGAAGGCGGTGCGGTCGGCCTTCATCGCCGCACCTCCAGGTCGCCGAGGTCGACGCTCACCGTGATCCGCAGCGTCGGCGCTCCGGGCCGGGCAGCGGGGAAGTCGGTGGTGTCGGCGAGGTCGAAGCCCTCGCGGTTGGTGCCGTCGGGGAGGACGGCGCCGCCGGCCCGCACCCGCCACGTCACCTCCGTGGCCACGTCCCGCGGCAGGCGCAGGTTCACCGAACCCGCGCCGACGTGGATCGCCAGGTCGCGGTCAGCGACGAGCTGCAGCCCGCTGAGGTCGAGGTCCACGTCGCCGGCGGAGTACTCCACCGCCGCCGGCAGCTCACCCACAGCTGCGTAGCTCCGCTCGAGCGAGCCCACCGCGGGCACGCTCATCCCGGACGGCACCAGCAGGGCGCCGGTGGCGACCGCGACGACCAGCGTCGCGGGCAGCAGCAGCGGCGGGCGACCGGCGCGCGCCGACAGCACCAGGGTCAGCCCGAGGGCTGCCAGCACCGCGGCCGTGTAGGCCAGCGCGGAGGTGGGCAGGCCGAGGAGGACGCCGAGGATCGACACCACCAGCACGCCGACCCCGCTGAGGGCCAGCGCGAGCCACCACAGCCCGCGGCGGCGGTGCCGCTCGACCACGACAGCCGGCGGGTCGTTGTCCTGCACCATGAGGTCGCTGGCCGGGGCGGTGTAGGGCTGTTCCCAGCGCAGCTCGGCAGCGGCCGGAACCGGCACCTGCTCATAGCCGGGGGTCTGCTGCTCGGCCAGGCGCACCCGCCAGGCGTCGGCCGCGCGTTCGAACGGGGTCGGCTCCGGCCGCTGCGCGACCGGGGGAGTGGTGGCCCGGTTGCGGAAGCCGAAGAACCACACGGCGAAGATCACCGCCACCGGCCCCAGCCCGATCCCGCTGGAGCCGTTCAGGCCCAGCAGCAGCACCGCTGCGCCGATGGTCGCGGCCACCACTGCCGGCGTCGACCAGCTCCGGGTGAAGGGCAGGAAGCGCCGCACCGGCAGCTCGCGGGTTCCGTCGCGCGGGATCAGCAGCAGCCCGGCCCCGTACGCTGCCAGGCCGAGGCCGCCGAAGAAGACGAGTACGACCAGTGCGATCCGGACCAGGTTGGGGTCGACCTGCCACCTGCGGGCGAGCCCTGCGCAGACGCCGCCGAGCATCGCACCTTCGCGCGGTCGGCTGAGCACTGGCAGGTTGTCTGGCACGTCAACCATTCAACGCGCTGCCCCGCCGCCCGGCCATAGGGGTTACCCCTGACGGCTCCCGGCCTCCGCCCCGGTCGCCGAGCCGGGCGTTTGGTGCTCCGGCTTTTGATAACGATCCGGCTACATCGCTTGACGATGAGAGCGCTTCCAGTCTGTAATGTGCGCAGGTACTAAGAGCGCTCTCATCGTGCTCCACGACCTGACCATCGGCATCACCTACGGGCACGGCGCCCCATTGACGAAGGAGTCCACATGCGCTCATCCCTGTTGCGAGGGGCGGCCGCCGCGGCCGGTCTCGCACTGCTGATCACCGGATGCTCAAGCGGCGGCGCGCAGGCACCGTCCGCCTCGAGCCCGGCGGCACCCAGCGACGAGAAGATCACCCTCACCGTCGCGACGTTCAACGAGTTCGGCTACGAGGACCTGTACAAGGAGTACATGGCCGACCACCCCAACATCACCGTCACCCAGAAGCGTGCGGCCACCTCCAACGAAGCGCGGGAGAACTACTTCAGCAAGCTCGCCGCCGGCTCCGGCCTCAGCGACATCGAGGCCATCGAGGTCGACTGGATGCCCGACGTGATGCAGACCGCGGACAAGCTGATGGACCTCAACGGTGACGACGTCGCCGGGCGCTGGCTGGACTGGAAGACCAAGATGGCCACCACTCCCGACGGCCAGCTGGTCGGCTTCGGCACCGACATCGGCCCCGAGGCGGTCTGCTACCGCGCCGACCTGTTCAAGAAGGCCGGGCTGCCGACCGACCGTGACGAGGTCGCCAAGGCGATGGGCAGCACCTGGGAGGACTACTTCAACCTGGGCAAGCAGTTCGTGGCCAAGAGCAACGGCGTGGCCTGGTTCGACTCCGCGGACGCGATCCTGCAGGGCCAGATCAACCAGCTGCCGAACGCCTTCTCCTCCTCCGACACCGAAGAGGTGCTGATCCCGCTGGACCAGAACCAGCCGGTCAAGGACATGTACAACTCGATCCTGAAGGCGGCGGTCGACGACAAGCTGTCGGCCAACCTGCAGCAGTGGCAGAAGGACTGGACCAGCGCGTTCCAGAAGAACGGCTTCGCCACCATGCTCTGCCCGGGCTGGATGCTCGGCATCATCGAGGGCAACGCCAAGGGCGTCGAGGGGTGGGACATCGCCAACGTGTTCCCCGGCGGCGGCGGCAACTGGGGCGGCTCGTACCTGACCGTTCCCACCCAGGGCGCCAACCAGCAGGCCGCTCGTGACCTGGCCGCTTGGCTGACCGCGCCCGAGCAGCAGATCAAGGCGTTCAAGGCCAAGGGTGTGTTCCCGAGCCAGACCGAGGCCCTGACCAGCCCGGACCTGCTGGGTGTCACCAACAAGTTCTTCAACGGCGCCCCGACCGGCCAGATCCTTTCCGACCGGGCGAAGGCTGTGAACGTGGTTCCGTTCAAGGGCCCGCAGTACTTCGCGGTCCGGCAGGTGCTGGCCGACGCGGTCAACCGCGTGGATGTCACCAAGAAGCAGTCCGCGAGCGAGTCGTGGGCCCAGGCGGTCAAGGAGTTCGAGGCGCTCGGCTGAGCCGTAGCGTACGAACAGTAGACGCCAACGCCGTGGGCCCGGTGGGCCGGCCCCCCCAGCCCCCCGCCCC
>JAEWOI010000042.1 GCA_023460935.1 Actinomycetes bacterium
CGCGCAGCACGCTTGCGCGGCGCGCCAATCCTACCTATACCGTCCCCTCAGCGCTCCCTTCGTCTATCGGTTAGGACGTCAGATTTTCAATCTGAAAAGACGGGTTCGACTCCCGTAGGGAGCGCCAAGACCTTTGATATATAAGGGAAATTTCCCGGTTCGGCGGATTGTCCGTTATCCACAGGCCAAAAATCGCCTTGACAGAAGCTATTCCGCAGCTTCGCGAACGACCTGAGCAAACAGCGGCTGGTCGCCATGAATGCGCTTTTCTGCGATCTCCGCGTAGCCCGGATTTAGCTCGATCAAGATCGCGTTGCGTCCGAGACGATCAGCTACAAGGCCGGTCGTCCCTGCACCGCCGAAGGGGTCGAGCACCGTGCCTCCTTCTGGACATCCTGCCTTGATGCAAGGCTCGATTAGTGCAGTTGGAAAAGTCGCGAAGTGCGCTTCTGAGAGACCCTGCGTTGGCACTGTCCAGACATTCCGAATATTGCGAAACTCTTGAGGCTTGCGACGGGATAGTCCGCTGTTTCCGTTCGTGCTGATCTTGTCGCCATGTAGGGCAGGTCCACGCATTCTGTCGCTTTCGGCCCGTTCTTTAACCGCCTCTGCATCGAAGTAGTATCGGTCGGATTTCGCGAGAAGGAAGATATTCTCGTGAGAGTTGGTCGGACGATCCGTAACACTCTCCGGCATAGGATTGGGCTTGTGCCAAATAATTGACGAGCGCAGATGCCAGCCGTCCGCTTGAAGCGCGAAGGCGACCCGCCAAGGCATTCCTAGCAATTGCTTCGCTTTGCCATAGCTATCGCCAAGGTTCAGCCAGAGCGTCCCATCGTCGCGAAGGACGCGACGCACTTCGCGGAACACGGAGACCAGTTCAGCAACATATGCGTCGGGTGTTTGCTCAAGCCCGATCTGCCCCTGCACACCATAATCGCGCAGGCCGAAATACGGAGGCGACGTTACGCAGGTCTGGATAGACTTTTTGGAAAGGGTTCGGAGGAGGTATCTGCAATCTCCCACTAAGATACTAACCGACATTATTCTTCCTTCAGGGCGCGAAATGCGCAACACGGATATAATCCGTGATTACCGTGTAATTTCAACGTCTAATTTGGCTCACATTCAGTTCTTGCTTCAATTTTTGATGGCGAGATTTCCACATCCTTGAAAAAATACATTCTTCCTCTCTCGTCATAAGATGCGTACCTCTCTAGAGGGAGATTTCGCGAGGGAGAGATGATGAATTTCAGCGAGATACTCTCCTTCCTGAAGGAAGGGCGGAAATACAGCTTCGTGATAGCCGCAGCCGGAAGCTTGGTTGTGGCGATGAGTTATTTCGGGCTCTGGCCGGTGACGCTGCTTCTGGACGGCCTGATCGGTCTCATATTCATAGGGGCGGCGATGGGTTGGTTCGCGCTTCTATACGAGATCGGAGAGGCGTCTTGGCGGAACCTGTCCGGCAGGTGGAGCGGCCATCGCGAGAAGCGGGACCTCGAGAAGTTCCTTCGCAGCGCGCCGGATCGCCTCGAACTGATGACGACTTCGGAAGCTCGTTCGCTCAGCTGGATGTTCGTAAATGACAGGGATCAGATCGAGGGAATGCCGGCTTCCTCTGGCTTGGAGCGACTAATAGAGTTAGGCATTCTCGTTCCAACTGCCGATGCGTTCGTTAAGCAGATAATTCGCGTCAACCCACACGTGTGGGAAGAGAGAGAGGCTCGGCTGAAGAAAATGCCTACCGACCTCAAGAGGCAAATGCGAAACGCGGCTCCACCGTGGTTGAAAAACGAGCGCATTTGACCCCACGGTTCGGCGTGAGCGCCACGGAGCCTATCAGAAAACAACGGGAAGGTTCGGCGCGCCTAACCTTCGTAAGCCATTGATTTCATTAGAGATGTTGGCGCCCCGTAGGGAGCGCCATGATTTCAAAGGGTTTTTCCGTTCTCCGCCGTGCTGTTTGGCACTCCAAACCAGAGGCGTTTGGCACTCCAGTCTGCACGCGACTGGAAAACGCGACCCTGATCCCCTCTATAAGCTCGCTTCTAGCGTCGCTGCTTTCATTTGCGCTCATCCTTTTTCTCGCCCACCCTCTTCGGCCCCATCACCGCCCTTGACGGCGATACGGTAGACCGCGGCGCGCTGCGCCAGGGCGCACGGGTGCTCACCTCGGTAGCCGATTTCGTCGAGCCGTATCCGTTCGCGGGCCCTGCGTCAGGCGCTGAATCTACCCACGAACGGCGGGGGTCACCCCCCGCTCGCGGTGGCCAGTGCGCGCCCAGATGTCGAGCTGATCGAGGATTGCGATGAGCTGCTGTCCCTCCGGGGTCAGCAGATAGGTGACGCTGCGCGGAAACGACGCCTGCGAGATCCGCGCCACCAGGCCCGTTTCGCAAAGCACGTCGAGGCGCTCCGTCAGCACTTTCGGCGAAATGCCCGGCAGCGCCTTCATCAACTCGCCATTGCGCCTCGCGCCGGCTTTCAGATGCCAGAGGACGAGCGCATTCCAGCGATGGCCCAAAAGAGCGAGCCAGAACTCCACCACGCATTCGTCCGGTCTTCTCGCCGACGGCTCTTCCGCCGTGTCCGGCAGCCTCGTTTCGGCACGCATCGGCCATTCCTTCCCGTTTGGATAGTTCCGCAGCA
>JAEWOI010000043.1 GCA_023460935.1 Actinomycetes bacterium
GGACCTTCTGGCCGATGCCGAGGATGTCCTCGACCGCGTCGATCCGCTTGCCGCCGACGAGCTTGCGCACCTCGGAGATGTGCAGCAGGCCGTCCTTGCCCGGCGTCAGCGAGATGAAGGCGCCGAAGGTCGTGGTCTTGACGACGGTGCCGAGGAAGCGCTCGCCGACCTCGGGCATCTGCGGGTTGGCGATCGCGTTGATCAGCGCCCGGGCAGCCTCGGCGGACTCGCCGTTGTCAGCACCGATGTAGATGGTGCCGTCGTCCTCGATCGAGATGTTGGCGCCGGTGTCGTCCTGGATCTGGTTGATCATCTTGCCCTTCGGGCCGATGACCTCGCCGATCTTGTCGACCGGGATCCGGATGGTGATGATCCGCGGAGCGTAGGGGCTCATCTCGTCCGGGGCGTCGATCGCCTCAGCCATGACCTCGAGCAGGGTGTGCCGGGCGTCCCGGGCCTGCTGCAGGGCACCGGCCAGCACCTCCGACGGGATGCCGCTGAGCTTGGTGTCCAGCTGGAGGGCGGTCACGAAGTCCTTCGTGCCGGCCACCTTGAAGTCCATGTCGCCCAGCGCGTCCTCGGCGCCAAGGATGTCGGTCAGCGCGACGTACCTGGTCTCGCCGTCGATCTCCTCGCTCATCAGGCCCATGGCGATGCCGGCCACCGGAGCCTTCAGCGGCACGCCGGCGTTCAGCAGCGCGAGCGTGGACGCACACACCGAACCCATCGAGGTGGAGCCGTTGGAGCCCAGCGCCTCCGAGACCTGGCGGATCGCGTAGGGGAACTCGTCCCGCTTCGGCAGCACCGGCACCAGGGCCCGCTCGGCGAGCGCCCCGTGGCCGATCTCCCGCCGCTTCGGCGAACCGACCCGGCCGGTCTCACCGGTGGAGTACGGCGGGAAGTTGTAGTTGTGCATGTAGCGCTTGGTGGTCTCCGGCGCCAGGGTGTCGAGCTTCTGCTCCATGTCGAGCATGTTCAGCGTGCTCACGCCCAGGATCTGGGTCTCGCCACGCATGAACAGCGCCGAGCCGTGCACGCGGGGCAGCACGCCCACCTCGGCCGACAGGGTGCGGATGTCGGTGACCCCGCGGCCGTCGATGCGGATCTTCTCGGTGAGCGTCTTGTGCCGCACCACCTTCTTGGTGAGCGCCCGGTAGGCCCCGGTGATCTCCTTCGCCCGGTCGGGGAAGCGGGGACCGAGCTCGTCGTGCAGCGTGGCCAGCAGTTCCTCGGTGGTGGTCTCCCGCTCCGCCTTGCCGGCGATGCTCATGACCTCGCGGAGCCGATCGGTGCCGGCTTCGGCAACGGCGTCGTACACGTCGGGCTGGTAGTCCAGGAACACCGGGAACGGCGCGACGGTCTTGGGGAACTGCGCTGCCAGTTCGGCCTGCGCGTCGCACAGGGCCTTGATGAACGGCTTGGACGCCTCCAGGCCGGCCGCGACCACCTCTTCGGTGGGGGCGGTGCGCCCGGAGCGGACGAGGTCCCAGGTCGCCTCGGTGGACTCGGCCTCGACCATCATGATCGCGACATCGCCATCGGGCAGGACCCGACCGGCAACGACCATGTCGAAGGTGGCACCCTCGACCTGCTCGACGGTCGGGAAGCCGACCCACTGGTCACCGATCAGGGCGACACGGACGCCACCGACCGGGCCGGAGAACGGCAGGCCGGCAAGCGTGGTGGAGGCGGAGGAAGCGTTGATCGCCAGCACGTCGTAGAGCACGTTCGGGTTGAGCGCCATGACGGTCACCACGACCTGCACCTCGTTGCGCAGCCCCTTCACGAAGCAGGGCCGCAGCGGGCGGTCGCACAGCCGGGCGGCGAGGATCGCGCCCTCCGACGGCCGACCCTCGCGACGGAAGAACGAGCCGGGGATGCGGCCCGCGGCGTACATCCGCTCCTCGACGTCGACGGTGAGCGGGAAGAAGTCGATGGCGTCCCGCGGGTTCTTGGCCGCAGTGGTGGCCGACAGCAGCATGGTGTCGCCGTCGAGGTAGACGGTGGCGCTGCCGTTGGCCTGGCGCGCGAGCAGTCCGGACTCGAACCGGACGACGTGCTTGCCGTGGGTGCCGTTGTCGATCACGGCCTCGGTGAAGCGAAGGTCAGGACCTTCCATTCGGGTTCCTTTCGGTTCCGCCCCGCCCCCTGCCTCGCCCGGTCTTCGATCGAGGCTCGCGGGAGGCCGCTGCGCGGCTGCCCGAAAGTCACTACCGGAGACCAAACCAGGTTGGTGCGGGGCTCTCTTGGGTTGTGGTTGTGCAGATCCGGCCGGTGACGGGGGCAGTCCCCCGTCACCGGCCGGTCAGCAAGCGTTGGTCACCGGCGCAGGCCGAGCCGCGCGATCAGCGCGCGGTAGTGCTCGACGTCCTGCTTGGCGACGTAGTTGAGCAGGCGGCGGCGCTGGCCGACCAGCAGCATCAGGCCACGGCGGCTGTGGTGGTCGCCCTTGTGTTCCTTGAGGTGCTCGGTCAGGTGCGCGATCCGCTTGGTGAGCAGCGCGATCTGGACATCCGGCGAACCGGTGTCACCCGGAGCGATCGCGTACTCTTCGATGATCTTCTTCTTGGTGTCAGCGTCCATCTGCTCGCTGCTCTCCTTTCGGTTTCCCGTTGCGCGGCGCTCCCCTGCCAGAACTGGCACGACATCTGAATCGAGGATCGTCGGGAGCTCTTGGGCGTCCGCGGCCGTCTTGACGGCGGCTCCACTCTACCGGTTGGCCCCACGCCGGGCGAATCGCCGCGATGAGCAGGGGCGACGCCTGTCCCGCGTTTGGGCAATTACGCAGTCCTACCCACGTGGGTGAGAGGATAGCCCCGCCCCGCGGCCAAGAGCCGCGCAGGGCTACCCCCTGAGTCCGACGTTCACTAAGGAGTGAACCATGGCGGTTGTCATCGGCATCCCGATCAGCGCAGACCCGGCAGAACGCCGGACGCCGATCGTGCCGGATGTGGTCAAGAAGTTGCGTTCGGCAGGTGCCGAGGTGGTGGTGCAGCGCGGCGCCACCGACGGGGCCAACCTGGACGAGTCCAGCCTGGGCGAGGTGTCGTGGGTGGATTCCACCGACGACGTCCTCGCCGCTGCGGACGTGGTCTGGGTGGTCGCGCCGCCGGAGGACGCGCTGCTCGCGAAGCTGCGGCCCGGCACGGTGCTGATGGGCATGCTGCAGCCCTACGCCTCGGCCGACCGCGTGCGGCTGTTCTGTGAACGCCAGATCACCGCTTTCGCGATGGAGCTGCTGCCGCGCATCTCCCGCGCCCAGAGCATGGACATCCTCTCCTCCCAGGGTGCGGCGTCCGGCTACCAGTGCGCGCTGATCGCCGCGGCGAGGGCGCCCAAGTTCTTCCCGATGCTCACCTACGCCGCCGGCACCATCCGCCCGGCCAGGGTGCTCGTGATCGGGGCCGGCGTGGCCGGCCTGCAGGCCATCGCCACGGCGAAGCGGCTCGGTGCGATGGTCGAGGCCTACGACGTCCGGCCCGACACCAGGGAGCAGATCGAGTCGCTGGGCGCCAAGTTCGTCGACACCGGCGTGAGCGCCGCCGGCAGCGGCGGCTACGCCAGGGAGCTGACCGAGGAGGAGAAGGCTGCGCAGGCCGAGAAGCTGGGCAAGGCGATCGCCAACTGCGACGTGCTGATCACCACCGCAGCGGTGCCGGGCAAGCGGGCGCCGCTGATCGTCACCGAGGCGATGGTGGCGGGGATGAAGCCCGGCGCCGTCGTCGTCGACATGGCGGCTGAGACCGGCGGCAACGTCGCCGGGACGGTCGCGGGCAAGGAGGTGAAGGTCGGCCCGGCGCACGTGGTCGGCCCCACCAACCTGCCGAGCCGGATGCCCGTGCACACCTCGGAGATGCTCAGCAAGAACCTGTTCAACTTCCTGGCCCCGATGCTGTCCGAGGGCCTGCTCAAGCTGGACTGGGACGACGAGGTGGTCGCCGGTACAGCACTCACCCATGCCGGCGAAGTGAAGCACGCCGGCGTTCAGAACGTCCTCGGGCTCTAGGCCGGGGAGGAAGCGACCATGGACGCGACACTGCTGACCAACCTTCTGTTCCTCTACATCTTCATGCTCGCGGCCTTCACCGGCTACGAGGTGATCTCCCGGGTGCCGGTGATCCTGCACACGCCGCTGATGTCCGGCTCCAACTTCGTCCACGGCGTCGTGCTCGTCGGTGCGATGTGGGCGCTGGGCCACGCCGAGGGCTGGTTCCAGCTCACCCTCGGCTTCCTCGCCGTGCTGCTCGGCGCGGCCAACGCGGCTGGTGGCTACGTGGTCACCGAGCGGATGCTGGGCATGTTCAACACCAAGGCCAAGCCGGCCGTGACCAGCGGCAAGGAGGCCTGAGCCATGACCATCCTGGTAAACGCGATCTACTTCGCAGTGGCGATCCTGTTCATCCTCGGCCTGAAGGCGATGTCCTCGCCGGTGACCGCCCGCAAGGGCATCATGTGGGCCGGCGTCGGCATGGTGCTCGCCACAGTTGCGACCTTCTTCTACCCCGAGGCGGACGGCAGCGGCCTGCTGTTCTTCGGCGAGGGCAAGCTGCTCAACCTGGTGCTCACCGTGGTCGCGATCGCCCTCGGCGGCGGCGTCGCCTGGTGGCTCGGCAAGGTCGTCAAGATGACCGACATGCCGCAGATGGTGGCCGTGTACAACGGCATGGGCGGTGGCGCCGCAGCGCTGATCGCAGCCGTCGAGTTCGCCCGCGGCGAGGTGCACTCCCCGATCGTCGCCACCCTCGCCGTGCTCGGCGCCCTGATCGGGTCGGTGGCGTTCTCCGGGTCCATCGTCGCGTTCCTGAAGCTCCAGGGCATCATGAAGAAGACCTGGCGGCTGCCCGCCCAGAACCAGGTGAACATCGTCCTGGCCATCGTCGCGGTCGTCCTCGGGGTGTCGATCGTCCTGCTGGGCGGCAACCCGGTGACCGCGGTGCTGCTGGTGGCCTTCTTCCTGCTGTCGCTGTTCCTCGGCGTGGTGCTCACCAGCCCCATCGGTGGCGCCGACATGCCGGTCGTGATCTCCCTGCTGAACGCCTTCACCGGTCTCGCGGTCGGCTTCGAGGGCTACGTGCTGGGCAACCCGGCGCTGGTCATCGCCGGCATCGTGGTCGGCGCGTCCGGCACCCTGCTCACCCAGCTGATGGCCAAGGCCATGAACCGTCCGATCAGCAACGTCATCTTCACCCCGATCACCGGCGAGGCCCAGGCGGGCGGCGCGATCGAGGGCTCGATGAAGGAGGTCGGGCCGATGGACGCCGCCGCGATGATGCGTTACGCCGAGAAGGTGATCATCGTCCCGGGCTACGGCATGGCCGTCGCCGGCGCGCAGCACAAGGTCTGGGAGCTCACCAAGCAGCTCACCGAGGCCGGCGTCGAGGTGAAGTTCGCGATCCACCCGGTGGCCGGCCGGATGCCCGGGCACATGAACGTGCTGCTGGCAGAGGCCGGGGTGCCCTACGACATGATCTTCGACCTCGAGGAGATCAACGACGAGTTCCCCACCGCCGACGTGGCGCTCGTGATCGGCGCCAACGACGTGGTCAACCCCGTCGCCCGCACCGACAAGTCGTCCCCGATCTACGGCATGCCGATCCTCGACGCCGACAAGGCGCAGAGCTGCATCGTGATCAAGCGGGGCAAGGGCGCCGGCTACTCCGGCATCGAGAACGCCCTGTTCTACGCCGAGAACACCTCGATGCTGTACGGCAGCGCCCAGCAGGCCGTGGCCGAGGTGATCACCCAGGCCAAGTCCCTGGTCTGAGCACGGGCACACGGCTGGCGGCCGAGCCGCTGACCGACGATCGCCGGCGCCCCTTCCGGGCGCCGGCGATCGGATTTCCGGCGGGGCTCAGCCGGGCAGGTCGCTGATCCTGTCGTTCGACGGCGGCTTGATCTCGACCGGCTCGTTGTAGTCGCCCATGTTGCCCTCGAGCCGGAACGGCATGGGCTTGCCGGCCAACTCGCCCTCCACTGGCAGTTGGCCCGATCCTGTCCAGCTTGTTAGCCTCGGCGACGGCTGCGGAAAGTACCCGATCCGGTGGGCAAGACGCCCGGGCGCCGGTTTGGGGTAGCGGCCACACTGGAAACCGGATGCCGACGAGCCCGGAGGATGCATGCCTGAAGACCCGATCATCGTGCGCCTTTGCACCGCGGCGGACGTCGCGCCACTCCACGCCCGGGAACCCCACCCTTCTGCGCGGATCGCCCAGAGGCACTTCGATCGGCAGGCTGCAGGCGACTACTTCTACGCTGTGGCGTTCCGCGGCGATGTGCCGGTGGGCACCAGCGTCCTGGACTGCCGGCGGGACAACTCCCTCTGCCCGGAGCTGAAGAACCTCTGGGTGTACCCCGAGTTCCGCCGCCAGGGCGCAGCCCGGGCGCTCACGACGTTCCTCGAAGGCCAGGCGACTGCGCTCGGCTTCGTCGAGGTCTTCTTCCGGGTCGACCCCAACAACGAGGCGGCCATCCCGATGTACATCGGGCTCGACTACAGCCCGACCGGTGACCACGCGCTGACCACCTACGAGACCGTCGACGCCGAGGGCAAGGTGCACTCGACCAGACAGACCGACGCCATCTACCGCAAGTCGCTGCTGGCCCGCTGAGGTCAGCGCTCGCGGTCCAGTCCCACAGCCAGCACGCTGACCCGTTCCCTCGGCGCGGCCAGGTCGATGATCACGCCCTCGCTCCCGTTGTGGTAGTCCTCGAAGGTCAGCTGGTGCAGCAGGGCCCGCACCGCCAGCCGCCCCAGGTCTCCGGAGTGGAAGCCACGCACCAGCACCACCGTGCCGTCGGCGAAGCACAGCGCGGCGAACCTGTGCGCCCCCGCTGACCGGATGGCCCGCACCGGCACCCTGCGGGCGGCCAGGCGGGCCAGGTTGAGCCGGATCACCGCCGGTGAGCTGGCCCCGTACTCGGTGGCGACCTGCCGTCCGATCTCGGTCAGCTCGGCCAGGTCGGCCTGGGCCAGTGGCAGGGAGTCGGGCGCCCGGAAGCCGGATCCGGCAAGCCCGCCGAACCACCGCCTGATCGGATCGAGCCCGAACATGGGCCAATTGTGCGTCCGCCGGGGCGGATACGAAAGCTTCAGTGGCTGCCGTCCAGGCCCAGCAGCGCACGGCACCTCGCGACGTCGTCGGCCATGCGCACGATCAGTTCGTTGATGTCGTCGAACCGGATCTGGCCCCGGATCCGCGCGACGAACTCGACCGAGACCGGCGCGTCGTACAGTTCCAGGTCGTCGCGGTCGAGCACGTAGGACTCGACCCGGCGGGCCACCCCGTCGAAGGTGGGGTTCGTGCCGACCGAGATGGCCGCCGGCCAGCGGTCGGCCGGGGCGCCGGACGGCAGCGCCTCCCCGTGGGCGCCGAGCCCGTCCCGACGGCTCAGCCAGCCCGCGTACACCCCGTCGGCCGGGCACGCCAGGTCGGCGGGGACGGGGAGGTTGGCCGTCGGGTAACCGAGGGACCGTCCCCTGCGGTCGCCGTGGGTGACGACGCCGCGGAAGGAGAACGGCCGGCCAAGGTGCTCCGCCGCGTGCGCCACGTCGCCCTCGGCGAGGGCCTTGCGGATCGTCGTGGAACAGGTCTCCTCGTCGCCGAACCGGACCAGCGGGAGCCCCTCGACGTGGAACCGGCCGGCGGCCAGCTCGCGGAGCGCTGCGACGTCGCCGGACGCCCGGTGACCGAAGCGGAAGTTCTCCCCCACCACCACGGCTGCCGGGTCCAGCGGTACCAGCACCCGCTCGACGAAGTCGGACGGTGACCAGCCGGCGAACTCCGGGGTGAAGTCGATCACCTCGACGCGGTCGGCGCCGGCAGCGGTGAGCAGCTCGATCCGGGCCTCGAGGCTGGTCAGCAGCATGGGGCCCACCTGGGGGCGCAGCACCGAAACCGGGTGCGGCCAGAACGTGACCACGACCAGCGGCAGGCCGGGCTGGCGCCGCCTGGCTTCAGCCAGCACCTCCCGGTGCCCGGGGTGCACGCCGTCGAAGTTGCCGATGACGACCACTGCTGAACCCACTTGCATCCTTCCCCGGTGCCGAGACGCCGAACCGAACCTTACGCCAACTCCCGCTCACGCCAGCACGGCCACCGGCCTCGCCCGGCCGGGCCCGGCGGGCTGGTACAGCGCCAGCAGGTTCCCCTCGTGCAACAGTGCAGTCGGGTCGGCGGGAAGTTCCAGCTCGAGGCTGCGGCCGTACCCAATGTCGGTGGCCTGCGCAGCGTCCACCTCCAGCACGGGGAACGCCCGCCGCGCGACCTCGGCCAGGGGAAGCAGCCGCGGCCGGCCATCGGCGGCCAGGCCGGCCGCGTCCAGGGCCACCAGCGACAGGTCGAAGGCTCCCACCCTGGTGCGTCGCAGGGCGGTCAGGTGGCCGCCGCTGCCAAGCGCGGCACCGAGGTCCCGCGCGAGGGCCCGGATGTAGGTGCCGGTGGAGCAGTCCACAACCACGTCCACGTCGAGCACCGGAACCTCCGCCACCGCTCCGTCGGGTCCGGGCGCCGTCCCCGACCGCGCGCCGGTCACCTCGAAGCGGGTCACGGTCACCTGCCGGGCCTTGAGCTCCACCTCCTCACCGGCGCGGACGAGGGCGTAGGCCCGCTTGCCGGCCACCTTGATCGCCGAGACCGAGGACGGCACCTGGCTGATCACGCCCGTCAGGGACGGCAGCGCTGCGTGCACGTCGGGCGCGGTGACGCCGGCCGCGCCGCGCCACTCCACCGGCTCACCCTCGGCGTCATCGGTCACGGTGGAGATACCGAGCCGGATGGTGGCGGTGTAGGTCTTGTCGTGGCCGGCGAGGTGGCCGAGCAGCCGGGTGGCCCGGCCGACGCCGACCAGCAGCACGCCGGTGGCCATGGGGTCGAGGGTGCCGGCGTGGCCCACCTTGCGGGTGCCGAGCAGTCGCCGGACCCGGCCCACCACCTGGTGCGAGGTCCAGCCCTGGGGCTTGTCGGCGACGACGAGCCCGTCCGCGGGCCCCTCCCCTCTCGCAAGCTGTGAGTTAGGCGCCGACATCGGCGCCTAACTCACAGCTTGCGGGCAGAGCGGGCCCGGGCAGGGGTCAGAGGTCGGCATCCTCGTCCTCGTCCGGCTTGCGGTAGGGGTCGGCGTCGCCTGCGTAGGTGGCACCGGCGGCCTGGGCGGCGACCGCAGCGTCCTGGGCCCGGGCGCGCGCGAGCACGTCCTCCAGGTGCGCGGCCTCCTCCTCCACGCCGTCCAGGACGAACGCGAGCGTCGGGGTGAACTTCAGGCCGAGCTGCTTGCCGACGGTGGAGCGCAGCAGCCCGGTGGCCGAGTGCAGCGCAACGGCGCTCTCGGCCCTGGCCGCCGCGTCGCCGAGCACGGTGTAGAACACGGTCGCCTCGCGGCCGTCGCCGGTGATCCGGACGTCGGTGACCGTGACGAAGCCGAGCCGCGGGTCCTTGATCCGCCGCTCCAGCATCGACGCGATGATCACCTTGATCTGCTCGGCCACCTTGGCGTAGCGGGGACTGCTCATCCTCGTCTCCTCTCGAATTGCTGCGAACGCAGGCCCCGCCCGGGGCCTGCGTTCGCTCCGGCGGTCAGTCCCGCGGCTTCTCCACCATCTCGAAGGTCTCGATGATGTCGCCGATCCGGATGTCGGAGTAGTTCGCCAGGGTCATGCCGCACTCGAAGCCCTCGCGGACCTCGGTGGCGTCGTCCTTCTCCCGCCGCAGCGAGGCGATGGAGGTCTCTGCGACCACCACCCCGTCGCGTAGGAGCCGGGCCTTGGCGTTGCGCCGGATCGAGCCGTCGATGACCATGCAGCCGGCGATGACGCCGAACTTCGAGGACCGGAAGATCTCCCGGATCTCGGCCTGGCCACGGACCTTCTCCTCGAAGATCGGCTTCAGCATGCCCTTCAGGGCTGCCTCGACCTCATCGATCGCGGAGTAGATCACCGAGTAGTAGCGGATGTCGACGCCCTCGGCGTCGGCCAGCTGCGTCGCCTTGCCCTGCGGCCGGACGTTGAAGCCGATGATCACCGCGTCGGAGGCCGCAGCCAGCGACACGTTGGTCTCGGTGATCGCGCCGACGCCGCGGTCGATGACCCGCAGGTCGACCTCGTCGCCCACGTCGATCTGCAGCAGTGCGTCCTCCAGGGCCTCCACGGCACCGGCCGAGTCGCCCTTGAGGATGAGCCGCAGCTCCTGGGTCTCGCCCTTCGCGAGCTGCTCGAACAGCTGGTCGAGCGTCTTGCGCCGGGTGGTCTTCGCGAGCAGGGCCGCACGCTGGCGCGCCTCCCGCTTCTCGGCGATCTGACGGGCCATCCGGTCGTCCTCGACGACCAGGAAGTTGTCGCCCGCCCCCGGGACGGAGGTCAGGCCGAGCACCTGCACCGGCATGGACGGCGGAGCCGCGTCGACGGTCTCACCCTGGTCGTTGATCAGGGCGCGCACCCGGCCGTAGGCCGAGCCCGCGACGATCGAGTCACCGGTGTGCAGCGTGCCGCGGTGCACCAGGACGGTGGCCACGGGACCGCGGCCCTTGTCCAGGTGCGCCTCGATGGCGACGCCCTGGGCCGGCATGTCCGGGTTGGCGCGCAGGTCGAGCGAGGCGTCGGCGGTCAGCACGATCGCCTCGAGCAGCTCGTCCAGGCCCACCCGGGTGGTGGCCGAGACGTCGACGAACATGGTGTCGCCGCCGTACTCCTCCGGCACCAGGCCGTACTCGGTGAGCTGCCCGCGGACCTTGACCGGGTCTGCGGTCTCCTTGTCGATCTTGTTCACCGCCACCACGATCGGCACGTCGGCAGCCTTGGCGTGGTTGAGCGCCTCGATCGTCTGCGGCATCACACCGTCGTCCGCTGCCACCACCAGCACGGCGATGTCGGTCGACTTCGCACCACGGGCACGCATGGCGGTGAACGCCTCGTGGCCCGGGGTGTCGATGAAGGTGATCTTGCGCTCCAGCTCGTCGACCTCCGTGGCCACCTGGTAGGCGCCGATCGCCTGGGTGATGCCACCGGCCTCGCCGGCCACGACGTTGGAGTGGCGCAACGCGTCGAGCAGCTTGGTCTTGCCGTGGTCGACGTGGCCCATGACGGTGACCGCCGGCGGGCGCGGAGCGAGGTCGTCCTCGCCGCCCTCGTTCTCGCCGAACTCGATGTCGAAGCTCTCCAGCAGCTCGCGGTCCTCGTCCTCGGGCGAGACGACCTCGATGTTGTAGTTGAGCTCCGCACCCAGCACCTGCAGGGTGTCGTCGGCCACCGACTGGGTGGCGTTCACCATCTCGCCCAGGTTGAACAGCACCTGCACCAGGGTCGCCGGCTCGACGCCGATCTTCTCTGCGAGGTCGGTCAACGATGCGCCGCGGCGCAACCGGACGGTCTGCCCGTCACCCTGGCGGACGCGCACGCCGCCAATCGTCGGGGCTTCCATCTGGTCGAATTCCTGGCGGCGCTGCTTCTTGGACTTCCGCCCGCGCCTGGCCTGGCCGCCGGGACGCCCGAAGGCACCCTGGGTACCGGAGCCACCGCGGCCACCACGGCCGCCACGGCCACCGGGAGGCCCGCCCGCACCGGGAGGACCGCCGACGCCACCGCGTCCGGGCGCACCGCCCGGACGACCACGTCCGGCGCCGACGGCGCCGGGGCGGCCTGGGCCACGACCCGGGCCACCCAGCCCGGACGGGGCGGTCTTGGGCATCATCGCGGGGTTCGGACGCGGCATGCCGGCCACACCGCCACCGGGACGCGGCATCCGGTCGCCGCCGGGGCGCGGGCCGCCGGGACGGTCACCGAACGGGCGCTCGCCCGGACGGGCCTGGCCGGCACCCTCGGGGCGAGGACGCTGCACGCCCATGCCCTGCCGGGAAGCGAACGGGTTGTTGCCCGGCCGCGGCGTGCCGGGACGACGGGTGCCGGAGCCGGGCAGCCCGCCGGTGCCACCCGGGCGGGGCACTGGACGGGGCCGGGGGCCTGCATCGCCCGGCTGGGGGCGCGCCTGCGGGGCCGGCGCCGCCGGCCTGGGGG
>JAEWOI010000044.1 GCA_023460935.1 Actinomycetes bacterium
ACAGACGCCCCCGAAACTCACGTTCGCCCCCGGCGGTTTCAGGGGGTGTTCGCAACACTGCCTGGTTCGGACAGTAGCCGGTGGAAGGCTTCGGCGGGGGTTTCCCAGTCGAGTCGGCGGCGGGGTCGGCCGTTGATCTCGGCGGCGACGTAGGCGAGTTCTTCGGGGTCGTGGACGGATAGGTCGGTGCCTTTGGGGAAGTACTCCCGGATCAGGCCGTTGGTGTTCTCGTTGGTGCCGCGCTGCCAAGGGCTGTGCGGGTCGGCGAAGAAGATCGGCATGCCGGTGGCGGTGGCGATTTGGACGTGGAGGCTCATCTCTTTGCCCTGGTCCCAGGTGAGGGATCGGCGCAGCTGCCCGGGTAGCTGGGTGAAGGTGGTGGTGATCGCCTGGGCGACGGTGGCGGCGGTGTGGTCACCGGGCAGGTGGTGCAGCAGCAGGAACCCGGTGGTGCGTTCCACGGTGGTTCCGATCGCGGAGGTGCCGGCGGCGCCGATGATCAGGTCTCCTTCCCAGTGGCCGGGCACGGCCCGGTCCTCGGCCTCGGCGGGCCGTTCGGAGATGTTGACCATGCCCGGGATCCGGCCGGTCCGGCCATCGACGGGCCGGCCGGCGTGGCGGCGATGCTCACGGCCCCAGCGCAGCACCTTGCCGTGCCGGATTGCGGCCCGTACTTCGCGGGCCAGTTCGCCACGCGGGTTCAGGTACAACGCTTGGTAGATCGTCTCGTGCGACACCCACATCTCCGGCTGGTTCGGGAAGTCACGACGCAGCCGCCGGGCGACCTGCTCAGGGCTGTGATGGTGGGACAAGCGTGCCACCACCTGTCCACGCAACACCGAGTTCACCTCGAGCTTGCGTTGTTTGGGCCTGGCCCTGGCCTTGGCCGCGTGGCCGTTCGCCACCACCGCCCGATACCGGCCCGCCGGGCAGCGGGCCAGCTCACGACCGATCGTGCTGCGATGCCTGCCGAGCACCGCCCCGATCCGGGCCGGTGACCAACCGGCCTTGTACAGCTCCTCAATCCGGCACCGCTCCACGAACCCGATCCGCGGCCCCCCACCGTCATCGACCCTGGGTATCACCCCGCCAGCCTCGATCAGCCACAGCCGACCCGACGACGGTGACACGCCGACCGCCCGCGCCGCCACCGCCACACACGCCCCCGCACGAAGCCCAGCCCAGAAACGCCCCCGGATCTCCTCGCCCATCCGGCCACCCCTGGGGCGGCCCGTCCTCCCAGCCATCGCAACCTCCTACATCCGGTGTTGCGACCACCACTAGAGCCCACCCCCGAAGTTTCGGGGGCGAACGTGAGTTTCGGGGGCGTCAGGGATCGGGCCTCAGTGGTGGGACATCACGTAGCCGAGGATGGCCGGGTCGAGCATGCCGAAGATCATCGCCACGTGGGCCACGACCAGGAAGACCGCGATGAAGGTGGCGTGCCACTTCAGGGCGCTGCTGGCGTCGGTGCCCACCAGGCCCAGCTCGACCAGGGTGATGCCCACCAGCGGGATGGCACCGGACAGGTAGAACAGCACAGCGATCACGTCGGCCGGGCCGCGCCAGCCGCCGGTGAGGGTGAGCGGCACCACGGCGTTCACCAGCAGGTGGAGGAAGATCGCCAGCATGACGGGGCCGGCAACAAGCCCCGCGATCCTGCTGGTGCTGCGCACCCACTGTGGGGTGCCGGCCCGGCGGAACAGGATGGCCAGCTCGGTGATGGCCAGGGTCTCGGCCAGGATCACGGGGATCGCCATGAACAGCAGGAGGTTGCGCGGCTGGTTCACCGCGAGCAACTCCATGTAGTGGGTCATGCCCATGCTCATCGTCATCTCGATCTCGCTGGCAACGAGGCTCGGGCCCAGGAGGGCGGCGAGGCTCAGCGCTGCCGTGAGCACCGTCACGACGATCGTCGCCGTCGGCTGGACGAGCAGGCGCGGGCTCTGCGGCGCCGCTGGACGGGTGGTGGTAGTGGTCACTTCAGTCCTGTCCGGGATCGGGAATCTGGCTCCCCAAGGTTCCCCGAGGGCCGCGGGTCAACCGCGCCGGTTTCGATGAAGATTCTCTGAAGTTGTCACCTCCGGCGCCCCGACGGGGAATCGGTACGGCGTCACCGACGTTGTCGCAGATACCCACCGGGGGTATCCAAGGAGGCCGAGATGATGCAGCACCAAGCCAGTCCGCACGCGGGCCACGCCGAGCCCGCACCCGCCGGCCACGGCACCGCCCCCCAGCCCCCCGCCGCGCACGGCGGCGGCCACCCCAGCCACTCCGGCCACGGCCATGGCGACCATGTGGCCCGGTTCCGGCAGCTGTTCTGGGTGATGCTCCTGCTGGCGGTACCGGTGGTGGCGCTCTCGCCGATGTTCGCGATGCTGCTCGGCTATTCGGTACCGGTCGACGGCTGGCTGCGGTGGGTGCCGCCACTGCTCGGCACCGTCCTCTACGCCTGGGGCGGTTCACCGTTCCTCACCGGCGCAGTGGCGGAGCTGCGCGCCCGCCGTCCGGGCATGATGCTGCTGATCGGGCTGGCCATCACGGTGGCGTTCGCAGCCAGCTGGGGTGCCACGCTCGGCCTGCTCGACCACACGCTGGAGTTCTGGTGGGAACTCGCGCTGCTGATCGTGATCATGCTGCTGGGCCACTGGCTGGAGATGCGCTCGCTGGCGCGTACCACCAGTGCGCTCGACTCGCTGGCCGCGCTCCTGCCCGACGTCGCGGAGGTCGTGCGGGGCGACGGTGTGGTGCCGGTCGCGCCAGCGGAACTGGCGGTTGGCGATGTCGTGCTCGTCCGGCCCGGCGGCAGCATCCCCGCAGACGGCCGGATCGTGGACGGCGAGGCCGACCTGGACGAGTCGATGGTCACCGGCGAGTCGCGGACGGTACGCCGTGGCCCCGGCGATGAGGTCACCGCCGGCACCGTGAGCACCGACTCCGGGCTGCGGGTCGAGGTCACCGCCACCGGCGAGGACACCGCGCTGGCGGGGATCCGCCGCCTGGTCGAACAGGCCCAGGCCTCCACCTCGAGGGCGCAGCGCC
The DNA here is from genome assembly GCA_023460935.1 of Actinomycetes bacterium. Classification (GTDB taxonomy): domain Bacteria; phylum Actinomycetota; class Actinomycetes; order Propionibacteriales; family Propionibacteriaceae; genus Propionicimonas. The sequence continues at coordinate 3,043 of JAEWOI010000044.1, forward strand.
TCGCCGACCGCGCGGCGGCCTGGCTGTTCTGGTTCGCGCTCGGGGCAGCACTGGTCACCGGGCTGGTGTGGACGGTCGCCGGCCGGCCCGAAGAAGCGGTGGTGCGGGTGATCACCGTGCTCGTGATCGCCTGCCCCCACGCCCTCGGACTGGCGATCCCGCTCGTCGTGGCGATCGCCACCGAGCGGTCGGCGAAGGCGGGGGTGCTGGTGAAGGACCGGCTCGCGCTCGAACGCATGCGGACGGTGACCACCGTGGTGTTCGACAAGACCGGCACCCTGACCACCGGCCGGCCCAGCCTCACGGCGCTGGACGTGGTGGCCGGAAGGTCCGCGGACGAGGTGCTCGGGCTGGCCGCGGCAGCGGAGGCCGACAGCGAGCACCCCCTGGCGCGGGCGATCGTCAGGGCCGCAGCGGAGCGGGGCGTCGTGGTGCCGCCGGCGGCCGGGTTCAGCTCCCAGCCGGCGCTCGGCGTGACGGCCCTGGTGGACGGGCTGCAGGTGCGGGTGGGTGGGCCGCGGCTGCTCACCGGCACCGGCACCGCCGACCCGTTCGGCGGCAGCGGGGACGAAGGGCTCACCCGGCTCTTCGTGCTGGCCGGGGACGAAGTGGTGGGGGCGTTGAGCCTCGCGGACGAGGTTCGCCCGGAGTCGGCGGCCAGCATCGCCGCGCTGCACCGGCTGGGGGTGAAGGTGGCCATGATCACCGGCGACGCCCGCGGGGTGGCCGAGCGGGTGGGCGCCGCCCTCGGCATCGACACGGTGCTGGCCGAGGTACGGCCGGAGGACAAGGCCGCCGAGGTGGCGCGGCTGCAGGGCCGCGGCGAGCGCGTGGCCATGGTCGGGGACGGGGTGAACGATGCTCCGGCCCTGGCGCAGGCGGACGTCGGACTCGCGATCGGTGCCGGCACCGACGTGGCGATCGCGTCAGCGGGGGTGATCCTGGCCGGCGACGATCCGCGCACGGTGGTCTCGGTGATCGAGCTGTCGCGGGCCGGCTACCGCAAGATGCTGCAGAACCTGTGGTGGGCCGCGGGCTACAACCTGGTGGCTGTGCCCCTGGCGGCCGGGGTGCTCGCCCCGGTGGGGATCAGCCTCCCGATGGAGGTGGGCGCGGTGCTGATGTCGCTGTCCACAGTGGTGGTCGCCCTCAACGCGCAGTGGTTGCGGCGCCTGGACCTGCGGCCCGAGCGCCTCGGTTCTGCTGATCGAGCGGCAGCCACAGCGTGAACGTGCTGCCCTGGCCTTCGCCGGCGCTGGCTGCGGTCAGCCGGCCACCGTGCGCCTGCGCGATGGCCCGGCTGATCGCCAGCCCCACGCCGGTGCCGCCCCGGTCCCGGTCGCGGGCGGTATCGGCACGGTAGAACCGCTCGAACACGTGCGGCAGGTGCTCGGCAGCGATGCCGTCGCCGTCGTCATTGACCTGGAACGCCACCGTGTCGTCGGCCTGGAAGACGGACAGCGTGACCCTTCCCCCGGACGGGGTGTGCCGCAGGGCGTTCGAGAGCAGGTTCGCCAGCACCTGCTCGATCCGCGCCGGGTCGGCCTGCACGCTGACCGAGCCGTAGGGGGATGGCAGGACGTCCAGGGCCACGCGCTTGCGCTCGTAGGCCTCCCGGGCGGCCAGCACCGCGCGTTCGGCGAGACCCACGGGTTCGGTCGCCACCAGGGAGAGCCCGAGCCGTCCCTCCTCGGCGGCGGAGACCTGGGTGAGGTCGTCGGTGAGCCGCGCGATCCGCTGCACCTGGCTCTCCAGGATCCCCCAGGCTTCCGGTCCCGGTTCGATGGCGCCGTCGGCAAGGCTCTCCACGCACACCTCGAGGCTGGCCAGCGGGGTGCGGAGCTCGTGCGCGAGGTCGGTCAGCAGCCGGCGCCGGCTGGTCTCGACGGCGTCCAGCCTCGCGGCCATGGTGTTGAAGCTGTCGGCCAGCGCGGCCAGCTCCCTTGAGTCGGGCGGGTCCACCCGGTGGCTGTAGTTGCCGTTGGCGATCCCTGCCGCGGCGACACCGAGGCCGGTCAGCGACCTGCGCAGCCGGCGGCTGATCAGCACGCTCACCACGATCGCTCCGGTGCCGGAGATCACGAGGCCGATCAGCAGCGCCAGCGACCCGGCGGCGTTGAAGGCCTCCTCCGAGTGCGCCAGCACCTCGGGGCTGCCGTGCCCCGCCTGGAGCATGTGCGCCTCGAACAGCGGCGGTCCCGCCAGCGCCGCTGCCGCGACCATGGTCAGCGCCATCGCGAGGGTGACCGCGACCTGGGCGGTGAGCAGGCGTGTGGTCAGGCTGCCCTGCCGGGCCGCGCGGCTCACCCGCAGCTCCCCAGCCGGTACCCGACCCCGCGGACGGTGTCGACGAAGCTCAGGTCGGCCGCTGCGGCCAGCTTGCGGCGCAGGTGGCCGATGTGGACGTCGACGAGGTGCTCGTCACCGACCCAGTCGGCGCCCCAGACGGCATCGATCAGCTGCCGCCTGGTTAACGCAGCGTTGGGCCGGGCGGTGAGTTCCTGCAGCAGGTCGAACTCGGTGCGGGTGAGGTCCACCTCCGTCGAGTTCACCGTGACCCGCCGCGCCGTCGGGTCCAGGGCGAGGGCTCCGACCACGCGTGGCGGCTCGTCGACCACGCGGTCGGCGCGGGGGCGCCGCAGCAGCACCTGCACGCGCGCCACCAGCTCGCGCGCACTGAACGGCTTCGTCAGGTAGTCGTCCGCGCCGGCGTGGAGGCCGGCGAGCTTGTCGGTCTCGGCGTGTCGCGCGGTCAGCATGATGATGTAGCAGTCCGAACGCCGCCGGATCTCCTCGCAGACCGCCAACCCGTCCATTCCCGGCAGGCCGAGGTCCAGCACCACGACGTCCGGGGACTCGGTCAGTGCCAGCTCCACCGCGCGGACGCCGTCGTGGGCGACGCTGGTGCGGAACCCGGCCCGCTGCAGGTAGTTGGACACCATGCCGGCCAGCACGGTCTCGTCGTCGACCACCAGCACGTGCGCCGGAGCGGATGGGGTGCTCATGGCAGCCAATTCTGCCCTCAGGCTCCCGCCGGTCCCGGGTGGGCCTGGGCTGGGCGCGGCGCTACGTTCGCTTCGGCGAGCTGCGGCACTGCGGTGAGCAGTTCCCCGATGGCGCGCTCGGCCACCGCTTCCGCCTCGTCCAGGCTGAGCGTCGGGTCCACCTCAATCGTCGCGCCGAGGCGCAGGCGGTGGCCGATCCACCGCAGCCGCAGTTCCCGGACGCCACTGACCCCGGCGGTGCCGGTCAGGACCTCCTCCGCCCTGCCGGTGAGGGCGGGGTCGACGGCGTCCATCAGCCTGGCGAAGACGTCGCGCCCGGCTGACCGCAGCACCAGCAGGATCGCCACCGTGATCACCAGCCCGATCACCGGGTCGGCCCAGGTCCAGCCCACAGCCACCCCGGCGGCCCCCACCAGCACGGCGAGCGAGGTCAGCCCGTCAGCCCTGGCGTGGTAACCGTCCGCCACCAGGGCGGCCGAGCCGATCGCACGGCCCTCGCGGATCCGGAACCACGCCACGGCCTCGTTGCCCAGGAAGCCCACCACGCCCGCCGCGGCCACCCAGCCGAGGTTCGAGACCGGCGCCGGGTTGAGCAACCGGTGGATGGCCTCGTAGCCGGCCAGTGCTGCGGACAGGGCGATCATCGCCACCACGAACACTCCCGCCAGGTCCTCGGCGCGCCCGTAGCCGTAGGTGTACCGCCGGTCGGCGACCCGGCGGCCGAGGTGGAAGGCGATCCACAGCGGTACGGCGGTGAGCGCATCGGAGAAGTTGTGGATGGTGTCTGCGAGCAGCGCGACCGACCCCGAGACGGCGACGATGCCCAGCTGCGCAGCCGCGGTCAGGCCAAGGCCCACCAGGCTGAGCTTGACCGCCCGGATGCCCCGCGCGCTCGACTCCAGCGCGGTGTCGATCGAATCGGCAGCATCGTGGGAGTGGGGGGTCAGCGCGTGCCGTAGTGCGCCGAGCCGGCCGTGGCCGTGGTCGTGCTCCTGCCCGTCGGGGTGCTCGCGGTCGCCGGTGGTGTCGTGGGTGTGGACTGGGGCTCGCATGCCATCATGCTATCTGCGCAGATGCGCAGATATGAAGGCGTCTACGATTCCGGTATGACAGCCGCTAGCGGGCCGATGATGCCGGCGCCCGAGCAGGCGCACCTCGCCGCCGAGACCTTCCGCATGCTCGCCGACCCCACCCGGATCCGGATCCTGTGGGCTCTGCTGCAGGGTGAGTCCTCGGTGTCGGGCCTGGCGACGCTCGCCGGGGTCAGCCAGACCTCGGTCAGCCAGCACCTCGCGAAGCTGCGCCTCGCCGGGCTCGTCCACGGCCGCAGGGAGGGCACCTTCGTCTACTACACCGCAGCGGACGCCCACGTGCACGCGTTGCTCGCCGAAGCGCTGTTCCACGCCGACCACACGGAAGCCGAGTTGGGACCGGAGGTCGAGCACGAGCACCCGCTGGCCGGGGCGACGGTACGCCGTCCGCGCTGATCCGGCGTCCCCGAGGTCGCGCGCCCGGTGGGGGCTACCGCGGTGTCGGTGGCGGAGCCTAGCGTTGCCGCATGACCCTGGACCAACTCAGCTCCACCCTCGACGGACGCCTGGTCCTGCCCGATACGCCCGGGTTCGACCAGTCCCGACTCTTCCACGGCAGGCCGGGTGAGCCCGCGGCCGTGGTCCATGCCGAGAGCGTCGCCGATGTCGAGGCAGCCGTGCTGGCCGCCGGCGAGGCCGGCCTGCAGGTCGCGGTCCGCGGCGGCGGCCACAGCCTCTGGGAGTCGTTGCCGGGCGCGCTGGTGGTCGACCTGGCGGCACTGGCCACGGTCGAGCTCGGCGACACCCCCGGGCCGGACGGCACCAGGCCGGTGAGCATCGGCGGCGGCGCCACCTGGGGCGAGGTCGCCGCGGAGCTCGGCCGGCACGGTCTGGCGATCAGTTCGGGAGACACCCGCTCGGTCGGGGTGGGCGGGCTCACCCTGGGCGCGGGCATCGGGTGGGTGGTGCGCTGCTGGGGGCTCGCGCTCGACCAGCTGGTCGGGGCGCAGCTCGTCACCGCAGCCGGCGAGGTCGTCGAGGTCTCCGAGCGGTCGCACCCGGAGCTGTTCTGGGGGTTGCGTGGCGGCGGGGGCAACTTCGGCGTGGTCACCCGCTTCGACTTCATCGCGCACCCGCTGGCCGGCGTCGTCCACGCCACGGTCACCCTCGACCCGGCAGCGCTGCCACAGGCCGTCCGCGCCTTCCGGGACGTGATGCGCACCGCGCCGCGGGAACTGAACGGCTCGCTGGTGCGCACGCCGGCGTTCGGGCCGGAGATGCCATCGCGCACGGTGCTGGAGCTGGCCTGGGCCGGCCCGGACGAGGCGGCGGCCCGCGCGGCGTTCGCGCCGCTGCTCGACCTGCCGGAGGTGGTGTCCGCCGAGGTGGCTCCCGCAGCCTATGTCGACCTGCTCCAGGAGCCGCCGACCCCGCCCCCCGGCATGCCGATGCCGGTGATCGTGGACGAGAACGGCTGGTTCGAGTCACTCGATGACGCGGTGGTCGACGATGTGCTCGCCGCTGCGGCCGCAGCCGGGGCCGACCTGTTGCTGCTGCGGTGGCTGGGCGGCGCGTTCAGCGACGTCGATCCGGAGGCCACTGCGATCGGTTTCCGCAGCGCCGAGGCGTTCGTCATGGTGGCCGCCCTGCTGCCACCGGGATCTCCGGAATCGGACGCCGCGGCCGTGCAGGGCGCGCTGGCCCCGCTGGTCGAGCACTCGCTCGGTGCCTACGGCAACTTCACCAACTCGGTGCAGCCCGGCCTTGCCGAACGGATGTACGGCCCGGCAACGCTCGCGCGGTTGCGGCGGTTGAAAGCGCAGTGGGACCCGCAGAACCGGTTCGCCCGCAACCACAACGTGTCGCCGGCGGCCGGCTGAGCCCTCAGGGGTTCTCGCGACCGCCGTCGTCGTCCGGGCCGGCCGAACCGGCAAGGTCCGCCGGGTCGACGGTGCCCTCGCTGTCGTCCTCGACGCTGAGGTTGCCGTAGTCCTGGGCGGTGGAACCGGCGCTCTCGGCCTGGTCCTCGTTGACGTCTTCGTACGGGGTTTCGGACATGATGCCGCCTTCCGGGGGTTGGGCCTGCAGTTGCCGCGTACCCGGTGCGGCCCCTCCTCAACCCCGGGTCAGAGCAACAGGCTCAGCGGGTGCTCCACGCCGTGCACGAACGCGGCCAGCCACTGCGCGGCCAGCGCCCCGTCGAGCACCCGGTGGTCCGCGGAAAGCGTCACCGTCATCACGGTGCCCACCGCGAGGCTGCCGTCCTCGACCACCGGCTGCGGCTTGGCCGCGGCGACCGCCAGGATGCCCGACTGTGGCGGGTTGAGGATCGCGGAGAACTCGTCCACGCCGTACATCCCGAGGTTGGACACAGCGAATGCGCCGCCCTCCAGCTCGGCCTGCTGCAACCGCCCCGTGCGCGCCCGCGCGGCCAGGTCGGCTGCGGCCAGGCTGAGCGCGGCCAGGCCGAGCTGGTCGACGTCGCGGAGCACCGGCGTGACCAGCCCGTCGGGCAGCGCCACCGCCATCGCCACGTCGACCGACCGGAACCGCAGCAGCCGGTCCCCGGCCCACACGGTGTTCGCCGCGGGCACCTCACGCAGCGCAGCGGCCACGGCCTTGAGCACGAAGTCGTTCAGGGACAGCTTCTGCTGCGCCACCTCATTGAGCTGACGGCGCAGCTCGACCAGCCGGTCCACCCGGCAGTGGGCGGTCACGTAGAAGTGCGGGACGGTGGTCTTGGACTCGGTGAGCCGGCGGGCGATCGCCCGGCGCATCCGACTCAGTTGCACGGGCTCGGGTTCGGGCCTGCCGTCCGGCGCGGGGCCGGAGGAGTCCGGTCCGGAAGCGCCGGCGACCGCTGCGGGAAGCGCCTCCAGGTCGCGCCGGACGATCCGTCCCCGCGGCCCCGTGCCGCTCAGGCGGCCCAGGTCGATCCCGCGGTCGGCGGCCAGCCGGCGCACCAGCGGGCTGGCGAAGACCCGGCCACCCTCCTCCTGCTGCGGGGCAGCGGTCGGGCCGGCGTCCGCCAACGCCGACCCGACCGGCTCCGGCCCCTCACCCGGCTCCAGGATGACCGCGATCGGGGCGCCGACCGCGACGCTCTCGCCCGCTGCCACCAGCAGCCGCTCGACCCTTCCAGCCACCTCGCTGGGGTACTCGACGACTGCCTTCTCGGTCTCGATCTCGGCCAGCGGGTCGCCCACCTGCACGTCCTGGCCGGGCGCGACCAGCCAGCTCTGTACTGCCGCCTCGGTCACCCCGGCCAGCACCGCGGGCATCCGCACCACCGCGGGCATCAACGCCCACCCATCCCGGCTCGCACCTGCTCCAGCGCGGCCACGACCTCCTCGGTGCGGGCTATCGCCGCGCGTTCCAGCACCTTCGAGATGCTCGGCGAGGCCTCACCACCGGTGACCCGGTGCACCGGCTGGTCGAGCCAGTCGAACAGGCGACGCTGGATCTCGTCTGCCAGCCAGGCGCCGTAGGAGGTGCCGCGGGCGCCCTGCTCGACGATCACCACAGCGTTGGTCCTGCGCACGCTGGCCTCGATCGTCGACCAGTCGATCGACGCCCGGTCGAGCCAGCGCAGGTCGATCAGGTCGGCTTCCAGGCCGGTCTCATCGATCGCCTCCAGGCAGTGCCGCACCATCGAGAGGTAGGAGATCACCGTGGCTTCGTCGCCCTCGCGGCGCAGCGCAGCCGTGCCCGGCGGGATCACGTAGTCCAGGTCGCCGTCCGGCACCCGGTCGGCCGTGCCGTAGAGGTCGATGTGCTCGATCACCAGCACCGGGTCCTGCAGGGCGAGGGCCGCGTTCATCAGCCCGACGTAGTCGGCTGCGGTGGACGGCGCGACGATCCGCCAGCCGGGACTGGTGGCGAACAGCCCCGCCGGGTCCATCAGGTGCTGGGAGCCGTAGCCGGAACCCATCGCCACCTTGGTGCGCAGCACCAGCGGCACGGGGTTGTCCCCGCCGAACATGTGCCGCGCCTTCCCCACCTGGTTGAACACCTGGTCGGCAGCCACCCAGACGAAGTCGGGGTACATGAACTCGACCACCGGCCGGAACCGGCCGTCGAGCGCCAGCCCGCCGCCGAGGCCGAGGAAGGCGTTCTCGCTGATCGGCGTGCCGAGGACGCGCCCCGGCCCGTACTTCGCCGCCAGCCCCTTCGTCGCCCCGTTGGTGCCCCCGGAGAGCCGGTGCACGTCCTCGCCGAGCACCACGATCCGTTCGTCCTGCTCCATCCGCCGGTCCATCACCCCGGCCACGGCGTCGACGAACCTGGTCTCCCGCCAGGGGCCCTCATGGGTGAGCGGCTCCAGCACCGGCAGGGAGTCCAGCTCGCCGGCGTCCCCGCGGATGCCCACGTCGACGAAACCGGGGTCGGGCCACAGCTGCGGACGGATCCGCCGCTTGCCAGGGTCCGCCGGATCGGTCTCCAGCAGTTCGCCTGCGATCTCGGCCATGGCTGCCTGCGCAGCGCGCCGCACCGCGAGCACCCGTTCCTCGTCGAGGTGGCCCAGCCTGGTCAACTCAGCCCCGACGCGCTCCAGGGGGTCGTGGGTGCGCCACTGCTGTTCCTCGTCCTTGGTCCGGTAGCCGAACACGCTGCCCGGGTAGGGGCCGTTCTGGTGGAAGAAGCGATAGACCTGGGCCTCCACCACGGCCGGGCCCTCCCCGGCCCGCAGCCGTTCGGCCGCCTCGGTGACGGCCAGGTGCACCGCCAGCGGGTCCATCCCGTCCACGCGCCAGCCGGGGATGCCGAAGCCCTGGCCACGCACCGAGAGCCGGACGTCCGCGGTCACCTCGCTGACGTGGGTGGACACGCCGTAGAGGTTGTTCTCGATGAAGAAGGCCACCGGCAGCCGCCAGGTGGCGGCGAGGTTCATGCTCTCCAGCACCGAGCCGATCTGGCTGGCGCCGTCGCCGAAGTAGTTGATGGTCAGGTCCGACGTGCCGGAGTGCAGCTGGGCCCAGGCATGGCCGGTGGCCATGGGCGCGCCCCCGCCGACGATCGCGTTGGTGCCGAGCGCCCCGGCCTCGAACCACTGCAGGTGCATCGAGCCGCCGCGTCCCCGGCAGTACCCCTGCGCCAGGCCAAGGATCTCGGCGAGGGTGCGGTGCAGCACCGTCCGCACGGCCGGGGGGACGAGCTCGTCAAGGCCCAGCCGGCCACCGGTGACGTGCGTGATCGCCTTGGCCAGGAACTGGTGGTGCCCGCGGTGGGAGCCGTTCACGGCGTCCGTGGAGCGCAGGCCGATGATCGAGCCGACCGCGCCGCCCTCCTGCCCGATGCTGGAATGGGCCGGGCCGTGCACGAGGCCTTCGGCAGCCAGCTCGAGCACGGTCTCCTCGAAGGCGCGGATCAGGTGCAGCTGGGCGAGCATCGAGATCAGCAGTGCGGGGTCGGTAGCTGCCCAGTCGTCCGGGGTGGTGGTGAGCTCCACCCAGGCGGTGCCCGTGTCCAGACTGCGTCGCTCCGGCATGGCGGGAGCCTAAGTGATCATTGAATCCAATAGAACGGGTCCGGTTCACAATTGCGTATTCTTGCCCCGCAATGGTCCGGTTATTGTATCCAACATGGCTGGCATTCCCGGGCTTCGCGGAACAGACCACTTCGGCTTCACCGTGCCGGACCTCGACGAGGCCGAGCAGTTCCTGGTGGGGGTGCTCGGGGCCGTGCGGGTCTACACCCTGCCGGGCAAGAGCGGCCAGGACGACTGGATGAGCGTGCAGCTCGGCGTGCACCCGCGCACGACGATCCGCGAGATCCGGTTCTACCGGCTGGGCAACGGCACCAACCTCGAGGTCTTCGACTACGCCGCGGCAGACGGGCAGGCTCCGCAACCGCGCAACAGCGACATCGGCGGCCACCACCTCGCGCTCTACGTCGACGACATGGACGAGGCGCTGGCCCACCTGCTGGCCAACGGCGTGGAGGTGATGGGCGAGCCCGTCGCGAGCGCGAACGCCGCGGCGGGACAGCGCTGGCTGTACTTCCGCAGCCCCTGGGGCATGCAGTTCGAACTGGTCAGCTACCCCGAAGGCAAGGCGTACGAGGCCGATGCTCCCGTCCGGCTCTGGCACCCGGCGCGTCCGGCAGAATGAGCGCCGTGACCACGCTGCCAGCTCACGGCGCGGCCGGTGCGCGGATCGCCGCGGAACTGCGCGAAGCGATCCTGGCCGGCCGCTACGCACCCGGCGAGCGGGTGCGCCAGGACGACCTGGCCGACCAGCACGGCGCCAGCCGGCTGCCGGTGCGCGAGGCGCTGCGGCGGCTGGAGGCCGAGGGCCTGTTGACGCTGGTGGCCAACACGGGCGCCTGGGTGACGCGGCTCACCCTCGCCGACTGCGAGGAGCTCTACCGCATCCGCGAACGCATCGAGCCGCTGCTGCTGTCCTACAGTGTCCCGGGGCTGGACGGGGAGGCGGTCGACCGGCTGGCCGGGCTGGCCGGGCAAATGGAGGCGGCCGGCGACGTGGAGGAGTTCCTGCGGCTCGACCGCGAGTTCCACCTCGGCAGTTACGCCGCAGCCAGCACCACCGTGCTGGGCGAACTGGTGCTGGGCCTGTGGAACCGCACCCAGCACTACCGGCGGGCGTTCACCCGCGTGTTCCGCTCCACCGGAGAGCGCAGCGCCCACCTCGACCACCACCTGATGGTCGCCGCCATCCGCCGCGGCGACCCGGAGGAGGCCGGACGGGTGCTGGCCGTCCACATCCGACGCACCCGCCTGGAGTTGGCGCGGCACCCCGAGATCTTCGAGTAGGAGGACGCGATGGCGCAGCTGGGTTTCCTCGGCCTGGGCACGATGGGACGCCAGATGGCGCGGCGCCTGGTCGCGGCCGGCCATGAGGTGCGCGTGTGGAACCGCTCGCCCGATCCGGTCGCCGACCTCGTCGCGGCCGGGGCGGTCGCGGCAGCCTCGCCGGCGGAGGCGCTGGCCGCAGACGTCTCGTTCTCGATGCTGGCCAACGACCAGGCAGCGGACGAGGTGCTCACCCTGGACCACCTCGCCGGCGAACCCGGCCGGCTGCACGTGGCGATGGCCTCGCTCAGCCCTGCCGCGGCCGGGCGGCTGGCCGGGCGGCACGCCCTGGCCGGGGTCGGCTACCTCGCAGCGCCCGTGCTCGGCCGCTGGACGGTGGCAGCCGAGGGCAACCTGAACATCATCGCTGCCGGGGCCGCGGCCGACCTGGAGCGGGCGGCGCCCTACCTGGAGGTGCTCGGCAAGCGGGTCTGGGTGGTGGGCGAGGACCCGCGGCTCGCGAACGTCGTGAAGGCAGCGGTGAACTACGACATCATCCACGCGTTTCAGGCCATCGGGGAGTCGGTTGCCCTGGTCGAGGCCAACGGGGTGGACGCCGGGCTGTTCACTGAGCTGCTCTCCTCGACGCTGTTCCCCGGACCCGTCTACACCGGCTACGGCGAGATGATCGCGCAGAGCCGCTTCACCCCGCCAGGCTTCACGATGGCGCTCGGCTCCAAGGACCTCGGGCTGGCCGAGGAGATCGCGGCGGAGGCCGGCATCCTGCTGCCGACAGCCCCCTTGCTGCGGGTTGCCTTCGACACCGCCCTCGCCTCGGCCGACCTCGCCGACGTCGACTGGTCGGGCGTGGCCGAGATCACCCGCCGGCAGCGGTACCCGTCCGCGCAGGAGGCGGCCCCGGCTCAGGTGAGGCGCCAGCCCCGGTCGACGTAGAGGCTGGTGCCGGACACGCCCCGGTTGCGGAGCAGGAACTTCACCGCGTCGACGATGTCGGCCATCGTGGCCAGCTCACCGCCGGGGGTGCGGCTGGTGTACTGGTCGAGGACGCCGGGGGGCTTGCTCGCCCAGAACGGGCTGTTGCCGATGATGCCGGGATGGATCGCGTTCACCCGGATCGGCGCCAGCTCCAGCGCCAGGGTGGCGGTGAGCCCCTCCACGCCGCCGTTGATCGTGGAGACCGTGGTCGAGCCGGGGTAGGGCGCGTCCTTCGCGCGGCCGCCGAACAGCACGATCCCGGTGGCGTTGGACGGCTCCAGCCGGTCCAGCAGGGCGTGCACGGTCTCGGTGTAGCCGAGCAGCTTCAGGGTGACCAGCCGGCGGGCGCGGGCCATGTCGTACTCCCGCACGGTGTTGGCGTCGCGCTCGATGGCGGCCAGCACCAGGCCGTTGACCGGGCCGATCCCCGCCAGCTGTCCGGCGATCCCTTCCGGCTCGGACAGGTCCAGCGCCACCCCGGTGGCGCTCTCGCTGAGACCCGCAGCGATCGACCGGGTGCGCTCGGGATCCCTTCCGGTGATCACCACCCGGTCACCACCGGAGACGAGGTCGCGGGCCAGCTCGAGGCCGATCCCGGAGGTGCCGCCGGCGATGACGATGGTGCGCTGTGACATGGCTCTCCTTGGTGCGTTCAGGCCTGCTCGCCGCGGCCTTCGGGCGTGTTCAGGTGCGACTGGGCGTCCCTGGGCCCGACCAGCGGACCGTCGACGGTGAAGTAGCGGGTGCCTGCGACCATCAGCTTCTCCGCCGGGAACTTGGTGATCACTTCGCAGCCGTCGGCGGTGACCACCACCTCCTCCTCGATCCGGGCCGCTCCCCAGCCGTCGGCTGCCGGCCAGTAGGTCTCGAGGGCGAACACCATGCCGGCCTCGATGGTCTCCGGGTGCTCCAGGGACACCAGCCGCGAGAAGATCGGCTTCTCCCAGATCGAGAGCCCGACGCCGTGCCCGTACTGGAGGGCGAACGCTGCCTCCTCGTCGGCGAAGCCGAACTCCTGGGCCGTCGGCCACACGTTGACGATGTCTGCGGTGGTCGCCCCGGGCTTCACCAGCGCGATCGCCCGGTCCATGTACTCCCGGGCCCGCTTGTAGGCGTCGCGCTGCGCGTTCGATGCCGAACCGACGGCGAAGGTGCGGTAGTAGCAGGTGCGGTAGCCGTTGAAGCTGTGCAGGATGTCGAAGAACGCCGGATCGCCCGGACGGATCAGCCGGTCGGAGAACACGTGCGGGTGCGGCGAGCAGCGCTCGCCGGAGATGGCGTTCACGCCCTCGACGTACTCCGAGCCCAGGTCGTAGAGGGTCTTGGCGACCAGGCCGACGCACTCGTTCTCGCGCACGCCCGGGCGGAGGAACCGGTAGAGCTCGTCGTAGGCTGCGTCGACCATCGAGGCCGCCTGGGTCAGTAGCCGGATCTCGTCCGGGGTCTTGATCCGGCGCGCCTCCATGAACACCTGCTGGCCGTCCACCACCCGGATGCCTGCCTGTTGCAGCGCGAACAGCACGGGCAACTCGATCACGTCAACGCCGAGGGGCTGGTCGGCCACGCCGAACTTCTCCAGCTCCCGCTTGATCTTCGCCGCCAGCGCCTCGGCGATGCCGGCGTCGGGGGTGAACGCGCCACGCAGGGTGGAGATCCCGGCCCGCGCGCCGCCCTCAAGGCGCGGCCGGGTGGCGCCGTGGTGCGGAGCGTTCGGGTCGGCGTCCGCCTCGGCGGTGGTCACGTCCAGCCAGGGGTTGTACAGCTGGTGGTGCCGGGCGGCGGAGCCGAAGTCCCAGGAGATCGGGTCGGTCTCGCGGGTGAGCAGGCTGAACCGGATGAGCTTGTCCATCGCCCAGGTCCCGATGTGGGTGGCCGTCATGTAGCGGATGTTCGAGAAGTCGAAGGCGAGCAGCGCGCCCAGTTCGCTGCGCTCCAGCTCTGCCTTCAACCGGTCCAGGCGTTCCGACCGCAGGCGGTCGAAGTCGATCCGGGCCTCCCAGTCGACGGCGTTGGCTCCGGTGGTGGCGGTGTCCTTCATTGGTCCTCCAGCGACGACTTCGACGCTACTGGGCTGTTAAGTGCTGACCGATACTGTTTAGCACAGATGAACACTCCCGGCCAGTGGTGGCATTATCATCAGCCGTGGGACGCCCGCCGGGTTTTCCTCCGGCTGAACGGCCGGTCCTGTCAGCCCAGCACTCCGGGAGGCCGGCATGAACGCCGACATCGGCTCGCACCTGCGCGCGGCACGGCTCGAGCGCGGGCTCAGCCTGCGCAGCGTCGCCCAGGCCCTCGGGGTCTCGGCGAGCCTGATCTCCCAGGTCGAGACCGGCAAGACCCAGCCCTCGGTTTCCACCCTCTACGCGATCGTCAACCACCTCGGCGTCTCCCTCGACGATCTGCTCGGGGTGGGGCCGGGCGACCAGCGCGCGACCGCGGCCCCCGGACCTGTGCCCGGCCACGCCGGACCCGCCCTTCCGCCGGTGCAGCGGGCCAGCGAGAACCCCGTCCTGGAGATGGACAACGGGGTGCGCTGGGAACGGCTGGCCGTCGGCGAGGGCGGGCCGGCGGACGCGCTGCTGGTCACCTACGCGCCGGGGGCGGCGAGCTCCAGCGAGGCCAGGCTGATGCGCCACTCCGGCATCGAGCACGCCTACATCCTGGAGGGCGAGCTCACCCTCCAGCTCGAGTTCGACACCTTCGTGCTGCGGGCCGGCGACTCCCTGCAGTTCGAGTCGGTCCGTCCGCACCTCTACTCCAACCGCAGCGACGCCGTGGCGCGCGGGGTCTGGTTCGTGGTCGGACGGCGCCAGCAGGCCGCCACGCCGCCGGCCACCGGCCTTCCCGGGCGGGAGGCGGGCGACGGCACCCTGAACTCCGCGGTGGACGTGCTGCAGGCGATGGACCGGCTGGGCTGAGTCAGCCCGCCCGGCCGTGGACCGCTGCTCGACGCTCGCTGGCCCAGGGGTCCAGCAGGGTCTTCACCTGCCGCGCCGTGCCGTCCACCAGCGGCTGCAGTCCCGCTGCGACCAGCTCGGTGAGCGGCAGCACCTCGCCCGCGACCAGGCTCCAGTCGGGCCGCGCGGCCAGCAGCCGCACCGCCTCGGGCAGGTCGGTGCCGATCACATGGGCCACGGTTCCGGTGATCGTGTACTCCCGCAACGTCCACTCAGCGAAGTTCACCTCCACCGGCTCCTTCTGCACCCCGACCGGCACGATCGTCGCTCCCGGACGGGCAGCTGCGAACACCGACTCCAGGCCTGCACGGGTGCCGCTGACCTCGAAGAAGACCTGCGGCGCCATGCCCAGCGCCTCGGCGCGCTCCGCGATCGGCCCGCTGCCGGCGAGTTGGGTCGCGAAGGCACCGAGCTGCTGGGCCAGCTCGAGCCGGGCCGGATCACGGTCGACCACGAGCACCCTCGCACCCACGGCTGACGCCGCCACGGTGATGAAGCTGCCGATGCCGCCGACGCCGACGATCACCGCGTCCGCCCCGGCGCGAAGCCCGCTGCGGCGCACCGTGTGCACGGCGATCGACATCGGCTGGGCCAGCCCGAGGGTGTCCATCGCCAGCCCGTGGGAGGTCACGTCCAGCAGGGTGCCGGCGGGGGCGAGCACGTAGCCGGCGAGGCCGCCGTCGTGGTGCAGCCCGAGCGTGGTGTACGAAGCGCACAGGTTGGTGCGCCCGGCCAGGCACATCCGGCAGTTCCCGCAGGAGATCCCTGCCCCGGCCACGACCGTGGCCCCCGGGGCCAGCTCGACGCCCGGCCCGGCGAGCTCGACGGTGCCGGCGAACTCGTGGCCCAGCACCACCGGCGGGCGGGCCAGCGCTGGACCACGGGAGAACTCGGTGGCGTCGCTGCCGCAGATGCCGCACACCCCCACCCGCACCAGCACCTGGCCGGGGCCGGGCTCCGGCGCTTCCCGCTGCTGCAGGACGATGTCGCCGGGGCCGCCGTAGACCGCGGCCAGGTGCCTGGTCACAGGGTCGCGGTGTCCGGCACGGGCAGCTGCGCAGCCGAGCGGGTGGCGATCATCCGCGAGAGGTGCAGGCGGTACACCTCGGCGTGGGCTTCGGAGTCGAGGTAGGCCGCCAGCGCAGCCTCGTCGGCCACCAGCGCCGCAACGGCGTAATCGGCCCCCGGACGCAGCCGCAGGTTCTCCCCGCACCGGTAGGCCGCCAGTTCGGGCACCTTCTCGGCCATCTCCTCCAGGGCTGCAGTCAGCCCGGCGACGTCGTCAGCCGTCACCTCCGGCTGCCAGGTGAACAGGGCCAGGTGCAGGATCACGACTCTGCCCTGACCCGGGCGGCACCACCCTCGGTGTAGGTGTACGGGTTGGGGATGATCTCGTCGGTGGGAACCTCCGGGTGCATGCCCTTCACCCACTCCTCAGCGCCGATCGTCGAGCGGACGTACTCCACCGAGGCGGCCACCTTGTCCCGGATGGGGCCCAGCGGCAGCCCGATCCGCTCGCCGGCGTACTTGACCACCTTCCCGTTCACCACGACGGTGTGCACGTCGGCCGTCCCGGCCTGGAACACCACGTGGGCCTCCGGGTAGAGGATCGGGGTCATCGTCGGGGACTCGTCATTCTTGAGCAGCACCAGGTCGGCCTTCTTGCCCGGGGTGATCGAGCCGATCTTGTCGGCGAGGCCGAGCGCCTCCGCCCCGCCCATCGTCGCCATGCGCAGCACGTCGGAGGCCCGCAGCCGGTTCGTGACGATCGTCTCGTGGTTGGTGTGGGCCTCTAGGTGGTCGCGCGAACGGTCGGCGCCGAGGGTGGAGCGCATCGTGTTGAAGAAGTCGGCGCTCCACCACACGCTGGTGTCCATCGACAGCGACGCCGGGATGCCGTACTTGCGGGCGATCCAGCTGGACGGGTAGCCCTGGCCCGCGCTCTGCTCGCTCTCGGTCGCCACCGAGATCGACCCGCCGCTGGCCTGGATCTTGTGGTAGCTGTCCGGGCCGAGGCTGGCTGCATGGACGTAGGTGACCTTGGGCGTCATGAAGCCCGATTCCCACATCTGGTTGATGCCGGCGTCGGTGGTGGCCCCCCACACCCCTGCGTGGGTGGTCACCCGCAGGTCGAGCTCGCGGGCGGCTTCGAAGGCGCCGCGCTCGGGGAACTCCGGCGCCCCGGTGACGTCGAAGGCCAACGCCAGGCCCAGCATGTCGTCCGGAGCGGAGAAGTGGTCGCTGACGAACCGGCGGAACTCCGGCGAATTCGCCCACTCCCCGGGTGAGCCGAGGTAGTTGCCGTAGGCCAGCACGAACCGGCCGGGGATCGCCTTCAGGGCTTCCAGCGCGGCCTCGCCGTACTCGACGTTGCGCAGGCCGTGCGACCAGTCGAGGGTCGTGGTCACCCCGGTGTCGATCGACTCCAGTGCGCTGAGCAGGTTGCCGGCGTGCACGTCCTCCGGCCGGAACACGTGGCCCCAGGTGAGGTAGTAGAAGACGAAGTACTGGGTGAGCGCCCAGTCGCCGCCGTAGCCGCGCAGGGCGCTCTGCCACATGTGGCGGTGGGTGTCGACGAAGCCCGGGGTGATGATGCCGCCGGTGGCGTCGACCTCCAGCGCGTCCGGCGGTGCCTGGAGCTGGGGGCCGACCTCGGTGATCGTGTCGCCGGTGATCAGCAGGTCGGCGTGCTCGAGCGTGCCGGCGCTGTCGACGGTGATGATGGTCGCGTTGCGGAAGACGACCGGCCGCCCGGAGGCGAAGTCCTCTGCGCGCGGGGCTGTGGCTTGGGTGTCCGTCATGGTTCTCCCGTCAGCGTTGAATGGAAGAAAGTCGGCCGGCTGTCCGTCGTCGGCTGTTCAGTGAGGCTATACGCCGCGCCGCGTGGCGAACAAGGGTCTGGAGGCGGCTGAACGGGGCAGTTCTGCGGTGTCGGCCAGCGCCACTGCCCACCGTTCACTTCGCCTGAACGATCGGTTACCCTACCGGCATGCCTGGACGGATCGCCGTGGTCGGCGCCGGAGCCAACGGGGCGGCGGTCGGGGCCGACCTGACCAGGGCCGGCCTGGACGTCACCCTGATCGAGCAGTGGCCGGCCCACGTCGAACGGATGCGCGCCGACGGGGTGCGCGTCGAGGTGCAGGCTGCGAGTGGCGAGCGCGAGGTCGAGGTCACGCCGGTTCGGGTGCACCACTTCTGCGAGGTGGCGGAGCTGCGGCGGCCGTTCGACGTGGTGCTGTTGCTGGTGAAGGCCTATGACACGCCCTGGGCCGCGAGGCTGATCCTGCCCTTGCTCGCCGGGGACGGCCTGCTCGTCGGCGTGCAGAACGGCATGACCGCTGCAGAGGTCGAGCAGCTGGCCGGCCCGGCGCGGACGTTGGGCTGTGTCATCGAGGTGTCCTCGACGATGTACGAGCCCGGCACGATCCACCGCCACACCCCGCGCGAGCGCTCCTGGTTCGCGGTCGGCAGCCTTTCGCCCGCCGCGGCCGGACGCGAGCAGGAGCTGGTCGACGTGCTGAGCCACAGCGGCACCGTCGCCGTGGTCGACGACATCCTCGCCGCCAAGTGGATGAAGCTGGTGAGCAACGCCAGCGTCCTGGTCACCACGGCCAGCCTCGGCCTGCCGATGGCGGACGCGATCGCCGTCCCCGGCATGCGGGAGCTGATGGTGCGCGCGGGCCAGGAGGCGCTGGACGTCGGCCGCGCCCTCGGCCACCCCGTGCTGCCGATCTTCGGGCTCGACCCGGCCGCCCTGGCCGAGCCGGAGCAGGTCTCCGAGACGTTGCTCGACACGCTGTACAAGAACTTCGTCCGCCCCGGCGCGACCACGACCGTGCTGCAGGACTGGCGCAAGGGCAGGCGCAGCGAGGCTGCCGACCTCAACGGCGTCGTCGCGAGGGAGGGTGCGGCCAACGGCGTGCCCACCCCGGTGAACGACGCGATCCTTGCCGTCGCCCGGCGCATCGAGGCCGGCGAGCTGGAACCGTCCGCGGCCAACCTCGACCTGCTTCGTGCCTAGTCTGTAGGCATGCCGTCCCTCTTCGACCCGCTGCAGCTGCGTGACCTGACGATCCCGAACCGGGTGTTCCTCGCCCCGATGTGCCAGTACCAGTGCGAGGCGCGCGACGGCGTGCCGACCGACTGGCACCTGGTGCACCTCGGCGCCAGGGCTGCCGGCGGCTTCGGCCTGGTGATCGCGGAGGCGACCGGGGTGCTGCCCGAGGGCAGGATCTCGCCGCAGTGCACCGGCCTTTGGAACGAGGCGCAGCAGGCGGCCTGGGCCCGGATCGTCGAGTTCGGCCACGCCCAGGGCGCGAAGCTCGGCATCCAGCTGGCGCACGCCGGGCGCAAGGCCTCGACCTACCGCGATTTCGAGCCCGGCAAGTCGGGCTCGGTGCCGCCTGCGGACGGTGGCTGGCAGACCTTCGGGCCCTCCCCGGTGCCGTTCCCCGGCCTCGCCGTCCCGACCGAGGCGACGCCGGAGTACCTGGCCGAAGTGGTCGCGGCCTTCGCCGCGGCCGCCCGGCGCGCGGACGCCGCCGGCTTCGACGTGGTCGAGGTGCACGCCGCGCACGGCTACCTGTTGGCCGAGTTCCTCTCGCCGCTCTCCAACCACCGCACCGACGCCTACGGCGGCGACTTCGACGGCCGCGCCCGGCTGCTGCTCGAGGTGGTGGACGCCGTACGGGAAGCCTGGCCGGCCGGCAAGCCGCTGTTCGTGCGCATCTCGGCGACCGAATGGGTTGAGGACGGCTGGAGCGTGGCCGACTCCACCCGGCTGGCCGGCATTCTCGCCTCGCATGGCGTCGACCTCGTCCACGTCTCCAGCGGCGGCAACGTGCTCACCCGGATCCCGGCCGACCCCGGCTACCAGGTGCCCCTGGCTGCCGCCGTCCGCGAGGCCGGGGTGCCGGTGTGCGCGGTCGGGCGGATCACCGAGCCGGGGCAGGCACAGCAGGTGCTCGACGACGGCAGCGCAGACGCGGTCGCGCTCGGGAGGGTGGCGTTGCGCGAGCCGTCCTGGCCGTTGCGGGCCGCCGCCGAGCTGGACTGCGACGCCGGCGCGCGCTACCCGAACTCGTACCTGCGGGGCCGCTGGCCGGCCGTGGAACCGGTGCGGTAGCCGAGGTCAGTGCCCGGCGACCCCGGCCGCACCGATCCGCTCCCGCAGGAGCGCGAGTTGCCGGTGCAGAGCCTCCGGCACCCGGTCGCCGAACTGGGCGAAGAACTCCTCGGTCAGCTGCGACTCCTGCGCCCAGGCGTCCGGGTCGAGCTCGAACAGTGCCGCCAGCCGGTCCTGTCCCAGGTCAAGGCCGGCAACGTTCAGGTCGCCGAGGGCCGGGATGCGGCCGCTGATCGCCTCGGTGGCGCCCAGTTCGCCGGCGACCCTGCGCAGGGCCCACTCGATCGCGCGGGCGTTGTCGCCGAAACCCGGCCACAGGTAGCGGCCGTCGGCGTCCTTGCGGAACCAGTTGACGCTGAAGATCCGTGGGGCCTTGTCGCCGAGCACTTTGCCCATCCGCAGCCAGTGCGCCCAGTAGTCGGCCATGTTGTAGCCGCAGAACGGCAGCATCGCGAACGGGTCGCGGCGCAGCTCGCCGACGAGGCCCTCTGCAGCTGCGGTCTGCTCACTCGACACGGTGGCACCGATGAACACCCCGTGCTCCCAGTCGTAGGACTCGGAGATGAGCGGGACGTTGGTCGCGCGCCGGCCACCGAAGAGGATCACGTCCACCGGCACGCCGGCCGGGTCCTCCCAGTCGGGCGAGATCGACTCGGCCTGCGAGGCGTGCACGGTGAAGCGGCTGTTCGGGTGCGCTGCTGGCCGCCCGCAGTCCGGCGTCCAGTCGTTGCCCTCCCAGTCGATCAGGTGGGCCGGCGGGGTGTCGGTCAGTCCCTCCCACCAGACGTCGCCGTCGTCGGTGAGGGCGACGTTGGTGAAGATCGTGTCGTGGTCGAGGGCGTGCAGCGCGGTGGGGTTGGTCTTCTCGCTCGTGAACGGGGCCACCCCGAAGAAGCCGGACTCGGGGTTGATCGCGTACAGGCGGCCGTCCGGGCCGGGCCGCATCCACGCGATGTCGTCGCCCACCGTCTCCACCTTCCATCCGGGGATGGTCGGCCGGAGCATCGCCAGGTTCGTCTTGCCGCAGGCGGACGGGAACGCGGCGGTGAGGTGGAACACCTGGCCCTCCGGGCTGGTGATCCGCAGGATCAGCATGTGCTCGGCGAGCCAGCCCTCGTCGCGGGCCAGCACCGATGCGATCCGCAGCGCGTAGCACTTCTTGCCGAGCAGGGCGTTGCCGCCGTACCCGGAGCCGTAGCTCCAGATCTCGTGGGTCTCGGGGAAGTGGGTGATGTACTTCTCGTCGTTGCAGGGCCACGCCACGTCGGGGCGGGCGTTGCCCTCGGCGTCCACGAGCGGGTAGCCGACCGAGTGCACCGACGGCACCCAGGGCTCGCCGGTGGCGATGGCGTCCATGGCTGCCGTGCCCATGCGGGTCATCAGCCGCATGTTCACCACAACGTAGGGACTGTCGGTGATCTCGATACCGAGCTTGCTGATCGGCCCGCCGACCGGCCCCATCGAGAACGGGATCACGTACATCGTGCGCCCGCGCATGCAGCCGGCAAAGGCGGCAGCCAGCGTCTGCTTCATCTGCGCGGGGTCGGCCCAGTTGTTCGTCGGGCCGGCGTCCTCCGGCCGCTCGGAGCAGATGAAGGTGCGGGCCTCAACCCTGGCCACGTCCGAGGCCTCGGAGCGGGCGAGGTAGGAGCCGGGTCGCTTGGCGGGGTTGAGCTTGACGAAGGTGCCGGACTCGACCATCTCCTCGTACAGGCGGTCGCGCTCGGCTTCGGAGCCGTCACACCAGTGGATCGCGTCGGGTTGCGTCAGGTCGGCCACGCCGGCCACCCAGTTGAGGAGTTCCTCCGGGGCGTTGGCCGGCGCACCGGTGGCGATCAGGATGGTCTCGAGGGCCATTGGGGTCTCCTAGGCGGTCTCGCAGCTATCTGGCTGACTTGCTCTCCATCCTGCCCCATCCCGGGCACGCCGGGGTTGGCCCGGAGGTGCCCGATGGCCCCGGTTGGACGCCCCCGGACCGGGTCGAGTAGGGTGGAGGACGCTTTCCAGCGCTCGTGGCTCAATGGATAGAGCATCTGACTACGGATCAGAAGGTTGGGGGTTCGAGTCCCTCCGAGCGCGCAAGGTAGAACGGCCGGTCCATCCGCGGACCGGCCGTTCTGTTTCCGGCGGGAATGTCAGACCGGCTTCGTAAAATGATCGGTATGTTCGATTTGGCCGCGGCGAGCGGACTCGAGGCGCTGGACTACCTGCGCGCGTCGTTCGAGGCGCAGGTGGCGGCGGAGGTGCGCCAGCTGCAGGCCATCGCGCACCTGGCCGAGCTGCACCGGGCTGATTCGGAGGAAGCCGTGCTGGCCGGTACCGCCGCCCTGGCCGACGATGCGGCGCACCGGCGGCAGCGCAACCAGCGTCCTGGAGCGGACGGCGCCGCGCCGATCGCGGAGTGGCTGGCGCTGGAGGTGGGGCCGCTGCTCGGCATCAGCCCGGTCGCCGCCGCCCTGCTGCTGGCCGACGTGGTCAACCTCCGCGACCGGCACCCGCTGCTGTGGGACGCCGTACAGGCCGGCCGGGTGCGGTTCTGGCAGGCGAAGCAGATCACCCGGCGCAGCGCCGCGGCCGGCCTCAGCCTGCAGGCGGCCCGCTCGGTGGACGAGCAGTTGGCCCCTGCGGTCGAGCGCCTGCCGTGGGGTCGGGTGCTGAGCCTGCTCGAAGGGCTCATTGTGGCGGCCGACCCCGAGGGAGCCGAGGCGCGGGCCGAGGCCGGCCGCGGGGAACGGTTCGTGCGCCGGGCCCGCACGGTGACCGATGGGGTGGCGACGATGATCGCCCGGGTCGGGCTGGGCGACGCGATCCACTTCGATGCGATGCTGAACCGGCTCGCAGAGGTGCTGGCCGAGCGCGGGGACACCGATCCGGGCGAGCTCCGCCGCGCGAAGGCGTTCGGCATCCTGGCCACCCCGGCGCGAGCGCTGGCGATGCTGCAGTCTGCCGTCCAGCCGCCGCTCGACCTGCCCGCGGAGGGTGAGCCGGACGCGGGCGGCCGCGGCCCCACGGGCTGCGCAGGCCACGTCTGCGGCACGATCACGGTCGACCCCGAGCGGCTGTTGCCCCGATCGACGCTGGTCGTCCATGTCTCGGACCAGTCCCTGCTCTCCGGCTCGGGCGTGGCCCGGGTGCCGGACGGCTGCCCGGTGCCGGTGAGCCGGTTGCGCGAACTGCTGGCGGACTCACGGGTGACGGTGCGGCCGGTGTTCCAGCCCGGGCAGCTGCCGGCGGTCGACTGCTACGAGATCCCCGCACGGCTCCGGGCCGCGGTGCTGCTCCGCGACCCGTACGAGGTGTTCCCGTTCGGCACCCGGCGCTCCGCCGGTCTCGATCTCGACCACACCGACCCGTACGACCACGGCCCTGGAGCGCCGCCGGGACAGACCCGGCCCGGAAACCTCGGGCCGCTGTCGCGGCGAGCGCACCGCGCCAAGACCCACGGCGGCTGGCAGGTGCAGCAGCGCGCCCCCGGCTTCTTCGAGTGGACCTCGCCCTACGGCTTCCGCTACCTGGTCGGGCCCCACGGCACTATCGCCATCGAGCGCGCCCTGCATGAGTACGAGCGGTGGCGTCCCGGCGAGGACGAGTACGACGACGT
Organism: Actinomycetes bacterium; assembly: GCA_023460935.1. Lineage (GTDB taxonomy): Bacteria > Actinomycetota > Actinomycetes > Propionibacteriales > Propionibacteriaceae > Propionicimonas. The sequence continues at coordinate 26,509 of JAEWOI010000044.1, forward strand.
CGCCTGATCAGCCGGCTTTCGGCGCGTCCTTGTCCGGCGGGGCCGCCGGCGGGTTCTGCCCCGGCTTGTTCTGGGCGGGCCAGAACGCGATCGCGAGGATCGCCAGGCCGGTGGCGTTGATCCACACCGCGTCCATGCCTTGCGCCATGCCCCACAGGTAGACGCCGCCGACGAAGGCGAGCGACAGCATCCGGAACTTGAACTCCTCGTTCACCCGGAAGCCCCAGTACATCGCGGCCAGTCCGGCGACGCTCAGGACCCAGATCAGGATCTGCATCGTTCGGCCCTCCGCTGTCGCCTCAGTGCACCCTACCGGCAGCAGCCACCTGCTCACCCGGCCGCACTGGTCCGGGCGGGGTGCCGTCTCCGAAGGGGCGGCCGCCGAGCGACTCCCGCCCGTGCGGGGTGAGCCAGCCGGCCAGGTCGGGGCCCTTGGGCACGATGCCGGTTGGGTTGATGTCGTGGTGGACGACGTAGTAGTGCTGCTTGATCTGCTCGAAGTCGACGGTGTCGCCGAAACCGGGCGTCTGGAAGAGGTCGCGCGCGTACGCCCACAGCGCCGGCATCTCGGTGAGCTTGTTCCGGTTGCACTTGAAGTGGCCGTGGTACACCGGGTCGAACCTGACCAGGGTGGTGAACAGGCGCACGTCCGCCTCGGTGAGCTGGTCCCCAACGAGGTAGCGGCGAGTGCTCAGTCGCTCCTCCAGCCGGTCCAGCGCGGCGAACAGCCGGTCGTAGGCCTCCTCGTAGGCCTGTTGCCGGCCGGCGAACCCGCACCGGTACACCCCGTTGTTCACCTCGGTGTAGACCCACGAGTTCACCTCGTCGATCTCGTCCCGCAGGTGCTCTGGGTACAGCTGCGGGGCGCCGTCGCGATGGAACGCCGTCCATTCCAGCTCGAAGTCGATCGTGATCGAGGGGAAGTCGTTGGTGACCACCCCGCCGGACGGCACGTCGACGACCGCCGGCACGGTGATGCCCTTCGGGTAGTCAGGGAACCGGGCGAAGTAGGCCTGTTGCAGCCGTTCGATGCCGAGCACCGGGTCGACCCCGCCGGCGTCGAGGTCGAACGTCCACGAGCGCTCGTCGTGGGTGGGGCCGCAAAGGCCCATACTGATCGCGTCCTCCAGCCCCAGCAGGCGGCGGACGATGATCGCCCGGCTGGCCCACGGGCATGCCCTGGCCGCGACGAGCCGGTAGCGCCCGGCCTCGACCGGCCAGCCGTCCCGGCCGTCCGCCGTGATCCGGTCGGGGATGTACTTGGTGTCCCGCTGGAACTCCGGCTCAACATAACCCTTCGCCATCGGATGCTCCCTTTGCCTGGTCGTTACCCATTCTGGAGCAGTGCCCGGGCCGCCCCCCGCCGGACGGCCGCGCCCACCGCGTCGAGGCTCGGGGTCTGCAGCGACCACTGCTGCCAGAAGAGCCGGACGTCCTGGTGCCGCAACCGCGACCCGGGCACGGCCGCAAGGTCCACGCCGGCCCAGGCCCGTCCCTCCAGGTCGGGCAGCATTCCCCACCCGTAGCCGTGGCGTACCGCCTCGCCGAACTGGGTGCTGGCCGGCACCAGGTGCCGGGGTGGGGCGCCAGCGTCCACCCCCGCCTGTTCCAGCGCCAGGGCCTGCAGCCGGTCGTGCTCGTCGAACACCACGACAGGCGCTGCGGCCAGCGCCCGTGCGCTGACCCCGTCTGCGAACCAGCGCGCAGCGAACCCGGCTGCCGCCACCGGGCGGTACCGCATCGCGCCCAGCGGCTCCACCGTGCAGCCCTGGACCGGAGAGCGGTCGCTGGTGATCGCTGCCATCGCCGTCCCGTCCCGCAGCAACTCGGTGGTGCGGTGCTCGTCCTCGCGCAGGAAGGCCAGCCGCACCGAGCCGGCCACCTCGGCGAGGGCTGGCAGTACCCAGGTCGCCAGGGAGTCGGCGTTCACCGCCAGGCGGACCTCCGGCCGCGTGTCCTCAGCGGTGGCGAGAGTGGCCTCGGCGTCGGTGGTGAGCGCTGCCAGCTGCCGGGCCAGCCGCAGCACCTCCCGGCCGGCCTCGGTGGGCAGCACCGGCCGGGTCCGCCGCAGCAGCACCGCGCCCACCGAGCGTTCCAGCGCCTTCAGCCGCTGGCTCACTGCGGACGGGGTCAGGTGCAGCTGCTTCGCCGCAGCCTCCAACGTCCCGTGATCGGCCACGGCGGCCAGCGCCCGGAGTTGGGGCAGGTCCCAGTCCACAACCGCCATACTAAGCGCCGCTAAGGGAACCGCAGAAAGATTCGCTGGACTGCAACATTGTCGCGGCCTAGCTTCGAGTCGTGTTCACCACCGCCGTCGCCGGGCTCGGGCTCGGGCTGGGCCTGATCGTCGCCATCGGCGCGCAGAACGCCTACGTCCTGCGCCAGGGCCTGCGCCGGGAGCACGTCGGGCTGGTCGTGGCCATCTGCGCGCTCAGCGACATCGCACTGATCAGCGTGGGCACGGCAGGGGCCGGCGCCGTCATCTCCGGCAACCGGCCGCTGCTGGTCACCGTCACCGTCCTCGGCTGTGGGGTGCTGCTGTGGTACGCGGTCGCGGCCCTGCGGCGAGCCCTGCGTCCGGGGGAGCTGCGCCCGGACGGGGCGGGCGCCGCTGCCGGGCTGCTGCCGGTGGCCGGCACGGCCCTCGCGCTCACCTGGCTGAACCCCCACGTCTACCTCGACACCGTCGTGCTGCTGGGCTCGGTGGCCGCCACCCATGAAGCGCCCTGGGTCTTCGCGGCCGGCGCGATGGCCGGCAGCATCGCCTGGTTCCTCGCCCTCGGGTTCGGTGCCCGGGCGCTCGCGCCGCTGTTCGCCAAACCCACGGCCTGGCGGGCCTTCGACGCCGGCGTGGCCGTGGTGATGCTGCTGGCCGCCGCCGGCCTGGCTGCGTCCCTGTTCGGCTGAGCTACCCGGCCAGCGAGCGCACGGTCGCCACGGTGTCGGCCTCGTTCGCGGTCTTGTCCTCGCGGTAGCGGACGACGCGGGCGAACCGCAGCGCCATGCCGCCCGGGTAGCGGGTCGAGCGCTGGATGCCGTCGAAGGCGATCTCGACCACCTGCTCGGGGCGGACGTGCACGACGTGGCCCTCGCGGGAGGTTTCCAGCGCGAGGAACCGCTCGGTCTGCCAGGCGAGCATGGCGTCGGTCATGCCCTTGAACGTCTTGCCCAGCATCACGAAGCCGCCCGTGGCCGGGTCGCGGGCGCCGAGGTGGATGTTGGACAGCAGGCCCCGCCTGCGCCCGCTGCCCCACTCCACGGCGAGCACCACCAGGTCGAGGGTGTGCACCGGCTTCACCTTCACCCAGGAGGCTCCGCGCCGCCCGGCCTGGTAGCCGCCGTCCAGCCCCTTGACCACCACGCCCTCGTGCCCGGCGGCCAGCACCTGCCGGGAGAAGTCCTCCGCCGCCGCCGGGTCGGCCGTGACCAGCCGGTCCACCAGCAGCTCCGGCGGCAACAGCCCGGCCAGGTGGCGGTGCCGCACCTCGGCCGGCTCGTCAACCAGGTCGAGGTCGTCGATGTGCAGCAGGTCGAAGAAGAACGGCCGCAGCACCACCCCGACCGAGGCGGTGTCCTGGAACAGCATCGGCCGGCCGTCGGGACGCAGCGCAAGCGCCTCCCCGTCCAGCACGAGGCGGGCGGACGGCAGCGCCGCCACGGCCGCCACCACCTGCGGCAGGCGCTCGGTGATGTCGTCAAGGCTCCGGCTGTAGACCCCGATCCGGTCCCCGTCGCGGTGCACCTGGATGCGGATGCCGTCCAGCTTCGACTCCACGGCCACCGGCACGCCGGTGCCGAAACCGGCCAGGGCCTCGCCAACCGTCGGAGCGCTGGAGGCCAGCATCGGCAGCACGGGACGGCCGACCTGGAGGGTGATCGCTGCCAGCGCCTGGGCGCCGCCGGCAGCCGCGGCCACAGCGACCACCGGAATCGAACCGGAGAACATCGCCGCGCGCCGCACGACGTCGATCGGCACGCCGAACGCTGCGGCGATCGCCGCCAGCAGCACCCCCTCCAGGGCGCCCTGTCGGGTCTCACCGGTGACCAGCGCGGCCAGGAAACCCTGCTCGGTTGTGGTCGCCGCACCGAACAGCTCGGCGAGCAGTCCCTGCCGGGCCGCCTGGGAACCGGCGCCGCCGAGCAGGCTGAGCTCCGCGAAGACCTGGTCGACCTCGGCCACCGTGAGCACCGGCTCCTCCGCAGGCGCCGGTCGCTGGACCAGCGAGCGCCAGCCCACTCCGGTCCTTCGCTGGCGCAGCGACCCGGAAAGGTAGTGCGCAACGATCTCCAGCTCGTCCGGCTCCGCCCGGGCCAGCGTCTCAGCCAGCGCTGCGACCTTGGCGGTCCGGGCGCTGGTGGCCGCCACCCGCGCGGAGGTCTGCACCACCTCGTTCAGAAGCACCCGCCAACTATGGGCAGCGCCGGTCGCCCTTGTCGAGAGCGGTCGAGGCCCCTACGGCCCGACGATCCTCCCTTCGACGGCGGCGCTGACCGGCGAGTTGTCGGCGATGTGGTCGATCGTCACCTGCAGCAGGTCGTCGCCGGGCTGGGCGACGTTCGTCGCCTCGGTGAAGATGGTGTAGCCGTCCCCGCCGGTGAGCATGAAGTCGTTGGTGACCAGCCGGATCGAATCGGTGTCGGTGATCGCCGTCTCCGCACCGCCGATGCCGTCGGGCGTCCGCCACATGCCGGTCACCTCCGGCTCGCCACCGTTGCACGTGAACGTCGCCCGCAGCCCGGAGACCTGCGGGAACCGGCCGGTCGCGATGGATGAGTCGCACACCGGGGAGAAGCCGTTCTCGAAGGCCTCCCGCAGCTGGGCACCGGTGAAGGTCACCAGCACCGTCCGGTTGCCGAAGGGCAGCACCGCGAACACCTCGCCCCACGTGATCTCGCAGGGTCCCTCACCCGCGGACGGTGGGTCGCAGACCAGGTCGGCCCGCAGCCCGCCGGAGTTGGTGTAGGCGGCGTCCACGCCCGGGTACTTCGCCCGCATCGCGTCCGCGACGAGGTTGCCCATCGCCGACTCCTTCAGCCGGGTGGGGTCGCGCCGGATGTCCGCCGCCTGGGTGCCGATCACCTGGTTGCGGAGCTCTGCGGTCTCCGCGTTGGCGTCGTCGATGATGTCCTGGACGTCGCCGCGCGGAGCGACCCCGAGGGTCTTGGCGACCCGGGTCGCGCCACCGGCCCACGCCACGTCGCCGCCCTTCACCATCAGTTGCAGGACGCTGTAGGAGGCGCCGGCATTGATGCCCTCTGTGATCAGGATCCGGCCGCGCATCAGGTTGGATACGCGGTGGGTGTGGCCCACGATCATCGCGTCCACCGTGGTGTTCTGCAGCTGGTCCGCGATCGCGAGGATCGGGCCGTCCCACTCCTCGGCCGGAGTGTTACCGGTGGCGTTGGTGCCCGATGCGGTGCCTTCGTGGATCACCACCACCTGCACCTTCACCCCCAGCCGGCGCAGGCGTTCCGACTCGGCCTTGATGCGCGGGCCCTCGTCGAGGAACTTCAGGCCTTCGGTGGCATCTGCCGAGACCAGCTCCGGAGTGCCCTCCAGCCCGGCGCCGATCACACCCACCCGCACGCCGTTCACGTTGAACACCCGCGACGGCGTCACCCAGGCCGGAGCCTTGCCGGTGACGGCATCGACGATGTTGGTGGCGAGGAACGGGAAGTGCGCCCTGGCCTGCTGCTCCAGCAGCCGGGTCACGCCGTAGTCGAACTCGTGGTTGCCGTAGGACGTCGCGTCCAGGCCCCAGGCGTTCTCGACGTCGATCGCCGGCATGTCCTGCAGCAGCGAGGAGTTCGCCGGCGAGGCGCCGACGTTGTCGCCTGCGGCTAGCAGCAGCTCCCGGCCCGGTAGCTGCGCGGCCTCCTCGTCGAACATCGTCGCGAGGTACGCACCGCCGCCGACCAGCGCGTTGCGACCGTTGTCGTAGGTGCGGGTGGTCGGCTCGAGCTGGCCGTGGAAGTCGTTCAGCCCGAGGATGCCCACCGGGGTGTACCGGAACCCTCCCGAGACCACCTTCCGCAGCACCTTGCCCTGGCCGTGCTGCGGCTGCGGCACCCCGAGCAGGAACGCCAGCGTCGGGGCGAGGTCGATCGAGCGCGCCTTCACCGTGCCGCGGGCGATCCCGCGGCCACCGGCGAGGAACGTCGCCCGCAGGTTGGTGTTCGCCGACAGCTCCTGCACGTCGGGCACGTAGCCGTGCTGGCCGAAGAAGGCCGAGCGCGCGACCAGGGTGCCGGGCGTGGCCGCGTCGAACTGGTAGGGCACAGCGGAGAACACCACCAGGTCACCGGTGCGGGTCGGGTGCGCCATGTCGGCGGTCGAGCCCGGACCGTTGGGGATGTAGCGGGCCTCCGCCTTGGTGAAGATGCGGTCGATCAGCGGCCAGCCCTCCGGCTGCCCGTCGCCACTCCAGTCGTTGTTGTCGGACAGCGCGAGGAACGCCTCCTTGATCTGCGCCAGCGTGCTCGCCTCGTCGGCGGCAGCCACCTGCTGCAGGTTGGGGTTCGCCGGGTCACGGCCGGCGAGGTTGAGGTAGATCTGGACGGTGCCGCCGGCCCAGCAGGCCTTGGCCTTGCCGATCGTCTCCCCGGTTGCCGGGCGGCAGTTCGAGGTCTGCGGCTTGCTCAACAGGCCGAGGTCGACCAGCACGCGGGAGGCGTCGATGGCCAGGAACTGCGGCGCGAAGCCGTGGTCGGAGGCGACGAAGGTCGCCGGATCGCTGCCCACCAGCGAGCGCGCGAGCCGCAGGGTGGTGTCCGCCCCGGCGTAGGCGGCCTTCAGGTAGCCCTCCCTCGCCCGCACCCTGCCGTCGGCCACGTGGTCGAGGTTCACGTCGTCGTAGGCGGGGTTCGCAGCACCGTTCGGCAGGCGCCTGGTGACCAGCCCGAGGAACTGGTGGGAGAACTCGTCGGTGACCGGGTAGCCGGCCAGCAGCAGGTCCGGCCGGTACTTGTTGGCCACGTAGCGCAGCATCGGCAGGTGCGCCTTCGACCAGGCCAGGCCCTGCTGGACGTAGGTGTCCTCGGAGACGATGCCGGCCTCCACGACGGCGAAGTCGGCTGCCGTCGAGGTGGGGAACTTCACTGCCAGGTACTCGGCGAAGTCGGTGATTCCTGCTTCGCCCGGCCACCCGGGCCAGCTGGCGATCGCCCGGGTCACCGAGGTGTGGAACAGCCGCAGCCGGGACAGGTCGGGGCTGAGCGTCTCGACCTTGACCAGGAAGCCGGCGGTGCTGCCGTCCAGGTCGCCGCCGGAGAGCTTCACTTTCACGTCGGCCCACTCGCCCTGGCGGAGGTCGGCGACGGCCTGGCCGCCGGACTTGGTGCGGGAGAGCAGCACCCGGTTGTAGTTCACCTTCGCGTCATTGCTGCTGTCGTAGATGTAGGCGTTCAGCCCGTACTTGTCGGTGCCGGCGTCCAGCACCCGCAGCCGAACCTGCTGCGGCGGGCTGAACGACCTGGGTACCGCCGTCCAGCCGGTGGCCGGTGAGGGGGCTGCGCCGTCGAAGGCCGGCTGCCCGGCATGGCCCGCGGGATGGTCGAACTGGAGGCCGAAGCTGGCGATGAAGCCGGCGTCGTCGAACAGCTGGTTCTCGCCGTCGCCGATGAAGTTGGTGGTGACCCCGCGCCCGGAGTGGAAGGTGCGGTAGTCGATGGTCGGGCCGTCGATGGACGCCCCGCGTCCGCCGGCCCACTCGACCTGGGCGACCTTCAGGCCGCCGCGCTCGGCCGACTGCGCGATCGACTCGGCCTGCAGCACGTCGGCGTCGAACGCCGCGGTGCGGGCGGTGAAGGCGTCGCCGTTGCGGTGGAAGGTGTTGTTGGTGGAGCCGTGCACGCCCGGCCAGGCACCGGTGGCAAGGGTGTACCAGCCGGCGCCGGTGTTCGGCGGCGCCTCGGTGAGCAGTCCGTTGCCGCTGGCCTTCACGCCGCGGCGCAGCAGCGTGCGCATGGTGGGGGTGACGCCCTGCGCGGAGTACTTCTCCACCAGGTCCTGGCGGAGGCCGTCCGCGGCGAAGAACACCGCCTTGTCTACCACGCCGCGAGGCTTGGCCGGCTTCGCCGCGGGCGCCACCTGACGCTGTGGCGTCTGGGCGGTGGCGGGGGTTGCGATGGTGAGGGTGAGGCCACTGAGGGTGATCAGGGCCGTGGCGAAGGCTGCGGTACGTATTGCGGACACTTGGACCTCCCGTGAGCCGGGGCCGGCGGCCCCGCTGCCGAACGTTCCCAACTTGGTATGGGTTGGACGCACGCGGCAATGCTTACCTTCACCTAGCGGCCGCCGCCCCAACTGCCGGTTACGGGCGCGCGAACCCTGCGTCTACGGTGGCTGCGTGCCCACTTCGACGACCCGTTCCTGGAGCCCGGCCTGGCCGTGCCCGGTGGGGCAGGTCTGGGGCACCTTCAAGCGCGGGCTCGCCGACCCCACCTACCGCGTCCACGAGGGCCGGCACTGGCGGGCGCTGAACACCCCGGAGGGCCCGGCGACGCTCGCCGTGGCCCCGCTGGACGGTGCCGGACGGATCCAGGCTGAGGCGTGGGGTGCAGGTTCGGGCTGGGCCCTGGAGCACCTGCCGCTAATGCTGGGTGCTGCCGACGACCCGGCCGGCTTCCGTCCGGTGCACCCCCTGGTGGCCGAGCTGCACCACCGGCGGCCCCACTGGCGGATCGCCCGTACCGCCACCGTCTGGGACGCGCTGGTGCCGGTGGTGATCGAGCAGAAGGTGACCGGGCAGGAAGCGACCCTCGGCATCCGGTCGCTGCTGGCCCGGCACGGGGAGCCGGCACCCGGGCCCGGGGCTGCGCTCGGCCTGTGCAGCTTTCCGGCGCCCGAAGCGCTGCGCCGCATCCCCTCCTGGGAGTGGCTGGCGATGCACATCGACCCGGCCCGTTCCAGGACCCTGCTCGCTGCCGCCCGGGTGGCGGACACCCTCGAGCGGGTGCTGCCGGCGGAGCCGCACCGGGCCGACGAGCGGCTGCGGAGCCTGCCCGGGGTGGGCGTCTGGACCAGTGCTGAGGTGCGGGCCAGGGCGCTGGGCGACGCCGACGCGATCAGCTTCGGTGACTACAACGTGGCCAGGGACGTGGGCTGGGCGCTGACCGGCGCCGAACTGGACGACGCCGGGCTGGCCGAGCTGCTGGAGCCGTACCGGCCCCACCGGCTGCGCGTGCAGCGGCTGGTGGGCGCGGCGCGGATCGGCCGGCCGCGGCGCGGGCCACGGCTCGCTCCCCGCACGCACCTGCCCGGACGGGTCTAGGCTGGCCGGATCTCTGGGGTGCGGAGGGGCAATGACGCAGGCGGACGCCCGGGAACGGGCATCGGTGGACGCACTGGCCGAGGTGGCCAACGACCTGGCCGGGGAGTTCCGGCTGCAGCCGCTGCTGGAACGGATCCTGCGCAGCGCGGTTGAGCTGCTCGGCTGCCGCAGCGGATCGCTGTGCCTGATCGACCAGGTGAGCCACACCTACCGCAAGGAGATCGACCTCGACGAGGGCTGCCAGGCCGGCATGGTGTTCTCCCTCGACGAGGGCGTCACCGGCGCGGTGGCCAGGGCCGGCCGTCCGGTGATGTTCGACCAGTACGGGCAGGTGCGGGGCGGCCACATCCGCCCGGACGAGAGGCGCTACCACCGGGCGGTGATCGGTGTGCCGATCCGGCTGCGCACGAACCTGATCGGAGCGTGCATCGTGTTCGCAGCCTCCGACACCCAGCGGTTCAACGAGGCCGACGCCCAGCTGTTGCAACGGTTCGCCACCCACGCCGCGATCGCCATCGCGAACTCGCGGCTGCACGCCGAGGCCTCGGAGCGGGCGAAGGCAGCCGCGGTCGCGGCCGAGCGGGAGCGGGCGATGCTCGAGGTGCACGACAGCATCGGGCGCGGCCTGGCCAACGTAGCCCTGCGGATCGCGGAGGCCCACGCCGCGGCCAGCCACGGCGGCAACCCGCTGCCGGCGCTCAGCCAGGCCCAGCTGGCAGCGCAGGAGACCATGAACGAGGGCCGGCGCGCGGTCTGGGGCCTCGGGCCGGCCGGGATGGCCGGGCGTCCGATCGAGGTGAGCATCGGCCTGGAGCTGGAGTGGGTGCAGGCCACCTCCGAGCTGGCCACCACCTTCCGGGTGTTCGGCGACTCCCGTCCGCTGGCCAGGAACCTGGAGACGCAGGTGCTGCGGATCGTGCAGGAGTCGCTGGCCAACGTGGTGCAGCACGCCCGTGCGTCGTCGGTCCGGCTCGGCCTGGTGTACGGCTCGGAGGGCATCGCCGTGATCGTCGAGGACGACGGCTGTGGTTTCGACACCGAGTCGGTCGACGGCCGGGGGGTGGGCCTGCCCGGCCTCGTGGCCAGGGCGGCGCAGGTCGGCGGACGGGTTCGGATCGACTCCACGCCCGGCTGGGGCACCCGCATCCGGGCGGACCTGCCGTTCCGGGCCGCCGTCAACGGCAATGCCGACAGCCCACGGCTGCGCGCAGTGGTGGTGCACCCGCTGCCGGCGATGCGGGCCGGGTTGGTGCGCCTGCTCGACCAGAGCGAGCCGGGCGTCCAGGTGGTGGCAGAAGTGGCCGAGTTCGGGCCGGCCGTCGAGGCCGTCCGGCTGCTCCGGCCCGACGTCGTGCTGGCCGGCACCAGGCTGCCCGACGGTGGCGGGCTCTCGGCGGTGATCGCGCTGCGCGACGCGCACCCGGCGGTCGGGGTGGTGGCAGTGATCGACGCGGGCACGCCCGAGTCGGAGTTGCGGGACTGGGCGGCCGCCGGCGTGCGTGGCTTCGTCCAGGCCGACGTGGACGCGACCAGCCTCGGCCGGGTCGTGGTGGGCGTCGCCCGCGGCGACGTGCTGGTGTTCGGGGAGGTGCTCGCCCAGCTCGGCGGGCTGCCGACGGTGGACGGCGACCGCCTCACCGGTCGGGAGCTGGAGGTGCGCAGCCTGCTCGCCCAGGGCCTGGCCGACAAGCAGATCGCCTCCCGGCTGGGCATCTCGGTCAAGACCGTCGAGAAGCACGTCAGCTCGGTGCTGCGCAAGGGCGGCGTGCACTCCCGCGCAGAGCTCCTGGCCCGCACCTGAACGAAAAGGAACCGTCCCCTTCGCGCCGGCCGGCCGATCGGGGACGGTTCCTTTTGCGCCACCCCGGGCCGATCGGGGACGGCTCCCATTCCGGTTCACCCCCACCGGCTACCCCCAGAGCGGCTTGGGGGGATTTCCCCATTCCGGGTCGCACGGAGCCTGCCTAGGGTCGGGAGCGTCCCCGATGGAGAGGAGCAAGGGTGCCCGTCCAACGCCTTTCGGCGATCCTCGCGCCTGCCTTCGCCGAGCGCTACGGGGTGCCGGCGATCAACATCGTCAACGACCTCACCATGGAGAACGTGCTGGCCGGGGCGGTCGAGGCCCGCTCACCGGTGATCGTGCAGACGTCGGTGAAGACCGTCCGCTCGATCGGGGTGCGGACGCTGTACCTGATGTGGCAGGGCATGACCGCGGGCATCGAGGTGCCGTGCGCGCTGCACCTCGACCACTGCCCGGACCGCCAGGTGATCACCGACTGCCTGGAAGCAGGCTGGAACTCGGTGCTGTTCGACGCCTCCCAGCTGCCGGTGGAGGAGAACCAGCGGCAGACGGTCGAGGTGGTTGCCGAGGCACGCCGCCACGACGCCGACGTGGAGGGCGAGATCGAGTCCATCACCGGCCAGGAGGACGGCATCGGCTCCGACGAGGAGTCCAAGCGGCAGACCCTCGAGGTGACCCTGCGCTATCTGGAGGCCACCGGCGTGGACGTCTTCGCCCCGGCGATCGGCAACGCCCACGGTACCTACAAGCGGGCGCCCGTGCTGGACTTCCAGCGGGTCTCCGACATCGTCGCTGCGCACCCGGTGCCGATCGCGCTGCACGGCGGCAGCGGGCTGAGCGACGACCAGTTCCGGGACTGCATCAGCCGGGGCTGCGCGAAGGTGAACATCTCCACCGCGCTGAAGGAGACCTTCATGCAGTCCAGCCTGGCGTTCCTGAAGGACGCCGAGGCGAAGAACAAGTGGGACCCGCCGTCGCTGTTCACCGCCGTCGCGGCCGACGTGCGAGCGATGACCAGGCATTACGCAGAGGTCTTCGGCAGCGCGGGCAAGGCCTGACATGCCGGCCCTGATCTTCGACTGCGACGGCGTGCTCGCCGACACCGAGAGGGACGGGCACCTGCCCGCGTTCAACGCAGCCTTTTCAGAGTTCGGGCTGGGGATCGAATGGGACGAGGCGACTTATCACGACAAGCTCCAGATCGGTGGCGGCAAGGAGCGGATCGCCAGCGAGTTCAGCGACGGCGACGACCGCACCGACCTGATCAGGCAGTTGCACGCCCGCAAGACGCAACTATTCACCCAGCGCGTGGCGGACGGGCTGCTGCCCGGGCGGCCCGGCATCCGGCGGATCATCGCAGCCGTGCGCGAACTGGGCTGGACGGTGGCGGTGGCCTCCACCTCGGCCGAGGCCTCGGTGCGGGCGGTGCTGGCACATGCCGTCGGAACCGACCTCGCCGGGCAGTGCCACGTGTTCGCCGGCGACATCGTCGCGGCCAAGAAGCCGGCCCCCGACATCTACCTGAAGGTGCTCACCGACCTTTCGCTGCCCCGGGCCGAGTGCCTGGTGGTGGAGGACTCCGGCATCGGGGTGGCCGCGGCAAGGGCCGCAGGGCTGACCACGATCGTGACGATCAGCTCGTTCACCGCTGGTGAGGACTTCACCGGCGCCGCCCTCGTCGTCGACCACCTCGGCGAGCTCGATCAGCCGCTCAGCGTCGTGGCCGCACCCGCCGGCGTCCGTCCGGTCGGAATGGTGACGGTGAGCGACCTGGAGGACCTGCTAGCAACCAACCCGGAAGGAGCCAAATGAGCGGATCGATCGCAGACGTCGAGTTCGTCGTGCGCACCATGGCCGAGACGATCCTGGCCAACGAGAAGTACTTCGGAGAACTCGACGCCGTGGTGGGCGACGGTGACTTCGGCTACTCGCTGGCTCGGGGCTTCGAGATCGCCATCGAGCAGTGGGACGGCTTCGACCGCAGCGACCCCGGGGTCTTCCTCACCAAGATCGCCGCTGCGGTCTCGGCCCGCATCGGCGGCACCTCCGGCCCGATCTGGGGCACTGCGATGCTGCGTGCCGGCGTGCAATTGAAGGAGCACCCCGAGATCGAGGGCTCCGACGTCGTGCGCGCGCTGCGCGCAGCGATCGAGGGCATCAAGGCGCGCGGCCAGGCCGACCTGGGCGACAAGACGCTGCTGGACTCCCTGGCCCCGGCCACCGACACCCTGGAGGCCGAACTGGCCAAGGGCACGCCGGCCGGCGAGATCGTCGCTGCGATGGCCCGGACGGCGCGCGAGAGCGCAGAGGCCACCAAGACCATGCAGGCGATGCGGGGCCGCGCGGCCTACACCGGCGAACGCAGCATCGGCTCGGTCGACGCCGGGGCGATGGCGATCGCCGTCCTGCTCGAAGCCCTCGCCGAGGCCTGGGCCGGCAAGTCCGCTGGTTGAGCCCGTCGAGACCAACCCAACCGCTGGTTGAGCCCGTCGAAACCAGCCAAACCAACCGCTGGTTGAGCCCGTCGAAACCAGCCAAACCAACCGCTGGTTGAGCCCGTCGAAACCAGCCAAACCCAACCGCTGGTTGAGCCCGTCGAAACCGTCGACACCGAAGTGAACCCAAAGGAGGGGAAGTACATGAAGAAGTTCGTCAACGATCCCAAGCAGTTCGTGCCCGAGATGCTCAAGGGCATCGCCCTGGCCAACCCGGACACGATCAAGTACGTGCCCGAGTACAACCTGATCATGCGGGCCGACGCGCCCAACAACGACAAGGTCAGCATCGTGCAGGGCTCGGGTTCGGGCCACGAGCCCGCCCACGTGATGGTGGTCGGTCCGGGCATGCTGGACGCGGCCTGCCCCGGCGACGTCTTCGCCGCACCCCCGTCCGACTACGTGTACCAGACCGCGAAGCTGGTCTCCTCCGACAAGGGCGTGCTGCTGCTGGTGAACAACTACACCGGTGACCGGATGGCCTTCGAGATGGCATCGGAACTGGCCGACGCCGAGGGCATCAAGGTGAAGACGCTGTTCATCAACGACGACGTGGCCGTGCAGGACTCGACCTGGACGGTGGGCCGTCGCGGCGTGGCCGGCAACTTCTTCGTGATCAAGGCCTGCGGCGCCAAGGCCGAGCAGGGTGCGTCGCTGGAGGAGGTCGCGGCGATCGGCGAGAAGGTGAACTCGGTAACCCGGACGATGGGCATCGCGCTCACCGCCTGCACCCCGCCCGCGAAGGGCAGCCCGTTGTTCGAGCTTGGCGACGACGAGATCGAGGTCGGCGTCGGCATCCACGGTGAGCCGGGACGGCGCCGCGCGAAGCTGGTCAGCGCTGACGAGATCGTCGACGAACTGCTCGGCGCGGTCGTCCCCGACCTGCCGTACAGCTCCGGTGACCGGGTGGCCCTGATGATCAACGGCCTGGGCGGCACCCCGATCAGCGAGCTCTACCTGCTCTACGGCATCGCTGCGCAGAAGCTCATGGATCAGGGCATCACCATCGCGCGCAGCTACGTCGGCGAGTACTGCACCAGCCTCGAGATGGCCGGCGCATCGCTGACCCTGGTGAAGCTGGACGACGAGATCGAGGCACTGCTCGAGGCCCCGGCGTCCATCGTCAACCGCATCTTCTGACCCGACCAGCCCGCAAGCTGTGAGTCAGGCGGTGACATCGCCGCCTGACTCGCAGCTTGTGGCTTGTCGGACGGGAGCGGTCAGCCCAGCTTGAGCGTGGTGAGGCAGGTGGGGTCTGCGGGGCCCGTGGCGATCGGGACGGAGGCTGTGTCGCCGTCGTGGGTGACGGTCAGGGTGCCGGTGATGTCCCGCGGCAGCCAGACGCCGGCGAAACCGTTCGCGTGGGTGGTCAGCTGCTCGTCAACCAGGGTGGCGCCGGTGGCGTCCACCACCCGCACGTGCAGCTCCTGGCCCTGCAACTCACCGCTGCAGGTGGCCAGGTTGTGGTTGTAGCACTCGTGCGTGCGCGTCCGGTACGGGGCGAACGCAAGGTAGAACTCGCCGTCGGGGATGGGCAGCGCCACTTCGCCCTCGCCGTCGCTGAGCAGCAGCTCCGCCGGTCGCACCGAACCGACGGGCCCGTCCTTGCGGTCGTCCTGCCCGGCGTCCAGGCGTTCGACGATGTCCTGCACCGGCAGCCCGGAGAGGTCGTGGCGGGCGAGGAAGGCGGTCACGTCCTCCCCCTGGCTCTCGCCCGCGGTCGGTGGCGCCGTCGGCGCGGTCGGGGCCGGGGCAGCTGCGCAGCCGGCGAGCAGCAGTGCCGTGGCGGTCAGGGCGGCGACGAGGGAGCGCACGGAGGCTCCTTTCAACAGGTGGCGAGGGACGGCGCGCGGAGGCGCCGTCCCAGTCTCGCCGAGACCGGCCGGCCGCCCGGACCGCTCAGGTGAAGGAACGATGAAGTTCCGGGCCCGAAGGGTTCAGGCCTCCAGCCCGAGCGCCAGGGGCAGCACCGACAGCGGCACCGAGCCCAGGTTCAGCGCGCGGGTGTGGAAGTCCTTCAGGCTGAACTCCTCGCCGGCCGCACCGGCCTTCGCCTCGGCCTGGGCGCGGTAGGTCTCCCACAGCCGCTGCCCGATCTTGTACGACGGGGCCTGCCCGGGCCAGCCCAGGTAGCGGTTCAGCTCGAAGCGGAGGAAGGCCTCGTCCATGTTCACGTTCGCCTTCAGCAGTTCCCACGCCTTGGCCGCGTCCCAGGTGCCGCCACCCCAGCGTTCCGGGGCGCGCTTGCCGAGGTGGACGCCGATGTCGACGACCACCCGGGCCGCGCGCATCCGTTGGCCGTCGACGAGTCCCAGCCGGTCGCCGAGGTCGTCCATGAAGCCGAACTCCTCCATCAGCCGCTCGGAGTAGAGCGCCCAGCCCTCGCCGTGGCCGGAGCTCCAGCTGACCAGCCGGCGCCAGGAGTTCAGCTGGTCGCGGTTCAGCACGGCCTGCGCGATCTGCAGGTGGTGGCCGGGCACCCCCTCGTGGTAGACGGTGGTCTTCTCCCGCCACGTGCTGAACTCGGTGACGCCCGGGGGCACCGACCACCACATCCGGCCGGGCCGGGTGAAGTCGTCGGAGGGGCCGGTGTAGTAGATCCCGCCGTTCTCGGTCGGCGCGATCATGCACTCGATCCGCTTCATCGGCTCCGGAATATCGAAGTGCACCCCGTCGAGCGCCGCGACGGCTGCGTCCGCGGTCTCCTGCATCCAGCGCCGCAGGGCGTCCTTGCCGTGCAGCAGCCGGGCCGGGTCGGCCCCGAGCGCGGCGATGGCGTCGTCGATACCCGCGTCCGGGCCCGCGATCCCGGCCACGATCCGGTCCTGCTCTGCCGCCATCCGCTCCAGCTCGCCCAGGCCCCACTCGTAGGTCTCGTCGAGGTCGACGGCCGCGCCCACGAACTCCCGCGACCACAACGCGTACCGGTCGCGGCCGACGGCGTCGGCCGCCGGTGCCAGCGGCGCCAGCTCGTCGGCGAGGAAGGTGACCAGCTCGCCGTAGGCCGCAGCGGCCTTGCGCCCCGCCGTGGCCAGGTCGTTGGCCAGGGACGGGGGCAGGGTGGCCCCTTCGGGGTTGGCGCCCGCGGTGAAGCTGACGAAGAAGGAGCCGGAGGGGTCGGCCAGTTCCGCAGCCTGCTTGACGCCCTCCTCCACCTGCAGCCTGGCCGGGACGAGGCCGCGGCGGGCACCGGTGCGCAGCGACTCGACGTAGCCGGCCACGGCCTCGGGCACGCGGCTGAGCCTGGAGGCGATGTTGCCCCAGTCGTCGAGCGTCGCCGTGGGCATCAGGTCGAGCACGTCACGCAGCCCCTGCAGGGGTGAGGCGATCACGTTCAGCTGGGCGAGCAGTTCGCCGGCCTCGTGCAGCTCCAGCCCGAGCCGGAGCCGGTCGGTCATGGCGGCCCGGGTGACCCGGTCGACGTCGTCCGCCGGCTCGGCGGTGGCCAGTTCGGCGAGGGTCCGCCGGTCCAGCTCTACGCGCTCTGCGATGCCGTCCGGGGAAAGGTCGGTCATCTGGTGGTCGTGGCCGGCGATGCCCATCTCGGTCGCGGCCAGCGGGTCGAGCTCTGCGAGGCGCGCGGTGTAGGCGTCGGCGATGGCGTCGATGGCAGTCGGTTGGCGTACAGTCACGAACCCGACCCTAACCGCCGGTCGGGCCGGCCGAGCCATCGTCGAGGAACTGATGACCCAGATCTGGGCCCACCGGGGCTCCCGCAGGGAGGCGCCGGAGAACACGCTGCCTGCGTTCGAGCTTGCCCTCGCCCAGGGCGCGGACGGGGTGGAGCTGGACGTCCAGCTCACCGCTGACGGGGCGATCGTCGTGATCCACGACGAGACCCTCGAGCGCACCACCGACGGGTCCGGGCCGGTCGAGGCGCTCACCCTGGCCCAGCTGCAGCGGCTGGACGCCTCCGCCGGGCTGGACGGGTTTCCCGGCGTCCGGGTGCCGACCCTGGAGGAGGTGTTGGCGGTGTTCGCGCCGGCACCGGTGGCCATCAACATCGAGCTGAAGAACTCCGTCACCGACTACCCGGGGCTAGAGGAGCGCGTGCTGGCCGCAGTGGACGCCTTCGGCATCGCCGACCGGGTGGTGCTTTCCACCTTCAACCACTACTCGCTGAAGCGGCTCCAGCGGCTGGGTGCCGGCAGCGAGCTGGCGATGCTGTACACCGATCCGCTGTACCGGCCGTGGCGCTACGCGGCCAAGCTGGGCGTAGCGGCGCTCCACCCGCCGGCGAGGTACGTGCTCGGCCCCGGCTACGCGCGCAAGGCGCACGCCCTCGGCCTGGCCGTTCGGCCGTGGGTGGTCAACGGCCCGCGCGCCCTCGCCAGGATGTTCCGCTGGGGCGTCGACGCCGTGTTCACCGACACCCCAGCCCTCGCCGTCCAGTTGCGGGACGCCACGGCGTTAACCTGACCCCATGAGCAACCCGTGGCAGCCGGAGCGCTGGCGAGCCGTTGAGGGCTTCGACTTCAGCGACATCACCTACCACCGCGCGGTCGACGTGCCGGCGGTGCGGATCGCCTTCGACCGGCCCGAGGTGCGCAACGCGTTCCGTCCGCACACCGTCGACGAGCTGTACACAGCCCTCGACCATGCCCGGGCCAGCTCCGACGTCGGCTGCGTGCTGCTCACCGGCAACGGGCCCTCTCCGAAGGACGGCGGCTGGGCGTTCTGCTCCGGTGGCGACCAGCGTATCCGCGGCCGGGCCGGCTACCAGTACGCCGAGGGTGAATCGGCGGCGACCGTCGATGCCGCGAAGCTCGGGCGGCTGCACATCCTGGAGGTGCAGCGGCTGATCCGGTTCATGCCCAAGGTCGTGATCGCCCTGGTCAACGGCTGGGCAGCCGGCGGCGGGCATTCCCTGCACGTGGTGTGCGACCTCACGCTAGCCAGTGCCGAGCACGCCCGGTTCAAGCAGACCGACGCCGACGTCGGCTCCTTCGACGCCGGCTTCGGCTCGGCCTACCTGGCCCGCCAGGTGGGCCAGAAGGTGGCCAGGGAGATCTTCTTCCTCGGCGAGACCTACGACGCCCAGCGCGCCTACGAGATGGGGACGGTGAACAAGGTCGTCCCCCACGACCAGCTCGAGGAGGTGGGGCTGGACTGGGCGGCGAAGATCTGCGCCAAGAGCCCCACGGCCCAGCGCATGCTGAAGTTCGCGTTCAACGCCATCGACGACGGCCTGGTCGGCCAGCAGGTGTTCGCAGGCGAGACCACCCGGCTGGCCTACATGACCGACGAGGCCACGGAGGGCCGCGACGCCTTCCTGGAGAAGCGCCCGCCGGACTGGAGCCGGTTCCCCTACTACTACTGAGCCGTAGACT
Source organism: Actinomycetes bacterium (assembly GCA_023460935.1). Taxonomy (GTDB): domain Bacteria; phylum Actinomycetota; class Actinomycetes; order Propionibacteriales; family Propionibacteriaceae; genus Propionicimonas. The sequence continues at coordinate 45,407 of JAEWOI010000044.1, forward strand.
CCCTGGTCGTGTTCGCCAAGCTCAACACGGTGCCGGCGCTGGAGCGCCCCGACCTGCTTCCCGGTCCGGTGCTCGCCGCCGTCCGGGACCACGTCCCGATGGCCCAGGTCTTCGAGATCGACCCGGCCCACGCCGACACCCAGACACTCTGCGAGGTGTACGAGCTGCCGCTGGAGGTCATGGCCAACGCGGTGCTGGTGCTCGGCCGCCGCGCCGGGACGGACCGCCACGCCTGCTGCATGACGCTCGCCCACCGTCGGGTCGACGTGAACAACGTGGTGCGCCGCCGGCTGGACGTCCGCAAGGCGTCGTTCGCCCCGATGGGCTTCGCCGTCGAGGCGTCCGGCATGGAGTACGGCGGCATCACCCCGGTCGGGCTGCCCGCCACCTGGCCGGTCTGGGTGGACGGGGCAGTGGCCGACACCGAACTGGTCTGCATCGGCGCCGGCATCCGCGGCGCCAAGCTGGTGCTACCCGGCGCAGCCCTGCTGCAGCTGCCCGGCGCCGAGCGGGTGGACGGCCTGGCCGGCTGACCTGGGCCGGCCCGGCTTCGGCCGCGTGCGGCTCAGCCGGCGTCGAGGCCGATGAACTCCCGGAACGCACTGGCGCCGGTGACCGTGATCGGGACGCCGCGCACGAAGGTCTGCGGGGTGAGCAGCCAGGCCTGGTTGTCCTGCCGCTCACCCGGGCGCCGGGCCAGGCGGCGGACCCCGTTGGGCAGGTAGCCCACCTTGCGGCTGACCGCGGCCGAGGCCGGGTTGTCGACGAACGAGCCGGAGGTGACCTGCTCGGCTCCGAGGTGGTCGAAGCAGAACGCGCAGATCGCCTGCCGCATGGCCGTGCCGATGCCCTGTCCGTGGAACTGCAGTCCGAGCCAGGAGCCGGTCTCGCCACTGCGGGTGACCAGGTAGTCGGTGGTGCCGAAGGCCTGGATGCCGACGATCCGGCCCGCGTGCTCAACGGCCAGTTCCAGGTGCCAGTTGTCCCGACGCCACGACGAACGCAGCCCCCAGTGGTACTGGGTGAACGCCAGCGGGAGCTCACTCGCCGGAGCGTCGGTCCACGGCACGAGGAACGGCATCCGGTCCGGCTCGTGGACGCCGGCGAGCGCCACCTCCACCAGCTCGGGCAGAACGTCGTCGGTGATCGGCCGCAGCACCAGGGGTCCGGCCTCGATCCGGAGGCCGAATGGCGGGAAGGTGCTACTGAGCGAGGCCATAGAGCCGGTCGCCGGCGTCGCCGAGGCCAGGCACGATGTAGCCGATCTCGTTGAGCCGCTCGTCCAGCGCAGCGCAGACCAGCGTGCACGGCACGCCCACCGGGTCCACCAGCTCGCGCATCCGCGCCACGCCCTCCGGGGCGGCGATCAGGCAGATGCAGGTGATGTGGTCGGCGCCGCGGTCCACCAGGAACTGGACGGTGCCGCCGAGCGAGCCGCCGGTGGCGAGCATCGGGTCGAGCACGTAGCACTGGCGTCCGGAGAGGTCCTTGGGCAGGCGCTCGGCGTAGGTGAACGGCTGCAGCGTCTCCTCGTCGCGCACCATGCCGACGAAGCCGACCTCTGCGCTGGGGATCAGCCGCATCATGCCCTCGAGCATGCCGAGGCCGGCCCGCAGGATCGGCACGACCAGCGGCCGCGGCTTCGACAGCCCCACCCCGACGGTGGTGGTGATCGGGGTGACCACCTCCACCTCCTCGGTGCGCACCTCGCGGGTGGCCTCGTAGGCGAGCAGCATGACCAGCTCCTCGACGAGCTGGCGGAAGGTGGGGCTCGGGGTGTCCTTGCTGCGCAGCAGGCTCACCTTGTGGGCTACCAATGGGTGGTCGATGACGCGAAGTTCCACGCCCAATAGGGTCCCACACCTCTTTGCCCTGACCGGACTGTGCTCAGCCGGGCACATCTGACACGATGGGTTGCCTAGCGGTGATGAGGAGGCGGTGGTGAGTAGTTCGGACGACCTGGAGTTCGAGTTGCCGAACCGCGGCGACGACCGTCCCGGCCTCGACGACCTCGACGACCTGGTCGACCCCGACGAGGTCGCGGACGACGAGGACCTCGACGACTACCCCGAGGACGCCACGGAGGACGACATCGACCTCGTGGTGGCGCTCTACCGCGAGGACGGGCAGGCCGTCGCGACCGCGCTCGACTACGACCTGGCCAATGACCTCGACGCCCTGATCAGCCAGCTGCGCCGGATGCCGGGCGACGGTGGCGCGGCCGGCCTGGTCTCGATCGCGGCGGAGGTGTTCGTGATCGTGCGGGTGCGCGGCAAGCACGTGCAGGTGTTCTGCTCCGACGCCCTCGCCGCGGCGGACTGGCCGCTGGCGCGCGACGTGGTCGACTTCCTCAACCTGGATGTGCCGGAGGACGAGGAGGAGTCCGGCCCCGTCGGCGACCTCGACATCCTGGCCGACGCCGGTCTGCATGACTTCGAACTGGAGGCCCTCGCCGAGGACTACGAGGAGGACGCGGCCACCCTGGTGGAGCGGATCGCCACCCGGATCAAGTTCGGCCCCGAGTTCGCCCGGGCGCTCGCAGCCTTCGAGTGAACCGCTGGCTCCCGGCGATGGGCGCGGCCCTGGCCGAGGCCCGGCTGGCGCCGACCCACGGTGACGTCCCGATCGGGGCGGTGGTGCTCGACCCCGACGGGCAGGTGATCGCCGCCGCCCGCAACGAGCGCGAGCTCGCCGACGACCCTACAGCGCACGCCGAGGTGCTCGCGCTGCGCAGGGCGGCGGCCGTCCGCGGCGGCTGGCGCCTGGACGGCTGCACGCTGGTGGTCACCCTCGAGCCGTGCACGATGTGTGCCGGCGCGCTGGTGCTGGCGCGCGTGCAGCGGCTGGTGTTCGGTGCGTACGACCCGAAGGCGGGTGCGGTCGCATCGCTGTGGGACGTGGTGCGTGACCCGCGGCTGAACCACCGCGTCGAGGTGGTCGGAGGGATCGCGGAGGCTGAATCCGCCGCCCTGCTCCAGGGCTTCTTCGCCACCCACCGCTGATCCTTCCCCCACACCCCCGCAAGCTGTGAGTTATACGGCGACATCGCCGGATAACTCACAGCTTGCGAGGGGGATGGGGGCGGGTCCGGCGATTCGCCTGCCCCCCGGTGCGGTCGGTACACTCCTGCGCGGTGGCGTGTCTGAGCGGCCTAAAGAGCGCGCCTCGAAAGCGCGTGAGGGGCAACCCTCCGAGGGTTCAAATCCCTCCGCCACCGCTGTGTTGATTCGCCCGGGCGGGCTCCGCCCGGGCGAGTCTTTCGTTCAGCCGGCACTGTTTCCCTGAACGAAAGTGCGTAGACCGGGCCTTTCCCGCCGGGCCCGGACGCGGCAGAGTTGGCCTTGCCCACCCACGACCGCGCCTCAAAGGAGAAGCCCAGTGAAGAAACTGATCAACGATCCGGCCAACGTGGTGGCCGAGACCCTGGCCGGTTTCCAGGCCGCGCACGCCGACCTGGTGACCGTCCACTTCGATCCCGACTACGTGGTGCGCGCTGACGCGCCGGTGCAGGGCAAGGTCGGTCTGGTCTCCGGCGGCGGTTCGGGCCACGAGCCCCTGCACGCCGGCTACGTCGGCAAGGGCATGCTGGACGCGGCTGTGCCGGGCGCGGTGTTCACCTCACCCACTCCCGACCCGATCCTCGAGGCCACCAAGGCAGTGGACGGCGGCGCGGGCGTGCTGCACATCGTGAAGAACTACACCGGTGACGTGCTGAACTTCGAGACCGCCGCAGAGATGGCCGAGATGGACGGCATCACCGTGAAGGCCGTCGTGGTCAACGACGACGTCGCGGTGGAGGACTCCACCTGGACCGCGGGCCGCCGCGGCGTGGCCGGCACCGTGCTGGTGGAGAAGATCGCCGGCGCGGCAGCCGAGCGCGGCGACGACCTCGACGGCGTGGTCGCCATCGCGGAGAAGGTCAACGCGCAGGTGCGCTCGATGGGCGTCGCGCTCACCGCCTGCACCGTGCCTCACGCCGGCAAGCCGTCGTTCGACCTGGGCGAGGACGAGATCGAGATCGGCATCGGCATCCACGGTGAGCCGGGCCGCCACCGCATCCCGATGGCCAACGCCGATTCCATCACCGACCAGCTGGTCGACCCGATCCTGGCCGACCTGAAGCCGGAGTCGGGCTCGAAGGTGCTGCTCTTCGTCAACGGCATGGGCGGCACGCCCGAGGCCGAGCTCTTCATCGTCTACAACCACGCCCGCAAGCGCCTCGAGGAGGCCGGGCTGGAGGTCACCCGCTCGCTGGTCGGCAACTACATCACCTCGCTGGAGATGCAGGGCTGCTCGGTGACCGTGCTGCTGCTCGACGACGAGCTCACCGAGCTGTGGGACGCCCCGGTGCACACCCCGGCCTTCCGTCGCGGGCTCTGAGGCGGTGCAGGTGAGCGACACCTTGTCGGTGGCCTGGGCGCAGCGGTGGATCCGCGGCGCCCAGGCCGTCCTGGCCGAGCACCGGATGGAACTGATCGACCTCGACCGCGCCATCGGTGACGGTGACCACGGCGAGAACATGGACCGCGGCTTCAAGGCGGTCGTGGCCAAGCTCGACGAGGGCGGGGTCGAGGACGTGCCGGGCGTGCTGAAGGTCGTGGCCTCCACCCTGATGTCGAAGGTGGGCGGGGCTGCGGGGCCGCTGTACGGCACCGCGTTCCTGCGGGCGGCGAAGGCCGTGGACGGCAACTCGATCGACGCCAACGGTGTCGCGGAGCTGATCGCCGGTGCGCTGGACGGCATCGTTGCCCGCGGCAAGGCCACCACGGGCGAGAAGACGATGGTTGACGCCTGGACCCCGGCGCTGGAGGCTGCCCGCGCAGCCGCCGAGGCCGGCCAGGGCGCGGCAGCTGCGCTGCGGGCGGCAGCGGACGCTGCTGCGGCCGGCGCGGAGGACACGATCCCGCTGAAGGCGACGAAGGGCCGCGCCTCCTACCTCGGTGACCGGTCGATCGGCCACAAGGACCCCGGCGCCACGTCCACCGCCTACATCCTGGCCGCGGCCGCTGACGCTGCGGAGGCCGAGTGAGCCCGGACCCGGGTGGGGGCCCCGCGGTGGCCCTAGTGGTCGTCTCGCACTCGGTGCAGCTGGCCGAAGGGGTGGTCGAGCTGGCCGCCCAGATGGCCCGCGACGTCGAGCTGCGGGCGGCCGGCGGGACGGACGACGGCCGGATCGGCACCTCCTTCGACAAGGTGAACGACGCCGTGACCGAGCTGCGCGCAGCCGGTCACGACGTCGCGATCCTCACCGACCTGGGCTCGGCGACGATGACCGTGGAGTCGGTGCTTGACCTCCTCGACAACGACGAGCTGGAGCACGTGAGGTTCAGCGACGGGCCGCTGGTCGAGGGGACGGTCGCCGCAGCCGTGACCGCGCAGGTGGGTGGCGACCTGGAGGCCGTCGTGGCTGCCGGACGGGCCAGGGAACTGTTCGGCTGACCTCACGGGATCGCCCCGGTCCAGTGCCCTAGACTCCGTCAAAAGGGGAGGCCGAGTGGAACTGGACCAGGTGCTGCTGCTCGGGTCCACCGTCCTGCTCGTCTGCGTCCTGGCTGCCCGGGTCGGTGCCCGGCTGGGGCTGCCATCGCTGCTGCTCTTCCTCGGCCTCGGCATCCTGGTCGCCGAGCTCGGGTTGAAGTTCCAGAACGCCGAACTGGCCCATTCGCTCGGGTTCGCGGCACTGGTGGTGATCCTCGTCGAGGGCGGCTTCACCACCCGGTGGCAGGACATCCGCGGCTCGATCCCGATGGCGCTGCTGCTGGCCACCGTAGGGGTGGGGGTCTCGGTCGCGCTGGTGGCGACCTTCGTCCACCTCGTGCTGGGCGTCGACCTGGCGACGGCGGTGCTGCTGGGGGCGATCATCTCGCCCACCGACGCCGCTGCGGTGTTCTCCGTGCTGCGCAAGGTGCCCCTGCCGGCCCGGCTGCGTGCGGTGTTGGAGGCCGAGTCGGGTTTCAACGACGCCCCGATCGTGCTGCTCGTCGCCACGGCCACCAGCTGGACCCTCGGAGGTGCCCCCCAGGAAGGCCCGCTGCTCGTCACCGCCCTGATCGTCGGTGAGCTCGTCGGCGGCGTGCTGGTCGGTGTCGCCCTCGGCTGGTTGGGGGTGCAGGTGCTGCGCCGGGTGGCGCTGCCGGCTTCCGGGCTCTACCCGCTGGCGGCGATCGGCTGGGCCGTGCTGGCCTACGGCGCGGGCTCCTCGCTGCACCTCTCCGGCTTCGCCTCGGTGTACGCCGCGGCGCTGATCCTCGGCAACGGACGGCTGCCGCACCGCAACGCCACCCGCTCCTTCGCCGAAGGCATCGGCTGGATCGCCCAGATCGGGCTCTTCGTGATGCTCGGCATGCTCGCCGACCCGGTCGACCTGTCGTTCCAGTCCCTCGGCACCGGGCTGCTGATCGGGGCGGTGCTCACCTTCGTGGTGCGGCCGGTCTCGGTCTTCCTGTGCCTGGTCTGGTTCAAGGTGCCCTGGCGCGAACAGGTGTTCATCTCCTGGGCCGGCCTGCGCGGTGCCGTGCCGATCATCTTCGCCACGATCCCGCTCGCGGCCAGCGTGCCGCGCGCGAGCCAGCTCTTCGACGTGGTGTTCGCCTTCGTGGTGTTCTTCACGTTCATCCAGGCCCCGCCGTTGCCCTGGCTGGCCCGGCTGCTGGGGGTGGCCAGGGAGGAGAACGCGATCGACGTCGAGATCGAGTTCGCCCCGCTCGACAACATCAAGGCCGACATGATGCAGGTGCACGTCCCCGAGGGCTCCCGGCTGCACGGGGTGACGATCAGGGAACTCCGGCTGCCGAAGAACTCCGTGATCTCGCTCGTCGTGCGGGACGGGGAGCCGTTCACCCCCAAGCCCGAACAGATCGTGCGCACCGGGGACGACCTGCTGATCGTCACCAACGGCAACGACCGGGCCCGCGTGGAGCGGCGGCTGCGCAGTATCTCCGCCGGCGGCCGCCTGGCCCGCTGGCAGGACGAGGAGTGAGGCGGCTACCTGGTCGGTGAGGCGCTCGGGCTGGGTGACCCGCTGGGGCTGGCGTGGCCCTTGATCGCCGGCAGGCACACCGGGCCCTCGACCGGCACGCTGGTAGCGGGCTTCTCCACCTGCTGGGTCTTGTCGAAGATCAGCACGTCGACCACGTGGTCGGCCCGGCCGTCCCCCTCCGCGACCGAGCCGGCGAAGAACTGCTGCACCAGCTTCACCTCCGGGTCGTCGGCGGAGTTGCCGATCACCACGGTGGACTCGATGTTGCGATCGCTGTTGTTGACCAGCGTCACCCGGAAGCCGTAGCCGTTCAGGTAGAGCCTGGTGAGGCTGGCGGCCTTCGACCTGGTGCCGGCGTTGAACACCCGAACCGTCACCCGCGGCGGGGTGAGCTCCGGGCCGACGTCGGTGGGCACGCACGGCTCCGTGGCCCGCGCCACAGTCGTGTCCATGGTGGCGTGCTGGTAGCCCCAGACCGCGCCGTAGCCGAGGATGGCGAGCAGCACGATCAGCGTTACCGGGGTCTTGAGGACCCGGATGGCTCGGCGCACTGGCACTCCTGACGACTGGATCGGGGACGCCCTGCCGGGCGGAACTGCGGCAACCAGCCTACGCCAGCTGCAGGATGCGGGCGTGCAGGGTCTGGCGCTGCTGCAACGCCGCCCGCAGCGCCCGGTGCAGCCCGTCCTCGAGATACAGGTCGCCCTGGTAGGCCACGACATGGGCGAACAGGTCGCCGTAGAACGTGGAGTCCTCCTCCAGCAGGGCCTCCAGGTCGAGGGTGCGCTTGGTGGTGACGAGCTCGTCCAGGCGCACCTGCTGGGGTGCGATCGCCGCCCACTGCTTCTGCACGTAGCCGTGCTCGGGGTAGGGACGGGAGTCGCCGACGCGCTTGAAGATCACCCGGCCAGTCTAGGGCGGAGGGCTGGGTCGCAGGTTCAGCGGCCGGTGCCGGCGTAGACCACGGCGGGGTCGTCGGAGTCGAGCCCGAAGGCGGTGTGGCCGGCCCGGACGGCACGGTCGACGTCGTTGATGTCGACCACGACCGAGATCCGGATCTCGGAGGTGGAGATCATCGAGATGTTCACCCCGGCACCGGCAAGGGCACGGAAGAAACGCGCGGTGACACCCGGGTGGGAGCGCATGCCGACACCCACCACGGAGACCTTGCCCACCTGGTCGTCGAACAGGACATCGGCGAAGCCGATCCGCGCCTGCGCGTCCCGCAGCGCGGCGATCGCCTTTGGCCCGTCCTTCTGGGCGAGGGTGAAGGAGATGTCGGTGGCCTGTTCGTGCTCGCGGGAGACGTTCTGCACGATCATGTCGATGTTCACGTCGGCCTCGGCCACCACGGTGAAGATGTCAGCGGCCTCGCCCACACGGTCGGGCACCCCGACGATCGTGATCTTGGCCTCGCTCCGGTCGTGGGCGATACCCTCGATCAGCGGCTGTTCCATGCGGCGCTCCTCGTAGTTGATGTCTCGCACCCAGGTGCCCGGACGGTCGGAGAAGGACGAGCGGACGTGCACCGGCACGTGCTCGCGGCGGGCGTACTCGACGCACCGCAGGTGCAGGATCTTCGCCCCGTTGGCAGCCAGTTCCAGCATGTCTTCATACCCGATCTCGGGGATCTGGCGGGCGCCGGGGACGATCCTGGGGTCGGCGGTGAAGACGCCGTCCACGTCGGAGTAGATCTCGCAGCAGGCTGCGTCCAGGGCCGCGGCCAGCGCGACGGCCGTGGTGTCGGAGGCGCCCCGGCCGAGCGTCGTGATGTCCTTGGTGGTCTGGGACACGCCCTGGAAGCCGGCGACGATGACGATGTCGCCGTCGGCCAGGGCCGAGACGATCCGGCCGGGAGTGATGTCGATGATCCGGGCATCGCCGTGGGTGCCGGTGGTGATCACGCCGGCCTGGGAACCGGTGAAGGAGCGGGCGGTCGCGTCGAGGTCGTTGATCGCCATGGCCAGGAGGGCTGCGCTCATCCGTTCGCCCGAGGTCAGCAGCATGTCGAGCTCACGGGGGCGCGGGTCGGGGGAGACCTGCAGGGCCAGGTCCATCAGTTCGTCGGTGGTGTCGCCCATGGCCGAGATGACCACGACCACCTCGTTGCCGGCAGCCTGGGTGGCCACGATCCGGCGCGCCACCCGCTTGATGCTCTCGGCGTCGGCCACGGAGGAGCCACCGAATTTCTGTACCACGCGCACCGTTCCACTCTGCCAGATGCGCGTCGGCGCCCGGCGGGGCATTCACTGGCTGGCACGGCCGGCGCCGCTCTCAGTCGTGCAACAGCTCCTGCAGCCAGGCGGCGCTCGCGCCGCCGTACTCTGCGCGGGCGGGCTCGTCTGCGGCCAGCAGGGCCCGCCGCCAGGCCTCCGACCGGCCCAGCACGCCGAGCTTCAGGGCGGCCGGCACGCAGCGGCGCAGTTCCCGGGCCGGCGCGAGGTCGGTCCACGGCTCGATCGCTGCCTCGACCACCGGCAGCAGGGCCCGGTCGGCAACCAGCGCGGCAGGAGGGCCCAACCCACCGCCCCTGGCCCGCGTCGCTGACCGCAGCGGGATCAGCAGCTCCGCCAGGGGGTGCCCGAGCAGGGCGTCGCCGAAGTCGAAGAAGGCGAGGCGGTCACCCGTGCCCGGGGCGAAGACGTTGTCGGTGTGCAGGTCGTTGTGCCAGAGGGTGTCCGGCAGGCCGAGGGCGGCGAGCTGCTCGGCAGCCTCCGCCACCGCTGCGCCCGCGCCCTCCAGCCGGGCGGCAGCAGCAGCCGGCAAGTGGTCGGGGTCGGTGGCCGGCAGCCCGGCGAGTTCGTCGGTGCGCGCGGCGAGGTAGGCGGCGGCCCCGGCCGGGCCGAGGCTGGGTAGGCCGAGCCCGTCGAGGCCGTGCGGGCGGACGGAAACCTCCCGGCTGAGTGCCGACCACTGCCCGACCACCTCCACCCAGGTCTCCGGGTCGGCGTCCCGGCCGAGGCTGCGCAGGGTGGGGCCGTGGTCGGGCAGCAGCAGCCAGCCCCGTTCCGGGTCGGCGGCCAGCGGTTCGGGAACCGAGGCGGGGGCCAGCCGCGCCAGTCGGGGGACCAGCGCCGACTCCGCCGCCAGGGCCGGAGCGTTCGCCTTGAACCACACCGTGCCCGCTGAGGTGGGCAGGCGCAGGACGAGCGACCAGGGGGAGTCCTTGGCCTTGACCGGCTCTCCCTCCGCGACCAGCCCGGCTGTGGCGAGGGCGGTCTCGAGCCAGCCGGCGGCCTGCGCCAGCCACCCGGACGCGGCAGCGGTGCCGATCCAGCGGGGCGCGCCGGGGAGGATCATGGCCCGAAGCGTACGGCCGCACCCGGGGCACGCTCAGGGACTGGTCAAGGACGATCCTGATGTGCTGGCGGGAGCGCGCCACCTACGGTGGCGGAATGAGCCTGAACGCCCCTACCGACACGCACTGGGAACAGCCGAACTTCGCCACCAGGGAGCCGGCGCCACTGACCGGCGTGGTGGTCGTGCCCCAGGCGCAGCACTGGGTCGCCGCGCAGGTGCCGCCGGCCGGTGCCGAGGAGGTGAGGCTGCAGCGGATCGCAACCTGGCTGTGGCCGGTTGCGCTCGTGCTGTGCATCGTCGGTGGCTCCTGGTGGCCGCTGCTGGCTGTGGCCTTCGTGGTCAGCGCCGTGCTGCGGCACCGGCTGCGGGAGCTGCGCAGGCAGCGACTGGTCCACACCAGGCAACTGCGTTGATGGCGCCGGTGCCCGCGGCCACCGTCCGGCCTACGATGATGCGGTGAGCAACCCAGGGCAGCAGCCCGAGCAGCCGGACCAGCAGCGTTGGGCGCAGCCGCCGTTCCAGCCGGCGGAGGAGCCGGATCGCGCTGAGCAGCTGGAGCCCGTGGTCGGGCAGGTGCTGCTGCCGGCCGACGCCGCACCCCCACCGTCGGTCGTTGAGTCCGCGAGCCGCGTGCTCGGCCATGTGGTGTGGCCGGTGATGATCGCCCTGGCGATCTTCGGGGTGATCGGCTGGATGCCCGCCATCCTGACCGCGATCGTCGTCGGCGCCGTCCTCGACCAGGTTGCCCGGGAGTTGCGGCGCCGGCGCAAGGCGCCCTACCAGCTGCCTCCGGCCAGGCCGGGCGAGCCGCGGTGACCGCCCCGGTGCGGTGGGGCATCGCCGGCCCCGGACGGATCGCAGGCACGGTGGCGGCGGAGTTCGCCCTGGTCGAGGGCGCCGAGCTGGTGGCGGTCGGCTCCCGCTCGGCGGAGCGGGCCGCGGAGTTCGCCGGCCGGTTCGGCATCCCGCAGGCCTACGGCAGCTACGCGGAGCTGTTCGCCGCGGACGTCGACGCGATCTACCTCGCCACCCCGCACGCGCAGCACACCGCGCTCGCCCTGGCTGCGATCGAGGCCGGCAAGGCTGTGCTGGTGGAGAAGTCGTTCACCACCACCGTCGCCGACACCGAGGCCATCGTTGAGGCCGCCCGGGCGCGCGGCGTGTTCGTGATGGAGGCGATGTGGACCCGCTTCCTGCCGGCCGTGGACCACCTGCGCGAGCTGGTCTCGGCCGGCGCCCTCGGTGAGGTGCGCGCGGTCTACGGCGACCTGCTGGCCTTCCGCGAGTTCGATCCCGCGGACCGGCTGTTCAACCCTGCGCTCGGCGGTGGCGCCGTCCTCGACCTGGGGGTGTACGTGTTGTCGTTCACCCAGCAGTTCCTCGGCACGCCGGACGTCGTGCACGCCGTCGGCGGCCGGTTCAGCAACGGGGTGGAGAGCGATGCCGGCATGCTGCTCGGCTGGAGCGACGGCCGCTACGCGACCCAGGCCATCGGTTTCACCGCTCCCGGGCCCGGCCGCCAGGTGGTGGCCGGCACCCGCGGCTGGGTGGAGCTCAAGCCACGCTTCCACCGCGGTGAGGAGCTGTCGGTGCACCTGCAGGGCGAGCCCGCGCAGGAACTGCGCTTCCCCAAGCTCGGCGCCGGCTACACCCATGAGCTGATCCACGTCGGGGAGTGCCTCGCCCAAGGGCTCACCGAGAGCCCGGTGATGCCGCTGGACGACACCATCGCCGTGCAGCACCTGATGGCCGAGGTGCTCAGCCAGCTGGGCCGCTAGCTCAGTTCACCACCTCTGGTTCCACCAGCACCGGCCGGCGGGCGGCGCGCAGGCTGTCCACGGTGAGCAGCACCAGCGCGATCCAGACCAGGCCGAAACCGATCCAGCGCGGCGCGGGCATCACCTCGTGGTTCACCCAGACGCCGATCGCGAACTGGATCAGCGGCGTCAGGTACTGGATCAGCCCCATCATGCTCAGCGGGATGCGGCCGCTGGCGGCGGCGAACAGCAGCAACGGCACGGCCGTGACCGCCCCGGCCAGGGTGAGGGCAACGGTGAGGCCCGGCCCGTGCGCGAGGTAGGCGCTCGTGCCGGCGGCCTGGAGCCAGAGCAGGTAGGCCAGGGCAAGGGGCGCGAGCAGCATGGTCTCGACGGTCAGGCCGACCAGCGGTGAAACCACCCCGCCGACCCGCTTCTTGACCAGGCCGTAGAGGCCGAAGGTGGCCGCGAGGGACAGCGCCACCCACGGCACCTGCCCGTACCCGACGGCGATCACCGCGACCGCCAGCGTGCCCACGGCAACGGCGATCTTCTGCGCCGTCCGCAGCCGCTCCTTCAGCACGACGACGGCCAGCGTCACCGTGACCAGCGGGTTGATGAAGTAACCCAGCGCGGCGTCGACGATGTGGTCGTTCAGCACGCCCCACACGTAGATCAGCCAGTTCACGCTGACCAGCACGCCGGCAGCGGCCAGCCCCCAGAACAGCTTCGGGCTGGTGAGCACCTGCCGCAGGTGGCCCCACTCCCGCCACAGCAGCATGCCGGCGGCGCAGAACAGGAACGACCAGAAGATGCGGTGGCCGACGATCTCCACCGGGTCCGCCGCTGCCAGGAAGTCGAAGTACAGCGGGAACGCCCCCCAGAGCAGGTAGGCGCTGAACGCCAGCAGCAGGCCCCGGGAGTCGAGTCGGGGCGGTTGCTGGTCTGGCACCAGCACACCCTATGCCTGCTCCGGGGGCGGGCGGGGCTCAGATCTCGCCGCCGGCCAGCAACTCGTCCAGCTTGGCGTAGCCGTCGTTCACGCCCACCTCCATGCCGGAGGCGAGCCAGGCGTCGCGCCCTTCGAAGCTGTCCACGAGCGACTGGGCGTGCAGGCGCGTGGTGCCGTTGCCGAGGTCCTCGAACCACAGCGTCTCCAGCGACACCCCGTCGGGCTGGCCCTCCCAGGTGAAGGTCTGGACGATCCGGTCCGCGGTGATCTCGTGGAAGCTGCCGTAGAAGCTGTACTCCTGCCCGTCGGAGCTGCCGCTGAACCGCCAGCTGCCGCCGCGGCGGGCGTCCCAGTAGTCGATGCGGGTGTCGGTGTCGTTCGGCCCGACCCAGCGGACGTACAGGTCGGGGTCGGTGTGGGCCCGGAGGAGCTGGGCCGGGGTGGCGTGGAAGTCGCGGGTGATCCGGATCACCGGCACCTGCGGGTCAGCGCTGATCTGGGCTTGCTTCATGATTGGTTCCCTTCTGCTGCTCGCCGGCCTGGAGCTCGGCGAGGACGATGTCGAGGCGGGCGAAGCGCTCTTCTGCGCGGCGGCGGTAGCGCTCGAGCCACGCCGTCATCAGGTCGAACATCTCGGCCTCCAGATGGACCGACCGGGTCTGGGCCTGCGGTCGCTTGGTGACCAGGCCGGCGTCGGCGAGCACCTTCAGGTGCTTGGAGACGGCCTGGACACTCATCTCGTAGGGGCGGGCCAGCTCCCCGACGGTGGCGTCGCCGGTGCTGAGCCGGGCGACGAGGTCGCGCCGGGTGGGGTCGGCTAGGGCGGCGAACACGCGGGAGAGCTGGTCTTGCATGACGGTCCTTCTTTTCAACCGATTGGTTGAGTACGAACCTACGCGGCGGCCGCCGAATTGTCAACCATCTGGTTGATCAACGACAGGCCGAGGGGGTCGGCGGCCCGGGTCGTGGCGACCAGCACGATCAAGCCGATGCCGAGGTCGCGGCGCAGCCCCAGCCAGCTGCGGAAGCCGCCGGTGCCGCCGTTGTGCCAGGTCAGCGGCCCCCTGCCGCGGGCGTCGGTGGTCATCCAGCCGGCCCCGACCCGCATCGCCGGCCCGGCGAAGTCGGCCACCGGGTCGAGCGCGGCGATGCCGGGGGCCGTGCCGTCCAGCAGGGCCCGCGCGAAGCCCGCCATCGCGGTGATGGACGCCCGCACGCCCCCGGCCGGGCCGACCGCGCGGCTGGCCCACGGGTCGACGACCCGGCCACGGTTGTGCCCCTCCAGCGCGGTCGTCCGCAGACCGGCTGCGCCGTCCGGCACGTAGAACGGGTCGAGCCCGAGCGGCCGGGCAACCCGCTGGCGCACCAGCTCGGGGTACGGCACCCCGGCCGCGGCAGCGAGGGCCTGGCCGAACAGCTGGTAGCCGGCGTTGGAGTAGCGGGCCCGGCCGGGTCGGAGCTTGGCTGCGCGGGCCGCCGCGTAGAGCTCGTCCAGCGGCTGGTCGAACGGGTCGTGCCCGTGCCGCAGGTACTCGAGGCTGCGGCGCAGCAGGTGCCCGCCGAGCATCCTGGGCAGTCCCGACCGGTGCGTCGCCACCGCGGCGAGGGTGATCGTGCCGACGGCAGCGTCCGCAAGCGGGAGCAGCTCGCCGAGGGTGGTGCCGGGCCGCACCTCGCCGCGGGCGAGGGCGTCGTGGTACAGCAGCCCGGTCACGCCCTTGGTGATCGAGCCGATCTCGAAGTCGTCGTCGGGGCCGCAGCGGTGCAGGGCCACCTCCGTGCCGTCCGGACAGATCACCGCCAGGGCGGCGGGGAAGCCGCGGGACGTCCGCGCCAGGCGGGCGGTCAGGTCCGCGTCCATGGCACCGAGCCTAGCGACGCCCTCAGGCGGTCTCGGCGAGGAACGCCAGCAGTTCCCGGTTGTAGGCCTCGGGTGCCTCCAGGCCGGGGTTGGCGCCCGCACCCTCGAGCTCCACCAGCCGGGCCTGCGGCAACTGGCCGGCGAGCTGTCGCGCCGCCGCCCCGCCCGGGTCGCCGGCGCCGGCCACGACGAGCACCGGACCGGTGACCGCGCGCAGCCGGCTGCTGAAGTCGGCGGTCGCCATCACCTCCAGCGCGCGGAGCAGGTCTGCCCGGGTCGCGCCGCTGTCGGCGAACGCACGGTTGGGCAGCACCCGGATCAGCGACTTCTGCAGCGTGAGGGCCACCCTGCCGGGGGACACCACCGCGCCGGAGACCACCAGCCCCGCGACCCGCTCGGGCTGGTCGGCGGCCACCTGCAGGGCGACCATCGCGCCCAGCTGGTGCCCGACCAGCCGCGCCCGCTCGATGCCGTACCGGTCCAAGGTGCTCACCACCTCGGCCGCGGCCACGGTCAGCGACAGCTCCGCCTGGCGCCCCGGGCGCAGCCCGGCCAGCCAGGGCGCGATCACCTGCAGGTCGGGCCCGACCGCCTCCACCTGCGCCTGCCACATCTGCGGGGTGAGCCCGGCGGAGTGCAGGAACACGACCGGTGCGGGCCGCGGTGCTTCCATCAGCCGGCCTTCGCCACGCTGAACCGGTAGCCCAGTTCTTCGTCGGCGAACGGCAGCTCGGTCCCGTCCGCGGTGGGCAGCTCGACGACGTCCACCGCCAGCACCTCGTCGGCGACCAGCGCGGCGTGGCCGCGCAGCGCGTCCGCGGTCGCGGGGTCGGTGCACGTCCACACCAGCCGGATCCGGTCGGACACCTCGAAGCCCGAGGACTTGCGCGCCTCCTGCACGGCCCGGATGAACTCGCGCGCCGTGCCGGCCTGCACCAGCTCCGGGGTGAGCTCGAGGTCGAGGGCCACCGTCTCACCCTGCTCGTTCACCACCGACCAGCCCTCGCGGGGGCGCTCGGAGATGATCACCTCCTCCGGGGTCACCTCCACCGACCCCAGCTCCGCCACCAGCACGCCGGCGACACCGTGGGCTGCGAGGTCGGCGGCGAGCACGGCGGCGTCGGCCGAAGCGATCGCACCCGCCACCAGCGGGGTCTGCTTGCCGAACCGCTTGCCGAGCGCGCGGAAGTTGCCCTTCGCCGAGTAGTCCACCAGGTCGCCCGCGGAGGCGAAGGACTCCACGCTCGCCACGTTCAGCTCCGCCATCACCTCCGCGCGCAACTCCTCGTCCAGCAGCGCGAACGCTGCGGACGGCACCAGGGCACGGCGCAGCGGCTGGCGGGTCTTCACCTTCGCCTCCGAGCGGGCCGAGCGGCCGAGCTCGACGATCCGGCGGGTGAGCTGCATGGCCTCGTCGAGCCGGCGGTCGATCGCGGCCTCGTCGGCCTCCGGCCAGGCGGACAGGTGCACCGACGCGGGTCCGGCCGGGTCGGTGGTCACCATCAGGTCCTGCCAGACCCGTTCGGTCAGGAACGGCACCAGCGGCGCCATCAGCCGGGTGACGACACTGATCGTGTCGTGCAGGGTCTGCAGCGCGCCCGGGTGGCCGTCCCAGAAGCGGCGCCGTGAGCGACGCACGTACCAGTTGGACAGGTCGTCGACGAAGGCGGCCAGCAGCGCACCGGCCCGCTGCGTGTCGAAGTCCTCCAGCGCCTCGGTGACCTGCTTGACCAGCGTGTTGCGGTAGCTCACCAGCCACCGGTCGAGCACGTGGGAATCGCCGGTCGAGCTGGGCGTCTCGACAGGCTCGACGGGCGCCTCGACAGGCACTTGGGAATCGTCGGTCGAGCTTGTCGAGACCCTGACGGGCGTCTCGACGGGCGAGGAAGGCGACCAGTTGTTGGCCCGGGCGTACAGGCTCTGGAAGGCCACGGTGTTGAGGTAGGTCATCAACACCTTGCGGACGGTCTCGGTGATCGTCCCGTGGCCCACCCGCCGAGAGGCCCACGGGGAGCCGCCGGCCGCCATGAACCAGCGCACCGCGTCGGCGCCGTGGGTGTCCATCAGCGGGATCGGTTCGAGGATGTTGCCGAGGTGCTTGCTCATCTTGCGGCCGTCCTCGGCGAGGATGTGGCCGAGGCAGAGGACGTTCTTGTAGGACGACCGGTCGAAGACCAGCGTGCCGACAGCCATCAGCGAGTAGAACCAGCCACGGGTCTGGTCGATCGCCTCGCAGATGAAATCGGCGGGGTAGGCCTGGCCGAAGGCCTCCGCCGAGCCGTCCGCCCACGGGTAGCCCCACTGTGCGAACGGCATCGAGCCGCTGTCGAACCACGCGTCGATCACCTCGGGCACGCGGGTCGCGGTCTGCTGGCACTGCGGGCAGGGGAAGGTCACGTCGTCGACGAACGGGCGGTGCGGGTCGAGCCCGGACAGGTCGTGCCCCGTGAGTTCGGACAGCTCGGCCCGGGACCCGACGCAGGTCTGGTGGCCGTCCGGGCAGCGCCAGATCGGCAGCGGGGTGCCCCAGTAGCGCGAGCGGGACAGCGCCCAGTCGATGTTGTTGTTCAGCCAGTCGCCGTAGCGGCCCCACTTGATGTTCTCGGGGTACCAGTTGGTGGCCCGGTTCTCGCGGAGCAACTCATCCTTGATCGCGGTGGTGCGGATGTACCACGACGGCTGCGCGTAGTACAGCAGCGTGGTGTGGCAGCGCCAGCAGTGCGGGTAGGAGTGCTCGTAGGCCTGCACCCGGAACATCAGGCCGCGGGCGACCAGGTCGTCGACGAGCACCTTGTCCGCCGTCTTGAAGAACATGCCGCCGACCAGGCCGAGGTCGGCGTCGAAGGTGCCGTCGGGACGGATCGGGTTGACCATCGGCAACCCGTACGCGCGGCACACCGCCATGTCGTCCTCGCCGAAGGCCGGAGCCTGGTGCACCAGCCCGGTGCCGTCCTCGGTGGTGACGTAGTCGGCCAGCACCACGTAATGGGTGCCGCCGACGACGTCGGGGAAGTCGACCAGTTCGAACGGCCGGGAGTAGCGCCACAACTCCAGCTCGCGCCCGGTGAAGGTGGGGCCGAGCCGCCACCCCTCGCCGAGCACCTTCTCCGCCAGCGGCTCGGCGATCACGAGGGTCTCGCCGTCGGGCACGTCGTGGGTGGCCACAACGTAAGTGACGTCGGGGTGGACGGCGACCGCGGTGTTGCTGACCAGCGTCCACGGGGTCGTCGTCCACACCAGCAGGGAGGCCTTGCCGGCCAGGGGGCCGGAGACCAGCGGGAACCGCACGTACACGCTGGGGTCGGTCACGTCCTCGTAGCCCTGGGCGAGCTCGTGGTCGCTGAGGGTGGTGCCGCAGCGGGGGCAGTAGGGCGCCACCCGGTAGTCCTCCACCAGCAGGCCCTTGGAGTGGATCTGCTTCAGCGCCCACCACACCGACTCGACGAACGCCGGGTCCATCGTCCAGTAGGCGTCGTCCAGGTTCACCCAGTAGCCCATCCTGCGGGTGAGTTCGGTGAACTCGCCCACGTGCCGGCTCACCGATTCCCGGCAGCGGGCGTTGAACGCTTCCACGCCGTAGGCCTCGATGTCGGGCTTGCCGTTGAACCCCAGTTCCTTCTCCACAGCTAGTTCAACGGGCAGGCCGTGGCAGTCCCAGCCGGCCTTCCGCTCCACGTGGTAGCCCTGCATGGTCTTGAACCGGGGGAACACGTCCTTGAAGACCCGGGCCTCGATGTGGTGGGTGCCGGGCATGCCGTTGGCGGTGGGCGGGCCCTCGTAGAACGTCCACGGCCGGCCCTGCTCGGTGCGCTCCAGCGACGCGGCGAAGGTGTCGTTGGCCGCCCAGAAGTCGAGGATCTCGCGCTCCATGGCGGGCAGGTCGAGCATGGCCGGCACGGGCCGGTACAGCGGAAGGGGAGCGGGCTCGGTGGTCATTCGCGGTCCTTCGTCGTCATCGTGCGCTCGACGAAGGGACGAGCCGTCGGCCCGCGGTACCACCCTCCTTGGGCACCTGGGTGCCCCACTTCATTGCCTGCCGCGGCCGGTTCTAGTGGGAGCCAGGAGGCTCTGTTCTTCCGGCAGCTCCGGGGTGATGGCCCCATCGTCGCCTTGCGGACGCAGGACAGTCTAGCTTCAGATGGCGGGGTCGTCGGTCTCCGGCCTGGGCGGCTCGGGGCGCTGCGGGGGCGCTGGCGGGTTCCACTCGTTGGCCCCGGGTCCGTTGCCGAGCAGCGCGGCCTTGCGGGTCATGTAGTCCTCAACTTCGATCTCGCCGCGAGCCAGTCGCTCGTCCAGCACCTGTAGCGCCGGTGGCACCGGTGGCCGGTGGCCGGCGTGACCGTGACCGCCGAACGGGCCGGGCCCGCCGGGGACCGAGCCGCGGGAGCGCTTGACCAGGTAGATCACCAGCATGGTGAACAGGGCCAGCGCCACCAGCGTGCCGATGAAGCCGAGGAAACCGAAGAGCAGGTGCAGCCCATTCATGCCACCGCCTGGGTATTGACGCATTGCAACCTCCTGGGTCGTTCGATACGTCCATGGTGCGCCCCCCGGCTGTGGCCCGACTGTGAACCAGCCGGGAATCTGCCGAGTCAGGCGGTCAGTTGTCGCCGGCCCTGGAAGGCCCGGCCGAGGGTGATCTCGTCGGCGTACTCGAGGTCGCCACCGACCGGCAGCCCGCTGGCCAGCCGCGACACGGTGACGCCCATGGGGATCAGCAGCCGGGAGATGAAGGTGGCCGTGGCCTCGCCCTCGAGGTTGGGGTCGGTGGCCAGGATCACCTCGGTCACGGTGCCGTCGGCCAGCCGCTTGCACAGCTCGCTGATCCGCAGGTCGGCCGGGCCGACGTTGTCGATCGGGCTGATCGCCCCGCCGAGCACGTGGTACAGGCCCCGGAACTCGTGGGTGCGCTCGATCGCCATCACGTCCTTGGACTCCTCGACGACGCAGATCGACGTCCGGTCGCGGCGCGGGTCGCGGCACACCCTGCAGGTGTCGGACTCGGAGATGTTGAAGCACACATCGCAGAAGCGCACCTTCTCGGTCACCTCCCGCAGGGTGGCGGCCAGGCGCTCC
Source organism: Actinomycetes bacterium (assembly GCA_023460935.1). Lineage (GTDB taxonomy): Bacteria > Actinomycetota > Actinomycetes > Propionibacteriales > Propionibacteriaceae > Propionicimonas. The sequence goes on from JAEWOI010000044.1 coordinate 65,332, forward strand.
ACGTCGGCCTTGTCGGTGGCCAGGATGTGGAAGGCGATCCGCTGGGCGCCCTTCGGCCCGATGCCGGGCAGCCTGCCCAGTTCGTCGATCAGGTCCTGGATCGGGCCTTCGTACACGGCTAGAGGCCGAGTTCCGGCATCGGCGGCATGGTGGCCTGGGCCAGCGCCATCGCCTGGTGGTTCGCGTCGCGGACGGCAGCGACGATCAGGTCGGCGAGGGTCTCGGTGTCGGCGGGGTCGCAGGCCTCGGGCTTGATCTTCAACGCCACCAGCTCACCGGTGCCGGTCAGCGTCGCCTCCACCAGGTCACCGCCGGCGGTGCCGGTCACGGTCCTGGCGGCCAGTTCGGCCTGCGCTCGCTCCAGCTGGTCCTGCATGGCCTGGGCCTGGGCCATCAGGCCGTGCAGGTCGATGCCGCCGGGATCGAACATGATCTACTCCTCGTCTGCAGTGGGACGCGGCCATGCTAGTTGCGCGGTCGCGGTTTCAGTCCTCGTCATCGGTGGCGATGAGTTCCGCCCCGAGGTGGGTGCGCAGCAGCTCCTCCGTCGATGCGCCGGCCTCGTCGACCACCGCGTCGTCCCTGCTGGGCTCGACCTCGGGCTCGGGCGGGGTGGCCTGGGAGCGGGTCGGTCGCAGGTTCGCGCGGGCCGCCTCGGCTGCCGCAGAGCGCGGCGGGCTCGGCGGGGACGCCGGCGAGGGCGGGCCTGGGTTGCGGCCGGGGTCCGGCGCCGGCGTCGGGACGGGCTCTGCGGCCGCGTCGACGATCGGCTCGATCCGCAGCGCGATGCCGAGAACCTCAAGGATCGCCTCGCGCAGCACGTCGGAGCTGCCACCCCGGCCGAAGCTGTCGCGGGCGCCTGAATTGGAGAGCCCGAGGGTGAGCACGCTGTCGCGCACGTCCACCACCTGGGCGTTCTGGCTGAGCAGGATCCAGGTGAACCGGCGCCGGTTCTTGACGTTGTCCAGGATCTGCGGCCAGAAGCGGCGCAGGTCGGCGGTGCCGAGGCCGGCTGCCGGTTCCGCCGCCGGGACGGGTCGGGCCGCGGGTTCGGGAACCGGGGTGGCCGTAGGTGCGGGCTCCTCGGCCGCCGGTTGGCGGCGGGCCTTTGCCGGCTGGCGCTCGGGCTCGGCGCGGGCGGGTTCAGGCTCGGGATCGGGGCCGGACGGTTCGCGACGGACCGGTTCGCGACGGACCGGTTCGGGTTGTGCGGGTTCGGGTTCTGCGGGCCTGGCCTCGGCTGGGCCGGGGACGCTGAGCCGGCGCTCCAGGCGGTCGAGCCGGGCGTGCACGCCGCGGTCGTCCGTGTCGGCACCGGGCAGCAGGACGCGGGCGCACATCAACTCGAGGTGCAGGCGCGGGGCCGTGGTGCCGCGCATGTCGGTCAGCCCCACCGCGATCACCTCCGCCGCCCGGGTCAGCTCCCCGGGCCCCATCGCGCTGGCCTGGGCGGTGAGGCGCTCGGCCTGGTCACCGGCGACGTCCACCAGGCCGCTGCTCAGCGCCTCGGGCACGGCTGCGACGATGATCAGGTCGCGCAGCCGGCGCAGCAGGTCCTCGGCGAAGCGGCGGGGGTCCTGGCCCACCTCGATCACCTTGTCCACGGCTGCGAACACGCCTTTCGCGTCGCCGGCTGCGAAGGCGTCGACGATCTCGTCCAGCAGGGTGTCCGGGGTGTAGCCCAGCAGCGCTGTGGCCTGGGCGTAGCTGACGCCGTGCTCGTCCGCGCCGCCCAGCAGCTGGTCGAGCACGGAGAGGGAGTCGCGCACCGAGCCGGCGCCGGCGCGCACCACGAGCGGCAGGACGGCCGGCTCGACCCTGATGCCCTCCGCCTCGCAGAGGGAGGACAGGTAGGCGCCCAGCGTCTTGGGCGGCACCAGGCGGAACGGGTAGTGGTGGGTGCGCGAACGGATCGTGCCCAGCACCTTGTCCGGCTCGGTGGTCGCGAACACGAACCGCACGTGTGGCGGCGGTTCCTCCACCACCTTCAGCAGGGCGTTGAAGCCCTGCGGGGTGACCATGTGGGCCTCGTCGATGATGTAGATCTTGTAGCGGCTCTGGACGGGGGCGAAGAAGGCCCGCTCGCGCAGGTCGCGGGCGTCGTCCACGCCGCCGTGGCTGGCCGCGTCGATCTCGATCACGTCGATGCTGCCCGGCCCGCCGCGGGCGAGGTCGCGGCACGAGCGGCACTCGCCGCACGGCACCGGGGTGGGGCCCTCGGCGCAGTTGAGCGCCCGGGCGAGGATGCGGGCGGAGGTGGTCTTGCCGCAGCCGCGGGGGCCGGAGAACAGGTAGGCGTGGTTCACCCGGTTGTTCTGCAGGGCGCGTTGCAGCGGCTCGGTGACGTGCTCCTGGCCGATCACCTCACCGAAGACCTCGGGCCGGTAGCGGCGGTAGAGCGCGAGCGGGGTGTCCGGTCGGGCGACGGCCTCCCGCGGCTGGCGCCGGGCGTCGACCGCCTCCATCAGGGCGGCGGTGACCTCCTCCTCGGAGCGTCCGGTCACGCCTGCGGCCGGGGCTTCCAGCGGCAGGTCCTCGACGGGGAGGTCATCGGCTGGCTCACCACCGAACAGGTCGGGACCGTCCTGCTCGAAGAGCTCCAGGGGCTCCTCTTCGAACAGGTCGAGGTCACGGTCGTCCACGGGATGAAACCTTACGGGTAGCCGGTGACGAAGCCGACGCCGGGGCCGAAAATGCAGCGGCCCCCGCGCACCCGGAAGAGCTCACTTACCCTTGCTGTCTTCCGACCCTGGGGGAGTTGGGCGAGGTACCGCCGCGCGGGGAACCGTCCCCCACTCTACCGGGCCGCAGCCGCCGTCCACCAACAGCCCCCCGATCGGTCGCGAACGAGGCGTCAGGAGGGGCCGCTCACCCACCTTGCCTGCCTTGCATGCGCGAGCACCGGCAGCCGCTCCCGCACCGCAGCCACCGAAGCCAGGTCGAGGTCGACCACGGTGAGCTCGTCGGCGTCCCCGAGTTCGAGCAGCACCCGTCCGGTCGGGTCGACGACCATCGAGTGGCCGATGCCGGTGGGCGTGCGTCCGTCCGCTGCGGCGGGCGGCAGGGACTGGTCCACTGCCACGATGAAGCTGGTGGTGTCCATGGCGCGCGCGGCGACGAGGGTGCGCCACTGGTGCAGCTTGTCCGGGCCGGGCGCCCAGGCCGCCGGCACGAGGATCAGCTCAGCCCCGAGCCCGGCCAGGTGGACGAAGAGTGCCGGGAAGCGGACGTCGTAGCAGGTGGCGACGCCCACCAGGTGGCCACCGAGGGCGAAGGTGGTGGCGGTCGAGCCCGGTTCGACCTGGGCCGACTCGGCGTAGCCGAGCGCGTCGAACAGGTGCACCTTGTCGTAGCGGGCCGTCACGCCGGGGCCGGTGATGAGCAGGGTGTTGCGAACCCGGGAAGTGCCGGTGGTGGTGAACATGCCGGCCACCACGGTCACCCCGTGCCGGGCAGCGAGCTCGCGCACGGCGGTGGCCCACGGCCCGTCGAAGTCCTCTGCCGCCTCCGACCGGGGCCTGCCGAAGGAACACATGACGGCCTCGGGGAAGACCACGAGGCCTGCACCCAGCTCCGCTGCCTTCGCCGTCAGCTCGCCGACGAGGTGCAGGTTGGCCTGCGGGTCGGTCGAGGCTGCCACCTGCGCCAGGGCCACACGCATGGGCCCAGCCTGCCACGGTCGCCAGCGGATCGGCCCAGTGGCACGATGAGTCATGGCGATCCTGACCCCGCTGCAGTTCGAGCAGACCCATGGCACCGGGGAGTGGCGTGCCCTGAACGCAGGTGCGCACGCCTGGTTCGAGACCGATTCGCACGCTGCCGGAGCCGTGCTCGTGCGTGCGGTGGCCGAGCTCGCCGAAGCGGCGGGGCACCATCCCGACGTCGACCTGCGGGCGACGGGCGTGCACTTCCGGCTGCTGAGCCATGACGTCGGCCGGCTCACCGAGCGCGACGCGGCGCTCGCGGCCAGGATCTCGGCAGCGGCGGCCGGGCTGGGCCTGCGTGCGAACCCGGCCGCTGTGCAGAGCATGCAGGTCGCGATCGACACGGCCGACGTCGCCGCGCTCGTCCCGTTCTGGCAGGCGGCGTTCCGCTTCGACAGGGTGGCCGAGGACCGGCTGGCCGACCCGTTGGGACGGCAGCCACGGATCTGGTTCCAGGAACTGGACGCGCCCCGGCCGCTGCGTAACCGGATCCACCTCGACGCGGGTACGCCGTGGGAGCTCGTGGAGGGCCGGACGGCTGCCCTGCAGTCGGCCGGGGGGCGGATCGCCTACGAGAACCAGTGGTGGCGCACCGTCGCCGACGCCGAGGGCAACGAGGTCGACATCTTCCCGCTCGTCGCCGGTCACGGCACCTTCGCTGACCCCGCGGCGAGCGACTGGCGGGTGATGCTCACCGCCGCCGTGCACTACCCGACCGGCTCGTTCGTGCGGGGCGTGGAGTTGCTGGGCGCTGTCGCAGCCCTTGCCGACGAGGCGGGGCTGCCGCTGCTGGTCGACCTGCGCTACTCCGGCGTCACCATCGACAGCGGCAAGGACCAGCACGACGCGGCGGGCTTCGCCGAGCTGGTCAGCCGGGTGCAGGCAGTGGCCCGGGAGCTCGGCCTGACCGGCGACCCGGAGGGGGTGCGTGACTTCCAGGTGGGCATCGACGCGCTCGACATCGAGGCGGTCAAGCCGTTCTGGCGGGCAGCCCTTGGCTACGTCGACGACCCGCGGCCCGGCCTGCACGACCTGTACGACCCGCGCCGGGTGAACCCGCCGGTGTTCTTCCAGCAGATGGACGAGCCGCGCGTGCAGCGCAACCGCATCCACCTCGACCTGTTCGTCCCGGCGGACCAGGCCGAGGCCCGGGTGGCCGCAGTGGTGGCCGCCGGCGGCCGGGTCGTCCGCGACGCAGAGGCGCCGGCCTGGTGGACGCTGGCCGACCCCGAGGGCAACGAGCTGGACATCGCGGTCACGGTAGGCCGGGCCGAGCGGGCCCGGCAGGCTTAGCCCCGGGTGGCAGCCGTGCCCAGCGGCGTGCCGGACCGTGGGCCCGATCCCGGCCCCGAACTGTTGTGGACCTTCGGCCACTGGAACTGCCCGCCCGAGGTGGTGCTGGAGACCCTCGCGCCGGCCGGGATCGGGCTGCTGGTCGACGTCCGCAAGTCACCGGGGTCGCGCTCCAGCCCACAGTTCGACGCCGGGGAGCTGGCCGGCTGGCTGCCGGCTGCCGGGATCGATTACGTGCACCTGCCCGAGCTGGGCGGACGCCGTCCGCGGTCGAAAGTGGTCGACTCGGCGGTGAACGCCGGCTGGCAGAACGCCAGCTTCCGGAACTACGCCGACTACAGCCTCACCCCGGAGTACGAGCAGGGCCTGGCGCGGCTGACCGAGCTCGCGCGCAGCCACCGGGTCGTGGTGATGTGCGGCGAACCGATGCCGTGGCGGTGCCACCGGCTGCTGATCGCCAACACCCTCACCGCCCGCGGGTGGCAGGTCACCCACCTGATCAGCGGCGGGCGGCCGCAGGTGCACCAGCTCGGGCAGTGGGGTGCCGAACCGGTGGTGGGCCCGGGCGGCGTGGTGACCTACCCGGGGTGAAGCTGTGGTGGCCAACACCACGGGCCGGGGCGAGCGAGCCGCTCACGCGGACGGGGTGCCTTCCGGTGCGCGGTGGGTATGGGTGCGCAGAAGGCCCGCCCGGATGGAGCCGCGGAGATCCCGCGGCGAAGGGGCAGGGGCCGGAGGAGGGAAACCATGACGACGAAGGTCGAGAAGTCCATCCTGGTGAACGTGCCGGTTAGCACCGCCTACAACCAGTGGACGCAGTTCGAGGAGTTCCCGCACTTCATGAGCGGGGTGAAGCAGGTGACGCAGCTCGGTGACGACCAGCTGGAGTGGGTGGCCGAGATCCTCGGCGTCCGGCGCCAGTGGAAGGCAAGGGTGCTGGAGCAGGTGCCCGACCGCAAGGTCGCCTGGGCGGCCGTCGAGGGCGCGACCAACGCCGGTGCGGTGACCTTCGAGGACGTGGGCGGCGGCCAGACCTCGGTGCACCTCTCGCTGGAGTACGAGCCGCAGGGCTTCCTCGAGGGCCTGGGCGACAAGCTGAACGTGGTGGAGAAGCAGGCCGAGGCCGACCTCGGGCGGTTCAAGGCGTTCATCGAGGACGAGGGGTACGCCACCGGCGCATGGCGCGGCACGATCAACGAAGGTGGGGCCGTCGGCACGCCGGGGGTCGAGGACGCTGCCGCGTCGCGCGGTGACTCCGGCAAGGCCGGCGTTTCCGGTGCCGCGATCGCTGCCGGGGCTGGCGCGGTGGCCGCGGGAGCTGTGGCTGCTGCTGCTACGACCAAGGGTTCCAATTCGGAGGACCACGGCACCGCAGAGGAGCTGTACCCGCCGGTCGAGCCGGTGGAGACCACCCCCGTGGTCGAGCCGCAGGGAACCATCTACGCAGCGGGCAGCGTCCCGCCCGACAACCTCGGTGAGCCCGGCAGCGGCTATGACGCCGGTGTGGCGGACGAGTCGCTGAGCCCGTTCGAGACCGACCTGGACCCGGCCGACCCGGATCGCCGCCGGGGCTACCAGGCCTGAGGTCCGCAGCGGACGGCGCCGCGGCCGGCCGGCGACCAGCCGGCCAGCCGCGGTACGTCCGGACCTCTTTGACGTCTTGCGCGCGACTCCCGCGCGGGCCTCAGGCGGGGCGGGTTGCCCATTCCTCGCGGGTGAGTGAGTACTCCACGTCGCCGTGCTCGTCGCCGGGGATGCTGACCGGCCAGTCGGCGGTGAAGGCGCGGGCGAAGCGCAGCCCGGCCTTCTCCATCACCCGGCGTGAAGCTAGGTTCACGGCCATGGTCTCGGCGTAGACCCTGCGGGCGCCGAACTCCGCGAAGGCCTTCTCGATCAGGGCGGCCGAGCCCTCGGTGGCATAACCCCTGCCCCAGGCCGAACGCACCAGGCGGTAGCCGAGCTCCGGCTCGTCGTCCGCGCCCCCCTCGGCAGGCCGGAGGTGGAACCAGCCGAGGAACGAACCGGTCGCCTTCTCGATCGCGGCCCAGAACCCCCACTTCTCGCCGCGCTCGTAGTAGGCGAGGAAGGCGGGCAGTACGCTCCCGGCGATCTCGTCGCGTGGGGTCGGGGTGCCCCCGTTGATGAAGCGCATCACCGCCGGGTCGGCGTCCAGTTCGACCACCAGGTCGACGTCGTCGGCGGTGAACCGCCGCAGCCACAACCGCGGGGTCTCGAGGTAGACGTCCATCCTGCGGAGCGTAGACCCCCGGTTGGAGTTGGTTGGCGCCCTGCGGCTATCCTCCTCCGTGGAGGATTCGCCTAGAGGCCTATGGCGCTCGGTTGGAAACCGGGTTGGGTTCACGCCCTCACGAGTTCGAATCTCGTATCCTCCGCGTTTGGAAACCGGCTCTGACTAGGCTTTATAGCCTGTCAGGGCCGGTTCTGCTTCAGATCGTTCCCTTAGCGTTCCCTTAGCGGTCGGTGATTTCTTCGCTCGACCCGACTTTGGTCGCCCCGGTCGAGGACCCCCACAACTCCCGGATGGCCCTCGCACTGTCGGATCGACGCGGCAGGATGGGGCCGTGGTCAGTGAGAGTCCCAGCGGTCAATCGTAGGCGCCGTGTGGTCCGCCCACCGCGGGCGTGGCCACGGATGCGGTCCGGGGAAGGGCGCCCGGCGACGCCGGGCCGGCGCCCGCGAAGGCCGACCTATCCTCTGCGGGGCAGGTCGGAGCGCGCGCACCGGAGGCGCTCGGTTTGGCGCCGCGGAACAGCATCGGCGCACTGTTCAGCTATGTGGTCGCGACCGATTCGGGGTTCGCTCCGAATCCGTTCTTCGGGTTGTGCACGCTTGCGTGCTGCAAGCCCGCGATTCGGCGGGCGGTCGGCGCCCGGCTGTTGCGTGAGTCCGGCTACGCCGACCTTCGCGAGCTTCGCAGCGCCGAGCCTGGCTTCGTCCGAGCGCAGAACCTGTGGGTGATCGGGCTGGCCGGTGCCTCGCTGCCGGATCGCCTGCGTCGATCGGTCGTCTACGTGATGCAGGTCACCGACGTGCTCGACCACGAGTCCTACTTTGAGGAGCACCCCGAGAAGCGTCCCCGCCGCGGACGGGGCGTCACTTCTGCCGATGCGCGCTGGCACGGGGACGCGATCTACACGGGCAACGATCCGGCGACCGCTCACCAAGTCGTGCCCTGTACCCATTCGGACGGCGACCGCGAGGACGCGAACAACATGCGCCACGACCTGGGCGGTCGCTACGTGCTGGCGTCCGACCATTTCATCTACTTCGGCACGGATGCTCCCTACATTCCGCTGGAGCAAAAGCTGCACCACGGCAGGGGCCACAGTTCGAACCACTCCTCCGAGGCGATCCGGGAGTTGGAGGCCCTGCTCAACGGAAGTTGGGCCGGTCTGTTCAACGACGCGTCGGGACGCCGGGCAACGCCTGCGGTCAACGACCGCACGGCTCGGGCATGCCGAGGTGTTCGGTGAAGGTCGTGTTGTCCCGCAAGGGTTTCGACTCCCAGTACGGCCGGATCCCTAGTCCGATCCTTCCCGACGGCACGCTGCTGTCGCTGCCGATCCCGACCTCGGAGTCGGGCTGCCGATTCGCCGACCTGACGCACGGGGAGCTGTCCTACTCCCGGCTGATCGTGGAACTGGGTGGCGACCCGCACACCGCCGACGGTTGTTGCCATCTCGATCCCGACCTGCGACCTGGTCGTGCCCCGGGTTGGGTGCCCGCGTTCGGGCAGACCGGCGCGGCCCAGACCCATCTGGGTAATCAAGGCGTGGGCGTGGGCGACCTGTTCCTGTTCTTCGGTCGTTTCCGCCAGACCGAGTACGCGCCCGACGGCCGGCTGCGCTACGTGCGAACGGCGCCGGCCCAGCACATCGTGTTCGGCTACCTGCAGATCGGGGAGATCGTCCACGGTGACCGGATCCGTGACCATCCCTGGCACCCCCACGCCGAGAATCCCGCGCCGCTGCCGAACAACACCCTCTATCTGGCCAGCGCCCGGGCGGACGGCACCGACGGGCCCGGGTCGGGTGTCCTGGACTATCGCGAGGACCGCGTGCTAACCGCAACGGGACTCGCCCAGTCCCGTTGGCGGTTGCTCGACTGGATGCGGTCGGCTCCGATCAGCTACCACTCCCCGGCGAGCATCCGGGACGGCTACTTCCAGTCGGCCGCCAAGGGCCAGGAGTTCGTCATCGCCGGGAGCCCGGCCGTCCGGGACTGGGCACGCGTCCTCATCTCCACGACCACACCCGCAAGGAGTTCGGTCTCGCCGTAGGACCTCGGCCGTGCGCCAGACACCCTTGCCGCAATCACCGGAGGCATCGCCGAGGCCGCCTACGGTGTGCAGGACGTCATCGGCGGTCAGGCCCGCGGACGGCTATTTGGACGACCTGGGCGAGGTGCTGGATCGCTTCACTGGCGAGGTCGAACGTCGCGGCCGGGTTCAAGGCTGATCGAGCGCGCGTGGCGCTGACCGGCATGACCGACCCCGCCGGCAGGTCTTGGAGCTAGCCCAATGCCGTCAGCCCGGCCTGGAGCTTGCGGATGATCGATCCGAGGATGCCGGAGGCGAGGAGTCCTGAGCCGAGCGGGCCGGCTGGGTCCTCGCCGAGGAGTGGGAGTCGATGCAGGGCGGCGCGGACCGGCTCGCTCATGTGGTCCAGTTGCCAACTGATCTCGGCATCGGCAGCATCGTCGCCGGAGGCCAGTCCTGCGGCCTTGGCGGCGTAGGCGGCAGCACCCAGGGCGTGGGCTCCCATGTGCGCGACACCCGACGCCTGGGCAGCGGACCGGGCCGAGGCGACCGCAGCCGGGCCGGTTACAGCACCGGCTGCGCGGCCGGCGACGAAGCGTTGGCGGATCTGGCCCGCGGCGTCCAACTCACCACGGCCGAACGCCCGGGCACGGGCGATCGCGTCCGCCGGATGCCCATCAGATGGCGCCTCGGCTTCGAACAGGGGCAGCACGCGCTCGGCGCAGTCTGCAGCCCACAGGGCAACCGCGCGGCGGTCGGCCTCGCTGAGTGTCTGCGGTGAACCCACGACCCCCACCCTCGCACACCTGCCACAACGCACCCAGAAGATCGTCTGTCCGGATCGGCCGCCTTCGTGGGCTTAAGGGGGTAGCCAGTCGCGTCGCTGGCGATGCCGATCGAGGAGCCAGCCATGACCATGAGTGCCGCAGGAGTGAAGCCGGAGTTCGTCTCCCTGCAAGAGGCGGCGGTGTTGTACAGCGTGAGCGTCGACCTGCTGCGTCAGCGGATCGCCGCCGGGGAGTTGCCGGCCGTGCACGCCGGCCGGCGGCTGATCCGGGTCCGGATCGACGATCTGAAGCGGGTGTTCCGACCCGTCCCCTCGGTCTACACGCGCTCCCGGCGGCGCGCCTCATGACCGGCCATACGACGCCGACCGGGACGCCGCCCCGGGATCGGCCGTTGGTGCTGTACGACCTGCTCGAGCAGCTCGCATGGCTCCAGCTTGTCGGGGCCGACCCAGCCGAGATCGAACAGCTGGCTCACGAGTTTCGGCGGCTGCGGGCGGACCTGTGATGGCCAGCCGGAACCCTACAGATGAGCAACGGGATGCCGCCGACCAGGCCCGCCGTAAGACGGTCGAGCCGTTGCATGAGCAGTTGGCGCACGGGATCGCGAACCTGGACGACAAGGACGCCTGGCAGCGGTGGTTGGGCATGGCGTCGAAGCTGCATCGGTACAGCTTCAACAACGTGGTGCTGACGATGATGCAGAAGCCGGACGCGACGATGATCGCCGGCTACCGGGCCTGGCAGGCGATGGGCCACCAGGTGCGCCGCGGCGAGAGGGCGATCAAGATCCTCGGCCCGGTCACCCGCAAGGTCGAACTGGTCGACCGGCTTACGGGTGAACCGATCCGGGACGCCGAGGGGCGACAGCAGTACGTCCGGCAGTTGGTCGGAGTCCGCCCGGTGAGCGTCTTCGACGCGAGCCAGGTCGATCCACCCGTCGAGTCCCCGCCGGAGCCGACGCTGCTCCGGGGCCAGGCGCCGCCGGGTCTGTGGGACTCGCTGGCCGAGTTGGTGGAGGCGGAGGGCTTCCAGCTCACCCGTGGCGACTGTGGCGGCGCCAATGGGCTTACCGACTACCTGGGCTCTGAGGTTCGGGTCCGTGCCGACGTCGACGACGCGCAGGCGGTGAGGACGCTCGCCCATGAGCTGGCGCACGTGCTGATCCGTCCCGAGCCCGGTGAGCCGTACGCAGGCGCGTGTCGTGGCCGTCGGGAGGTGGAGGCGGAGTCGGTGGCCTACGTGGTCGCGGCCGCGCACCACTTGGACACCAGCCAGTACACGTTCAACTACGTCGCTGGTTGGGCCACCCAAGCTGCCACCCCGCAGCACGGCATCGAGACGGTCGTTGCCGAGACCGGGGCGCGGGTGATTGCGACCGCTGATGCGATTCTGGCCCACACCAAGCCGGCCGACCTCGAGACCAGGCTGATCGACGCGGTCGCCGAAGATCTCGGGGTGGGCGTGTCCTCATCGCCGAGGATTGCCCCCCGGCCGGCTGAGCCAGAAGTGTGGGAGACGATCACGTACTCCGCCGCCCGTTCCTCGTCGTCCTTGCTGTGGTGCTGGTGGTGGCCGGGGCGATGGCCGGCGGCCTGTTGTGGGCGTCGGCGACGAAAGCCGGCGAGGTGGTGGTGGTCCGTGGCCAGGTTGTACCAGTTCTGGACGCACACGACCGGCGCGATGGCCTGCGCCTCGGCAATCTGGCCGGCGTCCACCGTGCTGATCCCGAGATGCCGGATCAGTCCCTCGCGCTGCAGGTCGGCGAGGGCGCCGAACGACTCGACGACCTCCCCGTGAACGGACGAGTGTCCGTCCGGCCCGCCGCCCAGGCGGAGGTTCACCACGTCCAGTTCCTCGAGGCGCAGGCTGCGCAGGTTCTCGTGCACCTGTGCGCGCAGCTGCTCGGGCGAGCGTGCGTGCGGCCAGCCACCCCGGGCGTCGCGGGTGGCGCCGACCTTGGTCACGATGTGCAGGCCCTCCGGGTACGGGTACAGCGCCTCGCGGATGAGCTCGTTGGTCACGTGCGGGCCGTAGTACTCGGCCGTGTCGATGTGGGTGATGCCGAGATCGACGACTTCGCGCAGCACGGCGATGGCCTCGTCGCGGTCCTTCGGCGGGCCGAACACCCCCGGGCCGGCCAGCTGCATGGCGCCGTACCCGACGCGGGTGAGGGTGAGGTCTGCGGCCAGCCGGACGGTGCCACCGGGGAGTGCGCTCATGGCGCCAGTCTGCTCCGCTCGCCAACTATTTGTAATGACTGGTCAGTTCAACTACATTGGAGGGCGAACAGAGGAGACGAGATGGGTGTGAGCGTGGTGAGTCCGGGCCAGGAGGTGCTCGAGGCGCCGGGGTCCGTGCGGACGGAGGTGCCCGCGACGGTGGTGTCGGCGTCCGGACTTCAGCTGGACGGCCGGCGCGGCCGGATCTACGGCCCGGTCGACCTGAACATCGCGCCGGGCACCCTCAACCTCGTCACCGGCAGGGCGGGCAGCGGCAAGACCTCGCTGCTCCTCACCCTGGTCGGACGGATGAAGCCCAACCGCGGCTCCGAGTTGGTCGTGCTCGGACGGCGCCTGCCCGCCCGGGCACTCGGCGTCCAGCGGCGGACGGCGGCAGTCGGCGTCCACGGCCTCGACGACCTGGACGAGGAGGTCACCGTCGCGGCCACCGTCCGGGAGCGCGAGGCGTGGCTGTCGCCGTGGTACCGCGTCGTCCGCACGCCCGACGACGCGCACGTGGCGCAGGTCTGCGGCGAGGTCTTCGGACGCAACCCCGTCCCGCGGGCGAAGCAACTCGTCCACGAGTTGGACGAAGCGGCGAACCTGCAGCTGCGTCTCGCGCTGGCCCTGCTCATCGACCCGCAGCTGGTCGTGGTGGACGACATCGACGCCCTGCACGACACCGACGGCCGCCGCCTGGTCTGGGAGTCGCTGCGCGCCCTCACCGAGCGTGGCGTGACCGTGATCGCGTCCGCCGCGACCGCCGGCGAGCTCTCCCGCCTCGGCTGGGACACCCTCCCCACCCACATCCCCCTCTGAACGACGGGGACGGTTCCTCTTTCGGTCCACCCGGACCGGGTGGACCGAAAGAGGAACCGTCCCCGCAGTCCACCCCCGCCGTTGTCACACACGAGAAGTAGAAAGCCATGTTTGCCTGGACCTCACACGGAACCGAACTCAAGCGGTTCGCCCGCCAGCCGATCACTCGCGCGGCCATCGCGGTGATGTTGCTGATCCCCCTGCTCTACGGCGCGATGTACGTCTGGGCGTTCTGGGATCCGACCACCCGCATGAACGAACTCCCGGTCGCGCTGGTCAACGCCGACGTCCCCGCGAAGGACGACGACGGCACCCTCCAGCACTACGGCCAGGACGTCGTGGACGAGTTGCTCGACGACGGGTCGGTCGGCTGGACGGTGATGGACGCGGACGCTGCGGCCACCGGGGTCGAGGCAGGCAAGTACTACTTCGCGGTGACCATCCCCAGCGACTTCTCCACCGACATCCTCTCCCTCGGCGCGGACGACCCGCGCGCGGCGAAGATCGTGGTCAGCTATGACGACAGCAACTCCTTCCTCGCCTCGACGCTCGGCCGCACGGCGATGCTGGAGGTGCGCGACGCGGTCAGCAAGAAGGTCAGCAAGGAGGCCGTGAACACCCTGCTGGTCGGCGTGGGGGACGCCAGGGACGGCTTCGCCAAGGCATCGGACGGGGCGTTCACGCTCGCCGCAGGCCTCGCCAACGCCTCCGACGGCGCCGACCGGCTGAACGTCGGCGCGCAGGACCTGGCCGCCGGCGCGGCGAAGCTGGCCGACGGCACGGACGACCTGGCCACGGGCAGTCGGACGCTGCGCGACAAGCTCTCCGACTACGTCGCCGGCGTCGGCACGGCAGCGAAAGGCGCGGAGCAGCTGAACGCCGGCGCGGCGCACCTGGCCGCCCTGCAGGACGGCCTCGCCCAGGCCGCCGACCCGACCACCGGCGCTCCGGCGCTGGCGGCAGGCGTGCATCAGCTCGGTGCCGGCGTGATCACGCTCGCTGATGGCGCCACCAGCTATGCGAAGGGCGCGACCGACTTCGCGTCCGGCGCCGGCACCTGGGCGGCCGGGGCGAAGCAGTGGCAGGCCGGCGCGTCCGCGGCGACCGCGTCCGACGGCCAGCTGGCAGTGGGCACGAAGAAGCTCGCCTCGGGTGCGTCCGACCTGTCCGACGCGACCAGTACGGGGTCTCGGCTCGGCCAGGGCGCCGCGGCCGTCGCGAAGGGGACGGACGACCTCGCCGACGGCCTGGACAGCATCGACAGCCTGCTCGCCAAGGCCCAGTCCGCGCTCGGCGACGGCGACACCGCCACGGCCGCCGCCTACCTCGCCGCCGCCGAGAAGGCCACGGGCTCGGCCCATGCCAGCGCGAAGAGTCTCGCGTCCGGCGCCAGTCAGGTGAAGGACGGCATCGCGCAGGTGCACTCCGGCGCATCCGACCTTTCCGACGGCGCGAACGCGCTGCAGTCGGGCTGGGCCGGTGTCCATGCCGTCCTGGCGCCGGACGGGCAGCTGGGCGCGGGCCTCACCCAGCTCGACGCCGCGCAGCAGCAGCTCGCAACCGGGGCGTCCGGGCTCACGTCCGGCGCCGCCCAGCTGGCCGATCCCGCGACGCTGGCACAGGTGCAGCAGCTCTCCGCGGGCGCGGACCGGCTCTCCTCCGCGCTCACGACGATGAGCACGGCGGCGTCCGACTCGACGGCTGGCATCCCGGCCCTGCAGGCGGGCCTGCGGCAACTGGTCGCCGGCTTCGACAACAGCGACCCGGAGCAGGGCCTGGTCAGCGGCGCGAAGGCGCTGCACGCTGGCGCGTCCGACCTCGCGGACGGGCTGAAGACCGCGAACGCCGGTGCGGCGAAGCTCAGCTCGGGCAGCGCGCAGATCGCGGCGAACACGCCCGACCTGGCGTCCGGGCTGGGGACGGCGCAGGCCGGCGCGAGCAAGCTCGGCACGAAGCTGACCGATGGCGCGGACCAGATCCCCGACGACAGCAAGGCCGTCCGCCACGACCGGGCGAAGGCGGTCTCGACGCCGGTCACGCTGTCGTCCGGTCACGTCTTCGAGGCCGACTCCTGGGGCGAGGGCTTCGCGCCGTTCTTCATCTCGCTGGCCCTGTGGGTGGGTGCGCTGATCACCTGGCTGCTGCTGCGTCCGCTGCAGACGAGGGCGCTGATGACGTCGGTCAACGGCTTCCGGATGGCCTGGGGCTCGCTGAACTCGGCGCTGCTCCTGTCACTGGGCCAGGTCGTGATCATGCTGTCGGTGATGCACTTCGCGGTCGGGCTCAACCCGCAGAACATCCTCGCCACCTTCTGTTTCACGATGCTGGCGGCGGCCGCGTTCTTCGCCCTGCAGCAGTTCTTCCAGGTCACGCTCGGCTCGGCCGTCGGCAAGGTGGTGATCATCGTGCTGCTGATGGTGCAGCTGGCGTCCGCGGGCGGCACGTACCCGATCCAGACCACGCCGTCGTTCCTCCAGGCGATCAGCCCGTACATGCCGATGACCTACGTGGTGAACGGCCTGCGCGAGGCCATCACGGGCGGCATCGAGACGCGGTTCTGGACCAGTGTGGCCGTGCTGGCCGCTATCTTCGTGGTGTCCCTGGTGGCGACGTCCATCGCGTCCGCGCGCAAGCGGATCTGGACCATGTCGCGGCTGCACCCGGCGCTGAGCATCTAGGAGGTGAACCGATGGTCGAAACCACCAAACCCGACGGACGCGTCGCCCGGCGGACGGGCACCCGCGAGGCGATCATGGACGCCGCCACCGAGCTCTTCGCCGCCCGGGGCGTGACGTCCACGTCGATCGACGACATCGCCGCCTCGGCAGGCATCGCGAAGGGCTCGATCTACTACAACTTCGAGTCCAAGGCGGGCCTGGTCGAGGAGATCATGGCGCGCAACAGCGCCCTGCTCGCCGACGCCCTGCGCGAGGCGACCACCGGGCGGAGCGGGGTCGCGCTGCGCGACGAGGTCGTGCGGGTGCTGCTCAAGCTCGTGCAGGAGCACGCGTCGGCCGCTCGCGTGATGGTCACCGAGCTGTTCCGAACGGAGCGCTCGTGGCGGGAGTCGATCGAGGAGTGGCGGGCGCTCGCGCTCTCGCCCCTGATCGAGGACCTGGAAGCCGGCGGTGCCGAGCCCGTCGTCGCGGGTGTCCAGGCCGCCGCGATCGTCGGCGCCACGCTGATGGCCGGCCTGGAGTGGCTGGTCTTCCACCCCGAGCGCAGCTACGAGCAGGTCGCGTCCGCCGTCCTGGGGACGCTCAGCCGCTGAGAGCTGTCCCTCACCGTGTCCTCGCGGACTTCGGCACCGAAATGCTCCTCTGATCCGAAGGCACCGATCCGTGGGGCCGGGGATAACCGGTGTCGTGATCTGTCCACTGGACAGCCGGGTTGTGACGGGAGAGCAAGCTGGGAGACTCAGGCTGGCCGGATCACGTCAGGGTGCCCAGTCTGACGTGCGCGCTGATGTCACCGGCCGGCGCGCTGAACAGAGCCCGGCGGTCTGAGACCGATCCCATCGCGGGGAAGCCCCGATCAGCCGATCTCAGCGCATTTGCTGCGGGCCCTGCTGCGCCGCCACACCGGCGGACTGCTTGGTCGCACCGGGCTGTCCCTCGGGGATCGGCTCCACCACGACGGCGGTGCCGTACGCACACACTTCCGAGAACGCCTGGGCGATGTCGCCGGTGTCGAACCGCATCGCGACGATCGCGTTCGCGCCGCGGGAGACCGCGTCCTGCCACATCCGCTGCATGACCTGCTGGCGGCTGTCATAGACGAGCCGGGTGTACTCGTCGACCTCGCCACCGCCGATCGAACGGAAGCTGGCGACCCGCGCAGCAGGTGCTGGACGACCTGGCGGAGGTCGGCATCGACTTCGACGACGTGGTGGAAGTGCTCGAGCAGGAGGGGCTGCAGAAGTTCGACGCCTCCTGGGCCGAGCTCGTGGAAACCGTGCAGGGTGCTTTGGCGGAAGCCAGGCAGATCTAGCCGCGTCGGAGTTCGGGTGCTGGCTAGACGAGCGTCGCGAGCAGAGCTGCCCGCGGGGGTCCGCTCTGGCCAATCATGCCGCGCCAGAGCTTTCGATTCGAGATGAACAAGACGATGCCGCATCCGGCCATGAACGCGCAGCCGTACATGACCAACGCCCGGCCGACGGCCGGGTAGCCGACTTCTGACGGCCGGTGAGGGTCACTCCTGCTCGACGATGATCGCCGCCGGAGTTGCGGCAGGGCCGAACTCGCTGCGCACCGCGGCGCGTAGCGCGGCAGGGTCGAGCGGTGTTGCAGCCGTGACCCGGGCCACCGTCCGGGTGCCGAACCGCGCGTCGGCGCGTTCCTCGAGCGACACCGCCAGGACCCCGGGGTGGGCGGCCAGCCAGTCGCTCACTGCCGGCGGGAACGTGTTCTCGCCGGCGGAGACGCGCACCCCGTCGACGCGTCCGCTCACATGGACCAGGCCGTTGCGCACCGAACCTGCGTCCGCGGTGAAGCTGCCCCGGCCGAGCACCGGTGAGCTCAGCTCCAGCCGCCCGTCCCGCTCCCGGATGCGCACCCCGGGCAGCGGACGGCCAACGGTCCCCGGTGCCAGCGCCCGGTCGGCGGGGGTCGCCAGCGTGACCGTCCCGGTCTCGGTCGTGCCGTAGGCGTCGTACACCGCCGCCCCGAGCGCAGCCGCCAGGCCGTCGGGGTCGACCAGCCGGTCCGATCCGCTCAGCACCGAGCGGATCCGCGTGGGCGGCACCGGTGACGCGGCAGCGAGCCGGCTCAGCTGGTCCGGCACGCCGGTCAGCACGTCAACCCGCGGCAGCGCCGCCAGCTCGCGGACGGGGTTGCCGCCCAGCGCGACGAAGTGCCCGCCGAGCGCCAGCGTGGTGAGGAACGAGGTGAACCCGTGCCCGTGGTCAACCGGCGCCATGCAGGCCACCAGGGGACGCCGCACCCACGGCAGCACTCCGGCCGGGCCGGCGAGCTGGCCGAGCGCACGCAGCCCGCGCCGCGACCGCACCACCCGCGCCTCGCCCGTGGTGCCCGAGGTGGCGAAGAAGACCCCGGCGCCGGTCGGCGGGGCCTGAAGCGCAGCGCGAAGCGCCCGCTCACCCGCCCGGTGCGGGACAACCAGCACCGTCCGGCGCGCCAGCCACCCGGCCAACGCGTCGACCACGACGCTGCGCGGGTCCGGCCCGCGCACCACGACCACCGGCCCGGTCAGGTCACGGGCACGTTCCCGGACGAGGCGCCGGAGCGCACCACGCGTGATCGTCCCGCCGGCGTCGGAGAACGCCGGGTCGCCGTCGCGGGCCGCCGCCTGGGCGAGCACCACCCGGCCGAGCGCGAGCCAGGCCGGGCGCCAGGACCCGCGCGCCTCGCTCACCGGGGCATCACCCGGGTCGAGAACCTGCCGGTGACCCGCGCGACGGTGACCGGGGCGGCGGCGTGCAGGACCTCGTAGGCCGGCAGCCACCACGGCGCAATCCTCGCCTGCCTGGTGACCACCGCCCGGGCAACCCAGCCCGCTGCCTGTGCGGCCGACAGTGCGAACCGGGGTGTGGCGCCTCGCGTCGGCACCACCATCGGGGTCGCCACCAGCGGGTAGGCGAGGATCGTGGTGGCCACGCCGGCGCGCTCCAGTTCCGGGGCGACGCTGCGCAACCACGCGTCCCACCCCGCCTTCGACGAGACGTACGGCGACCAGCCGGGCACCGAGACCCGGGCGTTGGCTGTGGTGGTGGCGATCAGGTGCCCGGAGCCGCGCTCCGCCATCGCGCCCAGCAACGGCAGGGCGTGCGCGACCGGCCCGGTGAAGTTCGCTGCGACCGAGCGCGAAATGGAGTCGGGCCGCTCGACCAGCCCGCGGAACCCGCGGGCGATCGAATGGCCGGCGTTGGCAAACAGCGTTTCGGGCACTCCGTGCTCGGCCAGCACCGACTGGGCCGCCGCCCGTCCCGCCTCCTCGTCGCGCAGGTCCACGACCTGCACCACGGCCTTCCCGCCGGCAGCGGTGACGTGGGCTGCGAGTCCGGTCAGCAGCTCCTCGCGCCGGGCCAGCAGCACGAACGTTGCACCGCTGGGTGCCATCGCCTCGGTGAACGCCCGCCCGATCCCGGACGAGGCGCCGGTGACCACGACCAGCCGTCCGGCCAGCGCCTGCCTGGCCCGCCCGACCCAGTCCATGCGCAGATGGTAGCCACAGCGTGCCCGGGCTCGGCCTCAGCCGACGCGCTGTTGCAGCTGTTCGCGTCGTTGCGCGACTCGGGAGCCGGACTCCTTGCGGGCCATGCGCCGGAGCAGGAGCGGAGCGAGGACCAGCCCGGCGACGGCCCACGCCCCGAGCACGGCCGCGGTCTCGAGGTGCCGCCAGGACTGCCCGATCTCCAGTGCGACGGCGTCGGCGGGGGACAGTGCGGAGCGCATACCGAGGCCGAGCCAGTACACGGGAAAGAACTGCCCGACGACCTGTAGCCAGGCCGGCAGTGCCGTGATCGGGTTGAAGATGCCCGAGACCGCGATCAGCCCGATCACGGGCAGCGACATCATGCCTGCGCCGCGGGAGCTCTGGACGAGGGAGCCGAACACTGCGCCGATCGACTGGGTCGCGATCAGCCCGAGCGCCAGCACCCAGGCGAGGGTCAGCGCACTGGCCGGGGTGGTGGTCAGGCCGCCGACGAGCAGCCCCCCGGGGATCAGCAGGATGAGCAGGTAGGCGACCACGGTGGCGGAGATGTTGACGAACTTGCCGACGAGGTAGCCGCGGATGCCGTGGGGGGTCGCCTTCGCGCGGAGCAGGGTGCCGTCCTCGCGATCGGCGGCGAGCTGCTGGACCGTCAGCAGCATGCCGAGGCCGACGAACACCGCGGCCGTGCCGGGCAGCACCAGAGGGCCGAACCGGACGCCTCCCACGGCGGTGTCGCGGAGGAACCAGATCGCCACGAGGGTGGCGCCCGGCCAGAACAGCTGGCCGAGAAGTGCTGCGCCGGTGAAGTTCTGCCGCAGCTCGATCAGCCCGGCCCTGACGCCGGCTCGCAGGGCAGTGGTGGTCATGCTGCCGCCCGGTCCGTCGGCTCGGGCCTGGGGGTCTCCGCGTCCCTGACCAGGGCGAGGTAGGTCTCCTCCAGTGACCCGCGGCGCACTTCGAGGTTGCCGATGGCCTCCCCGCGGTCGCGGAAGAGGCCCCGGACGAAGGCTGTGGCGTCGGGCACCGAACGGCTGTGCGCGATGCCGTTGTCGGTCCAGCGCACTTCGTCCGGACCAGCGATCTGGCGCGAGAGCTCCTGCGTCGTGCCCGCGGCGACGATGATGCCGCCCGCGAGGATCAGCACCCGGTCGGCGAGCTTCTCCGCCTCGTTCAGGTCGTGCGTGGTGAGCAGCACCGTGGTTTCCAGCTGGTCGGTCACGGCCTCGATGATCCGGTGGAACTCGGCGCGCGCTTCCGGGTCGAAGCCCACGGTCGGCTCGTCCAGCAGAACCAGCTCGGGCCGCCCGACCAGCCCGACGGCGACGTCGAGGCGGCGACGCTGGCCGCCGGACAGCCGTCCGATCCGGGTCCGGGCATGCTCGGCGAGCCCGATCGCGTCCAGCAACTCGTCGACCGGCCATGGCCGGGGGCTTCGCCCGGAAGCGAACGGCGCGTAGTAGGAGCCCTGGTGGGCCAGGAACTCGTGCACGCTCCACTTCGCGTGATCCCGCCACGACTGCAGGACGATGCCGATCCTGGCCCGCCAGGCCTCGTCTGCGTGCGCCGGGTCCGTTCCCAGCACCGAGACCGTCCCGGACGAGCGCATCCGGAACCCTTCAAGGATCTCGATCGTCGTCGTCTTCCCCGCCCCGTTCGGGCCGAGCATCGCGACGACTTCTCCCCTGCGGATGTCGAACGTCACTCCCTGGAGGACCTCGCGGGTGCCGTACTGCATGCGCAGGTCAGTTACCCGGATCGCGTACTCGTCGCTGTCCATCACCCAGTCCTCTCGCCTGTCAGTCCAGCCTGACGTGGCTGTCAGTCTGGATTGACAGGAACGGCGTTGTCAAGCCAGACTGACAGGGTGAACCGGAGTGATGTCGCGAGTGGACTGGGGTCGGCCGATCCGGCCGTCGGGCTGCGGGCGGTCGGGGCGCTGCGCCGGCTGGCCGAACAGGTCGAAGCCCAGCAGGTCGCAGCGGCCAGGGGCCAGGGCTGGTCCTGGGAACAGATCGGGGACGCGCTCGGCGTCTCCCGGCAGTCCATCCACGCCAAGTACGGGAAGTAGCAGATCGTGTTGGCACCCCTGACCAGCGCCGCTGCGGCGGCGCTGTCGCACGCCTCGGAAGAGGCCGCGCGGCGAGGCGATCGCCGGGTTGGCACCGACCACCTCCTGCTGGGCCTCCTGCACGACCAGGAAGCGGCCGCTGACCTCGGCACGGACCTCGAGCACGCCCACGCGGCCGCCGCAGAACTCGATCGGGAAGCTCTGGCAGCGCTCGGCATCGACCTCGGCCCGCTGCCGGGGCAGCCAGCTCGCCTCAAGCCGGGCAATGCCTCCCCGACCTCAGGGTTCCGGGCCGTCGTGGCCCGCGCGGTCGCCCTCGCCGGCGCCGAGAGGCTGCGAAGGGCCGAGCCGCGCCATCTGGTCGCCGCTCTTCGGGAGCTGCGTCCGCCCGACCCCGCCGCCACCCTCCTCCACACGCTCCACAGGGACCGCGGCTGAGCCCCAGCCCGGCGTGGATGGCCGGAACGCAACCGGAAGGCGCCCCCGCCTAGAGGTGCTGGGGCAGTTCCGGCACCGGGATCAGCACGACATCGACCAGCTTCCAGTCCAGCTTCTGGCAGCGCTCCTGGGCGAGCCGCAGCTCCTGCACGGACGGTGCCCGGGCAGGGTCGGGCACGACGAACGCCTCGACGTGGAAGAACTGGCCCTGGTCGCGCACCCGGGTGGCCACGTCCTGCACCCACGGCAGGCCGGCGAGCAGGTCGCTGACCTTGCGGCCGTCCGGGTGCGGCTCGTCGTCGTCGAAGGTGGTGGCCCTGGTGTCCATCAGGTCGGTGATGGCGGCGCCGGTGTTGCGGATGCCGTCCCACAGGATGCTGCCCGCGATGAAGGTGGCCGCTGCCGCGTCGGCCCACCACAGGCCCAGGCCGATGCCGCCCACGCCGGCGATCGAGCCCGCGGCGGTCATCCAGTCGGCCTTGTTCATGTCCGCGTCGGCGTAAAGCACCTTGTTGTGCAGGTCGCGGGCCAGCTTCATCTTCACCCGGCCGAAGTAGATCGGCAGCGGGATCGTGAGCGCCATCACGCCCATCATCAGCCAGCCCGACCACACGCTCTGGCCGAACAGCTGCACCGAGCCGATCGGCGGCCGCTCGCCCTTGACCAGCGTGGTGACCGACTCGATCAGCAGCACCGAGCCCATCGTGAACAACGCCACCCCGGCCACCAGGTGCGCCACCCCGACCGCGCGGAAGAAGCCGTAGGGGTACTTGCTGGTCGGTGGGCGGTGGATCACCCGGGACGCGATGAGGTAGGCGATGGGAGGCGCCAGCGAGAGCAGGTCCTCGATCCACGCCGCCCGCATCGCCTGGGAGTTGCCCATCACCAGGTTCACCGCGACGATCGCCACCGCGAGGAAGGCGATCGTCGACCACTCGATGCGCTTGGCCCGACGCAGGCTGTCGGCCTGCTCGGCGGGCAGTTCGGCCCAGCTCGGGTTCTCGCTCATCGCACCCCCTCCTGCTCGGCGAGGAACCGCTCGACGGTGGTGAGGAACCGGTTCTCCCCTGCCCGCGTGAGCAGCACGTGCTTGAGCGTCCGGCCGGACCCGTCGCGCTCCTCCGTGTAGGGCGCGGTCATCGCCACCTGCTGCGACCAGGGCGTGTCGTCGGTGAAGCCGCCGGCCACCAGGTCGAGGCGACCCTCGTGGAGGGCGGTGACGAGTGCTGCCTCGCTGCCGGTGGTCCATTCCGGCTCGGCGTCCAGGGCGGTGGCCAGCTCCTCGACCAGAGCTGCCTCCGTCCCGCGGGGGACGGCCGGGTCGGTCGCGTCCACCCACGGCGGGTTGTGGGTGAGTCCGACGCGCAGCACGCCGCCACGCACCCGGTCGGTGGTGCCCTCGGTGTCGGCCGGCACCGTCGCGCAGCCGACCAGCGTGGTCAGCACCAGCCCCAACAGCAACGAGCGGCACGCCCGGCGGCGCGTCCGGCGGCCACCGGTGTAGAAGCGGGAACGCGGTGCGGGTCCGTGCTCAGCCATGCAGGTTGGATACCCGTGGCCACGCCAACTCGCACCCGCAGGTGTGCGCCTAGCCCGGTGCGTCCGCGGGACGTCCGCTGAAGTAGCTGGCCAGCACCTCCAGGCCGTTGGCCGCAGCTGTCGCGTCCGCAGCCGAGAGGCCGGCGAACAGCGTCCGCAGGCCACTGCGGCGCTGCTCGGCGAGGTGGTCGACCAGGTCACGACCGGAGGCCGTCAAGGAGATCACGTAGCCCCGGGCGTCAGCGACGACCGCCTCCCGCTCGATCACGCCGACCCCTTCCAGCCGCCGGATCACCGAGGTCAGGCTGCCCTTCTCGATCGCGAGGCCGTGGCTGAGCTGCGCCGGCCGCAGCGGCCCGAACGTCGCCAGGCCAAGCACCACGATGACTTCCAGCGCGGAGTAGGAACGGCCGCGGTACGTCGTGCGATGGAGCAGTGGGTGCAGGTGGGCGACGAAGCCCGGCATGAAGGCGTGCAGCGCCTCGCCAAGGCGGTCCACCGGCTCGCTGCGGTCGGCCATGCTGCGACTCCTCCTTTTCGGCTCAGTCCTGCCCGGTGCGGGCCACGCCGTGCGCGTCGAGCAACGCCGCCACGGCGTCGGGACGGGTGAGGCACGGCTGGACGATCTCCTGCTCGCGGCAGCGGAGCACGAGCTGGCAGAAGCCGGGCGGTGAGGTGTCCAGCGGGCTGCGGACCTCGAAGGAAGTGATCCGGCGGAAGGGCACCCGGATGAGGTTGTAGGCGTAGTTGGCCCGCCGGAACCGCGGCTGCACCGCGAGGTCGCGGTTGAAGAGAACGAGATCCGCTCCTGACGCCAGCACCACCAGGCCGGCTGCACGCCGCCGCCTTCCCCGGTCGGTGCGGCAGGGCCGACCGGGTTCCTCGACGTGCACCGGCCGGATCCGCAGCGGCTCGCCCGCGTTGAGGGTGTTGAGCACCGACTTGTGGAAGTGGTCGGCGGGAGCCACCTCGGGCGTGGGGACCGGTGTGGCCGACGTGAGGTCATCCGACATCAGGAAGCGCTCCACCTCGGTGATCAGGGCGTGCGAGACGCTGTTGAACTCCACGTCGACGCGGGTGCCGTCCGCGAGCAGTGAGCTCCACCGCCCGATCAGCAGGTTGGTGTGCCGGACGCTGGCGACGATCTCGTCCCTGGCCACGTCGGTGCGCACGATCTCGCCCGGCTGGGCCCGCAGCACGCACAAGCGGTCGGGGAAGGCCGCCAGGACCGACTCGAACAGGTCCATGCCCGGTCGTACCTGGGCCCGGTCGTAGGCGCGGGGCACCTTCAGCAGGTAGGTCGCCTCGCCCAGCTCGGGCCACCACTGCCGGAACCTCCGGGGCATGTCGGCCGGCTCGCCGATGTGGTCGATCCACGGCCCGAAGCGGTCGTACTCGCGGAGGTCGTCGGGGTCGGCGGCCGTGCGCCAGTCCGCCGTGATCGAGGCCATCGCCGCCCTCCGGTAGTAAGATTTCGTACATTCTAGCCGGAGGCGACCGCTCGGCGCTCCGGCAGCTCAGCGGAATAGTTGAACGCGCAACTCTCTTTCAGCGGGTGTAGGTCACTCACCCGAACGAGAGGATTGCGCCATGACCCGAATCGCCGTGCTGGGAGGTACCGGATACGCCGGGAGCGCCGTCGTCGGCGAGGCAGCCAGGCGTGGGCACCGGGTCACGGCGTTCAGCCGCAGGCCGCCGGCCGAGCCGGTGGCCGGGGTGGATTACGTGACGGGCTCCCTCCTCGACCAGGAGGTGCTGCGCCGGGCCGTCAGCGCGGGTGATGTGGTCTTCGAGGCGCTCTCACCCCGCGGCGACATGGCCGGCAAGGTGGAGCCGGTGTTCGAGGAACTCCTGGCCCTCGCCGAGGCCGCCGGGACCAGGCTCGGCGTGCTGGGCGGGGCGTCCTCCCTCCTGGTCGCCCCAGGCGGCCCCCGCCTGCTCGACACCGCCCCGCCGGCGCCGCCGGAGGTGCAGCAGGAGATCGACCTCGGCATCTGGAAGCTCGACCGGCTGCGCGCCGCCGGGAGCGCCCTGGACTGGTTCTACGTCAGCCCGGCAGCGGAGTTCGGAGCCTGGGTGCCGAGCGAGGTCACCGGGCAGTACCGGCTCAGCGACGACGTGCTGCTGACGAACGCTGACGGCAAGTCGGAGATCTCGGCCGCCGACCTCGCCCTCGCCGTGCTGGACGAGATCGAACAGCCGGCCCACAACCGACGACGGTTCCACGTGGCGCACTGAGCCCTCCGGCCCGCTCTGACAGGATGACCTGACCGGCGCCGCAGCCGCGCGTCGGAGGACACCGGGCGGGAAGGTCCCGCCCCGGCGCTGCGGAGGAGGACGACATGCTCGTCGGCTGTCACGGTCTGGTCTGGTCCGGCGCGTTCGACCCGAGCGGGTTCGAACTGGCTGTGAGCAGCACTAAGCGGGTGGGTTTCGACCTGCTCGAGATCCCCCTGCTCGACCCGTACTCGATGGACCCAGAGGCGCTGGGCGAGATCCAGCGCGCCCACGGCCTGCCGATCACGGCGTCCATGGCCCAGAGCCGCGACTCAGACATCACGTCGGAGGACCTCGCCTGCGGTGCGCGGGGGAGGCCAAGATCCTGCACGCGCTGTCGGTGCTGCAGGCGCTCGGCGGCAAGTACCTGGTGGGAGCCATCTTCGGCGAGCTGCGCAAGTACCCTGAGCCCGCCACGGCGCGCGCCCGGGCCAACGGCCAGGCCGTGCTGCGCAACGTCGTGGACGCGGCAACGGAGGCGGGCATCACGGTGGGCCTCGAGGTGGTCAACCGCTACGAGTCGAACCTGCTGAACACCGCGCGCCAGGCGCTGGACTACCTCGACGAGGTGGGCCGGGACGAGTTGACCGTCCACCTGGACACCTACCACATGAACATCGAGGAATGTGACCTCTTCACCCCGGTGCTGGAGTGCGGCGAGCGGCTCGGGTACGTGCACGTCGGGGAGAACCACCGCGGCTACCTCGGCTCGGGCTCGATCGACTTCACCGGGTTCTTCCACGCCCTCGCCAGCATCGGCTACAACGGGCCGGTGGTGTTCGAGTCGTTCTCCAGGGCGGTCGTGCACGAGGACCTGACCAGGATGCTCGCGGTCTGGCGCGACCTGTGGGAAGACTCCGAAGCGCTCGCCACGGCGGCGCACTCGTTCCTGCGGGCGGGTCTTGCGGGCGCGGCGAACACGCGTACCGGGGCAGCCGGCTGAAGCCGCCGCCTACGCCTCTGGCCGGCGGCTGCGGGCGTAGATGAAGTTCACCGCGACGATCGCCACCCACACCACCAGCAGGCCGGGCAGCCCGACCATCGAGGTGCTGATCGCGGTCAGCGGCACGCCGAGGGCCATGGACACGATGGCCAGGCTGAACACCGTCCGGTCCGGACGCTGCTGGGCCATCGGGAGCTGGCGCGGCAGCTGTGCGGGGGCCGGTGGCTGGGGTAGGGGAGCCAGGCCGTGCCCTGCAGCAGGCGGCTGGGTGGCCGGCGGCGGCTGCACCCACAGCTCATCGTTCGTCGGCTCGCGGTAGTCGGAACTACTCATGGTTCGAAGCCTAGTGCCGGGCACCTTGTCCGCGGCCGGGTCCACGGATCCAGGCCGCTTAGCATCTCTAGGGATGCTTGCTTAGCATCGCTAGGGATGCTATCTTCGAGGCTTGACGGAGGAGGTAGGCCGATGAAGCCGTTCCAGAGCAGTTTGCGAGGCATGTTCCGGCGTTCGACGGGTGAGAAGTCGCACCGGGAAGACCACGCGACCGGGTTCCCGCGCCAGCCCCTCACCGTCCTCGACGTGCTCGAGCCACGGACTCGCGAGGCGCACCACTGAAAGAAGGCGCGGCCGACGCTATGGTCGGGCGTGTGTTGACGACTTCGCAGGCCGCCGCGCTGGTGGGGATCCCCAAGGAGCAGTTCCGGTCCGCGATGTCCAAGGAGCGCAAGAACGGCAAGGAGTTCCACGCACCGCGCGATCAGTGGCTGGACGCCCGCACCCCGATGTGGGACGAGGAGAAGGTGCTCGCCTGGGCCAAGGCCCGCAAGAAGCGCAAGAAGCGCAAGAAGCACGCCGAAGAGTCGGGCTGAGGCCGTACCGGCGTCGCGTCGCCGCGTCACGGGTCGTAGCCGCCGGAGGCCTCGATGTCCTGGCCGCCGGATGGCCGGGTCGGCCCCTCCTGCTGGGAACCGTGCCGGTCCTTCGCCGTCCTGCCACCCGCGTCGGTCTCGGTGCTGGTGACCCTCGGCCTGGCCGTGCTGGTCCGGCTCGAGAGCTTGTGGTCACGCCGGACGGGGCGCGGCTAGAACCCTCGGTCAGCGCTCGGGTCCTGGCCCTCCCGCCGGCGCAGGTAGTCCCGGTCGAAGTACTTCGGCAGGTCCTCCGGATCGTCCTCGGCGCCGGCCTCCTCGTCGGGCGTGTTGTCCCACTTGGCCGGGTCAAGCACCCGGTCGTTTCCGAGCAGCATCCCCCGGTCCAGCACCTGCGGCGCAGCGGGCGCGGCCCCGGCCGTCGGCGGGTCGGCGGGCGGGGCGCCCTCGGCCGCATGGCCGCGCCGGCGCCTGGCCAACCACCAGGCGGCGACAGCCGCGACCAGCGCCAGCACCACCAGCAGGCCCGTCGGATCCATGTCCACCTCCGCTCCGGTACCAAAGCTACGCGCCGGGTCAGCCCCGCGGGGTGTCGGGACGGCTGTGCCGGCTGATCACCCGGTCCACCCAGGCGCTGTAGGAGTGCACCGTGCGGGCGTCACGGATGATCAGCGAGACCTCGTCGTTGACTCCGTCCGGAGTCGTGCTGAGTGCCCGACCGGTCAGGTTGTGGGTGCCGACCATTGCGACCTTCAACGGGTGGCCGGCTGCGTCCCAGCCTTCGATCGTGGTGATCTTGGTGTGCAGGGCGGTGCCCTGGGCAGAGCGCAGGTCGATCCGTCCGGGTCCGGGCGCAGCAAGATCCTTGCGCGCCTCCCGGTTCCAGCCCTTCATGTGCCCCACTGCGCGGACGTCGCAGCCCTCCGCCTTCAACTCCCGCAGCCGGCCGGTCAGGTAGCGGCGTTCCACGGTGAGGAAGAGGTGGGCGAGCCGGATCGTGGTGCGTTCGGTACCGCTGGTGCAGCGCACGTCCCTGAGCAGGGCGAGCACGGGGTCGTGGTCCGGGCCGCCGGCCGGCAGCGGGTAGGTCTGCACCACGGCCGTGTCGGTCGTGGTCGTGCGCGCCAGGAGGGCAGGATCGGTCACCCCTTGGCGGAACAGGGCGAACTGCCTGCCCAGGAAACGGTAGAGCCGCTTGTCCCCGGTGGTGACCAGGGCCTCGTTGGCCTGGGTGCGGCCGTTGGCAGTGGTCAGGTTTCCCGAGGACACCCACACGACGTTGGACTTGCCCCCGCTGCGCGAGGAGAGCAGGAACTTGGAGTGCATCCGGATGGCCGGGTCGCGCACCAGCACCCACGACCCCGAGGCCGGGTTGCCGCCCAGGGCGGACTTCAGCTTGCGGACCTGGCTGGATCCGGCGCCCTCGCTGTTCACCAGGACGCGTACCTTCACCCCGCGGAGCCGGGCACGGATGAGGGTGTCGGCCGCTGTGGGATAGGTGAGGTTGAACATGGACAGCGTGATGGTCTCGCCCCGGCGGGTCTCGTCGATGATCTTCAGCGCCGATTCCGCAACGGCGTGCACGCGGCGCTCGTCCTTCGACCAGGGATCTCCGAAGACCACCCGTTGGGTGATGCCCGGACGCGCCGGGACCGGCGCCTCCTGGTCGGGCGGCGACGGGGTCTGGGTGCCTGGTGGAAGAGGAGGTGCGCTGGCCCGCGGATCGTCGCTGGTGCAACCCCCCACCTGGAGGCAGAGCGCGGCGACCAGCGCCGCGACGATCGAGCGCACCCCCCGGTTCACGCTGAGCACTCTACGGCCTGCCCGCACGGGAGCCGCCCCCGGCGCCGGTCCTCGCGCGCGGCGGACGGGCGTGACACGATGCTGCGATGACCGACCCGGTGCAGGTGGAGGTGTCAGCCCTCGCGATCAACGCGATCGTCCCCGAGGAACTCCGCTGGACCGACAGCCGACGGGGCGAGGAGTTCCTGCTGACCACGCTGAACATCCGGCTGCTGCCCGACGGCCACCTCGCAGCGAAGGCGTACGGCCGCCCGTTGGCCGGTGGCCGCGGGGCGTACGTCTCGTTCCGGGTGCCCGACCGGCCCGAACTGGCAGCGTTGGTGGAGGCAGCCGCCGCGAGGGCCGGCGAGCTGTGGGCGGCCCAGCGCGGCCTGTGAGGGTCAGGGCCGGCCATCACCAGCGGTAGGCTGCGCGGGTGGACGATCCGAAGCGCCGGGCCTGGCTGTACCTGATCACCGGAGTGGTGGCGGTCGCCGCCGCGCTGTACTTCATGTCGATCGAGGCGTCGGTGTTCGACTGGGCGATCCTCGGCCTCGGTCTGGTGGCCATCTACCAGGGCGCGCGGGACTTCTGGAAGCTGCGCAGCGGGGACACCGGGCGCAAGTAGCGCGGCCCGGCCTCCCGCGCCGCCGTCCCGGAGCGGCTAGGCGGACTTGTACGCGGCGCGGAGGTTCTCCTCCGAGTGCTGCCGCAGCTGCACGGTGATGCCGGCGATCGCCAGCGCTGCGAAGGCCCCCGTCCAGGCCAGCTGGTTGCCGAAGTCGATCCGCCACACCGCGTCGTCGAACCAGGCGATCCGCCGTCCGAGCAGCAGCTGGATGCCGTCCACGACGGCGCCGGCCCCGACCAGCGCGGTCAGCACGACCAGCAACAGCCTGGGCAGGTTCAGTGCCCAGCCCACCATCACCAGCCCGGCCGCGACCACTCCGGCCAGCGCGAGCGTCAACCAGCCCGGCAGGTTGAGGGCCTGGGAGAGGACCAGCCCGATGCCCCAACCGACAGACCCCATCGAGAGCAGCACCCCGACGGCGTAGAAGGCGAAGGCCAGCCACGCCAGCAGCAGCGCCATCACAACCGAGAACACCTGGATCGGAACGACGTCCAGCACGCCACCGCCCAGCCAGTTGTGCAGGAGCAGGTAGACGAAGCCGCCGGTGACGAAACCGACCACCGCCCCCCAGACGCCGAGCACCACCCGCGCGGCGGTGTGGCCGAGAAAGCAGAAAACCAGGCCGAGGCCGATTTCGGCCACCCCCACCCATACCTGATCCATGCGCAGAGGCTACTCGGCCACCGCCCGGGGCGAGGGCGAGCCGACCAACATCATGCCGGTGCAGCCACTGCGGGTTCCTCCGGCGGGTAGAGCACGCACGCCACGTCGCTGGAACCGGCCGGCCGCAGCGGTACCGGCGACGCCTCCGCGAACTCCAGCACCAGGCCCTCCGCCGTGGTCGAGGTGGCCGTGACCCCTCGCCACAGTGGCTCGGCTGCGTTCTCGTTGCGGATCCGTTCGAACATCGCGGCCACGTCCGCCACGCTCCCGCCGCGGGGACGGACGACCGCCCGCCGGCCGCTGTGGTCCAGGTCGGCCAGCCCACCCACGAGGGCGTGCTCGCGCTCGTAGTCGGCCACGGGCACCCGCGTCCAGTGCTCCTCCACCAGGGCCTTCACGTCGCGGGGCTCCCAGCCGCAGTCGGCCCGGGCCAGGGGACACCGGGGGTGGAATGAACACCCGCGCGGCGGCCGCGCCGCGTCCGGGATCTCCCCGCGCGGCAACTCCCGGCCCATGTCGGTGGTCGGGTCCATGTCCGGGATGGCCCGCAGCAGTGCCTGCGTGTAGGGGTGGCGCGGGTTGGCGAAGATCTCCTCGGTCGGCCCGATCTCGACCACCTTGCCCAGGTACATGATCGCCACCCGGTCGCAGAAGAACTTCGCCGTGGCCAGGTCGTGGGTGATGTAGACGTAGGTCAGCCCGAGGTCGTCCTTCAGGTCGAGCATCAGCTGCAGGATCTTCGCCCGCACGCTCATGTCGAGCATCGACACCGGCTCGTCGGCGACCAGGACCTCAGGGTCGAGCACGATCGCCCTGGCCAGGACCGCGCGCTGCTTCTGCCCGCCGGAGAGGTCGGAGGGGAACTTCGGCAGGAACTGCTCGGCCGGCGCCAGTCCCACCCGCTCCAGCGCAGCCACCACGCGGGCCCGCAGCTCAGCTCCGCTGGCGCGCTTGTGGATGACCAGCGGGTGGCCCACGGCGGTCTCGATCGTCATGGACGGGTTCAGTGCGGCGTGCGGGTCCTGGAACACCATCTGCAGCCGGGTGCGCCGGCGGCGCAGCGCGCGGCCGCGCAGGGTGGCGATGTCGGTGGCGGGGGAGCCGTCGCCCGGACGGTGCCGGATCGCTCCCGAGGTGGCCCCGACCAGGCCGAGCATCGCCCGCCCGAGCGTGGTCTTGCCGCTGCCGGACTCACCGACCAGGCCCAGCACCTCGCCCCGGCGCAGGCTGAGGTCGACCCCGTCAACGGCCTTGACCGTGCCGGTGTCGCGGCCCAGCAGCCGGGCGAGCCCGCTGCCGCGCAGCGCGAAGTGGATGCGCAGGTCGTCGACCTCGAGCACGGTGTCGTCCGTGGTCGGTGGTTCAGGCCTCGTCAGCATCGGACAGCTCCTCCCTGGCCAGCGGCGCCTGCTCTGCCGGGGTGAGCCCGACCGGGTTGGCCGCCCAACAGGCGACGTCGTTGCTGCCGATCCGCACCGGCCCGCCCCCCCTGGCCAGCATTGCCGGTTCCCGCAGCGGGCAGACCGTCATGGCGTCCGGGCAGCGGGGGTGGAAGTGGCAGCCGCTGGGCGGGTCCACCAGGTCCGGCGGCGCGCCGGGGATCGAGTGCAGGCCGTCGGTGGCCAGCGTGATCGTGGAGCGCAGCAGTTCCCGGGTGTAGGGGTGCTGCGGGTCGGCGAACACCGTGCGGGCGTCGCCGATCTCGACGATCTTGCCCGCGTACATCACCGCCACCCGGTCGCAGGCTTCGGCGATGATGCCGAGGTTGTGGGTGATCAGCAGCAGCGAGGTGTCGAAGTTGTGCCGGAGGTCGTGCAGGATCTTGATGATCTGCGCCTCCACCAGCACGTCGAGGGCCGTGGTGGGCTCGTCGGCCACCACGAAGGCCGGACGGAGCACCAGCGCGAGCGCGATCATCAGCCGCTGCCGCATGCCGCCGGAGAACTCGTGGGGGTAGGCCTTCCACCGCGACGGCGGGATGCCGATCAGCCGCAGCACCTCCAGCGAACGGCTCTCGACCTCGGCCGGCGACATCCGCGGGTGGTGGGTGCGCAGGGTCTCGGTGAAGTGTTCGCTGATCCGCATCAGCGGGTTCAGCCGGGTGAGCGGCTCCTGGAAGATCATCGCCAGGTCGCGGCCCCGCCGGGCGAAGCGCTCCTTCGGCGTCATCGCGAGCAGGTCCTCGCCCTTGAAGTTCAGCCGGCCGTCCATCTTCGCGCCCTCCGGGAGCAGGCCGAGCAGCGCCCGCCCGAGGGTGGACTTGCCGCAGCCGGACTCGCCGACCAGGCCGAGGATCTCGCCCTTGCCGAGGGAGAAGGACACCCCGTCGACGGCCTTCACGGCGCCGCGGGGCGTGCCGTACCAGACCCGCAGGTCGGTGCCCTCGACGATCGCGCCGGTCATGCCCGCACCTCCGTCCGCTCGGGATCGGCGGTGAGGCGCGGCGGCAGTTCCACGGGTTCGAACCGGCGCTTGCGCAGGGTTGGGTTCACGGTCTCGTTGAGTCCTTCGCCGACGAGGGTCAGGCCGGTCACCAGCAACACGATGGCCAGGCCGGGGAACAGCCCGGTCCACCAGATCCCCGAGGCGGCGTCGTCCATCGCGCGGCTGAGGTCGTAGCCCCACTCGGCCGCGTCCTGGGGCTGGATACCGAGCCCGAGGAAGCCGAGCGCCGCCAGGGTGGAGATCGCGTCCGCTGCGTTCAGGGTGCCGATCACCGGCACCGACTGCACGACGTTGCTGAACAGGTAGCGGCCCATGATCGTGGTGTTGGACGCGCCGATCGCGCGGGCCGCCTCGATGTAGGTGGCCTCGCGCGCGCTGACCGTGGTGTTGCGCACCACGCGGAAGTACTGCGGGATGTAGATCACGGTGAGCGAGAGGGCTGCCGAGACCACGCCGGAGCCGAGGGTGCCGCGCAGCAGGAACGAGAACACGATCGCGAGCAGCAGCGAGGGGAAGGCGTACAGTGCGTCCATCACGAAGACCAGCACCCGGTCCACCCAGCCGCCGACGTAGCCGGAGACCAGGCCGAGCGGCACCCCGATCAGGGCCGACATGCCGATCGAGAGCGCCACCACCGACAGCGCGGTGCGAGCGCCCCAGACCACCCGCGAGGCGATGTCGTAGAACTGGTCGTTGACGCCGAACAGGTGGGCTCCGCCGGGCGGGGCGAGCTTGGTGAACCGCGCACCGTCGATGCCGGTCTGCGCGAAGCCGAACGGGGCGATCCACGGCGCGAAGACTGCGAACACCGCGAACACGGCCACGAGCACCAGGCCGGTGACCAGCAGCCACCTGGCCATGCCGGTGGTGGAGCGGAACGGGGCGAGGATGCGTCTCACTGGTACCTCACCCTCGGGTCGATCAGCGCGTTGATGATGTCCACGGCGACGCTGATCACGACCACGACCAGCGCGAAGAACGTGATGATGCCCTGCACGGCGATGTAGTCGCGGGAGTTGATGTAGTGGATCAGCTGGGTGCCCAGCCCGGGCCAGTTGAAGGTGCTCTCGGTGAGCACCGCTCCGCCCAGGGTGATCGCTGCCTGCAGGCCGATCACGGTCACCACCGGCACCAGGGCGTTGCGGAAGGCGTGCTTGCGGATCACCCTGCGCTCGCGGATGCCACGTGCCCGGGCCGCCTCGATGTAGTCGGCCTGGAGGGTCTGCAGCACGTTCACCCGGATCAGCCGGATGAACACCCCGCTGATCATCAGCCCGAGGGTCAGGCAGGGCAGCAGGTGGTGGCGCAGCACGTCGAGGGTCGCCGGCCCGTTGCCGGCGATGATCGCGTCCAGCAGCAGGATGTGGGTGACCGGCTCGGTCGAGACGGTGAACATCACCCGTGGTGAGGCGATGCCGGACGTGGGCAGCCCGAGCGGCCGGGCCACGTACATCTGCATGAGCAGGCCGACGAAGAAGATCGGGGCTGCGTAGGTGACCACGCCGAAGATGCGGATCACGACGTCCCGGGCGGAGTCGCGCACCCGTCCGGCGAGCAGGCCGAGGGGGACGCCGATGCCCAGCGCGAACAGGAAGGCGCCGAGGGTGAGGGTGAGGGTCGCGCCGCCGTTGTCTCGGACGATCTCGAGCACCGGCCGGTTGTCCGAGATCGACTCGCCGAAGTTGAAGGTGGCCACCTGGCCCAGGTACTCCAGGTACTGCACGATCATCGGGCGGTTCAGGCCCAGGGCCTCCCGGCGCGCCTGGATGGCCGCCTCCGGCAGCTTGCCGCCGATGGTGGCGGTGATCGGGTCGCCGGGCGCCACCCGCAGCAGGATGAACACCAGCGTCAGCAGCACCAGCATCATGGGCAGCACCAGCAGCACCCGCGTGAGGATGTAGCGGGGCAGTGATCCTGCGCTCATCGGTTGTGCTCCTGGCCGGCGCGGTGGTGCGGGACGGGGCCCGCGCCGGCGGGCCCCGTCCCGTTGTGGACTACTTGCTGATCGACCAGATCCGGAAGATGTAGGTCGGGTCGAGGGTCTCGGCCACGCCCTTCACCTCCGGACGGGCCACCGCGACGTTCTGGCCGTTCCAGGACGGGACCAGCGGGACGTCGTTGGCGACGATGTCCTGCAGCTTCTTGATCGTCTCCTCCCGGGCCGCGGTGTCGGTCTCGCCCTGCTCGGCGGTGACCAGCTCGTTCACCTCGGAGTTGGAGTAGCCGTTCTGGAAGAACCCGCCGTCCACGACGAACGGGGCCAGGTAGTTGTCGGCGTCGAGGAAGTCGGGGTACCAGCCGAGCTGGAACAGGTCGTAGGCACCCTCCTTGTACAGGTTCTGGTACTCGGTCCACTCCGCCGACTCGACCTTGGGCTCGAACAGCCCGCTGGCCTTGAGCTGCTCGGCGATCAGGTTCGCCTCGTCCACGGCGTTCGGGCCGTAGCGGGTGGGCGTGTAGCCCAGGGTGATCTGCACCGGGGTGGACACCCCTGCGTCGGCGAGGATCTGCTTGGCCTGGTCGAGGTTGGGCGCCTCGCCCCACTTGGTCTTGAACGACTCGCTGTGGCCGCCGAAGCCGGGCGGCACGATCGACCACGCCGGGTTCACGAGGCCGTCGTAGACGTTGTCCGCGATCGCCTGGCGGTCGATGATGTTGGCCACGGCCTGCCGGACGGCGAGCTGCTTGCCCACTGCGTTCTTGGTCTGGAAGACCCAGTAACGGAACTCCGAGCCCTCGCCGTTGTGCACGGTCACGCCGTCCTTGGTGGCCAGGTCGGTCAGGTCGGTCGGGCTGAGCGTTCGCCAGGCGACGTCCACGCCGCCGCTCTCGATCGCCTGCCGCAGCGGGGAGGCGTCGGCGAAGTACTGGATGAAGACCCGCTCGGCCTTGGCCTCGCGGTCGCCGGAGTAGTTCGGGTTCTTCGTGAAAGTCGCCTGCTGGCCCTTGGTGAAGCTGTCCAGCACGAGCGGGCCGGAGCCGATCACCTCGGCGTCACCAAGGAGCTTGTCCGCAGGGAACACCTCCTCGTCCACGATCGAGGCCGTGGCGGTGGACAGGACGCTGAGGAAGGTCAGGTCGGGGTTGTTCAGGTGGAACACCACCGTGGTGTCGTCGGGGGTCTCGATCGCGCCGGACTTCAGCTTCGGCGTCTCAGCACCGTCGGACAGGTTGGCGAGCAGGATCGAGGAGCCGTTGGGGTCGTTGATCGCGATGTTGCGCTCGATGGAGTACTTCACGTCCGAGCTCGTCAGGTCGTGGCCGTTGGAGAACTTCAGGCCGGGCTTGAGCTTCACCGTGATGGTCTTCGAGTCGTCGTACTTCCAGCTCTCCGCGGCGTCCCCCACGACCTCGCTGGAGCCGGCCGGGACGACCACCAGCTGCTGGAAGATGCTGTACTGCAGGTTCCACGAGCCGATGTCGTACGCGCCGGCCGGGTCGATCGCAGTGATCGCGTCGGTGGTGCCGAGGATCCAGTCGCCGCCACCCTCGGTGGCGCCGGGTGCCGAGGCCGAACCGCCCGGGGCTGGCCCGGAGCAGGCGGCCAGCGCGAGCGCGAGGCTCAGCCCCGCGGCCGCCAGGCCGGTCTTTGACTTGATGTTCATGCGTCCCCTCATCTGTGGGCCGAGCCCCGACCGGAAGCCGGGGCGGAGGATCAGCACAATCTAGACCCGAGCGCGCCGGGATATTCCACTATCCGAGAATTTCGTGGTCACGATTCGGTATCCATCCTGGTTTCACGCTCAGCCGCCGGCCAGCCCGCACAGCCGGTGGCCGGCCGTCAAGACGGCGTCCCCTGGCGAGACCGGGGCCGGGTGGTGCCCGCTGAGCGCGGACAATGGAGCCATGGCCCAGATCGAACACGCCGCCATCAACCTCCGCCTGGCCCAGCTGGGGCTGCCGCTGCCTGCCGACATCTCCGACTCGGTCTCCGCGCGGCTGGTCGCCCCGATCCTGGCCAGGCAGCGGGAGCTCAACCGCCGGCTGGCCGACCGGCTGTGCGCAGCGGACGCGCGGGTCCAGGCCTGGCTGGACGACTACCTGGCCGACACCGGGGTGGCGGCGAAGCTGCCCCGCCGCACCTTCGTGCTGGACGAGCCGGGCCTGGCCAGGGCCTTGTCGCTGCCCTACGACGCGGACGAGTTCAGCTCACCGCTGCTGAGCAGCTACCGCCTGGCCAACGGGGTGCTGCACAACCCGGCCAAGGACCGGCGCACCACGGCAGGGGTGTTCCACGTGGCCGAGGGCGGCCTGCCGATCCCGGACGACAAGCGCGCGGTGCCGAAAGCGGTGTTCGCCCGGCTGCTCGACCTCGCCTTCCAGCCGCCGGCCAGCGACCTGGTGCTGCCCTACACGGCCAACCAGGCCGAGCCCGCCGCCTGCTTCGTCTCGCTGCAACTGCGCCCCCTGGTCGCTCCGGCGGTGCCCGGCTGGGTGCGGGAGAAGCGGATGGAGATCCGGTTCATAGTCCCCGGCGGGCTGGTGGCCAACCTCGACTTCGTCGAAGGGATCTTCGGCAACGGCGGCGACCCGTACCTGCCCGAGCACGACGCCTCGCTGGCGCCGGAGACCTGGACGGGGCACACCGGAGCGGTGATCCTTGCGCCGCACCTGACCACCGTGACCAAGCGGAGCCTCGGGCTGCCGCACGTCAGCGAGGCCACCCCACGGCAGCTGCGGGACGGCATGTGCTGGGAGACCGCGGACGAGCCCTACAACGGCGGCGAGGCGTTCAAGGTGTGCGCCCGCGATGCCCGCGGGGTGATCGTCACGGTAATCGCAGACAACTACTTCGGCTACTGCAAGAAGGAGGTGAAGACCCAGATCAGCTACTCGGCGAACCTGTTCGGCAACGCTGAGGAGGAGCACGCCGGCGGTGCTCTGGTGTTCCCCAGCTACAACCTCGGCCAGGAGTACACCGACAACTCCGCGGGCGCCGACTACTCGCTCGCCGAGGTGGTGGCGAGGGAGCCCGCACGGTTCCAGCTCCAGCCGGAGGGCCACGCCGTGGACCTCGAGCAGCCCCACATCGTGCTGGTGCCGGCCAACCCGACCTACTCGCTGCGCAACCTCACGGCCAGCTGGACCAATGCCGACGGCAGCCCCGGCTCGATCCGGCTGCGTGCCGACCGCACCTACCTCGGCCCCAACGGCTACCAGGTGCGGATGACGCAGCAGGCGGCGGACCGCACCCAGTGGAGCCTGGTCGGCACGGTGCCGGTGGCCACCAGCTGCCACAAGCCCAGCACGGTCTCCGGCGGCGGCAAGTCCGAGATCTCCAAGGCGATCACGGACGCCTTCATCTTCGGCAACGCCTATGTTCCCGACTTCGACACCGACCTGGACGCCGTGGCGGCGATCCTCGACCACGACTTCTCCGACCGGTTCGCCGACCCGGCCGCGCGGGGCGAGGACCGGCGCCCGATCCTCTCCGACGAACGCTCCATCGGCAGCGTGATCAAGCTGCTGACCCCGTCCGACTCCGACTACAGCCCGGAGTACAACGCGTGGCTGGAGGAGATCCCGCAGCACATCCGCGAACTGGTCTACGTGGTGAAGCGGTTCTACCGGCCCGAGTGGGGCACCGACTGGCGCAGCCACTTCACCGTCGGCATCATCAACGGCCGCAGGGGCAACCAGCTGCGGCTGGACGGCGACAAGATCATGGTCAACATGCTCCGGGTGGGCTTCAAGGCCGACGGGTCGTGGCGGCTGTTCGGCCTGCGCCACGACTTCAGCCCGGCGGTGAAGGTGCAGACCGAGGACGACATCACCGCATCGGTGGTGATCGGCGGCCACATGCTCGGGCTCGACCCCGGGCGCTCCTACAAGCTGGTGGAGAACTGCGAGAACCTGCTGTTCCAGCGACCGGACGACGCCATCCACCGTGGCTACGACAAGCAGGCGGAGGCCGACATCGCGGCCCCCGGCACGTTCCTCTCGAACTTCCAGCCGCTCACCCACGCGGACGCGGTCGAACTGCGCGACGACGCGGTGGCGTTCAGCCAGTTCACCGAGCCGATGCAGCGGCTGATCGGCGATTTCGCCGACCGGCCCGAGGGCTCCTCGCCTGCCTACTTCGTCTGCTCGGCCAACCCGCGGCTGGTCGACGGCCGGCCCAGCAAGAACCCGCGCTACCTCCAGCAGCGCCCCGACCGGACGAACGCGAAGGCTACAGCCGTGGCCGACCTGGCCTCGCACCTGGCGCGGCGGCTGCCGTCGCACGCCCCGCTGCCGCTGCCGGTGGACGTGGTGGCCGCCGGGCGCCGCAACAACCCGCCGGACGGCTCCGTGCCGCCGCTGTGCTCGTTCAACCCGCTGCACTACCTCGAGCTGCCCGAGCTGTTCGCCGAGTTCATCTCGTCCATGACCGGCAAGTCGCCGTCCACCACGGGGGCAGGC
This sequence comes from Actinomycetes bacterium, assembly GCA_023460935.1. Classification (GTDB taxonomy): domain Bacteria; phylum Actinomycetota; class Actinomycetes; order Propionibacteriales; family Propionibacteriaceae; genus Propionicimonas. Next base: position 104,665 of record JAEWOI010000044.1, read on the forward strand.
TCTGAGGGTGCGATGACCAAGGGGCCGTTCAACGCGATGCCGGCGATCATCGACCTGAACGCAGCGCTGCTGTCCTACGCGCTGACCGGGGACGACGGCTGGGTGTCCTGCGCCGGCTACGTCGGCCCGCACGTCCGGGTGGACCACGACATCTCCATGCTGGTGCCGGAGGTGTTCAGCCGGATGACGCCGGCCGAGCGCTCGGCCGCCAACCTGGTCGCCGAGGGTGCGCTGGAGAGGCTCACCGACTTCGAGCACGACGGGCGGCTGGTGCAGGCCAGCCGGCTGGGCTACCGGATGACCCAGCGGTTCGCCCGCAAGTACTTCGGGCGGATCTTCCTGCACCCGCACTCGGTGTTCACCCCGGCGATGCTCCGGCCGGAGGAGCAGGACCCGGACATCTTTGCGGAGTCGATGGCCACGATCGTGGCCACGCACCAGCGGGTGGCGCAGGCCTACTTCGACGACGGGACGGTGGAGCTGGCCATTCCGCCGCTGCGGGCACTGCTGGAGATCATGGCGCACGGCACGAGCGCCGAGGGCTGGGACTTCGACAGCCCGGACTTCCGCGCCCTGTTCCAGCGGGACCACATCCTCGGCTCTGCCTGGTACGTCGCACGGCTGGACGCCAAGCAGGCCGCAGCCGCCGGACGGGCCATGGACGGGCTGCGGGCGCTGGAGAAGTTCATCTCCACACCCGGCAACGAGGAGCCGTCCGAGCGCCTCGACGTGCCGAGCCGGATCGAGTCGGCGCAGGCCGAGTACGCGCGGTTCAGCAGCGAGCAGTACCGGGCCGGCATCGTCGGGACGGTGGGCCGCCAGCCGCTGTGAACCAGCAAAGCTCCCACCATCGGGGTGGAGGAATTCCCGATGCCGGAGGCCGGATTCGCCACGCTCAGGCGCGCGAACCCCGCCGCGGCGGGACAATCGGCAACACTGGCCCAAGCGGACGCTGACGTTCGCTGGCACTATTACACGCAACCGGCGGGACTGGCACGAGCCTGCCGGTAGTCAAGGAGGAACCATGAGGCCGCAACTGGCCACCAGCTACCTCGGGCTGCCGCTGGCGGGGCCGCTGATCGCCTCCGCCTCGCCCCTCACCGGACGGGTCGAGACGCTGCTCGAGCTCGAGGCTGCCGGCGCGGCAGCGGTGGTGCTGCCCTCGCTGTTCGAGGAGGAGGTGCTGGCCGAGGAGGGCAAGCTCGACGAGCTCCTCGACGCCGGTGAGGACTTCGCGGAGTTCAGCGGCGCGCCGCTGCCCGACATCGAGCAGCCAGAGCTCGGCGCGGGCCGGCACCTGAAGCTGGTGGAGCAGGCGAAGGAGCGGTTGCGGATCCCCGTGATCGCCAGCCTCAACGCCACCCGGCCCGGATCCTGGCAGCGCTACGCTGCGCAGCTCGCCGCCGCCGGCGCGGACGCCCTCGAGCTGAACCTCTACTCGGTTGCGACCGACCCCAGGCGGAGCGCCGCCGACGTCGAGCTGGAACACCTTGCCGCGATCGAGGCGGTGCGGATCGCCGTCGACATCCCGCTGGCCGTCAAGCTGTCGCCGTTCTACTCAGCGCTGTCCCGGTTCGCGTCGCTGGCCGTCGACGCCGGCGCCGACGGCCTGGTGCTGTTCAACCGGTTCTACGCCCCGGACCTCGACCTGGACCGGCTGAGCGTGTTCGCCACCGCAGAACTGTCCGAGCCGGAGGACCAGCGCCTGCCGCTGCGCTGGCTCGGCATCATCCGGGGCCAGCTGCCAGAGGTCGGCCTGGCCTGCAGCTCCGGCGTCCACTCCGGCACCGAGGTGATCAAGGCGCTGCTGGTCGGCGCGGACGTCGCGTGCACCACATCGGCGGTGCTGCGCCGGGGACCGGAGGCGATCACCCAGATCCTGGCCCAGACCGAGAACTGGCTGGCCGAGCACGAGTACAGCGGGGTCGACCAGCTTCGCGGGGCGATGAGCGCCGCCGCGGTGCCGGACCCCTCGGCCTACGAGCGCGCCCAGTACAAGGCTGTGCTGCATTCCGGCCGCTACGTCTGAGTTCTGCGGAGAGGAAGGAGGGGCGATCCGCGGCCAGCCAGCTTCACCAACCTGAGCGCCGAGTACACCTAGACTCGGGAGGCGATGACTCCCAACCAGACCCTGCGCCGTCGAACCGTGGCCGCTACTACCGCTGCCGCGCTCGCCCTCGGCCTGGCTGCCTGTGCCGTCCCGGACGGGCCGGTCACGGCCGGCGAGCGGCCCAACCGGCCGACCGCCACCGCCGTCCCCAGCCACAACCCCGAGACCGACCCCGCCCGGCTGGCCATCCCGCTGGAGCAGGTGCCGGCGTTCCGTCCGGCCACCGCGGACGCAGAGGGCTGGCGCGCCAACCCCATGACCGACGCAGAAGGGAAGTTCCGCTGGCGGGTGGTTGACGAGGTCGGCCGTCCGCTGCCCAACTACGAGCCGCCCGACACCGTCGCGTTCGGTGACCCGCAGACCTACACCGACGTGCCGGGGGTGCTCACGTTCCGCGGCAATCACGCCCGCACCGCGCCCGCCTACGGCACGGCCGAGGTGAAGGACGCCAGGCTGCAGGTGGTCTGGACGCAGGACACCGGTGAGGTGCGCGGCGAGGGCTCCTACTGGCCGGGCGCCGGCTGGACCGGCCAGCCGCTACTTGTGAACTGGCCCCAGGCGACCCGGGAGGCGCTCGGCCTGACCGAGGAGTTCGCCGCCGACCCCAACTTCACCGAGGTGATCTACCCCACGTTCAGCGGGGTGATCTACCGGCTCGATCTGGCCACCGGCAAGCAGACGAAGGCACCGATCGACACCGGCTGCGGCTACAAGGGCACCGGCTCGATCGACCCGCGCGGCTACCCACTGCTGTACGCCGGCCAAGGCCTCAACGACATGAACGGCGTCGAGTGCCCCTGGCAGTACCGGGTGTTCGACCTGATTCAGAACAAGCAGGTGGCCGGCTGGGCGGGGACGGACCCGGCTGCGCCGCGCAAGGGCTGTTCTCCTGTGCCTGATTGCTCCCCGGACTGGGGCGCCTTCGACTCTTCGGCCCTCGTGAACGCCGCGTCCGACACCCTGATCGAGCCGGCGGAGAACGGGCTGGTGTACAAGGCCAAGCTGAACGCGACGTTCGACCCTGCGGCGAAGACGGTCAGCGTCAACCCCCAGCTCACGCGCATGGAGTACCGGACCCCGTCCAGCCATAAGTTCGGCATCGAATCCTCCGCCGTTGCGTACCGCAACCTTATGTACGCCTCGGACAACGACGGCAACCTGGTCTGCTGGGACGCGAACACCATGACGGTGGTGTGGGCCCGCGACATCGACGACGACTCCGACGCGTCCATGGTGCTGGAGCAGGCAGCGGACGGGGTGTTCCTCTACCACGGCAACACCCTGGACAAGCGCGGCGGCACCGAGGCCGCCCAGGTGACCAACCTGCGCAAGTTCAACGCGCTCACCGGCGAACTGGTCTGGGAGTACGAGGTGCCCACCCAGCACGACTCGCCGAACAACGGCGGCCTGCTCGGCACCCCGCTGCTGGGCACCGGGGAGATCGCCGACCTGGTCATCTTCAACGTGTCCAAGACCACCAGCCTCAAGGCGGGCACGATGATCGCGCTGGACCGCGAGACCGGCAAACCGGCCTGGCAGCGCCACCTGAAGCGGTACTCGTGGAGCTCCCCGGTGCAGGTCACCAGCACCGACGGCCACGCCTACGGCATCGTCACCGACTCCGGCGGCACCATGCACCTGTTCGACCCGAACACCGGCGAGGACCTCTCCACGCTTAGCCTCGGCAAGAACACCGAGGCCTCCCCAGCGGTGTACGGGAACATGATCGTCGTCGCGTCCTACGCCAAGCGCATCTGGGGCATCCGGATCACCTGAACCTGGCGCGAAAGGAACCGTCCCCGGTGCGCCATGGCCAACGGGGACGGTTCCTTTTGCGTCAAGAAACGGGCTGCCGGGGCTAGGCTGCGCGGATGCGGCGCTGGGTGCTCGTCGGGACGGTAGTGCTGGTCGTGCTCGCGGTCGCCGTGGGCGGGGTGTACGTGTGGCAGCGGCCGCTGCTGCTCACCGGCACCGGGTACGCGGCGCACAACGCCTGCGCGGTCACCGAGGTGGCCGGACGGGACGACCCGGACGCGGACCTGCCGCCCAACCCGCTGGTGCCGGTGCTGCGCACCGAGGTCTCACCCGGCTCGGCCAGCACCTCGGTACTGGGCGTGCTCGCGCGACAGCGAGCCTGGCACAGCCCCGGCTTCGGCTGCGCAGTCGCAGCGCAGCGCCCCGACCTGCCCGAAGCGCTGCCTATCCCGCCGGGCACCAACCCGCTGCTGCTCGCCGCCGCGCCGTCCGAGCCGGAACCCGTGCGGGTCGCGCTGGACCGGGCCTTCGGCGCCGACCTGTCCGACGCCGCCCGCGCAGCGCTCGGCACCCGCGGCGTCGTCGTGGTGAAGGACGGGGTGCTGGTCGCCGAGCGGTACGCGCCGGGCTTCGACGCCGGCACGCCGCAGCTGGGCTGGTCGATGACCAAGAGCGTGGCGAACCTGGTCGTGGGCCGGCTCGTGCACGATGGCCGGATCAGCCTCGACGACGACCGGCTGCTGCCGGAGTGGACGGACGACCGCTCCGCCATCACCGTCCGCGACCTCCTGCAGATGACCAGCGGACTGGCCTGGGACGAGACCTACGACCTGGGCACACCGATCACCCGCATGCTCTACGGCGAGTCCGACATGGGCCGCTACGTGGCTGGGCAGCCACTCGCCCACCAGCCGGGCACCCACCTGCAGTACTCCAGCGGCAGCACGACGCTGCTGTGCTCCATCCTCGCCCGCGACCACGGCGGACCGAACCTGCCACGCGCTGCGGTGCTCGCCCCCCTCGGGCTGGAGCGGGCAGTGCTGGAGACCGACGCGGCCGGCACCCCGGTGTGCAGCTCCTACCTGTGGGCGACGCCGCGCGAGTGGGCATCGATCGGACAGTTCGCGCTGGACGATGGGGTGTGGGACGGGCAGCGGCTGCTGCCGGCCGGCTGGCTCGCAGCCTCCGCCCGGCCGGTGGACGTGCCCGGCGCCGATCCCGGTGCCGCAGCGGGCTGGTGGGCCAACGTCCGCGCCGACGGGACGCCGGTGCAACCGGACCTGCCGAAGGACAGCTACTTCGCGAAGGGCCACGACGGCCAGCTGCTGGTCGTGGTGCCGTCCGAGCGCCTCGTTGTGGTCCGGCTCGGGTTCACGCCCGGGCCCGAGGACGATCGTGGGATGGCCCTGGCTGCGGAGCTCGTGACAGCCCTGCGCTGAGGGTGCACAGTGGGGCAATGGGCAACCAGACGCGCCTGCGCTACCTGATCGTCGGCGGTGGACTGACCGCGGCCAGGGCGATCGAGGGCATCCGGCAGGAAGACCCCGAAGGGCTGGTCACGGTGGTGACGGCCGAGCCCCACCTGCCGTACGAGCGGCCGCCGCTGTCGAAGGCGGTGCTGCTCGGCAAGGACGAGCCGGCTGTGGCCTTCCCGCATCCGGGGCAGTGGTACGAGGAGCAGGGGGTGGAGCTCCGCGTCGGTGACCCGGCCGTCGAGGTGGACGCGTCCGGTCGCCGGGTGCGGCTGCGCGGCGGCGACTGGCTGGCTTACGACCGCCTGCTGCTGGCCACGGGCTCTTCGGTGCGCAGGCTGGGGGTTCCGGGTGCGGACCTGCCCGGCGTGCACTACCTGCGCACCCTTGACGACTCCCTGGCGCTGCTGGAGCGGCTGCGGAGCGGCGGTGATGTGGTGGTGGTCGGAGCCGGCTGGATCGGTCTGGAGGTCGCGGCCGCGGCGCGCGAGCACGGCTGCCGGGTGACGATCCTCGAGCCCCAGCCCGCCCCGCTGCTGGCGGTGATGGGCGAGCGGGTGGGCGGGTGGTTCGCCGACCTGCACTCCGAGCACGGCGTCGACGTGCGCCTGGGCACCGGGGTGGCCCGTTTCGCGGGCGAAGCCGCCGTCCGCGGCGTGGTCACAGGGGACGACGTGACGATCCCGGCGGACACCGTGGTGGTGGGCGTCGGCATCCGGCCGAACACCGAACTCGGCGAGACCGCAGGGGTGGCTGTGGACAACGGGCTGCTCACCGACTCGGCGCTGCGTACCGGCGTGGACGGGATCTGGGCCGCCGGGGACGTGGCGAACTGGCGCAGCACGCTGTTCGGCCGGCACCTGCGGGTTGAGCACTGGGCGAACGCCAACGACGGCGGACTCGCCGCCGGCCGGTCGATGGCGGGGGCCGAGGTCGAGTACGACCCGGTGCCGTTCTTCTTCTCCGACCAGTACGACGTGGGCCTGGAGTACGCCGGCTACGTGCCGCCCGACTCCGGCGCGCAGGTGATCCTGCGCGGGGATCCCGGTACCGGCGCGTTTCTGGCGTTCTGGGTCGTGCCGGACGGCGACGCCGTACGGGTGCTGGCCGGGATGCACGTGAACACCTGGGACACGATGGACGCGGTGCAGGCCCTGATCCGCAGCGGAGCCGGGGTGTCGGCCGGGCGCCTGGCCGACCCGGCGGTGCCCCTGGACGACCTCGCCGGTTGATCCTGCCCGTCCTGCCGTCCCCCTTCGTCCGCTTCGCTACGTCAACTGGCCCTTCGCTTCCCGTATACCGGTAGCGAAGGGCCACCAGACGTAGCGAAGCCGAGGGGAAGGGACGGAAGGTACCGAAGGGACGGGTCGGACGTAGGGGTAGGACGGGTTCAGCGGCGAGCCGTGCCCCACATCGTGCGGACCACCTGGCCGCCGACCCGGATCACCTGGTTCCAGAACGTCGCTGACCCCAACACGCGCTCCACGCCGGAGCGGGGGGCGGGCCGGGAGCGCGATGACCGGGACGGGGCACGCTCGGCGCGGGCCTGCGCCCGCTCGTACTCGGCGGCGTCGGCAGCCGCCGCGGCGTCGGCCCGGGTCTGCGACTGCGACTGCTGCTCGGCCGCTGCCCTTGCCGCACCCGCCTCCAGCCTGCGGGTGAGCATCTCGTAAGCGGAGTCGCGGTTGATGTCCTGGCCGTACTTCGCCTGGATCGGCGAGGAAGCGACGCCACCGGCCAGCCAGTCCGCCGGCATCGGGTCCATGGACGCCTGGGGCGCCCGCATCCGCGTCCAGGCCACCGGGGTGGGGGCGCCGTTGGGGTTGAGCACAGTGACGATCGCCTCACCGATGCCGAGCGACTGCAGGGTCTCGGCCAGGTCGTACTCGCTGGTCGGGTAGGTCTCCACGGTCTGCTTCAGCGCCTTGGCGTCCTTCGGCGTGTGCGCCCGCAACTGGTGCTGCACGCGCGAGCCCAGCTGGGCCAGGACGGCGTCCGGCACGTCGGTCGGCGACTGGGTGACGAAGAAGATGCCCACGCCCTTGGAGCGGATCAGCCGGACGGTCTGGGCGATCGCATCGAGGAACGCCTTCGACGCCCCGTTGAACAGCAGGTGCGCCTCGTCGAAGAAGAACACCAGCTTGGGCTTGTCCAGGTCGCCCACCTCGGGCAGGTCGCCGAACAGGTCGGCCAGCAGCCACATCAGGAACGTGGAGAAGATCGCCGGACGGTCGGCGAGGTCGGGCAGCTCCAGCAGCGAGATCACGCCCCGGCCGTCGGCCGCGGTGCGAATCAGGTCCCTGGTGTCGAACTCCGGCTCGCCGAAGAACTCGTCCGCACCCTGGGTCTGCAGCGTGATCAGGCTGCGCAGGATCACCCCGGCGGTGGCGCTGGACAACCCGCCGATGGCCTTCAGCTCCTGCTTGCCCTCGGCAGAGGTGAGGTGCTGCAGCAGCGCCCGCAGGTCGGCCAGGTCGAGGAGTGGCAGCCCCTGGGTGTCGGCGTAGTGGAACACCAGCCCGAGGCTGGACTCCTGGGTGTCGTTCAGGCCGAGCACCTTGCTCAGCAGGATCGGGCCGAATGACGACACCGTGGCCCGCAGCGGCACCCCCGTCCCCTGCCCGCCGAGGGCGTAGAACTCGGTTGGGCAGCCGGCCGGCTGCCAGTCCTGCCCGATCTTGGTGGTTCTGGCCAGCAGCTTCTCGTTCGCCGTGCCGGGCAGGGCTATCCCCGACAGGTCACCCTTGATGTCGGCTGCGAACACCGACACCCCCGCGGCCGAGATCTGCTCGGCCAGCAGCTGCAGGGTCTTGGTCTTGCCGGTGCCGGTCGCCCCGGCCACCAGCCCGTGCCGGTTGAGCATCGACATCGACAGCCGGATCTTCACCTCCGGCCGCGGCTCCCCGTCGGCCACAAGTACGCCGAGCTCGATGGATTCGGTGTCGAAGGTGTAGCCGGCCTGGATCCTGGCCGTGGCCTCGGACTGCGCAGTCATTGCCCAAGATTGGCACAACCTCCGTGCTCGCCGCCGCAACTTCCCGGGCCGTTCGCGCGTTGTTGGGATATGAGCACCAAGCCCTTCCTGCGCGCCCGGCTGCCGCTGGCCGGCCTCGCCGTGGCCCTGCTGGCCCCGCTGGCCGGCTGCGCCGTCCAACCGGTCACCGACACCCGCAGCGCTGCCGGGCTGGCGATGCGGCAGGTGCTGCCCGAGGCTGCCACCGCGCTGCCGGACGTGGTGGCCGCGACCGGCCGGATCGGCGTCGGCATGCTGGCCGGCGCGCCGCGGGACGCGAACGTGGTCACCTCACCCTCCAGCCTCGCTGTGGCCTTGGCGATGCTCACCGAGGGGGCGAGGGGAGCCAGCCTCGCCCAGCTCGAGCAGGTGCTGGGCGCCACCGGCGAGCAGCGCCGCGACGCCTTCGCCGCGCTGCGCGGTGCGCTGGCCGACCTGGACGGAGACCCGGCTGTCGCGACAGCGAAGGAGCTGCCGGAGAACCCGGTGGTGCACCTGGCCGACCAGCTGGTGATCGACGACGGCTACGCCGCCGACCAGGCCTATCTGGAGGCGCTGGCCGACGGCTTCGGCGCCGGCGTGCAGCGCGCCGACCTGTCCTCGGCCGCCGGCAAGCGCGTGCTCAGCGCCTGGGCAGACCAGCACACCGGGGGCCTGATCAAGGAATCCGCGATCGAGCCCCACCCTGACCTCAGGCTGGTGCTGCAGGACGCGATCCTGCTCGCTGCGCGCTGGCAGGTGCCGTTCGACGCCAACGAGACCGCCCCCCGGCCGTTCGTGCTGGGGGACGGCACCACCGCGGAGGTGGAGACCATGTCGGCCAGCAAGCCGGTCGCCTACGCGCAGCTCAACGGGTGGACAGCCGTCCGGCTGCCCTACGCCGGTGGACGGCTGCACGCAGACCTGGTGCTGCCGCCGGCCGGCACCGACCCGGCAGCGGTGACGCCGGAAGTGCTCACCGGGCTCTCCGCCGGCCTCGCCGCCGCCGCGCCGCAGCCGGTGCGGCTGACCCTGCCGACGCTGGGGCTCAAGCCGGAGCCGCTTGACCTGCTCGACACCCTGGCCGCCATCGGCGCACCGGCTGTCCTGTGTGACTCCCCCGAGGTGGACCTCAGCGGCATCGGTCCTGGGGCGCTGTGCGTGCAGCAGGCCAAGCAGCAGGCCGTGCTGCAGGTGGACGAGGAGGGCACCGTGGCGGCAGCGCTGACCGAGCTCGGCATCCGGGAGACCTCCCTTCCGGCCGAGCCCGAGCTGGCGCTGCACCTCGACCGGCCGTTCCTGGTGCAGGTCAGCGACGGCCGCACCGCGTGGCCGCTGTTCCTCGCCGCCGTCCGCGACCCCAGGCGGTGAGGGCCGGCCGCGGCCGGGCTGGTAGCGTTGGGCACCGACAGGGGAGCGCCACAGGGCGCTGAGAGTGCGGATGGCCGCAGACCCTCGAACCTGATCCGGCTAGCACCGGCGTAGGGAGTCGGGATCTCCCCGGGACGCCCCGGGCCCTCCGAGCATTTGGAGGTGTCGCAAGTGTTTCTTCGTAATGTTGTGGCCGCTTCGACCGCAGCACTGCTGCTGGCCGGGTGCGCCGGTCCGGCCCAGCCGGGCCCGGCCGCCTCTGGTCCCACCGAGAGCGGGACGCTGACCGTGGTCACCCACGAGTCGTTCGCCCTGGCTGAGGAGACCCTGGCCAGGTTCCGGTCGGAATCGGGCTACGACGTGAAGTTCGTCGCCCCGGGGGACGCCGGGACGGTGCTGAACCAGCTCATCCTTACCAAGGACGCGCCACTGGGTGACGTCGTGTTCGGCATCGACAACACCTTCGCCGGCCGGGCGATCGATGCCGGGGTGCTGGCGCCCTACGCCTCTCCCGAGCTGCCGTCCGGGGCGGAGCAATTCGCTGCCGACGACTCGGCCGCGCTCACCCCGGTCGACTACGGCGATGTCTGCCTCAACGCCGACACCGCGTGGTTCCGGGACCGCAAGCTGGCCGTCCCCGAGTCGCTGGACGACCTGCTGAAGCCCGAGTACGCCGACCTGCTGGTGGTCTCCAACCCGGCGTCGTCCTCGCCCGGCCTCGCCTTCCTGGTCGCGACCATCGGCGCGAAGGGCGACCCGGGCTACCTCGACTACTGGAAGGCGCTGAAGGCCAACGGCCTGAAGGTGGTGAAGGGCTGGACCGAGGCCTACACCGTGGAGTTCTCCGGCTCCTCCGGCAAGGGCGACCGGCCGCTGGTGCTGTCGTACTCGTCCTCCCCGGCCTACGAGCCGGCCACCGAGGCCCTGGTGCGCACCTGCTTCCGGCAGGTCGAGTACGCCGGGGTGATCGCCGGTGCGCAGAACGAGGTGGGTGCGCGCAAGTTCATCGACTTCCTGCTGTCGGAGGAGGTCCAGGCCCAGATCCCCGAGCAGATGTACGTCTACCCCGTCGACCCGGACGTCGAGCTGCCGGCCGAGTGGCGTGAGCACGCTGCTACCGCTGCGGACCCGTTCGAGGTCCCGGTGGCCCAGATCGCGGCCAAGCGCGAGGAGTGGATCAGGGCCTGGACGGCGGAAGTCATCGGGTGATCGGCGTCCAGGCGGGGACGGGGTTCGGCGGGCGGACGGGGGTAGGCGGCCACCCGGTGGCCTGGGTCCTCGCGTCCGTGCTCCCGGTGCTGTTCCTGCTGGTCTTCTTCGCCTGGCCGGTCTCGGCGCTGGTGGTGCGGGGCTTCGTCGTCGATGGTGGGTTCACGCTTTCCGGGGTGCAGGCCGTGCTGGCGGCGCCCCGCACCTGGCGGATCCTCGGCCAGACGCTCGGGCAGGCGGTGGCGGGCACGGTGGTCTCGGTGCTGCTCGGGCTTCCCGGGGCCTACCTGCTGTACCGCTGCCGGTTCCCCGGCCGCCGGCTGGTGCGGGCGGTGGTGAGCGTGCCGTTCGTGCTGCCGACCGTCGTGGTCGGGGTGGCGTTCCAGTCGCTGATCGCGCCGCACGGCCCGCTGGGGTTCCTCGGCCTGGAGGAGTCGTTCGCGCCGATCCTCGCCGCGCTGGTGTTCTTCAACTACTCGGTGGTGGTGCGCACGGTCGGTGCGCTGTGGTCGCGGCTCGACGCCAGGGCTGAGGACGCGGCCCGCACCCTCGGGGCCGGCCGGCTGCGGGTGCTGGCCACGGTCACCCTGCCAGCGCTGGCGCCGGCGATAGCCTCCGCCGCTGCGCTGGTGTTCCTGTTCTGCGCCTCGGCCTTCGGAGTGGTGCTGGTGCTGGGTGGGCCCGCCTACGGCACCATCGAGACCGAGATCTGGTACCAGACCACGCAGCTGCTCGACCTGCAGGCAGCCGCGGCGCTCTCGATCCTGCAACTGCTGATCGTCAGCGCCTCCCTGATCGTCGCCAACGCCACCCGGGCGAGGCAGGAGCGGGCGCTGCGGTTGTCCGGCAACCCGGTAGACCGGCCCGTGCGGCGTGCCGACTGGCCGGCCGCAGCCGTTACGGCAGCGGTGGTGCTGGGGCTGCTGGTGTTCCCGATGGCGACACTGGCCTGGCGCTCGTTCCTCACCCCCGAGGGCCCCGGCCTGGGCAACTACGCAGCGCTCGCCGGCAACGCCGGGCAGCTCACGGTGAGCGTCTGGCAGGCGCTGGCAAACTCCCTGGTGACCGCAGCCGCAGCCACCGCGGTCGCGCTCGTGCTCGGCCTGCTGATCAGCTACGTCCTCTCCCGGCGCCCCGCTTCCGCCACCGGCCGGCGCACGCTGCGCACGGTCGACTCGGTGTTCATGCTGCCGCTGGGGGTGTCGGCTGTGACCGTCGGCTTCGGCTTCCTGATCACTCTGAACCGGCCGCCGCTGGACCTGCGGTCGAGCTGGGTGCTGATCCCGATCGCCCAGGCGATGGTCGCGTTGCCGCTGGTGGTGCGCACGCTGCTGCCGACCCTGCGCGCCATCGATCCGCGGTTGCACGAGGCCGCGGCGACCCTCGGCGCCGGGCCCGCCCGGATCGTCCGCACGATCGACGCCCCGTTCGCCCTGCGCGGTCTGGGCCTTGCACTCGGCTTCGCCTTCGCCACCTCCCTCGGCGAGTTCGGGGCCACGTCCTTCCTCGCCCGGCCCGACCGGCCCACCCTGCCGGTGGTGATCTTCCGCCTGATCGGACGGCCGGGCGCGGAGAACTTCGGCATGGCGCTGGCCGCTTCGGTGGTGCTGGCGGTGCTCACTGCGGTAGTCATGGCGCTGGCGGAATGGATCGGGCCAAGGGAGGTGAACCCGTGGTGAGTGCACCCGCACCGGCCGGGCTGGTGGTCGAGGACGCCGTGGTGGAGTACGGGCCGGTGACCGCCGTGGACCGCGTCAGCCTCGACGTGCGGCCCGGTGAGGTGGTCGCCCTGCTGGGTGCCTCCGGGTCGGGCAAGTCCTCGCTGCTGCGGGCAGTGGCAGGGCTGGAGCCGCTGGCCGGGGGCCGCGTGCTCTGGGACGGCCTCGACCTGCAGCCGGTGCCCGTGCACCGCCGCGGGTTCGTCGTGATGTTCCAGGACGGGCAGCTGTTCCCCCACCTCTCGGTGGCCGGCAATGTGGGCTACGCCCTCGCCGGGCAGCCCGCCGCAGCCAGGGCAGCCCGGGTGGACCAGCTGCTCGGCCTGGTCGGCCTGGCCGGGTATGGGCCGCGGCCGGTGACTGCGCTCTCCGGCGGCCAGGCCCAGCGCGTGGCACTGGCCCGCTCGCTGGCAGCCCAGCCGAAGCTGCTGCTGCTGGACGAGCCGCTCTCGGCCCTGGACCGCGGCCTGCGCGAGCACCTGGTCGGGGTGCTCGACGCCACGCTCCAGGCCACCGGCACCCCGGCGCTCTACGTCACCCACGACCAGGACGAGGCGTTCGCCATCGCCGACCGGGTGGCCGTGCTCGACCACGGCCGGTTGCTGCAGTTCGCCGACCCGGCGACGCTGTGGCGCCGGCCGGTGAGCCGGGAGGTCGCGGAGTTCCTCGGCTACGGGCCGTTCCTCGGGGCTGCCGCGGCCGGCCGGCTCGGCTGGCCCGACCCCTCGGGGGCCGAACTGGTGGCTGTGGGCCCGGCCGGGTTGGTGCCCGACCCGGCGGGGGCTGAGGTCGCCGTCCGGTCGGCCCGGGCGCGCCGGGGCGGCACCGAGTACACCGTGGACCTGCCCGGCGGGCCCGGCCGGGTGCGCACCAGGGACATCGCGGGCCACGGCCGGGTGCCGGCCACACTGAGGGTGCGGCTGGACCCGTCCGGCTGCGTGCTGCTGCCTGCGGGCGACCCCCGCTAGGTGTCCAGCCCCGCGTCCGCGACCGCAGCCAGCACCGAGACCGGCGCATAGCCGGGGCTGGCCGGCAGTACCGGGATGCGCATGGTGCCCAGCATCCGCTGCATGCCGGGGCCGACGTGGTGGGCGACCACGGCCTCGACCGCGTGCTCCTTGAGGAAGCCGGCGATCCGGGCGTGGTGGGAGCCGTGGGTGCCGGCGTCGTGGGACTCGTCCCAGCCCACTTCCAGCACCTGCCAGGCGGCCACCTCACCGTCGCGGACGTCGGCGAGACCCACCCAGTGGGCGCGGCCCCAGGACATCGTGGAGTGGCCGTCTGCGGTCACGGGGGTGGCGACGATCACTTGCATCCTCCTGAACTGGTCGTGGTCCGCCAGCCATCGTAGGCCGCGCGCGGCGGGCCCCCACAAGCCGGCAGCCTTCACACGCAGCGGACGCTGTCCAGCACGTAGCGGCCGTTGCTGAACACCCACGACTCGTCCCGGTTCGGCTGGAACCCGGGCACCACCGAGCCGCCTTCGACCCGGCGCACCTCGCCCTTGGTGAGCCGCACCGGCTGTTCGGGCACCAGCGTGCCCTGGTTGTCGAAGAGGTAGCCCACCTCGAGGTCGCGGCAACTGCTGGTGAAGACGTTGGTCACAGTCATGCCCTCAGCCTCAGACAGCCCGGGTCCCGGTTCGGTGGCCACGGTGACCTCGCCGAACCCGTCTGCGCCCGCGCCGGGCGGGGCCGGCCAGGCACAGGCCCGGAAGTACCACTTGCCGTCGCCGAGCTCGCGCTTCTCCGCAGCCTGGGCGAGGCCGTGGTTGCGGGTGCACTCCGCGATCCTCGCCTGCGCCTGGTCGGTCGGCGCCGGCGCGCTCCCGGAGAGGCTGGTGTAGATCGCCACGGCCGTGCCGAGCACACCGACCACGCCGCCCACCAGCGCGACCACCGCCAGCGGCCGCTCCAGGAACTTCGGCTGTTCGGTCATGGCCTCCCCTTGGTGTGCCACGAACCCTATTGCCGGCACCGGCGCGGGTGAAGCCCTCGCTATCGTGTGGGCGTCGTCCACCAGGAGGTGCCGTGCTCGCCGTCTGCCCCAACCCGACCATCGACCGGCTGGTGATCCTGGACGAACTGTTCCCCGGCGGAGTGCTGCGAGCACGGGAGAACCGGGCCTACCCGGCGGGCAAGTCGGTTTCGGCCGCCCGCGGTTGCCGGGCCAACGGTGCTGCGCCCCAACTGCACGTCCTGCTGCCGGTCGGCGGTGCTGCATGGTACCTCGACCGCCTCCGAGCCGAGGGACTGGCAGCGGCCGTGCACGCGTGCCCGGGCGAGGTGCGGGAGTCGATCATCGTGCTGGAGGACTCCGGACGGGTGAGCGTGCTCAACGGTGCCGGCGCGCTCGCCTCCGCCGAGGTCTGGGAGGACTTCGTCGCAGCCTGCTGCGCCAGCATCCGGCCCGGTGACTGGGTGATCTGCTCCGGCAGCCTGCCGCCGGGGGTGGGGACGGCCGCCCTGACCGCACTGGTGGGTGCCGTCGCCACGGCCGGCGGCAGGCTGGCGCTCGACACGGGGCCGGCCTGGATGCCAGCGGCCCTGGCCGGCTCGCACCGGCCGTCCCTGATCTCGCCCAACCTCGCCGAGGCCGAGGCGATCCTGACCGGCGTGGCGGCCTTTGAGGCCACCACCGTGGACGCGGACGCGCTCGCCCGCGCAGAGGCTGCCGCGGCGGGGCTGCACCGGCTCGGCGTGCCGCACGTCGTGGTGACCGCCGGCTCCGCCGGACTGGCCTGGGCGGGGGACGACGGCAGCGGCGCACTGATCGGGCAGCCGGTGGACGTACGCAACCCGATCGGTGCCGGAGACGCCTTCCTCGGTGGGCTGGTGGCCCGCCTGGAACAGGGGCTGGCCTTCGCAGACGCGGCGGCGTGGGGCATGGCCACCTCCTGCGCGGCGATCGAGCAGTGGTCGCCCGGCGGCGCCGATCCGGCCCGCGTCGAGCACTTCCACGCCCTGATCCGTGGGTCCCGCGCCTAGCGCTGAACGGCCCGGACGGGCTCTCGACGCTCCGCGGTGGCCGCGGGTACGTTGACGCCATGGTGGCCAAGCCCGAACCCGTCGAGCTCGAGGTCGGCCCGCGGGTGATCCGGTTCACCAGCCCCGACCGCGTGTACTTCCCCGGGCGTGGCTGGACCAAGCTCGACCTGGCCAACTACTACCTCTCCGTCGGTGACGGCATCGTCCGGGCCCTGCGGGAGCGGCCCTGCATGCTGCACCGGTTCCCGTCCGGGCTGGCGGGGGAGAAGGTGCACCAGAAGCGGTTGCCGGCGGGTGCCCCGCCCTGGGTGGAGACCGTCAACGTCTACTTCCCCCGCTACGGGCGGACGGCGGACGAGCTGTGCGTCACCGAGCTCGGCTCGGTGATCTGGGCGGTGCAGATGTCGACCGTCGAGTTCCACCCCTGGAACTCCCGCAGGGCCGACGTGGAGCGTCCCGACGAGTGGCGGATCGACCTCGACCCGATGCCGCAGGCGGGCTTCGAGCGGGTACGCCGGGTGGCGGGGGTGGCCAGGTCGGTGCTGGAAGAGCTCGGCATCACCGGCTTCCCGAAGACCTCCGGCGGGCACGGGCTGCACATCTACGTCCGGATCGTGCCGGAGTGGGGTTTCAGCGAGGTCCGCCGGGCGGCCCTTGCCTTCGCGCGCGAGGTGGAGCGGCGCGCTCCGGAGGACGTGACGACGACGTGGTGGCGGCGCGAGCGCGACCCGCGGCACGTGTTCGTCGACTACAACCAGAACGCCCGCGACCACACCATCGCGTGCGCGTGGTCGGTTCGTGGCGTACCGGACGGGACGGTCTCCACCCCGTTCGACTGGGCTGAGCTGGACTCGATCGACCCCCGCGAGCTCACCCTTGGCACCGTGCCGGCCCGCTTCGCGGCCAGGGGAGACCCGCACGCGGCGATCGACGACGTGGCGCACCGCCTCGACACGCTGCTGGAATGGGCCGACCGGGACGGTCTGCCCGAATAGCACCGTTCCCCGCCGGCCGAGCCTGTCGAGACCCCGCCCGCCCTCCGTTGGTCGAGCTTGTCGAGACCCGAGCTTGTCGAGACCGTATCCACCCTCCGCCGGTCGAGCTTGTCGAGACCCCGCCCGCCCTCCGCCGGTCGAGCTTTTCGAGACCGCGGCCACCCTCCGCCGGTCGAGCTTGTCGAGACCGCGGCCGCCCTCCGCCGGTCGAGCTTGTCGAGACCGCGTCCACCCTTCGCCGGTCGAGCTTGTCGAGACCTCTTGCCCATGCCTAACGGTTCCTCTAGAGTAACCGTTGCCCATGAGTAACCAAGCGGAAGCAGTCCTCGACGCCCTCGGCGACCCGATGCGCCGCCGGATCACGGAGGTGCTCGGCCGCGGCCCGCAGCCGGTGGGCCGGTTGGCCGAGCAGCTGCCGATCGGCCGACCGGCGGTGAGCAAGCACCTCGCAGTGCTGCAGGCGGCCGGCGTGGTCACCCACCGGGCGGTCGGCACCCGGCACCTCTACGCTCTGGCGCCGGAGGGCTACGCCGCCCTGCAGGTCTGGCTCACCGAAACCTGGGACGAGGCGTTGGCTGCGTTCGCCCGGCACGTCGCCACGACCTCACCTGTTGGGGAGGCGCCATGACGCTGCCGCCGATCCGCCGCTCGGTCGTGGTGGCCGCCGATCCCGCCCGGGCCTACGCAGCCTGGACGGAGGAGATCGGCGGGTGGTGGCCGCTGGCCACGCACTCGGTCTTCGGGCCGGACGGCACCGTTGCCTTCCTCGACGGCCGACTGGTGGAGACCTCCGCCGACGGCACCGCGACCGTCTGGGGTACGGTGCTCGCTGCCGAACCGCCGCACCTGCTGCGCCTCACCTGGCATCCGGGCCACGAAGACGAGCGCGGCACTGTGGAGCTGCGGTTCGTCCCGCTCGGTCCCGGCCGGACGCTGGTCACGCTCGAGCACACCGGCTGGGAGCACTACCCCCAGCCGGCAGCTGCACGGGAGAGCTACAGCGTTGGCTGGGGGCCGGTGCTGGCCGGGTACTGCTCGGCCGCAGGCGCTGCGGCGGGTCAGCCCGGGTAGCACTGCGCCGCCGGGCCGGCGGCTTCCGGTTCCGGGGCAGCAGGGGCGCCTTGGGCTGCTGCCGCCGCCTCCAGCGCCTCGATCAGGCTCTGGGCGTCGTGCGGCCCGGTGTGGCGAACGGAGCCGATGAAGAACGTGGGCGTGCCCCTGGCGCCGCTGGCCTCCGCGCTGGCCACGTCCTCGCGGATCCGGCCGGCGTGGCGCTGCTGGTCGATGTCGCGCAGGAACTTCTCCACGTCCAGGCCCAGCTCGCCGGCGTAACCGGCCAGGTCCTCCAGCTCCAGCTCGTCCTGGTGCTCGAAGAGCTTCTCGTGCAGCTCCCAGAACCGGCCCTGCGCGCCCGCCGCCTCGGCCGCTGCTGCCGCGAGTTCCGCGTGCGGGTGGATCTCGGGCAGCGGCAGGTGGCGGAAGACGTAGCGCAGCCGGTCGCCGAAGTGGGCCTTCAGCTCCTTCTTCACCCCGGTCGTGCGGGCGCAGAACGGGCATTCGAAGTCGGCGTACTCCACCAGGGTGAGCTCTGCGGTCTCCGGGCCGAAGATGTGGTCGCGGTGCGGGTCGACCGGGAGGTCAAGGTGGGTGGGCAGGCCGGCGGAGGTCTCGCCGAGCAGTACTGCTGCCAGCCGGAACACGACCCAGCCAAGGGCGGTGGAGATGGCCAGGCTCAGCAGCACGCCGACGGTCGCCTCGGCCCGCAGCCGCGGGTCGTCGAAGGCCAGGCCGATGATCAGCAGCGAGACGGTGAACCCGATGCCGGAAAGCGCCGCGCCGGCCAGCACCTGCCCCGGGCCGACCCCCTGGGGAAGGCGACCCAGTCCGAGCCGGGAGCCGAGCAGCGCAGCGCCGCCGATGCCGACGAACTTGCCGGCCACCAGGCCCGCGACCACAGCCCAGGTGAGCGGTGAGCCGAGCGCCTCCGCCAGCAGGTCACCCCGCAGGTCCACGCCGGCGTTGGCGAGCGCGAACAGCGGCACGATGGCGTAGCTCGCCCAGGGGTGCAGCACCAGCTGCATCCGCTCGTTCACCGAGACGGCCCTTGCCAGCGCCCGGTGCGCAGAGCGACCGACCTCCGGCATCGGGGACTGCCGGAACGCCCGGAACCGTGTGGCCGCACCCTCCACCTCCTCGCGGCGGGGAGCGAAGGCGGGGATCAGCAGGCCGGCGGCCATACCGGCGATCGCAGCGTGCAGCCCGGAGCCGATGGTGGCCAGCCACACCACCACCGTGGTCGCGACGTACGGCCAGGTGCTCCACACCCCGAGCCGGCCAAGCACGGCCAGCAGCACCAGCCCCGCGACGGCAAGACCCAGCGCCGGCAGGTTCAGTTCCTCGGAGTAGACCGCTCCGATCACCGAGACCGCCACGAGGTCGTCCACGACGGTCAGCGTCAGCAGGAACACCCGCAGCTGGGTCGAGATGCTTGGGCCCACCAGCGCCAGCGTGCCCAGCAGGAACGCCGTGTCGGTGCCGATCACCACACCCCAGCCCTGTGCGGCCTCGCCGCCGGGTGCGATCAGCAGGTAGAGCAGGGCCGGAACGATCATGCCACCGACGCCCGCCAGCAGCGGCAGGACCACCCGGCTGCGGTCGGTCAGCTCGCCGATCGAGAGGTCGCGGCGCACCTCGAGGCCGATCACGAGGAAGAACACCACCATCAGGCCGTCGTTGATCCAGTGCGCGAGGTCCATCTCGAAGGCCGCTTCGCCGAAGCTGACCGAGACCATGCTCTCCCACAGGTGGAAGTAGGAGTCCGACCACGGCGAGTTGGCCCAGGCCAGCGCGAGCACTGTGGCCGCGACCAGGGCGAGGGCGCTCCCGGACTCGGTGGCGAGGAAGCGGCGCAGCGGGCCGGACAGCTGCCCGGACAGGGACGGGTGGCCGGACTGCTCGCGGGCGCGGGCGACGAGGGCGAGTTGGATGATCGGCTCCTTCCGGGCGACACCTCCCTAAACGGCACCTACCGCCCGTCGCATTCCGGCCGCTCACACGTCGGGAAGCGCCAGCCACTCCTGCCAGGTGAGGTCGCGTCCGATGAACCGGACGGCCGTGAACGGCCACGCGCCGGCCAGCCACTCCGGAACCATTCGGTCGAGCGCCGCCTCGACCGGGCTGCCGACGTACTCGTCGCGGACCCACCAGGACACCTCGGCGTCGGCGCCCACCTTCTCCGGCGGGTCGATGTAGACGCAGCCCAGGAGCTCGGTCTCGGCCTCGTCGAAGAGGGCGTAGTTGAACGACTCGTGGGCTGCGATCTCGCGTTCGTGGCGGATCAGGTCCTCACGGTCCTGTGCTGCGGTCATCGTTGCCGGCGGCCAGCCCCAGGCCTCGCCGAAGATCGACCACAGGCGGGGCTGCGAGCCCAGCACCGCCGGCAGGTCGAGCTCCAGATCGTCCGCCCGGATCGGGCGCAGGTGGTGGTGGTCACCGACCGGCACCACCAGGGGGTGTTCGAAGTCCTCGGGTAGCCAGGCCACTGCTGCTCCTCCTCCGTGCGGCGGTCAGGTTCTCGGCGTGCTGGAGCTGCGCACGATCAGCTCGGGCTGCAGCACGGTCTGGCGATGGACGTGGCCGGCGTCCCCCGCTGAGTGCTCGAACAGCAGCTGGGCCGCGAGGTAGCCCAGTTCATCGGTCGGCTGCCGCACCGACGTCAGCGGCACCACCCAGTCCGCGGCGAAGTCGATGTCGTCGTAGCCGACCAGCGCGACGTCGTCCGGCACCTTGACGCCAGCCCGGTTGAGGCCGCGGTACACGCCAAAGGCCATCATGTCGTTGCCGCAGAAGATGCCGGTGGGCAGCTCGCCCTCAAGCAACCGCCCGGCAGCCAGCACGCCGTCGGAGATGCCCAGGCCGTCCTGGGTCACCTCGACCAGCGCGCTCGCCGGGTCGAGCCCGGCCGCAAGGATCGCCTCCCTCGCGCCCTGCGCGCGCTCGACGTGCTGGCGCAGGCCGTGGCCGCCGCCGACGAACGCCACCCGCTCATGGCCGAGCTCCAGCAGGTGCTGCACCGCCAGCCGGGCTCCGGCCACGTCGTCGACGGAGACCGAGCACTCCTCGCCGGCCGGCTTGTAGTCGAGGAACACCACCGGCAGGTTCGCCGCCGCCTGGGGCCGCTGCTCCGCCCGGTGGCCGTCGCTGGCCGGGGTGAGCAGCACCCCCCGCACGCGCTGGGCGGCCAGGATCTGCACCAGCTGGGCCTGCCGGTCCGGGTCGTTGTCCGAGTTGCAGAGGATGACCACGTGGCCGGCCTCGCGCGCCGCGCGCTCCACGGCCCGCGCAGCCTCCATAAAGAACGGGCTGACCACGTCCAGCACGATCAGGCCGATCACCTGGCTGGTCAGCCCGGTCAGCACCCGGGCCTGCTGGTTCGGCACGAAGCCCAGCGCCTTGATCGCGCGCTCGACGGCCCTGCGGGTGCGCGGGCTGACCAGCTCGGGGTGGTTGATGGTGTGCGACACCGTGCCAACCGACACTCCCGCGCGGGCCGCCACGTCCTGGATGCGGACGCCGTTGCCGTTCCGCGTCCTGGCCATCGAACCTCCTGCGAGAGCTGCGCGCCAGAGCCTAGCGAGCCGGGTCGCGCGCGTCATGGATATCAACTTGGTAACGGCCGTCACGGCTTCCTTGCAGGCGACCCGACCAGAAGGATACTGTCTGAACCGCTTCAAAGGTTGAAGCCTTTCAATAAGCAATGTCGCTTGGAGACCAGATGTCGTCCGCGGAGACCGCCACCCCGGGCACGCCGGCAGGCCCAGCCGTCCGGTGGTTCGTGCCGGACGCCTACATCCCGCCCCGCAGCACCGGGGACGAGGTGTCGCACGAGTCGGTCTGCGTGCTCAACCGCACGACCGAACCGGCGGTCTTCACCCTGACCGCCTACTTCGCCGACCGGGAGCCGCAGGAGTCGGCCCAGGTCACGATTCCGGCCCGCCGCGCGCTGCACCTGCGCACCGACGACCCGCTGGCCGTCGGCGGGCTGCGCGTCGAGCGCGGGGTGCCGTACGCGCTGGAGATCACCGGCGACCCCGGGCTGCAGTTCCAGTACAGCCGTCTGGACACCACCCAGCCGGCCTACTCGCTGATGACGGCCGCGCTGCTGCCGGTCACCGGCCAGAC
Source organism: Actinomycetes bacterium (assembly GCA_023460935.1). Classification (GTDB taxonomy): domain Bacteria; phylum Actinomycetota; class Actinomycetes; order Propionibacteriales; family Propionibacteriaceae; genus Propionicimonas. The sequence goes on from JAEWOI010000044.1 coordinate 126,455, forward strand.
CGCTCTTCACGGCTGATCGACACAGCGTTCAGCCGGCCATAACGGACGCCTAACAAGGAGGATGGTGTGAAGCAAGGACGCTTTATCGGTGGGGCCATGAGCCTCGTCCTCGCCCTCGGGTTGTCGCTTACTGCTTGCAGCAGTGGCACTGCCCCGAGCGCGAACCCGGGCGGGACGGGTGGCGACAAGGACTACACGATCGCAGTGGTCCCCAAGGACGCCACGAACCCCTGGTTCGTGCGCATGGAGACCGGCGTGAAGAAGTTCGCCGCCGACACCGGCCTGAACGTCTACCAGAAGGGCCCGTCGGAGACCGACGCCACCATGCAGGCGCAGGTGATCCAGGACCTGATCGCGCAGAAGGTCGACGCCATCGCAGTCGTCCCGGTCGACCCGGGTGCTCTGGAGACCGTGCTCAAGGAAGCCATGGACGCCGGCATCGTCGTGGTCACCCACGAGGGCGCGAGCCAGCAGAACACGATGTACGACATCGAGGCGTTCAACAACGCCGACTACGGCGCCTTCATCATGGACAACCTGGCCGAGGCCATGGGCGGCGAGGGCCTGTACACCACGATGGTGGGCCACGTGACCAACGCCTCGCACAACGAGTGGGCTGACGGTGGCGTCGCGCACCAGCAGGCGAAGTACCCGAACATGAAGCTGCTCGAGGCCGAGCCGCGGGTGGAGTCCCAGGACGACGGCGAGCAGGCTTACCAGACCGCCAAGGAGCTGCTCAAGAAGTACCCCGACCTCAAGGGCATCATGGGCACCTCCTCCTTCGACGCCCCCGGTGTCGCCCGGGCGATCGAGGAACTGGGCCTGAAGGGCAAGGTCTTCACCGCCGGCACCGGCATGCCCGAGGCCAACGCCAAGATCCTCAAGGAGGGCTCGGTCTCCGCACTCACCCTCTGGGATCCGGCTGACGCCGGCTACGCGATGGCCTCGCTGGCCAAGAAGATCCTCGACGGTGACAAGATCGAGGGCACCGTTGACCTCGGGGTCAAGGGCTACGAGGAGATGAAGTTCGCCGAGGGCAGCACGAAGGTCCTCGAAGGCAACGGCTGGGTCGTCATCAACAAGGACAACGTGGACAGCTTCGGCTTCTGAGTTGGTGTCAGGGTGCTGGTGGCGGTCCCCTCGCCACCAGCACCCTTCCCCGCCGGGGCACCGCGGACGGAACCGTCCCGGGCCCCGGGCAAGTCGCAGGCGAGAGCAAGGAAGCAGTGAATGCCGGACAAAGTCATCTCGGTGCAGGGCGTGAGCAAGTCGTTCGCCGGCGTGCACGCGCTGCGCGACATCAGCCTGGACATCCTCCCCGGTGAGATCCACTGCCTGGCAGGGGAGAACGGCAGCGGCAAGTCCACGCTGATCAAGATCATCTCCGGCGTCTACGAGCCCGACGCCGGCACCATCGAGCTGAACGGCAAGGTGCACACCCGGCTCACCCCGATCGAGGCGATCCTCAACGGCGTCCAGGTGATCTACCAGGACTTCTCGGTCTTCCCGAACCTGACCGTGATGGAGAACCTCGCCCTCAACACCGAACTCGCGGCCAAGCGCAAGCTGGTCAACTGGGGACGGTTCCGGCGCATCGCCGAGGAGGCGGTGGCCAAGATCAGCTTCGACGTCGACCTCGACCAGCTGGTGGGCCGGCTGTCGGTGGCCGACCGGCAGCTCGTCGCGATCAGCCGGGCGCTGATGAGCGACGCCCGGCTGATCATCATGGACGAGCCCACCACCGCCCTCACCAGGAAGGAGGTGGACGCGCTCTTCCGGATCATCCTCGACCTGAAGGCCCGTGGCATCTCCACCCTGTTCGTCAGTCACAAGCTCGAAGAGGTCTTCGAGATCAGCGAGCGGTTCACGATCCTGCGCAACGGGCAGGCGGTGATCACCTGCCTGCCGGAGGAACTGGACCGCAGGAAGTTCACCCGCCACATGACCGGCCGGGACTTCGAGGACGCCCACTTCAGCTTCGACGACCCCGCGGCGGAGCCGGTGCTCGAGGTCGAGCGGCTGAGCGTCGACGGCGCGTTCAGCGACGTGAGCTTCACCCTCCGCAAGGGGGAGATCCTCGGCATCACCGGTCTGCTCGGCTCGGGCCGCACCGAACTTGCGCTCACCCTGTTCGGGGCGTGCGCGCGCAGCTCGGGCGAAGTCAGGGTGAAGGGCGCACCGGTCGAGCTGCGCAGCGTCCGGGACGCGATCGCGGCCGGGATCGGCTACGTGCCCGAGGACCGGCTCACCGAGGGCCTGTTCCTCGACCGCTCGATCGGGGACAACATCGTCATCTCCGAGATCGACCAGCTGGTGTCCAACGGCCTGCTCGACCAAGGGGACAAGCGTGCGGCCGCGGCGGAGTGGGTGCGGCAGCTGAAGATCGCGACGCCCGACCCCGAGAACGCAGCCAGCACCCTCTCCGGCGGCAACCAGCAGCGCATTGTGCTCGCCAAATGGCTGGCCACCCACCCGGACATCCTGATCCTCAACGGCCCGACCGTCGGGGTGGACATCGGCTCCAAGCACGACATCCACGAGATCCTGCGCGACCTGGCTGCGAAGGGGATGGCGATCATCGTGATCAGCGACGACATCCCGGAAGTGATCGGCAACTGCAACCGGATCCTGCTGATGAAGGCCGGACGGATCGAGCGTGAGGTCGACCCGGGCAGCACCACCGAGGCCGAGCTGGCAGCGCTGATGACGCGCGACGTCGAAGAAGATAGTGAGCACTGAGATGGCGAAGCTTGCCCAGAGGCTGACCAGGTCGAACGAGTTCTACGTGCTGCTGGTGATCCTGGCCCTGGCGATCCTGATCCAGGTGCGCAGCGGGCAGTTCTTCACTGCCAACAACCTCGTCGACCTCGCCAACGCCATGGTGGTGCCGGGCCTGTTCGCCGTCGGCGCCTACATGGTGATCGTTTCCGGCGGCATCGACGTCTCGTTCCCGGCGCTGGCCTCCCTCGCCGTCTACGCCACCACCCGCTACCTGGTCGACACCGGGTACACCGGCAGCGTGCTGCTGCCGTTCGCGATGGTGATCGTGCTGGGTGCCGTGCTCGGCGCCTTCAACGGGCTGTTCACCTCGAGGCTGGTGGTGCCGACCCTGATCATCACCCTGGGTACGGCGAACGTGTTCTCCGGGGTGATGCAGGGCGCGCTGGGCTCGATCCAGATCCCGAACATCCCCCCGTCGATGGCCGACTTCGGCACCTCCTCGCTGTTCGTCGCGACGAACCCCACCACGGGGCTCACCTCGAACATGCCGACCTCCTTCCTGATCCTGGTGGCGGTCGTGGCGGTCGTGTTCTTCGTGATGAGGTTCACGATGTTCGGCCGCGGCATCTACGCCATCGGCGGCGACGAGAGCGCCGCTGCGCGGGCTGGCTTCAAGGTGCGCTGGATCAAGTTCTGGCTGTACGTCGCCGTCGGCGTGATCGCAGCCCTGGCCGGCCTGGTGCGGACGTCGATGATGGGCCAGATGCACCCCACCAACCTGCTGGGGATGGAGATGATGGTGATCGCTGCCGTCGTGCTCGGCGGCACGGCGATCACCGGCGGCACCGGTTCGCTCACCGGCGTGATGCTGGGCACCCTGCTGATCGTCATGGTCGAGAACAGCATGATCCTGGTCGGCATCCCGACCTTCTGGCAGAGGTTCTCCCTTGGCGTGCTGATCATCGTCGGCACCGGCATCTCCGCGGTCCAGGTGGCGCGGTCGGGCAAAGGGCTACGCGCGGTGATGGGATGAAAGGGCAGGCAATGAAGGCATCGGCCGCAGCTACCAGGTCGCTCCGCGAACTCACCCGCGACACCCACATCACGCGCCTGCTGATCATCCTCGGCGCGCTCGTCCTGGTCTTCGCCCTGGTGAAGACCGAGGGCTTCCTCAACGTGCGCACCTGGCAGTCGATGGCCATCCAGTTCCCGGAGTTCGGGCTGATGGCGCTCGGGGTGATGCTGGCGATGATCACCGGCGGCATCGACCTGTCGGTGGTCGGCATCGCGAACATGACCTCGATCGCAGCAGCGGTGGTGATGCTCAGCCTCGCCCCCGCCGGCGCCGACCCCGGCACGGCGGCGGTGGCGATCGCGGTGGCGATGGCGGTCGCGTTCGTCGCCGGCACGGCCGCCGGGGCGCTGAACGGCTTCCTCGTTGCGAAGGTGCGCATCCCGCCGATCCTGGTGACGCTCGGCACGCTCGAGCTGTTCACCGGGGTGGCGATCCTGATCACCGGCGGCAAGCCCAAGAGCGGGCTGCCGCCGCTGTACGGCGAGGTGTTCGCCGGGAAGCTGTTCGGCCTGATCCCGGTGCCGCTGGTGGTGTTCGTCGTGGCCGCGGTCGCGATCGCGCTGCTGATGAACCGGACCGCCTTCGGCACGAAGATCTACATGCTGGGCACCAACGCGAGGGCGGCCGGCTTCAGCGGGCTGAACACCACCAGCCTGCTGGTGCGCACCTACATGATCTCCGGCTTCTACGCCGCCCTGGCCGGCATGGTGATGCTCGCCAACTACAACTCGGCGAAGGCCGACTACGGCTCCACCTACACGCTGCTGACCGTGCTGATCGTGGTGCTCGGCGGCGTCAACCCCAACGGTGGCAGCGGCCGGCTGTTCGGGGTGGTGCTGGCGATCGCGATCCTGCAGATCCTCTCGTCCGGGCTGAACATGTTCCCCAACATCTCCAACTTCTACCGTCCGCTCATCTGGGGCGGGGTGCTGCTGGCCGTGATCACTGCCAACCACCTCTCCGGCAGGAGATCCTCACAACGAATAGCGAAGGGAAGCGCCAGATGAAGACCGTCCAGGACAAGCACGTCGTGATGGGGGCCGACTTCGCCGGCTTCCCGCTGAAGGAGATCGTCAAGAAGCACCTGGTCGAGCGGGGCTGGCAGGTCGAGGACCTGACGCCGACCCTCGAGGACTGCGACATGTACCACCGGGTGGGCTTCCTGGTGGGCTCGAAGATCTCCGAGGGCGAGTTCGAGAAGGCGCTGGCCTTCTGCGGCACCGGCATGGGCATCCACATCGCGGCCAGCAAGTGCCCCCACGTGCACGCGGCAGTGGCGGAGACCCTGCCGGCGGCCAAGCGGGCCGCCACGGCCAACAACGCCAACCTGCTCGCGATGGGCGCGTTCTGGACCGGCCCGCGGCTGGCCCAGGCGATGGCCGACGCGTTCCTCGAGGGCTCGCTCGGTGAGGGCTACGAGGACTGGGACGGCTTCTACGAATACCACCGCATCGGTTACGACGAGTGCGAGAATTTCGACTACGAGGCCTACCGGGCGAACGGCTTCCGGGTGCCGAACCCGGCCAGCGCTCCGCTGGCGCCCCAGCCGCGCGGGCTCGCCTACTAGTCGACGCCCGTTCCGAAGCCAGGAGGCCGCCGTGGGCAGCATCGCCGTGATCGGTTCAGCCAACGCCGACCTGGTCGTCGGAGTCGACCGGCGGCCGGGGGGCGGTGAGACGATCCTGGGCTCCGAGCTCGTGGTCACCCCCGGCGGCAAGGGCGCCAACCAGGCCGTCGCGGCCGGCCGCATCGGCGGCGACGTCCGGTTCGTCGGCTGCGTCGGGGCGGACGGCTACGGCGACCTGCTGCGCGGTTCGCTCACCGCGGCCGGGGTGGACGTCACCGATCTCGCAGCGGTGTCGAGGCCGAGCGGCGTGGCGCTGATCCTGGTGACGCCGGACGGGGAGAACTCGATCGTCGTGGCACCGGGCGCCAACGGTGCCGTGACGCCGGAGTACGTGGCGGGACGCGAGTCCGGCTGGGGCGCTGCGGACGTCGTGGTGATGCAGCTGGAGGTCCCGATGGCGACCGTCGAGCACGTGGCAGCGGTGTGCCGGCGCACCGGCAGCCGCTTCCTGCTGAATGCAGCCCCTGCCGCCGTGCCGCCGGCCGAAGTGCTCGCTGCGTGCGACCCGCTGGTGGTGAACCGGAGCGAGGCGCTGATCCTGCTGGGTGAGGACGCCGGCACCCAGGCCGACCCGGAGGAGCTGGCGCGGCGCCTGGCGGGCCTCGGCCCGAGCAGCGTCGTGCTCACCCTCGGCGCGGACGGGGCGCTCGGCCTGGACTCCGCCGGCGGTGTGCACCACGAGCCGGCCCGTGCCGTGCGGGCTGTCGACACAACGGGAGCCGGAGACGCGTTCGTCGGCGCGCTGGCTGTGGCGCTGGCCGGAGGTGGCTCGCTGGCCGATGGCCTGGGCCTGGCCACGGAGGTGGCCGCGTACTCCGTCCAGCGGCCGGGGGCGCAGGCCTCGTACCCGGATGCAGCGGAGCTGGGGCGATGAAGCGCGCAGGCATCCTCAACGCGGAGCTCAGCCGACGCCTCGCGCTGCTGGGCCACACCGACACCGTCGTGGTGGCCGACTGCGGGCTGCCGCAGCCGCCCGGAGTCCCGGTGGTCGACCTGGCGGTGGTCTTCGGCGTGCCGACGTTCGAGCAGGTGCTGCGAGCGCTGGCTGCGGAGCTGGTGGTGGAGTCGACGGTGGTCGCAGCGGAAGCCGCCAGGCGCAACCCGGACGTGGTGCGGTTGGTGGAGTCACTGTTCGGCGGCGCCGAGCGGGTGGCGCACGAGCAGTTCAAGCAGCTCACGGCTGGCGCGCGGCTGCTGGTGCGCACCGGGGAGGCCTCGCCCTATGCGAACGTCGTGCTCCGTTGCGGGGTGCCGTTCTAGCTGACCGGGCCCGGCTGGCGCGGCTGGGTAGGGTCGGGGTCCGTCCCTCGGAAGGTGCAAGATGCAGGACAGCTGGCAGGCCATCGACCTGACGCTGGCCGACGGCACCGGCGTCTCGGCCTTCGACAGTGGCGGCCCGCGGGCCCGTCCAGCCGTGGTCCTGTTGCACGGCATCGGTATGAGCCACCTGACCTGGGCGGAGCTGCAACCGCGGCTGGCCGGAGCTGCGCGGGTGGTCTCGCTCGACCTGCCGGGATTCGGGCGCACCCGCAAGCCCGACCGGCCCTTCGCCGTCGCGGACTTCGCCGCGGCGGCCAACGAGGCGCTCGGCCTGATCGGGGTGGGCCCGCGCGTGCTGGTGGGACATTCGATGGGCGCCCAGTTCGCGGTGGAGTGTGCTGCACAGCAGCCCGCGCTCGCCGCCGGCCTGGTGCTGGTCGGGCCGGTGGTGAACGACGAGCGCCGCAGTGTCCGGGAGCAGTCGCTCGACCTGGGCCTGGACACGCTGCGGGAGCCGCCCGGGGTGAACGCCAGGGTGCTGACCGACTACTTCCGCGGTGGCGTGGGCTGGTACCTGAGCACCCTGCGCGCGATGCTGGCCTACCCGATCGAGCGGCGGATCGCCACCGTTCCGTGCCCGGTGGTGGTGCTGCGTGGCGAACTCGACCCGATCGCACCCCTGCCCTGGTGCCTGCGCCTGGCCGGCAGAGCACCCGCACCCTCGACCGTGGTCACCGTGCCGGCCAGGGCCCACGTGATCCCGCTGACCGCCCCCGAATCCGTAGCGCGCGCAGCGCTGTCCCTGGGCCCGCCGCGAGCCGAAAGCTGATAGCACAACCCGTCCGGTGTCGTTGACAGCTGTCTTTACAGATCCCTAGTCTCCTAGACATCCACAGCGTTGCCCTCAGATAGAAGGTACAGATGCCGCTCGGCCCCCTCAGCCCCCACGCCAGGTGGCTCGAGTCCGAAACCGACCGCCTGCTCCACTTCGCCCAGGGGTCCCGCCTGCGTGACGGGGGCTTCGGGATGCTGGACGACGACGGCAACGTCGACCCCGCCGCGCCGGTGGACCTGCTGATCACGTGCCGCATGACCCACGTGTTCGCTCTCGGCAGCCTGCTCGGACGGGCCGGCGGCGGCCTGCTGTGCGACCACGGGATCCACGCCCTGCAGCACATCTTCAAGGACCACGTGAACGGGGGCTGGCTGCGCGAGAAGGGCGCGACGGCCGCTGACGCCGCCGGCAGCAGGAAGGAGGCGTACGCGCATGCCTTCGTGCTCCTGGCCGCAGCCAGCGCAACCGCCGCCGGACGCCCCCGCGGCCGCGAGCTCCTCGACGATGCCGTCGCGGTGATCGAGAAGTACTTCTGGAGCGAGGATGAGGGCAGGTCGCTGGAGTCCTGGGACGCGGCCTTCACCACGACCGAGGACTATCGCGGCGCCAACTCCAACATGCACAGCGTCGAGGCCTACCTCGCGGCTGCCAGCGCCACTGGTGACCAGGTGTGGGTGCAGCGCGCGCTGCGCATCTCCGACTGGCTGATCAACCGCGTCGCCAGGGCCAACCACTGGCGGATCGTCGAGCACTACTCCGGTGCCGGCGAGGAGGACCGTGAGTACAACGCGGACGACAAGGCGCACCAGTACCGCCCGTACGGGGCGACCATCGGCCACGCCTTCGAGTGGGCGCGCCTCCTGCTGCACCTGCGGGCCGAGCTCGGCACGCTGGCCCCGGGCTGGCTGCTCGAAGCTGCGGTGGAGCTGTACGCGAATGCTTGGGCGGAAGGCTGGACCGGGGACGGGTTCGTCTACACCACCGACTGGTCCGGCCGGCCGGTCGTGCCGGCAAGGCTGCACTGGGTGATCGCCGAGGCGATCGGGGCCTCGGCTGCGCTGGCCGCCGCCACGGGGGAGGCCTGGTACGCGCACCAGTACCAGCTGCTCTGGGACCACGCGGCCGTCCACTTCCTCGACCTCGAACGGGGGTCCTGGCACCACGAGCTCGACGAAGCCAACCAGCCGAGCGCGTCGGTGTGGTCGGGCAAGCCGGACATCTACCACGCCCTGCAGACCACCCTGATCCCGCGCCTTCCACTCGCGCCGGCACTCGCTTTCGCCCTTGCCGCCGGCCAGTTGGACGTCCCGGGCGTCGGCCACCTCGGCTACTAGGCCGGCGGCCCGGCGCTCAGGAGTCGGCTCGCGTGGAGTCCCGTACCTGCAGCCGCCCGGCGTGCAGGAGTTGGGCTGCAGGGAGATCCGGCTCCTCGATCCGCCGCAGCAGGCGATGCAGGGCCGCCTCGGCGATCCGGTCGAACGGCTGCGCGACCGTGGTGAGCGCTACCGGCAGGAGCCGGGAGTAGACGACGTCGTCGAAGCCGGCCACGGCCAAATCCGTCGGCACCCGCTGGCCCAGCCGGTTGAGGGTCTGGATCAGCAGGGCGGCAGTCCGGTCGTTGGCGCAGATCACGGCGCGTGGACCGTGCTCGGCGAGGACCGCGGACACCCACGCCTGATCGGTCGGGTCGCCGCTGACGTGCCATTCGCCGCTCACCTGGACCCCGCCGCGGCCCAACGCCCATCTGCAGCCTGCGCTGCGCAGGTCGGTGGTGGCGGGATGGTTCGGGTAGGAAAGGAAGATCGCCTCGTGGAAGCCGCGCTCCAGCAGGTGCCGGCCCACCTCTGCGCCGGCGCGCACGTCGTCCATCCCGACGACGTCGAAACCGCTCCGCCCCGGGAACTCCACCACGTCACGGTCGAGCAGCACCACCGGCACCCCGGCGGCCCTGAACTGCTCGCAGACCAGCTGGTTCTCCCGCTCCCGGTCGGTGACGTTCTCGAGCGGGGCGAACAGGACGCCGTCCACGCCGCGCTCGAGCATCCACTGCGCCTGGGCTGCGACCGCCGCGATGTCGTCCTTGGGGCTCTCCTGTGGCCCGACCACGACCGTGACCCCCGCCGCGGAGGCTGACCGCCCGACGTGGCGGGCGATGGGGTCCCACACTTCGGTGGCGCCCAGACCGGCGAGGATCACCCCTACCGTCCGCGCCGGTCGGCGACCGCCCGGCTCAGTGCCCAGCACGAACGTTCCCGAGCCGACCCTGCGTTCGACCAGCCCGGCGGTGTGCAGCTCGCGCAGCGCCCTCGCGGCCGTTGGCCTGGAGACGCCGAACCGCACCACCAGCTCGTTCTCGCTGGCGAACCGGTCGCCGGGTTCCATCCGCGCCACCTGTTCGCGCAACTGCTGGACGATCTGCGCGTATTTCGGCTTCGCCACGGCACTTGTTATATCAACTTTGGGTGAAGATGCCAAGACAACATGGCCGTCAACGACGTAGCCTCTAGCCCAGTCAACGGTTGGCCGCGGTCGTCGCGGCTCCACGAGAGGGTGTACGTGAACTCGCTTGAACCAGGGGGGCTGGCGTACCTTCCCGCCGCGTCCGGGCTCCGGGTCACCGTGGTGGGCGACTTCTCGATCGACGCGTACTGGCAGCTCCGGCAGGACACCATCCAGGTGTCGGTGGAGACCGGGCTGCCGGTCCGCGAGGTGCAGACCCAGCGCTACGGGCTGGGCGCCGCCGGCAACGTGCTGCGCGTGCTGCACGCGTTGGGCGTCCGGGACCTGCGGGTGGTCGGGGTCTGCGGACGGGACCCGTTCGGCGTGCGGTTGCTCGCCGAGCTCGACGACCTGGGCGTCGACCGGAGCGGGCTCCAGGTGCTCGGCGACGGCTGGCAGACCCTGGTCTACGCCAAGCCGTACGTCGGGGCAGCTGAGGAGTCCCGAATCGACTTCGGCACCAGCGACGACCTGCCGGCAGCGGGCCTGGCCGCCCTCCTCGAAGCGCTGGACCGCGCAGTGGCCGACTCCGACGCCGTGATCATCAACCAGCAGGTGCGCACCGGGCTGTTCGCCCCGGAAGTCGTGGCCCGGATCGCCGAACTGGCGGCGGGCCACCCCGGAGTCGTGTTCGTCGCCGACTCCCGCGACCTCGACCTCGCCCTGCCCGGCATCGTCGCGAAGCTGAACTGCCGCGAGGCCGCCGGTCTCGTGGGTGAGGAGCCCACGGAGGAACTGGACGACGAGCGCGCGGCCGGGATCGCCCTCCAGGTGGCCGGCCGCACGTCCCGCCCGGTGTACCTGACCCGGGGCGAACTCGGTGTCCTGGTGGCGCACGGCGACCAGGTGCACCACGTGCTGCCCGTCGACGCCGGAGCGAGGGTCGACCCGGTGGGTGCCGGCGACGCGGTGACGGCAACGGTCGCCGCGATGCTCGCCGCCGGCGCGCCGCCGGCGGTTGCCGGAGAGCTGGCGAACCTGGCCGCGGCCGTCACCGTGAGGCAACTGCGCTCGACCGGGGCCGACCAGGTGACGCCGGAGGCCATTGGCCAGGCTGCGGGCTGGAACCGCGTCCATGCGCCGTTGCTGGCTGCCGACGCCACCCGCGCCCGACTCCTGCCCGGGACGGCCTTCGAGGTGGTGGAGCCGGCGGCGCTCGGGATCCGGCGGGAGCTGCGGCACGCCATCTTCGACCACGACGGCACCCTTTCCACCCTCCGTGAGGGCTGGGAGGACGTGATGGCGCCGATGATGCTGAAGGCGATCCTCGGGCCGGCCTACGGCAGGACGTCGCCGGCCGTGGTGGACGAGTGGCGCGACCGCATCGCGGAGTTCATCGACCGCACCACCGGCATCCAGACCCTGGTGCAGATGCAGGGACTGGTCGAGCTGGTGCACGAGGCGGGCTTCGTTGCGCCGTCCGAAGTGCTCGACCACCACGGGTACAAGCAGGTCTACAACGACCTGTTGCTCGCGCAGGTGCGGTCGCGCGTCGCCGACCTCGAGGCCGGCCGGCTGGCCCCGGAGGACTTCCACATCAAGAACTCGATCCCGCTGCTGCGCGCGCTGCGCGCGGCGGGAATGACGCTCCATCTCGCCAGTGGCACGGACGAGGCCGACGTGGTGGCGGAGGCCAATGTGCTCGGCTTCGGCGAGTACTTCGCCGACCGGATCTACGGCTCGATCGGTGACGTGACCCACGAGGCCAAGCGCGTCGTGCTCGAGCGCATCGTGCAGGACAACCACCTGTCCGGGGCCGAGATCGTCACCTTCGGCGACGGCCCGGTCGAGATGGGCGAGACCAGCAAGCGCGGCGGCCTGGCCGTCGGGGTGTGCAGCGACGAGCTGCGGCGCCACGGCTTCAACCCTGCCAAGCGCCGGCGGCTGGTCCGCGGCGGTGCCCACCTGCTCGTCGGCGACTACAGCGACCTGCCCCGGCTCCTGGAAGCTCTCGGGCTGCCGGCGAACCCGACCCGAATGGAACCCCAACATGGCTGAACCACGCGAACCTGTCCCGGTGGAGGTGGTCCGCGCGGTGCGGGACCAGATGGCCGGTGACGGCCGGAAGCTGGTCTTCACCAACGGCTGCTTCGACATCCTGCACCCCGGTCACGTCCGTTACCTGCAGTTCGCGCGCGACCAGGGCGACGCCTTGGTGGTCGGCCTCAACACCGATGCCTCCGTCCGGCGCGGGAAGGGGCCCAAGCGGCCGATCAACTCCGAGCAGGACCGCGCCGAGGTGCTCCTCGGCCTGCGTTCGGTCGACTACGTCGTCCTGTTCGACGACGACGAGCCGGCCGGGCTGATCGCCCAACTCCTGCCGCAGGTACTGGTCAAGGGGCGGGACTGGGCGCACTACGTGAGTGGCCGGGAGGTGGTGGAGGCCAACGGCGGCGAGGTGGTGCTCGCCGACCTCGTCGAGGGCCGTTCCACCACCAGCACCATCGCACGGGTGCTCGACGCCTACGGGAGCGGCGATGAGTGAGCGGTTCGTGGTCACCGGCGCGGCCGGGTTCATCGGACGCAACGTCGTCGCAGCCCTGAACGCCCGCGGGCTCACCGACCTGGTGCTCGTGGACGACCTGGGCACTGGCGACAAGTGGCGCAACCTGGTGGGCCTCGACTTCGACCGGCTGATCCCCGTGGCCGAACTGATGGACTTCCTCAACTCGGCAGAGGGGGCGGGAGTCAGCGGGGTCGTCCACCTCGGTGCGTGCAGCGCCACCACCGAGCGGGACGCCGACTACCTGGCCCGGAACAACTACCGGTACTCGGTCGAGCTCGCCGAGTGGTGCCTGGCGCACGACGTGCGGCTGGTGTACGCGTCCAGCGCAGCCACCTACGGCGACGGCTCGCAGGGCTACAGCGACGAGGACGAGGTCACCCCGACCCTCGAGCCACTGAACATGTACGGGTTCTCCAAGCACCTGTTCGACCTCTGGGCGTTGCGGCACGGACACCTCGATCGCCTGGTGGGCCTGAAGTTCTTCAACGTCTACGGGCCGTACGAGGAGCACAAGGGCGACATGCGCTCGCTCGTCTCCAAGGCCTATGTCGAGGTGCGCGACTCCGGCAGGATGCGGCTGTTCAGGTCCTACTCCGACGAGTACGCCGACGGGGAGCAGAAGCGGGACTTCATCTACGTGGACGACGCGGTGGACGTCGTTCTGTACTTCCTGCTGGACACCACCGTCGGCGGGCTCTACAACTGCGGCACCTCGCGGGCCACCACCTGGCTGGAGCTGGCCGGGGCCCTGTTCGCCGTGCTCGGGATGGAGCCGGACGTCGAGTTCGTGGAGATGCCGGAGAGCATCCGCGACCGGTACCAGTACTTCACCCAGGCCGACGGGGCGAAGCTGCGCAGGGCCGGCTACACCGGCGAGTTCCGTGACGTCGGCGCGGGCGTGAAGGAGTACGTCGAGACCTACCTGAGGAAGGTGCTGGGATGAGCGGGCTGCCGGCCTGGGCTGTCGAGCAGACCCGGGCCCACTTCGCAACGGGTGAGCGGTTCGAGCAGGAGGTGCTCGAAGCGGTGCTGGCCGCGGCCGCGATGATGCAGGCCCGGCTGGAGGCCGGCGGCACGGTCTACACCTTCGGCAACGGCGGCAGCGCAGCCGACGCGCAGCACTTCACCGGCGAGCTGATCGGGCACTACAAGCGGGACCGCCGCCCGCTGCGCGCCGTGACCCTCACCACGGACGCCACCGTGCTGAGCTGCATCGCCAACGACTACAGCTACACCGACGTCTTCTCCCGCCAGGTCGAAGCCCTCGCCGGACCCCAGGACGTGGTCGCGGCCTTCTCGACCAGCGGGAACTCGCCGAGCATCGTCGAGGGGCTGCGCGCCGCCAGGAGGGCCGGCGCCACCACCGTGCTGTTCGGGGGCGGGAGTGGCGGACAGGCCCTGGAGCTGGCCGACCACGCCCTGCTCGCCCCGGACACCGCCACGGCACGCATCCAGGAGATCCACACCCTGATGCTGCACCTGATCAGCGAGCACCTGGACGCCTGGGCCGCGCAGGAGGCGCCCTCGGCCTGACCCGCTCCGGACCGCCGCACCAGCCGTCCCGCCGGACCCGCCACAGACGCCCCCGAAACTCACGTTCGCCCCCGAAATTTCGGGGGCGAACGTGAGTTTCGGGGGCGTCTGCAGGGAAGGGGGCAGAAACGAGGAAGCCGCTCCGACTCGGAGTATTCCTCCTAGCCAGAGCGGCTTCCCGCTGGTCGGGGTGACAGGATTTGAACCTGCGACCTCATCGTCCCGAACGATGCGCGCTACCAAGCTGCGCCACACCCCGAACAGCCCTGACTGGGTCAGGGCCGAGTGGCAGTCTAGCCGAACTGCCGGGCCTCAGCCATTCGGTCCCGGCGTGAGGGTGAGCAGCGTCACCTCGGGCGGGCAGGCGAACCGGTAGGGAGCGAACGGCGAGGTGCCCACCCCTGCCGAGACGTGCAACCAGGCGCTGTGCCGGCCGGCCTGATGACGGCTGAGACCCTTCGCCTGGTCGGTCGGCAGGTCGCAGTTGGTGGTCAGCGCCCCCCAGCCGGGGACGCACACCTGCCCGCCGTGGGTGTGGCCGGCCAGCAGCAGCGGCAGCCCGTCAGCGGCCATCGCGTCCAGCACCCGCGAGTAGGGCGCGTGGGTCACACCGATCGCCAGGTCCGTGCCCTCTGCCGGCGGCCCGGCCACCAGCGGGTAGTCGTCGCGGTTGAGGTGGGCGTCGTCGGTGCCGCGGAACTCCAGCCGCACCCCGTGCACCTCCACCGCCGCCCGATGGCCGTTGAGGTCGTGCCACCCGCGAGCCGACAGCGCCTCCCGCAACTCCTCGGTGGGCAGCAGCTCGCGGTCCTTGGGCAGCCCGTGGCCGCTGGTGGGCCGGGAGAGGTAGCCCAGCGGGTTGGTCAGCTTGGGCGCGGAGTAGTCGTTGGAACCGAAGACGAACACCCCCGGCACGTCCAGCAGCCGGCCGAGGGACTCCAGCAGCGGCTCCAGCGCGTTCCCGTGCGCGATGTTGTCCCCGGTGTTCACCACCACGTCGGGCTCGAGCCCGGCCAGCGCCGACACGAACCTCTGCCGGGCGCGCGCCCCCCGGGTGAGGTGGAGGTCGGAGATGTGCAGCACCCGCAGCCGGTGCGCGCCGGCCGGCAGCACCGGAACATTCACCCTGCGCACCTGGAACGCCCTGGCCTCGACGAACGTGCCGTAGGCGACGCACGCAGCGCCGGCCAGCGCCAGCCGGCCCGCCAACCTGCCGATCACCGGCCGCGGCCGCGTCCTGGACCGTCGCGAGGCTGCTCCGGCGGGTCCGGGTTGTCGGGCGGGTTCTCCGGCTCCGGCTTCTTCTTCGGCCCCTTGCTGATCATCAGCCCGATCTGGCTGAACTTCGGCGCCGAACCGGACGGCGACGTGCCGACGAAGGTGCCCTTCGGCTTGTCCGACTCCACCTGGAACTTGTAGGTGGTGAAGCCGGCCTTGCGCAGCACGCTCGCGCAGCTGTCCGCGCTCATCCCCGCGCAGCTCGGGATCGAAACCCGCTTGCCCTGCAGCACCGACGCCGGCGGCTCCTTGAACCGCGTCTTAGGCAGGTCGCGGATGGCCGAGGCGAAAGCGGGCTTCAGCAGGTTCGCACCGGCATTGTTGCCCGAGAAGCCGGACAGCCAACGACCCGAGGCCGGCAGCTTCACGTAGCGCAGGAAGCTCGGCTTGCCGCGCCAGAACTTGCGGTACTTCTTGTGGTTGTCGTAGCTGATCACGGCAGCGCCAACGAGCTCCGGCGTGTAGCCGACCGTCCACACAGCCTTGTTCTTGGGCACCGTCCCGGTCTTGCCGGCCATCTGGACACCCCAGACCCGCGCCTGGGTGGCCGTGCCGCCGTTGTACGGGCCCTGGAAGATCTTGTTCATCGCGTCCGCGACGTCCTCGGAGATCACCCGCTTGCAGCCGGCGTCCGGCACCTCGTACGGGGTGCCGTCCTTGCCCTTGATCGACTTCAGGATGATCGGCTCGCAGTGGATGCCGCGGGCTGCGAACGTGCCGTAGGCCTCAACCATCGACAGCGGGGTCACCTCGACCGCGCCGAGGGTGAAGGACGGGTAGGCGTGGTTCTCCTTGACGATGTCGCGGCCCGGCATGGACATCTCAAGGCCCACCCGCTTGGCCATCTTCACCGACTCGCACACCCCCACCTGCTGCTCCAGCTGCACGTAGTAGGTGTTCACCGAGTTCTTGGTGCCGGCGAACATGTTCATCCGGCCGGACGGGCTGGCGTTGTCGACCTCCCAGTCCTTGTTCAGCTTGACGCTGCCGTTGCAGGACTTGAAGATCTCGCCCTTGAAGTTCATGTGCGCCTTGGCGTTGATGGTGCCGTAGGCGCCCATGCCCGCCTCGAGCGCCGCCGCGGCGACGAACGCCTTGAACGTCGACCCACCCTGGTAGCCGTCGGCCCCGCCCATGCTCTGCTTGACCGCGTAGTTGTAGTAGGTCTCGCCGTTCTTCGTGCCCATCCTGGTGCGGTTCTGCGCCATGGCCCGGATCAGGCCGGTGCCCGGCTCCATCATCGTGATCACCGAGACCACCGGGTCCTTGGCCGAGAGGTAGGCCTTGATGGTCTTCTCCGCCTTGCGCTGGGCCTTGCGGTCGATCTGGGTCTGGATGGTCAGGCCGCCGCGGTACACCCGGTCCTTGCGCTCCTCGGCGTTCGCGCCGAGGCTCGGGGTCTGCAGCAGGGTCCGCAGCGCGTAGTCGCAGATGAACGGGAACTCCGCGTTCGCGCAACCCAGCCTCGACTCGCGCACCTTCTTCTTGTCGAACTTGACCGCCTTGGCCTCGCTGGCCTCGTCGGCGCTGATGATGCCGAGGCCGAGCATGCGGTCGACCACGTTGTTGCGGCGCTCGAGGGCCAGGCGGGGTGCCTTCACCGGGTTGGTGGCCACCGGGTTGCGCACCAGGCCGGCCAGCATTGCCGACTGGGCCAGGTCGAGCTTGGCTGCGCTCACCCCGAAGTAGTGCCGGGCCGCCGCCTCGACGCCGTAGGCGCCGTCGCCGTAGTAGGCGGTGTTCAGGTAGCGCTCCAGGATCGCGTCCTTCGACAGCCTCTTCTCCAGCGCGATCGCGTAGCGCAGCTCGCGGATCTTGCGGGCCATGGTGTTCTCCGTGGCCGCAGCCCTTGCCTCGGAGTCGTTCTTCTCCTCTGCCAGCTGCACGAGCACCAGGCGGACGTACTGCTGCGTGAGGCTCGAGCCGCCCTGGGTGACTCCTTGGCTGGTGCTGACGAGGGCACGCAGGGTGCCCTGCAGGTCCATGGCGCCGTGCTCGTAGAAGCGGTGGTCCTCGATGGCGATCTGGGCCTTCTGCATGATCGGCGAGATCTTCTCCAGCGGGACGTAGACGCGGTTCTCGTCGTAGAAGTACGCCAGCACGCTGCCGTCGGCATTCAGCAACCGGGACCGCTCCGCCGGGGGCGGGGTCTCCAGTTCTGCGGGCAGGTTGTCCAGGCCCTGAACCATGCTGGTTCCGGAGGACGTGGCCATGCCCGCCACGGGGACGATGAGGCCCGCTGCCAGTAACCCTCCGAGGATCGCCACCAGGAGGAACATGAACAGCGAGTACAGCCGCTTGCCCAGACGCATGGCTTCTAGGGTACGTTACGACCCCCCGGGCCCCCGAACGACGGGCCCGTCGCCGAAGGCCGCCGGAGTTCCGCCTAGCCAAAGCTGACTTCTTGACATACGCTCATTCGTACGCCTAGCAATTACGTAGTGCAGCGAGGCGTAGCCCCCGGGAAAGGATGAGAGCAATGTCGCTCGGAGTCGATGACTGGACCCTCCATGCCAAGTGCCGTGGACTGCAGGACGAACTGTTTCCGGAGGGGGCCGACCAGAAGCGTGCGCGCTCGGTGTGCTTCACCTGCCCGGTGCGCAACGAGTGCCTGGCCGAAGCGCTGGACAACCGGATCGAGTGGGGCGTCTGGGGCGGAATGACCGAACGCGAACGCCGGCAGCTGCTTCGGCAGCGCACCGACATCACTTCCTGGACCTCGATCCTGTGCACCAAGGGCCGCCGCTGCGTGTGAGCCGGCCTCGGCTGCGGGGGAGCCGCAGGCAATACTGAACCCATGACGAAGTGGGAGTACGTGACCGTGCCGGTGCTGGTGCACGCCACCAAGCAGATCCTCGACACCTGGGGAGCCGACGGCTGGGAGCTGGTGCAGGTGGTGCCCGGGCCCAATGCGCAGAACCTTGTGGCCTACCTGAAGCGCCCGGTAGCCGAATGAACGAGGAGCTGGACGAGGTTCCCACCTCGGCCAGGCTGGCCGAACTGGGGCTCGGGCTGCCGGCCGTGCCGGTCCCGGTCGCCGCTTACCTGCCCGCGCTGGTCTCCGCCGGCCAGGTGTTCACCTCCGGGCAGCTGCCGTTCGTCGACGGCAGCCTGGCCGAGACCGGGAAGGTCGGGGCCCAGGTGCCCCCGGAGCGCGCAGCCGAGCTCGCCCGGGTGGCGGCGCTGAACGCCGTCGCCGCCGCTGCGTCCGTCGTCGGCGGGGTGGACGGGATCCGCCGCGTGGTGAAGCTGGTGGTCTACGTGGCCAGCGACCCGGCCTTCACTGGTCAGGCGCAGGTGGCCAACGGCGCCTCCGAACTGTTGCAGCAGGTGTTCGGGCACCGCGGCAGCCACGCCCGCAGCGCGGTTGGGGTCGCGGTACTGCCCCTCGACTCGCCGGTGGAGGTCGAGCTGGTGGTCGAGGCCAACGCGGCGTCGTTCTAAGCATGGTCCCTGGCGAAACCCGGCTCGCCCTGGTGCGGCGGGCCCGGACGATGAACCGGCTCCTCGGCGAGCTGTACCCCGACGCGCACTGCGAACTGGACCACGCCGACCCGTGGCAGCTGCTGGTGGCCACCGTGCTGTCCGCGCAGTCGACCGACCGGCGGGTCAACTCGGTGACCCCGCTGCTGTTCTCCCGCTACCCGGACCCGGCGGCACTGGCCTCGGCCGACCGCGCGGAACTGGAGGAGCTGATCAAGCCCACCGGCTTCTTCCGCGCCAAGGCAGAAGCCATCACCCGGCTCGCCGCCGTTCTGGTCACCGACCACGACGGGCAGGTGCCCGGCACGCTCGCCCAGCTGGTCGAGCTGCCCGGGGTCGGCCGCAAGACGGCCAACGTTGTGCTCACCGACGGCTTCGGGGTGCCGGGCATCACCACTGACACCCACCTCATCCGGCTCACCCGCCGCTTCGGCTGGACGGACTCAGACAAGCCGGCCGTGATCGAGGCGGAGGTCGGCGCCCTGTTCGAGCCGAGGGACTGGATCAAGCTGAACCACCGGGTGATCTGGCACGGCCGGCGCCGCTGCCACGCCCGCCGCCCGGCCTGCGGCGCCTGCCCGCTCGCCCGGCACTGCCCGTCCTTCGGCGAGGGTCCGACCGACCCCAGGGTCGCGGCCAAGCTGGTGCGGGAGCCACGCGGATGAGCCTGCGCCAGCGCATCGCCGCAGCCACCGTCCTCGCCGGCCTGCTCCTCGCCGGTTGCGCGGCCCTGCCCGTCCCTTCCGGCACGTCCGGCCAGCCCGCCCCGGGCACGGTCGGTGCACCGGCCGAAACGCCGGTGGACCTGCTCGCGGCCCGCAGGGCGGCCGGCATCGAGGACTGCCCGCAGAGCAGCACCGCCGCCGCGGTTCCCGGCGGCCTGCCGGAGCTCACGCTCGATTGCCTCGGCGGCGACAGCAGCGTCCGGCTCGCAGGGCTGCGCGGGCCGCTGCTGATCAACTTCTGGGCGCAATGGTGCGAGCCGTGCCGGGCCGAGGCCGGGCACCTGGTTGCGTTCGCGACCACGCAGGACGAGGTGGCGGTGCTCGGCATCAACTACCAGGACCCGCGCCCGGAGCTCGCCATCGAGTTCGCCCAGCTCGTCGGCGCGAAGTACCCGCAGCTGGTCGACGCCGAGACCACGAGCAAGGGCCCGCTCGGGGTGCCCGGCATCCCGCTGACGCTGCTGGTGGACGCCAAGGGCCGCGTGGTGGCCAGGCAGCCGGGGGAGTTCACGTCCCTGGAGCAGCTGCAGCAGTGGGTGGCGGAAGGGCTGGCCAGGTGAGTCGCCAGGTACCGGTCGAACTGCGGGATGCCCAGGCGAAGTTCGCCCGGCCCGACGCCCTCAGCTTCATCGCGGGGGCGCGCACGCCGCAGGGCACGCGCCGGGCCGCCGTGCTGATCCTGCTCAGCCCGCCGCTGGCTGGGGACGGGCCGGCGCAGGGCTACGAGCTGGTGCTGATCGAGAAGCGCGCCGACCTGCGCAGCCACGCCGGCCAGGTGGCCTTCCCCGGTGGCTCGATCGAATCCGTGGACGTGGACCCCGTGGCCGCCGCGCTGCGGGAGGCGCAGGAGGAGGTGGGCGTGGAGCCGTCCACCGTCGAAGTGCTCGGCGTGCTGCCGGCAGCCCACATCCCGCGCAGCGGCTTCGACGTCACGTCCGTGGTCGGCTGGTGGCCGGAACCGGCCCCGCTGGCACCGGTGGACGTCGCCGAGGTGGCCGCCGTCCACCAGGTGGCGGTGGCCCGACTGCTCGACCCGGCGAACCGCAGCACCTGGGTGCACCCCGGGGGGTTCCGCGGGCCGGCCTTCCTGCTCGACGACCTGTACGTCTGGGGCTTCACCGCCTACCTGCTCGACGGAATGTTCGACCTGCTGGGCTGGACGGTGCCGTGGGACCGGGACCGCACCACCGAGATCCCGCCGAGGTTCCTCAGCGAACGGCTCTGAAGGCAAGATGGACGCATGGCTCCCTGGTGGCAAGGCGCGGTCGTCTATCAGATCTACCCGCGGTCGTTCGCGGACAGCAACGGTGACGGGATCGGCGACCTGCCCGGCATCACGGCCCACCTCGACCACCTGAGCGCGCTCGGTGTCGACGTGGTCTGGCTCTCGCCGGTGTACCGCTCCCCGATGGACGACAACGGCTACGACATCTCCGACTACACCGACGTCGACCCGCTGTTCGGCACGCTGGCCGACCTCGACGAGCTGATCGCCGGACTGCACAGCCGGGGCATGAAGCTGGTGATGGACCTGGTGGTGAACCACACCTCTGACGAGCACCCCTGGTTCCAGGCCTCCCGCGACCTGTCCTCACCTAAACGGGACTGGTACATCTGGCGGCCCGCCCGCGAGGGCCACGAGCCGGGAACCCCGGGGGCGGAGCCCACGAACTGGGGCTCGTTCTTCTCCGGCCCCGGCTGGCAGTTCGACCCGGCCACCAGCCAGTACTACCTGCACCTGTTCAGCCCCAAGCAGCCGGACCTGAACTGGGAGAACCCCGCCGTGCGGCAGGAGATCTACCGCATGATGCGCTGGTGGGTCGACCGGGGCGTGGACGGTTTCCGGATGGACGTGATCAACCTGATCTCGAAGACCTATCCGCTGGCCGACGGGCCGGCCAACGGGCCGAACGGGCTGTGCTACGACCCGTCGCTGGTGGTCGAGGGGCCGCGCCTGCACGAGTTCCTGCGCGAGATGAACCGCGAGGTCGGCCTCGACTTGCGGGAACTGTTCAGCGTGGGCGAGATGATCCTGGTGGACGTCGACCAGGCCAGGTCGCACACCGCGGCCGACGCCGGCGAGCTGGGCATGGTGTTCACCTTCGAGCACATGAGCGTCGACTCCGGGCCGAGCGGGATGAAGTGGGACGTGGTGCCGCTGCACCTGCCGGCGCTGAAGGCCAACCTCGCCCAGTGGCAGTACGGTCTTGCCGACGACGGCTGGAACTCCCTCTACTTCGAGAACCACGACCAGCCGAGGTCGGTGTCGCGCTTCGGCGACGACAGCCCGGAGTTCCGGGTGGCCTCCGCCAAGACCCTGGCCACGTCGCTGCACCTGCTCAAGGGCACGCCGTACGTGTACCAGGGGCAGGAGCTCGGCATGACCAACGCCGGCTTCGACGACATCGTCCACTACAACGACCTGGAGTCGGTGCGGTTCTTCGCAGAGGCCACAGCCCTCGGCGCAGACCCGAAGGCGCTGCTGGCATCGATCGCCTTCAAGAGCAGGGACAACGCCCGCACCCCGATGCAGTGGGACGGCAGCCAGCAGGCAGGGTTCACCACCGGCACGCCCTGGCTGCGGGTCCATCCCAACCACACCGAGGTCAATGCTGCTGCCGCCCTGGCCGACCCGGGCTCGGTGTTCCACCACTACCGGCGGCTGATCGAGTTGCGGCACGAGCTGGAGGTGGTGCGGCAGGGCCGGTTCGAGTTGCTGCTGCCCGACCACGAACAGTTGTTCTGCTACACCCGCACGCTGGGTGGGGAGGTGTTGCTGGTGGTGGCGAACTGGTCGTCCGGGCCGGTGCCGCTGCCACTGGGCGACCTGCCGGAGTTCACCGGGGCACAGCTGCTGCTCGGCACCCACGACGCGGACGGGGCAGAACTGGCGGGCTGGGAGTCACGGCTGTACCGGCTCAGCTGAGCCGGGCGCTGTGCACCGAGTCCGGCTCAGAAGGTGCGGGGCTCCGCTGGTGGCGGCTCGATCGCGGGGCGCCTGCCGGTGAGGGAAAGGGCTGCGACGTCCGCCTGTCCCTTGGCGACCGCAGCCTTGACCGCGGCCACCGACGCCTCGGCGTTGGCGATGGCGGCCTTGGGCCCGGTGAAGTTCAGCTGGTTCTTGCCCAGCAGTGCCAGCCCGCCGGCGACCAGGAACATCAGCACGGCCATCACGGCGAAGCCGAGGGCGAGCGCGCCCAGCAGGTCGAGCCCGAACCACGACTGGAAGCCGAGGGAGAGCCAGAAGGACAGGCCGCAGAACAGCATCGTCACGCCCATGATCCCGATGTAGGCGGCAGCGCCGAACATACCGGCGCCGATGCCGGCCGCCTTCGCCTGGGGCATCAACTCGGCCTTGGCCAACTCGATCTCGCCCTTGACGATGGTGGTGACGTCGGCCTGGATGTTCTTGATCACGTCGGCGATGGCGGACTGGTCGACCATGTTGGATGCTCCTTCGGCCTGCGGTGCCACTCAGCCTAACCACTACCCGCGCCCGGGTGCGCTGTCACAGCCTGATCTGCAGCCCGTCCTCCGGGGGGTGCAGCGCCGCGGTCAGCTCGGTGTGGTCGACGACGGCACGCCAGCACATCACCGAGTAGGGCAGCAGCAGTGGCTCCGGCGCGCGGGCGGAGCTGTCGTAGAGCGCACCGACCTCACCGATCAGTTCATCGGCGTCCGGCTGGCCCAGCGTGGCCAGCTGCGGCGCGCTGCTGACCATCTCCAGCATGCCTTCGCGCGTGATCGGCACCCACAGCCGGAAGGCGCGGTGCTCCACCACTGGGAAGTGCGGCGAGGCCGCGATGGCGGCCACCGAGTACAGCTCCTCGCCCTTCGTCATGACCTCCGGGTCGTACCGGCGCAGGATCGCCGCCAAGCGCCGTACCCACGGCACCGAGTCATCGCGCACGGTGAACAGCACCGCCAACCGTCCGCCGGGCGCCAGCACGCGGGCGAACTCCGCCAGGGCCAGGCCCGGCGCGAGCAGGTGCATGCCCTGGGCCACCAGCACCTGTTCGAAGGAGCAGGGGGTGAACGGCAACGCGTCCGGGCTCGCCGCGACCGGCTGCAGCTGCGGGAAGCGGTGGTGCGCTGCCCGCACGGCCGAGGGGGAGCGGTCGGTAATGGTGGTGGGGACGTCGGGCCCGCTGATCCGGGCCGCGGTTGCGGCTGAGGCACGACCGACCGCCAGCACCCGCCCGGCGCGGGCCGGGGCGAGCCAGTCGACGGCGGCCGAAGGGAACGTGCCGGAGGTCCGGTACTCCATGCCCGCATCGTAGGTGCTGGCGGGCGGGCGGCAGCGTTGTCGCGGCGGCGAGCCCGGAACCCGGCCCTGTGGACGGCCGGGCCGGCGCCGCAGGTTGTCCACAGGACCTCCGACCAGCTGACCGGACTGGGGCTGCGTTGCCGAAGGTGGTGGCGTGGGGCAGCCGGGTGGGGGTCATGACGTGCTGGTCGTCGCGGGCGCGGGCGACGTCCAGGACATGATCCTCTCCGCTGTGGCCGCCCAGGAGCTCGACGTGGAGGTGGTCACAGATCCCTCGCACGTGGCCCGCCCATGGCGCTCGGCGGGCACCGTGCTGGTGGGCGAGGACCAGGCCGAACCGTTGGCCGCCCTGGCCCTGCCGCACCGCGACGGGGTGTACCTGGTCGGGGCGGACACCGGGCGCCTGTCCGCCTGGTCGGCGCCGCTCGCAGCGCAAGTGATCCCCCTGCCGGATGGCGGTGCCTGGCTGGGCGCGGTGCTGGTCGAGGGCAGCCGTCGCGCGCGGGCGCCGGTGGTGGCGGTGGTCGGCGGCTCGGGTGGGGTGGGGGCTTCCACCCTTGCCGCCGCCATCGCCCAGGTGGGAGGCGAGCGCCCGGAGGGAGCTGCGCTGGTGGACGTCGACCCGACCGGCGGCGGCATCGACCTGCTCCTGGGCGCGGAACAGACCGGAGGCTGGCGCTGGCCCCGGCTGCACACGGCGGAGGGCCAGCTCGGTGACCTGCGCCGCTACCTTCCGGTGGTGGACGGGGTGTCGGTGGTGTCGATGTCGCGGGCGCAGCCTTCCGACCTCGCGCGCGAGCCGCTGTCTGCGATCGTCGGGTCGCTGCGCAGCTGGCACGGCCTGGTGGTACTCGACCCCGGCCGCTCGCTCGCTGTGGCCTCTCGGGAGGCGGTGCGGATCGCCGGCCGGCAACTGCTGGTGGTCTCCGCCGGGGTGCGGGCGGTGGCCGCAGCTCGCCAGACCATCGCAGCCCTCGGCCTGGAGCGCGCCGAACTGGTGGTGCGGCGCACCCGCGGCGGGCTGTCGGCCGACCTGGTGGCGGACGCCCTCGAACGGCCGGTGCTGGGGACGCTGCCGGACGACCCCCGGCTCGCCGGTGCTGCAGAGGTTGGGGACCCGCCGGCGCGGGGTGCGCGCCGTGGCTATCGCCGGGCCGTCGCGCGGCTGGTCGCCCGGTTGCTCGACCCGGGAGCGCGCGATGGCTGAACTGGAGCTGGAGGCGGTGCGGGAGTACCTGGGCCGGAACCGCGACCAGCCGGGGCCGGTGGAGGTGGGCGCTGCGCTGCGCAGTCTCGGCCTGCTGGTGAGCGACGCCGTGGTGCGTCAGACGGTCGCGGCACTACGCCGGGAGAGCATCGGTGCGGGGGTGCTCGACCCGCTGGTGCACGAGCCGGGGGTGACCGACGTCGTGGTGAACGCACCCGACCAGGTGTTCGTGGACCGCGGCGCAGGTCTGGAGCCGGCGGGCGTGCGGTTCTCGGGTGAGGCCGAGGTGCGCCGTCTCGCGGTGAGGCTGGCGGCCTCGGTGGGCCGAAGGCTCGACGACGGTTCGCCCTTCGTCGACGCGCGGCTCGCTGGTGGGGTGCGGGTGCACGCGGTGCTGCCCTGCGTTGCCGACACCGGCACCTGCCTCTCCCTGCGCGTGCCGAACCGGGCCCGGCTCAGCCTGGCCGACTGGGCGGACTCGGGCAGCCTTACCGCCCTCGGCGCCGACCTGCTGACGGCCCTGGTCGCTTCCCGGCGCGCGTTTCTGGTCTCGGGCGGTACCGGATCCGGCAAGACCACCCTCCTGGCAGCGCTGCTGGGGCTGGTGCCGCAGCGGGAGCGGATCGTGGTCGTCGAGGACTCCAGGGAACTGCGTCCGGACCATCCTCACTGCGTACGCCTGGAGGCCCGTCCCGCCAACGCGGAAGGGGCGGGAGCCGTCACCCTCACCGACCTCGTGCGACAGGCGTTGCGCATGCGTCCGGACCGGCTGGTCGTCGGCGAGGTGCGCGGCGCGGAACTGGCCGACCTGCTGGCAGCCCTGAACACCGGCCACGAGGGCGGCTGCGGGACCGTCCACGCCAACTCAGCCGGCGACGTGCCGGCCCGTCTGGAGGCGCTCGCCGCGCTCGGCGGGCTGTCGCGGGAGGCGCTGCACGCCCAGTTGGGCGCAGCGCTGCAGGTGCTGGTGCACGTGCGCCGGCTACCGGACGGGCGCCGGTGGCTGCAGGAGCTGCGGCTCGTGGCGGCCGACCCGGTCACGGGTCGGTGCCGCGCCGTCCCCGCCATCACGTTCGGGCCCGACGGCAGGACCGTCACCGGCGTGGGCTGGGCCGAACTCGAACAGCTGGTGTCGGCATGAGGCTGGTGGCTGCGGTTGCCGCGGGGCTCGCGTGCTGGCTCTGGCTTCGGCCGGTGGCCGCGCTTCGGCTGCGCCACACCCACGGTGGGGTCTCGCGGCCAGGGGGCAGTTGGCCGCGGAGCCTGCTCCCGGGCGCTGCCCTCGCCTGCGCCGGCGCGGTGGGTCTGCTGGCGGGTGGCCTCGCGGGCGCGGCCGTCGCCTGTGCCGCGGCCTTGCCGTTGGTCACCGCAGCCGCGTTGTGGCGGCGGCACCGAGCGCGAGCGGGGGCTACGGCCGCGGCCGTCGAGGTGGCCGACGCTTGCCGACTGCTGGCCGGGCTGATCCGGGTGGGCCACACCCCGGCGGCCGCGCTGGTGGCGGCAGCGCGCGACGCCCCAGTGCTGGTGGAGGCGGCAGCGGTCGAAACCATCGGTGGGGACCCCACGGCGGTGTGGGTGCGGCAGGGATCTTCGCCTGGCCGCTACGGGCTGGTGGAGCTCGCGACCAGCTGGCGGGTGGCCGAGCGTACGGGCGCCTCGCTGACCGCCACCCTTGACGCTCTGGTGGAGCGCCTGGCCGCCCGGCGCAAGGTGACCGACGTGGTGGCGGCAGAGCTGTCCGCACCCCGGGCGACCGGCCGGCTGCTGGCCGTGTTGCCGCTGCTCGGGATCGCGCTGGGCTACGCGTTCGGCGGCGATCCGGTCGCCTTCCTCACCGGCTCGCCCCCGGGTCTGGCCAGCCTGGTGCTCGGAGTCGCGCTGGGGTGCTGTGGCGTGCTCTGGACCGAACGCATCGCAGCCGCAGGCAGTGGCTGAGCATGTGGCAGCTGGTGGCGGCGCTGGCCGCCGGGCTGGCGGTCGCTGCCTGGCGCAGCCCCGGTGCTGGCCGGCTGCACCCCCTCGCTGAGGAGGGCAGGGCCCGCGCCCGGTTCGCCGCCGGCCCGTCCCGCACGCGGCTGCTGTCGGCACTCGCGATCGGTGCCTGCGGGCTGGTGCTCTGCTTGGGCCTGGGCTGGCCGGGAGTCGCGGCGGCGGCGGCGCTGGGTGTCGCGAGCCAGTTCGTGCTCGGCCGGTTGTCCAGCGCTGCCGGGGAACGCAGGCGTGCCGAGCTGGTGGCCGGGCTGCCGCAGGCGTGTGACCTGATCAGGGTCTGCCTTGCCGCCGGCCTGCCGCTGCGTGCAGCGGTCGAGGTGCTGGCCGGGGTGCTGCCTGGCACGCTCGGCGGGCTGCTGGCCGAGCTGGCCACCAAGGTGCGCCTTGGCGCGGACGAGGCCGCTGCCTGGAGCGAGCTCGGGGGCGTGGAGCCGGCGCTGGCTGAGCTAGGCCGGGAGCTCGGCCGCACCGTGCGCTCGGGCGAGTCACCCAACCTCACCCTTGCCGCGTTGGCAGCGACCGCAAGGGCGGACGCGCTCGCCGCAGCCGAGGTCGCCGCCAGGCGGGTGGGGGTGCGCAGCGTGTTGCCGCTGATGGTCTGCTTCCTGCCGTCGTTCCTGCTGCTGGGCGTGGTGCCGGTGGTCGGCGGCGTCGCCCAGCACCTGTTCCGCTAGCCGCTGTCCACAGCCGGCCAGGTACCCGAGCGTTGTCCACAACCCTGCTCCGGTGGTGAACCGGGGCGGCCGCCGCTGCCCAAGGTAGGGACGCGTCCACCCGGGCGTCGAGGGAAGGAGTCGAGATGGCAGTTGGGCTGGGCAAGGCAGCGGCAGGGCAGCGCGGGATGACCACCGCGGAGTACGCGGTCGGCACGGTGGCCACGGTCACGATCGTCGGGGTGCTGATCAGCATCCTGAACAACGAGGAGTTCCGGAAGCTGCTCGGCACGATCGTTGCCGAGCTCTTCAAGCTGATCCTGAGCGTCATCTCCGGTGGCTGAGGCACCGGCCCGGCCGGTCGGGCACATCCCGGCCGGCCGGTCGAGCCGGGGCATGGTGACTGCAGAACTGGCCTTCGCCAGCCTCGGCGCGGCCATGGTCGCTGTGCTCCTGGCCTGGGTGCTCACCATCGTCGCGCTGCTCGTCCGGTGCCTGGACACGGCTGCCGAGGTGGCCCGCCAGGAGGCGAGGACGGACCGCTCTGCGGTCGCAGCGGCAGTGGCTGACCGGCCACCCGGGGCCGAAGTGGAGGTGGTGCACCGCGGGCAGCGGGTGGTCGTCACGGTGGGGCTGGCGGCGCGGCCCTGGGCGGAGTGGCTGCCTTCCGTTCCGCTGCGGGTCAGCGCCGAAGTGCTGCGGGAGCCGGGCTGATGCCCGGCGGAGAACGCGGCTCCGGGACGCTGCTGGCTGCGGCCGGTGCCCTGTTCCTGGCTGTGGTCGCGGGCTTGCTGGTGCTGCTGGCCTGCGGCCTTGCGGCTGCGCACAGCGCTCGGGCTGCCGCTGACCTGGCTGCCCTGTCGGCTGCGGCGGAGCAGGTCAGCGGCCGGTCGCCCTGCGCGGCCGCCCGTGCCATCGCCGAGGCGAACCGCACCCGCCTGGTGGAGTGCCGGGTGACCGGCGACAGCCTCGACTTCGTCGTTTCGGTGAGGGTGGCAGCCCCGCTGCCGGGCGGGTGGCCCGGAGTGCCGGCAGAGGTCGGCGCGGCAGCGCACGCAGGGCGGGCCGGGCTGGCGGGAGTCGTGCGGTGAGCGGCTCAGCTCCGGCCGACGAGCAGGCCGAGCAGGGTGGCCGCGGCTGCCTTGTCCAGGGGCTGGTTGCCGTTGCCGCACTTGGGCGACACCACGCACGAAGGGCAGCCGGCTGTGCAAGCGCAGCCGACCAACCGGTCGAGGGTGGCGCCCAGCCAGCTGTCGACGACTTCGTACCCACGCTGGGCGAAGCCGGCCCCGCCGGGGTGCCCGTCGTGCACGAACACCGTCAACTGCCCGGTGTCGGGGTGCAGGGTTGTGGACAGCCCGCCGATGTCCCAACGGTCGCACGGTGCGAAAGCCGGCAACAACCCGATCGCGCAGTGCTCGGCCGCGTGCGCGGCACCGGGGAGGGCCTGGGGCGGCAGGCCGGCCAGCGCGGCAGCGGGCAGGGTGTACCAGACCGAACTGGTCCGCAGCCTGCGCTGCGGCAGGTCGAGCGGGTGGCTGTCCCAGACCTTTCCGGTGGTCTCGTCCCGGCGCAGGAAGCCGGTCACCTGGCTCGACAGTTCCACATTGCCGAACGAGACCGTGGCGGCGCCCAGCCGGCGGCTGCCGAGTTCGGACAGGATCCGCACGTCGCTCGTGCCCAGGGCCTGGGTGAAGTAGCCCTCGCGGGAGCGACGCACGAACGCGGCGTGGTCGGTGGGGTCGTAGTCGGCCACGAGCCACTGCTCGCCCTGGTGCAGGTAGACGGCCCCGTCGTGCACGGTGCGGTCGGCGGTCGCAGGGTCGAGCTGCCCGATCACCCGGCCGGTGTCCTGCTCGACCACCTCCACCGAGCGGCCGCCGGCGGTGCGCAGGTTGATGGCGTCCACCGCCCGGTCCGGCCGGGTCCAGTACCAGCCCGACGATCGGCGCCGCAGGTGGCCGGCAGCGGTGAGCGCGTCGAGGATCCCGGGCAGCCCTCCCCCGAAGTAGGCGCTGTCGGCAGCGGTGACCGGCAGCTCCTGCGCTGCGGCGGCGACGTGCGGGGCCAGCACGTGCGGGTTCTCCGGGTGCAGCACGGTCTGCTCAACCGGATTGCCGAAGATCAGCTCAGGATGCTCGCTTAGGTAAGCGTCCAGCGGTTCGGGCCGGGCGATCAGCACGGCGAGCGCATCCCGTTCGGCGCGACCGGCACGCCCGGCCTGCTGCCAGAGGGCGGCCAGGGAACCGGGGAAACCGCAGTTGATCACCACGTCCACCCCGGAGATGTCCACGCCCAGTTCGAGCGCGTTGGTGCAGGCCACCCCGCGCAGCCGTCCCGACTGCAGTCCCGCCTCGAGTTCGCGGCGGTCCCCGGCGAGGTACCCGCCCCGGTAGGAGGCGATCGTCGAGGGGTCCGGCACCAGGCGCTGGGCGCGCAGGGCCACCAGCTCGGCCTGCACCCGGGACGTGGTGAAGGCGAGCGTCTGGCGCCCCTCACCGACCAGCCGGGCCAGGAGCTCGGCCGCCTCGTGGTGTGGGTCGCCGGCCGGCTGCCACAGCAGGTAGTCCAGCGCCGGGCGCGCGGAGCTGTCGGTTCCGACCTCGAGCGTGTCGTCCACGCCGGCCAGCCGCTCGAGCAGGGAAGCCGCGCCTGTGACCGTGGCCGAAGCGCTCACGAAGACCGGGTCGGAGCCGTAGTGGTTGGCCAACCGGCGCAGGCGATGCAGCACGGCGGCGACATGAGCGCCGAAGACCCCGCGGTAGCGGTGGGCCTCGTCCACCACCACGTACCGCAGCGTGGACAGCAGCCGGGTCCACTGCTGGTGGCGAGGCAGCACCGACAGGTGCAGCATGTCGGGATTGGTCAGCACGAAGCGGCCGAAGTCGCGGGCGAAGCGACGCTCGGCCGCGTCGGAGTCGCCGTCCAGCGTCGTGACCTTCCACCGCGGCAGGTCGAGGTCGTGGCACACCCGCAGCTGGTCGTGGGCCAACGCCTTGGTCGGGGCCAGGTAGAGCGCGCTGTGCCCACGATCCAGCTCAAGGGGGCCCCGCCTCCCGATGGGGTGGCCGAGCGTGCCGTCCGCGGTGGCGGCGAGCACCGGCAGCAGGTAGCCCAGCGTCTTGCCGGAGGCGGTCCCGGTGGCGAGCGCGACGTGGCGTCCGCCGAAGGCGGCGTCGGCAGCGAGGAGCTGGTGCTGCCACAGCCGGCGGACGCCGATTCGGGCCAGGGCCTCGCGCAGCGGTTCGCTCAGCCAGCCGGGGAAGTCAGCGGTGGTGCCCTGCGCCGCGGGACGGGAATGGTGATGGCGGACCCGGGGGTCGTCCAACAGCCACTCCGGTACCGCCACGACCCCCAGCCTGCCACGCCGTTGCGACAGCCATCAGCAGGGCACGGGTTCCCGCCGCGCCACGGTCAGGTCGAGGCCCGCGAGGTCGTCGAACAATTCGTCCGGGGGCAGCAGGTTCGCCTGCAGCCACAGCCCCGGGCGGGCCGCGCCGCCGGCGCGCAGCCGCCGCAGGCACGCGACCACCGGCGCCGCCGTGATCAGGTAGCCGTCATCCCCGCTGATGTCGATGGCCGCGGTCGCTGCCCTGCCGTGGTGGGTCCCGGTGGCGCGCAGCCGCAGCGCGAGCCGGTGGGGTGGGGAGGGTCGGGCCAGGGCCTGCAGCGACCACCGGGCGAACCGGACGGCTGCGGGCCGCAGGCGTGGTGACCGGGCCAGGAGCATCAGCACCGGCAGGGCCAGGTAGTCCATGGCCGGGCTGAAGCCGGAGACATAGAACCCGCACCGGCGCAGGGTCGGGAACTCCTGCGGCAGCGAGTCCATCTCGGCCAGCGGCATCGGCGTGCACTGCTTGCGGCCGATCGGTGGTCCGAAGTCGACCGTCGGGCACTCCGACCAGCGCAGGCGCCGGCGGCCGCCGTCCACCCAGGTCGACAGGTCGAACTCACCGAACTCGGCCAGCATCTCGTCGACGGTGGAGTCGGCCAGGGTGCCGGCGCGCCAGTCCACGCGGAGCCCGGCGTGGACGTCGGCCTCAGTGATGGTGTCCAGCCGTTGTGCCGCCCAGCGCACCATGGCCGCCGGCAGGCCGGGATGGAAGCCGGCGTCGGTGACGAAGCAGCGCCCGGCAGCGGTGATCCGCGGCTCGAGGTCGCGTAGCGCCTGGAGCTTCGCCGGGGTGGACAGCATCGTGTCGATCCAGTCCGCACCCGCCGCCAGCACGATGCCGGCCAGCGCGCCCACCCGTTGCGGCACGGCAGCGGTGACCACCACCTGGCTCGCGCCGGTGACCACGCCGGCCACCCCGGCGTCGTCGTGCAGGTCCACCTGCTCCAGCAGCACCTTCGCCGGCGGGGAGGCGATGGCTGCGGTCACGGCGAGTCGCGCCCGGTCGCGACCGGCCAGCACGAGCTCGTCGTCGGCACCCAGCCCGGCCGAGAGCAGCCGGGCGACCTCGCGGCCGGCGTTTCCGGACGCTCCCAGGATGACGATGCGCATGCTGACCCCCCTGCAGCGGCTGCCGCCGCCAGTCTCGCAGCCCGGTGACGCGCCCGCGCCGGCTTCGGCGAAACGTGACAGGGTTTGGTCGTGCTAGACCTTCCCGCCATCACCCGGCTGCGCGGCGACCTGCTGAGCGCCGACTACACCCTGGACGGTGTCGCCGCCCGGTTGGGCCCGCAGGCCCTTGCCGGCCTCGCGCGGAACTCCAGCGTCGCGGCCGCCAGGGTGCTCGGTGGCGACCAGGACGCGCAGGCCGACGCGATCCGGCTCTGGCTCCTGCAGCAGCAGGTGCCCGTGGCCAGGCTGCGGGGGTGGGCCGCCTTCGACGACCTGCAGGCAGCCGGGCTGCTCACCGCAGGCGAGCAGGTGGCCGCGACGGTGGAGCTGAAGCCGCACGGGTCCGACCGCCGCCAGGGCTGGATCTGTTCCGACCAGACCCCGCTGGACGGCCTGGTCGGGGCCCCGAGGGCCGACTTCGTGCTCGGCGCCTCGCCCGCGTCCACCACCCTCACCCAGCTGGTGCCGCAACGGCACTACGGCAGCGCGCTCGACCTCGGCACCGGGTGCGGCATCCAGGCCCTCCACCTGGACGCCGACCGGATCGTCGCCACCGACCTCAACCCGCGTGCGCTCGAACTGGCCCGGGTGAGCCTGGGGCTGTCCGGGGTGGCGGCCGACCTGCGGCTCGGTTCGCTGTACGAGCCGGTGGCCGGGCAGCGGTTCGACCTGATCGTCACCAATCCCCCCTACGTCATGGCGCCGCCGGCCCGGTCGAGGCTGGTCTACCGGGAAGGTGCCTTCAGCGGCGATGAGCTGGTCCGGCGGGTGGTCACCGAGGGCGCGGCCCGCCTCGCGGACGACGGCGTGCTGGTCGTGCTGGGCAACTGGGCCGTGACCGCGGGCCAGCGGTGGGAGGACCGGTTGGCCGGCTGGATCCGGCCCACCGGCTGCGACGCCCTGGTGCTGCAGCGGGAACTGCTCGATCCGTACGAGTACGTCGAGATCTGGCTGGCCGACGCGGGCAGCGCCGGCGGGGAGGAGCACCGGCGCCGTTACGAGGAGTGGCTGGACTACCTCCAGGCGGCCGGGATCGAAGCGATCGGCATGGGGTGGATCGCCCTGCACCGCGCGGGGCGCGCCGAGCCCGAGCTGCGGCTGGAGAGCTGGCCCCACGCCGTGCACCAGCCGGTGGGGGAGGCGATCGGGTCGTTCTTCGGCGGCATCGGCCCCTCGCTGCTGCCCGAGGCTGACTTCCTGGCCCGGCGCTGGAGGGTGCACTCCGGTGTGGTCCAGGAGGCCATCGGCAGCCCGGGCGCGCCCGATCCGCAGCACCTGCTGCTGCGCCAGCAGTACGGGCTGGGCCGGGCCGAGCCAGTAGGCACGGCGCTGGCTGCGATCGTCGGTGCCTGCGACGGCGAACTCCCCCTCGGAGTGCTGGTCGGAGCAGTGGCCGGGCTGCTGGACGCCGACCCGGAGGCACTGCTCGCAGAGGTGCTGCCGCGGCTGCGTAGCCTTGTTGGGGACGGGTACCTGCTCGAAACCTGAGTTCACAGGAAGTCGGCAGGAACCCGACAGCCTCCGCTTGGGCTCTGCGCCGAGGGTGGAGCGCAGCAACGAACGGAGTCAGCGATGGCCGAAGCCGAAGACCCCACCCAGCGACTGGGTGGAACCGGGGAACCAGAGGTCGAACCGACAGCGGTACTGCCGCCGGGGCCCTGGTCCGCGCCCACGGGCACGGGCTGGGCGGCGCCGGCGGAGCAGACGCGGGTGCAGCCGGGCGCCCCCTTGCCCGAACCCGGGCAGCACGCCGGCACGGGCTGGAATCCCGGCCAGCAGTCCTACCCGAACCCGCACGGTGACCCTGGGCGGCAGCCCTATCCGGGTCAGCCGTACCCCAGGCAACCGGGCTACCTCGGGCAGCAGGGTTACCCGGGACAGCAGGGTTATCCCGGGCAGCAGGGTTACGCAGGGCAGGCGTATGGAGGGCAGCAGCCCTACCCGGCGCAGCAGGCCTATCCGGGGCAGTACGCGAGGCAGCCCGGCTACCCCGGGCAGCAGTACCCGGGGCAACCGGGCTACGCCGGCCGGGAGTACCCGGGCCAGCCACAAAGCGGCCAACCGGGCCATCCCCACCCCTACTACCAGGGCTACCAACAGCACCCGTACTACGCCCAGCCGCGGCCGCAGCGCACCAAGGCGCGCCTGGCCGTCGGGATCCTGGCGCTCCTCGCGGCGTTCGTGCTGGCGGCGGGCGGCATGGTGTGGGCTTCACGGTCACTGCTGGAGTCGCTGCCGTCGGCCGCCACCAGGCCCGAGATCCCTTCGGCGCCGGCGAACCCGCGCGACGAGCCCCAACGCCAGGGTGGGGGCACCACCGGCAGCGGCGTCAGCGCCGCGCAGTCGGCCGGGGTGGTGTTGATCGAGGCGGACACGGGCGCGGGAGTCGCGGCCGGTACCGGCATGGTCATCTCCCCCGAGGGGAAGGTGCTGACGAACTACCACGTGGTGGCTGGCTCAGAACAACTCAAGGTGACCGTGGCGGACAGCGGGGACACCTACGTCGCCACCGTGGTCGGCTTCGACCAGAGCCGTGATGTGGCGCTGTTGCAGCTCCGGGACGCCAGCGGCCTGGCCACGGTGAACTACGACGACGACTCGGTCGCCCCTGGTGACGACGTGGCGGCCGTTGGCAATGCCCGCGGCGGCGGCGAGCTGGTCAAGGCCAGCGGCGAGGTGACCGCGATGGACCAGGACCTCACCGTCTCCTCGGACTCCCCGTGGGGCAACACCGAGGACCTCAGCGGCCTGATCGAGACCAACGCCCGCGCGGTTCCGGGCGATTCCGGCGGCCCGATGTTCGATGCGGAGAACGAGGTGATCGGCATGACGACCGCCGGCTCCACCAGGCAACGCACCAGCTATGCCGTCCCCATCGCGACCGCCCTGGCCGTCGTCCAGCAGATCGACAGCGGGCAGGACGCAGGCACCGTGCGGGTCGGCCCGGCGGGCTACCTCGGCGTGAAGGTGGCCGAGGAGGGCAAGGGAGCGGGCAAGACGATCACGGAGGTGGTGCCCGGCAGCCCGGCTGACGGTGCCGGAGTCACCTCCGGCAGCCGCCTAACCAGGGTCGGCGACACCGCGATCACAGCCCGAACCAACCTGGCCACCGTGATCCGGGCGCTCGAACCGGGCCAACAGGTGACGATCGAGTGGGTCGCGCCGGACGGCGAGACGCGGCAGGCAACGGTCACGCTCGGCAGCAGCCCGGTCAACTGATCCCTTCATCCCGCAAGCTGTGAGTTGGGCGCCGACGTCGGCGCCCAACCCACGGTTGCGGAGGAAGAGCGCCGGGAAGGGGGAGGGCGCGCTCGCCGAAGCGTTGCTGGCGATGGAACGGGCGCGGCGAAGTAGAGTGAGCGACCGATCGTCCCCAACGCCAGGAAGTAATGCCTGTGGCAACTGCAAGCAAGCGCCGGCTCGTCATCGTCGAGTCGCCGACCAAGGCGGTCAGCCTGGCCAAGTTCCTCGGGTCGGGCTACGTGGTGGAGTCCAGCCGCGGCCACGTCCGTGACCTGCCCACCGGAGCGGCCGAGGTGCCGGCGAAGTTCAAGGGCGAGAAGTGGGCGCGCACCGGCGTCAACATCGAGGCCGACTTCGAGCCGCTGTACGTGGTCGCGGCAGACAAGAAGGGCACGATCCGGGAGCTCAAGGCCAAGCTCAAGGAGGCGGACGAACTCCTGCTGGCCACCGATGAGGACCGCGAGGGCGAGGCGATCGCCTGGCACCTGCTCGACGAGCTGAAGCCCAAGATCCCGGTCAAGCGGATGGTGTTCCACGAGATCACCCCCGAGGCCATCCACGCAGCGGTCGACAACACCCGGGAGCTGGACACCGACCTGGTCGACGCCCAGGAGACCCGGCGGATCCTCGACCGGCTCTACGGGTACGAGGTGTCCCCGGTGCTGTGGAAGAAGGTCATGCCGCGGCTTTCGGCGGGTCGCGTCCAGTCGGTGGCCACCCGTCTGGTCGTGGACCGGGAGCGGGAACGGATCGCGTTCCGCCCGGCGGCCTACGCCGACATCGAGGCAGTCCTGGCGACCCGGGCCGACGGCGAGGACGAGCCGGGCACCTTCACCGCCCGGCTGTCGGCTTTCGGCACCCGCCGGATCGCCCAGGGCCGCGACTTCGACTCCTCGGGCAAGCTGGTCGGCGCAGAGCTGATCCAGCTCGGCAGCGAGCAGGCGGAGGCGCTGGCGGCCGAACTGGCCGGCGCCGGCTACGCCGTGGCCGGAGTGGAGGCGAAGGCCTACACCCGGCGGCCCTACCCGCCGTTCCGCACCACCACGCTGCAGCAGGAGGCCGGCCGCAAGCTCGGCTTCTCCGCCCAGCGCACCATGAGCGTCGCGCAGGAGCTGTACGAACGGGGCTTCATCACCTATATGCGTACCGACTCGGTGACGCTCTCCGCCACCGCGATCGCTGCGGCGCGCGACCAGGTGAAGCACCTGTTCGGGGGGCAGTTCCTGCCGGACCAGCCGCGGGTCTACACCTCGAAGGTGAAGAACGCGCAGGAGGCCCACGAAGCCATCCGGCCGGCCGGTGAGCACTTCCGCACCCCGGCGCAGACCGGCCTGCACGGCGACCAGTTCCGGCTGTACGAGCTGGTCTGGAAGCGCACCATCGCCTCCCAGATGAAGGACGCGGAGGGCGAGACGGTCAGCGTCCGGATCGGCGCCACCCTGCCCTCCCGGGTCAGCGTCACCGACGCGGCCACCGGCGAGGTGGTGGAGGCCGGCCGGGCCGCGTTCACGGCTTCGGGCCGGACGATCACCTTCCTCGGCTTCCTGAAGGCCTACGTGGAGAGCGTGGAGGAGGACGAGTCGTCCGACGACGCCCAGGCCCGGCTGCCTCGCCTGGCCACCGGCCAGCAGCTCGAAGCGGAGCGGGTCACGGCGAACGCCCACGAGACCCGCCCGCCGGCGCGCTACACCGAGCCTTCGCTGGTGGCGAAGCTGGAAGAGCTGGAGATCGGTCGGCCGTCCACCTACGCAGCGATCATCCGCACGATCACGTCCCGCGACTACGTGTTCAAGAAGGGCTCGGCGCTGGTGCCGACCTGGCTCGCGTTCGCCGTCACCCGGTTGCTGGAGGAGCACTTCGCCAAGCTGGTCGACTACAAGTTCACCGCCGAGATGGAGGACACCCTCGACGAGATCGCCAGTGGTGACGCGGCCAGGGTGGCGGTGCTGAAGGACTTCTACTTCGGCCCGAACGGCTCGCCGCAGGAAGGGCTGCAGAAGCTGGTCAACGAGCTGGGTGAGATCGACGCGAAGGCGCTGTCCACCTTCAGCCTCGGTGAGGGCATCGACGTCCGGGTGGGTCGCTACGGCACCTATGTCGAGGACGCCGAAGGTCGCCGGGCGAACGTCGACCCGGAACTGCCGCCGGACGCGCTCACCGTGGCACTGGCGCAGGAGCTGCTCGCCCAGCCCGCGGCGGCGGAACGCGAGATCGGCCAGGACCCGCAGAGCGGGCGGCGGATCGTCGCCAAGGCCGGACGGTACGGCCCCTACGTCACCGAGGTGCTGGACGAGGACGCGCCCAAGTCGGCCAAGCCGCGCACCGGGTCGCTGCTCGCGTCCATGAGCGTCGACACCGTCACCCTCGACCAGGCGCTGCAGGTGCTCAGCCTGCCCCGCGTGGTTGGCGTGGCCGGTGACGGTGAGGAGATCACGGCGCAGAACGGCCGCTACGGGCCGTACCTGAAGAAGGGCACCGACTCCCGGTCGCTGGCGTCGGAGGACCAGATCTTCGACATCACGCTGGAGGAGGCCGAGGCGATCTACGCCCAGCCCAAGACGCGTGGCCGGGGCGCCCGCACCGCCACCGGTCCGCTGCGCGAGCTCGGGGACGACCCGGCGAGCGGCAAGCCGGTGGTGATCAGGGACGGCAGGTTCGGCGCCTACGTCACCGACGGCGAGACCAACGCCACGCTGCGCCGCACCGACTCGGTGGAGGCGATGACGCTCGAGCGGGCCGCCGAGCTGCTGGCGGAGAAGCGGGCAAAGGGCCCGGCGCCGAAGCGCACAACCAGGCGGCCGGCTGCCAGGAAGGCCCCGGCGCGCAAGAGCACCGGCAAGAAGTAGTCATGGGCGCTTCCACCGCCGTCCCCCCGGAAGCCGTTGGCCCCGGCACCGACGATGGCCTGCAGGGCGTCTTCATCGTGTTCGAGGGCGGCGACGGCGTGGGCAAGTCGACCCAGGCAAGGCTGCTGGCCGACTGGGTGGCCGGCCTCGGCCGCGAAGCCGTGCTGACCTTCGAGCCGGGCGACACCCCGGCCGGTGCGATCCTGCGCCGGGTCGTGCTCGACCCGGCCACCGGCGACCTGGCCCCGCAGGCCGAGGCGCTGATCTACGCCGCGGACAAGGCCCAGCACGTGCACCAGTTGGTGCTTCCCGCGCTGCTGCGCGGCGCGGTGGTGATCTCCGACCGCTACGTGGACTCGATGCTGGCCTACCAGGGCGCGGGGCGCGTGCTCGAGCCCGAGCGGGTGGAGCAGGTGGCGCGGTGGGCGACCCAGGACCTGCTGCCCGACCTCACCGTGCTGCTCGACCTCGACCCCGACCGTGCCCTGGGCGGCATCGCGGAGAAGGACCGGCTCGAGGGTGCCGGCGCCGACCTGCACGCCCGCGCCAGGCAGTACTTCCTCGACCTGGCCGCGCGCGACCCCGAGCACTACCTCGTGCTGCCCGCCCGCACCGGCATCGAGCACATCGCAGCACAGGTGCGGGAACGGGTGGCCTCGCTTCTGTCGGTACCGGCTGGCACAGTGAACCCGTGACCACGACCGCAGCGCCCACCGGGGTCTGGGCCGACCTGGTCGGCCAGGAGCGGGTGATCGAAACGCTGCAACGCGCCGTCCGCAGCTCGCGGGCCGAGGGCAACCGGCACTCGATGACCCACGCGTGGCTGTTCACCGGCCCGCCGGGCTCGGGCCGGTCGAACGCAGCCCGCGCCTTCGCCGCAGCCCTGCAGTGCCGCTTCGACGGCTGTGGCGAGTGCAACACCTGCACCACAGCCCTCAGCGGAGCGCACCCCGACGTCACCCTGGTGCGCACGGAGCAGCTCAGCATCGGGGTCGACGAGGTGCGCGACCTCGTCCGCCGCGCGGCGATGTCGCCGACGCTGGCGCCCTACCAGGTGCTCGTGGTGGAGGACGCCGACCGGATCACCGAGCGGGGTGCCGACGCGCTGCTCAAGAGCATCGAGGAGCCTGCGCCCCGCACGGTGTGGGTGCTGTGCGCACCCACCTCTGACGACGTGGTCGTCACGATCCGGTCGCGGTGCCGGCTGGTGGAGCTCAGCACGCCCGGCACGGCCGCCATCGCAGCCCTGCTGCAACGCCGTGACCGGGTGTCGCCGCAGCTGGCCGAGTTCGCGGCGAGGGTCGCCCAGGGCCACATCGGACGGGCGCGGGCACTCGCCCGGAACGAGGCGGCCAGGGCCCGCAGGGAGGAGGTACTGCGGCTGCCGACAAGCCTAACCTCCCTCGGCGCCTGCCTGCAGGCCGCCGCCGCGCTGGTCGACTCCGCTGCCGCCGAAGCCGCAGCCGTGACCGGCGAGCTGGACGCGAAGGAGCGCGCCGAGTTGTCCGAGGCCCTGGGCTTCACCACCAGGGGGGCCCGGCCACGCAACGCCCAGGCCGCGCTGCGGGAGCTGGAGGACTCCCAGAAAGCCAGGGCCAAGCGGCTGCAGCGCGACGGGCTCGACCGGGTGCTGACCGAGCTGACCTCCTTCTACCGGGACGTGCTGACTGTCCAGACAGGCGCGGGGGCTGAGCTGATCAACCAGGAGTTCGAGCCGGCGATCACCGCACTCGCCGGTCGGAGCACGCCGGAGGAGACCATCGGGAAGCTCGACGCCATCCTCGGGTGCCGCACGGCGCTGGAGACCAACGTGGCGCCACTGCTCGCCACGGAATCGCTGCTGCTCAGCCTCGCCGGCATCCGCTGAGCCTGCTCCGCCGGTCGCCGGGCGGCCGTGTCGCTGAACGGGTACGGGTGGCCACGGTGCAAGCATGGAGCCTGACGCAGTGTTTGCAGGAAAGGACTTCCCCGTGACCGAGCCACGCGAACGCGAACCGGAACCGACCCAGGGCGAACCCGTCCAGCAGCAACCCGAGGTGCCCGCCGAGCCCCAGCCCGGGGGCTGGTATCCGGTGGAGGCCCCCGGCCAGCAGCCGGAGGCGCCGGCGGATGACGAGCCCACTGCTGCGCTGCGCGCACGGTCCGCCGAAGCGGAGGAGCCGACCGCCGTCGTGGACGAGCCGACGGTGACCCGGGAACGGGAGACCACGGCCGAGCCGACCGCGGTGGTGCGCGAAGAGTCGACGGTTGCGCAGGACCGCGACGTGGCGGACGAGCCGACAGCCGTTGTGGCCGAAGAGCCGACGGTGACGCACGACCGCGCGACTCCGGACGAACCGACCGCGGACGAACCGACGGCGGTGGTGCGCGAATCGCCGACGGTCGCCAGCTGGGACCGGGAGCCCGCCGATGTCGAGCCGACCGTGGTGGCCGCAACCCCCGGATCGGGCCCGGACGACGAGCACACCACTGTGCAGCCGCGCGCAGCGGTGCCCGACGAGCGGGTGCCTGCGGAGGTCGAGCCGACCGAGTCGATCTTCCGCCCACCCAGCCCCACGCCCAGCCCCGAGCCTGAGCCGACGCGCCTGGAGCAGCTCTCGGAGGAGGAACGCAAGCTGGCCGAGGAGCGCGCCGCGCGCCGGGAGGCTAGGGCCGCTGCCCTGGCGGCCACAGCGCCGGCCGCCGTTGCCGAGCCGGAGCGGGTGACCGTCTACAAGCGCACCACCGACCGGTTCCTGGGCGCGCTAGGGCTGTTCCTCCTGCGCTTGGTGGTCGCTGCGATCTTCGCCGTCCGCGGCCTGAACCTGCTCACCGACCTGCCGGCCGCGCAGGAGTTCTTCGCGCGGACGATCATCCCCGAGCCCGCGGTGGCAGCGATGATCACCGGCGTGGCCTGCCTGCTGATCGCGCTGGCGCTCGTGCTCGGGCTGCTCACCAGGGTGGCAGGCCTGGGCGTGGCGCTGATCGCGGGTGGCGCGCTGGCCCTGGTCTACTGGGGCAACTGGAGCCCGTTCGTGCCCGGCCAGCCGGGCTTCCTCGGCGAACTTGAACTATTGCTCACCGCCGTGGGCCTGCTGTTCCTGCTCGTCGGCGGCGGCGGCTGGAGCCTCGACCGCAGCTTCCGCGCGGCCAGGCAGCGGGACAAGGCCGAGCGCAGCTCGCTGGCCGACTGAGCTTCGCCCGGGTTTCGGCCCCGGGCGGTCGGGGGTCGTCTAGGGTGCGGCTATGCCGCTGGTGATGGCAGTCACTTTCGAACCACTCGGACGACTGCACTACTTCGACCCGGCCGGGTTCGAGATCGCCTACGGCCAGGCGGTGCTGGTGCCCACCGGGGACGGGGCCGAAGTTGCCCGCTGCGCGTGGGGCCCTGCAGAGGTGGAGTGGTCCGGCGACCTGCCGGCCTGCCTCGGCCCCGCGGAGCCGTCCGATCTGGAGCGCGACGCTGCCAACCGGCGCCGCCGCGCCGAGATCACTGCGGTTGCCCGGCTGCTGATCGAGCGGCACGAACTGCCGATGCGGGTCGTCGGGGTGGATTTCGTTGACCAGAGCGAGGCGTTCGACCAGCAGGCGGTGATCTACTTCGAGTCTCCCGGGCGGGTCGACTTCCGGGCGTTGCTCACCGACCTGGCCCGCACGCTGCGAGCGCGCATCGACCTGCGCCAGATCGGCCCGCGGGACGCGGCCGCGATCATCGGCGGGGTCGGCTCCTGCGGCCGTGAGTTGTGCTGTGCTTCCGTCCGGCCGCCGCGGCAGCCGACCACGCTGCGCCTGGCCCGCAGCCAGGACCTGACCAACAGCCCGGCCCAGTTGCTGGGTGGCTGCGGCCGGCTGATGTGCTGCCTCGCCTACGAGCAGCCGTTGTACGCCGACTTCCACAAACGGGCCCCCGCGCTGGGGACGCGGGTCGACACGCCCGCCGGCGCCGGCACCGTCGTGGGCCACAGCGTGCCGCTGGAAGCGGTGGTTGTGCAGCTGCCGGGCGAACAGGTGACGTGTCCGGTGGGAAGGGTCTGCCCGGTTCGCGGCGGCTAGGCTTGCCGGGTGCGCTCGACCCTTCCTCGCCTGAGCCTGCTGGTCGCCGCATGCGCCCTGCTGGTTGCCTGTGACGCGCCACAGCCCACCCCCAGCGCTCCGGTGGAGGGGCAGATCCCGATCTCGGCC
This sequence comes from Actinomycetes bacterium, assembly GCA_023460935.1. Classification (GTDB taxonomy): domain Bacteria; phylum Actinomycetota; class Actinomycetes; order Propionibacteriales; family Propionibacteriaceae; genus Propionicimonas. The sequence goes on from JAEWOI010000044.1 coordinate 168,930, forward strand.
GTCCCCGGGCCTGCCGTGGACCGTCCGCGCCTCGACCCGGTCACCCCGGACGTCGCCGGTCTGGTGGCCGGGCTGCCCGGCGGAGACCTCGGCCCTTACCTGGAGCAGGAACTCGACTGGACCGACTGCGGCGACAACACCGAGTGCGCCGACGTGCTGGCGCCGCTGGACTACGCCGACCCTGCAGCGCGGGCGGTTACGCTCTCGCTGCGGCGCAAGCCGGCGTCAGCCCAGCCCCGCCTCGGCTCGCTGTTCGTCAACCCCGGCGGCCCGGGAGCGTCGGGGAAGGACCTCGCGGCCAGGTTCGCCGCCGACGGCCTCGAGCAGTACGACATCGTCGGCTGGGACCCCCGCGGGACGGGGGACTCCACCCCGGTACGGTGCCTCACCGACGCCGAGGCCGACGTCTACACCAGCCTCGACTCCTCCCCCGAAACCGACGCCGAACGCGTGGCGCTGATCCAGGCCCAGCTGGACTTCGGCGAGGCCTGCTGGGAGCGCAACGGCGCGCTGCTGGAGCACATCTCCACCATCGAGACGGTACGTGACCTGGACCTGCTGCGCCGGCTCGTCGGTGACGAGGAGTTGCACTACCTCGGCTACTCCTACGGCACGCAGGTCGGGGCAACCTACGCAGAGCTCTTCGGCCAGCACACCGGCCGGCTGGTGCTGGACGCTGCCGTCGACATCACCGACGACCAGGAGGTCATCCAGGCGATGGGGTTCGACCTCGCCCTGGGCAACTTCGCACAGTGGTGCGCCGACCAGCAGTGCCGGCTCGGCACCGATCGGCAGCAGGTGCTCAGCACCATCACCGGGCTCTTCGACCGGCTGGACGGCCGGCCGCTGCAGACGGGGGAGCGCAGTCTCACCCAGAGCCTTGCAGTGACCGGCACAGCCGCCATGCTGTACGGCGGTGAGGACGCGTGGCCCACCCTCGCCGCCGCCGTCGACGCCGCCGTCCGGGGCAACGGGTCCGGGTTGCTGTGGGGCGCGGACGTACTCAACTCCCGCGACGAGGAGGGCCACTACGACGCGATGTTCTATGCCTTCCCGGCGATCAGTTGCCTCGACGACGGCACCGAGCGGGGAGTGCTGGACGCGGACCGGCTCTGGCAGGAGGACCAGCGCAAGGCGCCGGTGTTCGGACGCTACTTCGGGCCCCAGTACGGCTGCTCGCTCTGGCCGGTGCGGCCCGCGCGCCAGCTCGACCTGAGGGGAGCCGACGCGGCGCCGCTGCTGGTGATCGGCGGCACCGGCGACAACGCCACCCCCTACCAGCAGGCGGTCACCATGGCCGAGCAGCTCGAGTCGGGCGTGCTGGTGACCTACGAGGGCGAGGGGCACGGCGCCTACGGCGGCAAGTCCGAGTGCGTCGACCGCATCGTCGTGGACTACCTCGTGGACGGCACCCTCCCCGAGGACGGCACCCGCTGCACCTGACGCCGCCAGGTGGTGCCTGCGTCACGAGGGCGCCGATCAGCCCAGGCGAATCGGTACCGCGCCCCGGGAACCCCTATAGTTGTGCCTCGGCCCGAAGGGGCCGCGCCACCTTAGCTCAGTCGGTAGAGCGACGCTCTCGTAAAGCGTAGGTCGCGGGTTCGATTCCCGCAGGTGGCTCCACCCACTCACGAGCGCCACCACCCACCCTCCCCGGACAGACGCCCCCGAAACTCACGTTCGCCCCCGGCGGTTTCAGGGGGTGTTCGCAACACTGCCTGGTTCGGACAGTAGCCGGTGGAAGGCTTCGGCGGGGGTTTCCCAGTCGAGTCGGCGGCGGGGTC
>JAEWOI010000045.1 GCA_023460935.1 Actinomycetes bacterium
GAAGGTGCACTTCTCGGCCTTGCCGGAGCGGTGGTTGAAGTAGATCTTCTTGTACGGGCAGCCGGTGATGCATTGCCGCCAGCCCCGGCAGCGATCCTGGTCGACCAGCACGATGCCGTCCTCGGCCCGCTTGTAGATCGCGCCGGACGGGCAGGAGGCCATGCAGGAGGGGTTCAGGCAGTGCTCGCAGATCCGCGGCAGGAAGAACATGAAGCTCTGCTCGTACTCGAACTTGATCTTCTCGTTGGCCTCCTTGCGGAGCTTCTGCACGATCGGATCGGTGTCCCCGGTCTCGTGGATGCCGCCGAGGGAGTCGTCCCAGTTCGCCGACCAGGTGATCTTGGTGTCCTCGCCGGTGATCAGCGACTTCGGCCGGGCCACCGGGAAGTCGTCGCCCAAGGGAGCCGAGATCAGGTTCTGGTAGTCGTAGGTCCACGGCTCGTAGTAGTCGCCGAGCTCCGGCTGGACCGGCGAGGCGAAGATGCTGAGCAGCTTCTGGAACCGCCCGCCACTACGCAATTTGAGCCCACCGGAGGCGGTGCGCACCCAGCCGCCGCGCCACTTCTCCTGATCCTCGTAGCGTCTCGGGTAGCCCAGCCCCGGCCGGGTCTCGACGTTGTTGAACCAGACGTACTCGGTGCCGGCCCGGTTCGTCCAGGCCTGCTTGCAGGTCACCGAGCAGGTGTGGCAGCCGATGCACTTGTCGAGGTTCATCACCATGCCCACCTGGGCCAGCACACGCTTCGGGGCCATCAGTACTGCACCTCCTGGGACCTGCGGCGGACGGTGGAGACGATGTCGCGCTGCACCCCGGTCGGGCCCAGGTAGTTGAACGCGTAGGACTGGTGGGCGTAGGCGCCGATCAGGTGGGTGGGCTTGACCAGGATCCGGGTCACCGAGTTGTGGATTCCGCCCCGCTTGCCGGTCGCCTCCGACTTCGGGACGTCGATCGTCCGCTCCTGGGCATGCTGGACGTAGCAGATCCCGTCCGGCAGCTTGTGGGTGACCACGGCCCGGGCCACGAACACCCCGTTGGCGTTGGTGAGCTCGATCCAGTCATTGTCGGCCACCCCGATGCTGGCCGCGTCACCCACGCTCAGCCAGGCCTGCGGGCCGCCCCGGCCGAGGCTGAGCATGAACAGGTTGTCCTGGTACTCCGAATGGATCGACCACTTGTTGTGCACGGTCAGGTAGCGCAGCGTGATCGCCTTCGCGCCCGTCGGCCCCAGCTCCGGCTCCCCGAACGCGTGCGTCATGTCCAGCGGCGGACGGAAGATCGGCAGCTGCTCGCCCGCGTCGATCATCCAGTCGTGGTCGAGGAAGAAGTGCATGCGCCCGGAGAGGGTGTGCCAGGGCTTCAGCCGCTCGGTGTTGATCGTGAACGCCGCGTAGCGCCGGCCGCCGGTCTCCGAGCCCGACCACTCCGGGGAGGTGATCACCGGCTGCGGGGCGGCCTGCGTCTGGGCGAATGTGATCACCCGCTCCTCCTGCCCCTCGGAGAGGTCGGCCAGCTTGCGCCCGGTCTTCGCCTCCAGGTCGTGGAAGCCCTGGGTGGCGAGCGCGCCGTTCGTTGTGCCCGAGAAGGTGAGGATCGCCTCGGCCAGGCGCTGGTCGGTGTCGATCGCCGGCCGTCCGGCCCCGGCGCCGCTGGGCATCACCCCGTGCAGGCCGGCGAGCCGCTGCACTCCGTCCTTGACGTCGTAGGTGATGTTCTTGACGGTGAAGCCGAGCCGGTCGGCCAGCGGCCCGACCGTGGCGAGCTTCTCCGCGATCGCTGTGTAGTCCCGCTCCACCAGCATCAGGGCCGGCAGGTTCTGGCCGGGAACGGCCGGCAGGTCGGTGCCGCGCCAGTCGGGCACCTTGCCGCCGGGCTGGCTGACCTCGCCGGGCGTGTCGTGCTGCATCGGCACCGCGACCACGTCGCTGCGGGTGTCGAGCCGGCCCTTGGCCAGGGTCGAGATGGCCCGGGCGAGCAGGGTGAAGAACTCGAAGTCGCTCTTGGCCTCCCACGGCGGGTCGATCGCAGGGGTGAACGCATGCACGTACGGGTGCATGTCGGTGCTGGACAGGTCGTACTTCTCATACCAGGTGGCGGCGGGGAAGACGAGGTCGGAGAGCAGGGTCGTTGACGTCATCCGGAAGTCGGCGCTGATCAGCAGGTCGAGCTTGCCCTCCGGCGCCTCCTCGCGGAACCGCACCACCCTCGGCCTGGCCTCGGCGGCGTGATCGTTGGACATGAGGTTGGAGTGGGTGCCGAGCAGGTGGCGCAGGAAGTACTCGTTGCCCTTGGCCGACGACCCGAACAGGTTGGAGCGCCAGACCACCATCGTCCTTGGCCAGTTCACCGGGGCGTCGATGTCCTCCAGCGCCGTCTTCAGCGTGCCGGCCTTCAGTTGCGCGGCCACCCACTCCTGCACGCTGGCCGCTTCGCCGGCCTCCACCGCGGACCTCGCCTCGTCGGCCAGGTCGAGGGGGTTGCGGTCGAACTGGGGGTAGAACGGCATCCAGCCCAGCCGGTGCGACAGCGCCATCGCGTCCGCAGTGTGCAGCCCGTCGAGGTGGCCGGTGGACAGCGGCGACTTCACCCGGTCCGCGGAGTAGCCGTCGGTGCGCCACTGGTCGGTGTGCATGTACCAGTAGCCGGTGCCGATCATCGTTCGGGGCGGACGGGACCAGTCCAGCGCGTTGGCCAGGTTGAACCACCCGGTCATCGGCCGGCACTTCTCCTGGCCGACGTAGTGGGCCCAACCGCCGCCGTTGCGGCCGATGCAGCCGGTGAGCATCAGCAGCGCCATGATCGCCCGGTAGGTGACGTCGGCGTGGAACCAGTGGCACACGCCGGCGCCGATGATGATCATCGTGCGGCCGTTGCTGTCCTCGGAGTTCTTCGCGAACTCCCGGGCGATCCGGATGCAGGCCTCGGCCGGGACGGAGGTGATCTCGGCCTGCCAGGCCGGGGTGTAGGGGCTGGCGGCGTCGTCGTAGCCGGCCGGCCACTGCCCGGGCAGGCCGTCGCGCGGCACGCCGTACTGGGCGAGCATCAGGTCGAGCACCGTGGTCACCAGGTGCTGCCCCACCCGCACCGCCGGTACGCCGCGGCGCAGGATCGTGCCCTCCCCGCGGGGGTCCTCGAAGCACGGCAGCGCGATCTCCACCGCTTCGGCACCGGTCACGTCCAGCAGGCTGAGGGCCGGGTCGAGGTCGCCCAGGTCGAGGTTCCAGTTGCCCTTGCCTGCGTCGTTGTAGCGGTCACCCATGGTGCCGTTGGGCACCGCCGGGTGGTTGGTCACCGAGTCCCAGAGGATGGTCTTGAAAGCCGGGTCGCTGCGCCCGTCGGTCGCGTTCCGCTGGGCCCGGCGCAGGGTCGCGGGGTCGAGGTCTGCGGCAGTGAGGAACTTCGCAGCCGTCAGGCCGTGCCCATCGGGGTGCTCCACCAGGCGCACCAGCATGGACAGGTCGGTGTATCGCTTGACGTAGTCGGTGAAGTACGGCACCTGGCGGTCGACGAAGTTCTCCTTGAGCACCACGTGCCCCATCGCCATGGCCAGGGCGGCGTCGGTGCCGGCCTGGGCCGGAAGCCACTCGTCTGCGAACTTCACGTTGTCGGCGTAGTCGGGCGCGACCGTCACCACCTTTGTGCCGCGGTAGCGCACCTCGGCCATCCAGTGCGCATCCGGGGTGCGCGTGACCGGCACGTTGGAGCCCCACATCATCAGGTAGGTCGCATCCCACCAGTCGCCGGACTCGGGCACGTCGGTCTGGTCCCCGAACACCTGTGGGGAGGCCACCGGAAGGTCGGCGTACCAGTCGTAGAAGGAGGTCATCGCCCCACCGATGAGGTGGTTGAACCGGGTGCCGACGGCGTGGGACACCATCGACATCGCCGGGATCGGCGAGAACGAGACGCAGCGGTCGGGGCCGTAGGTGCGGATGGTGTGGACGTAGGAGGCGGCCGCAAGCTCGAGTGCCTCGTTCCAGGACACCCGCACCAGGCCGCCCTTGCCACGCGCCGACTGGTAGCGCCGGCGGGTCTCCGGGTCTCCCGAGATCTCGGCGAACGCTGCCACCGGGTCGCCGCCGTGGCGCGCCTTGGCTTCGCGGTAGGCCTCCAGCAGGACCGCGCGCCCGTAGGGGTAGCGCACCCGGGTGGGGGAGTAGGTGTACCAGGAGAAGGCCGCCCCCCTCGGGCAGCCGCGGGGCTCGTACTCGGGACGGTCCGGCCCGGTGGTCGGGTAGTCGGTCTGCTGCGACTCCCAGGTGATGATGCCGTCCTTGACGTACACCTTCCACGAGCAGGAGCCGGTGCAGTTCACTCCGTGCGTGGAGCGGACCACCTTGTCATGGCTCCAGCGGTCGCGGTAGAAGACGTCGCCGGCGCGCCCTCCCTCGCGGAACACCGCCCGGCCGTCATCGGTCTCTTCCCACCTGGTGAAGTACTTGCCGAGCTTCAGCAGCGCCTCGGCTGCAGGGCCGTCAGTGGTCGCGCGCTGCGGGGTCATGGCTCATGCTAATCAGGCCGGCGGGGATTGCACGAAGTTTTCGGAGAAATCCCCGGACGATGACTCCAGGCCGGCTCGTCCCGCCGGTCAGCCCCCTGCGAAAGGGGGCAGCACGTCCACCCTCGACCCCGCCGGGATGACCTCGTCCGGGCCGGTCACCGCACGGCCGTCGACCAGCAGGGAGCAGGCCGGCAGCACCCCGGCCAGGCGGTCGTTGCCGTCGCCCAACCGGTCGAGCAGGTCGGCAGCGGTCAGCTGGCCGGAGTCCAGGTGGGCGGTGGCGGCGCCGGCGGCGTCGGCCGCGCCGGCGTAGTAGGTGATCTGCATCTGCTCAGCCTCCGATCGAGCTCATGTTGCGGGCGGGTTGGCGGAACGTCGCGCTGTCGATGCCGTGGCCGGCCGGCTTGTCGCGGTGGGCGCCGAGCCACAGCTGGGCCAGTTCCGCAGCGCCGGCCCCGGCCCGCAGCGGGGTGCGCAGGTCGGTCTCGGTGTGGCTGAACAGGCAGGTGCGCAGCTGCCCGTCCGCGGTGAGCCGGGTGCGGTCGCACGCGCCACAGAACGGTGCGGTGACCGACGCGATCACGCCGAGCCGGCCGGACGGGTGGCAGTCGGAGCCGGCCACCAGCCACTCCTGCGCCGGGGCGGAGCCGCGTTGCGGCGCCTCCCGCAGCTGGAAGTGGGCGGCCAGCATCGCCAGGATCTCCGCGCCCGGCACCATGGCCGACCGGTCCCAGCCGTGGGCCGGGCCGAGCGGCATCTGCTCGATGAACCGCAGCCGGTAGCCCCGGCGCAGGCAGAACTCGGCCAGGGGCACCACGTCGTCCTCGTTCACCCCGCGCATCACCACGGTGTTCACCTTCACCGGGTGGAGGCCCGCAGCGTCGGCTGCGGCCAGGCCGCGCAGCACGTCGTCCAGCCGGTCGCGGCGGGCCAGCGCCGCGTACCTCGCCGGGTCGAGGGAGTCCAGGGAGATGTTCACCCGCTGCAGGCCGGCTGCGGCCAGCTCCCCGATCCGGCGGTCCAGGCCGATGCCGTTGGTGGTCAGCGACAGCTCCGGCGGCAGGCCCTCTGCCGTGCGCAGGGCGGCGGCGGCCGTGATGATCCCCGCCAGCCCGCGGCGCAGCAGTGGCTCACCGCCGGTGAAGCGGACCTTCCGCACGCCGAGCAGCCGGACGGCCACCTCGATCAGCCGGGACACCTCTTGGTCGGTGAGCACCTCGTCCGTCGGCAGCCAGGGCAGGCCCTCCGCGGGCATGCAGTAGCTGCAGCGCAGGTTGCAGCGGTCGGTGAGGGAGACGCGCAGGTCGCGCGCGGTGCGGCCGTGGGCGTCGGTGAGGGTGCCCAGCGGCAGTACGGCTGTCGGCACCTCGGCTCCAGACGTCGGGGGTTCGGACCCTCACCGTAGCCCGGTGTTGTTACGACTATCTAGTGCAAACACCTGCGCCGGTGCGCGATCATTGGTGCGGGCAGGGCCGGGAAGGGACGGTTGACGATGCCAGACCAGCGGGTACGCCTCGGTCCCAAGCGGGCCGAGGTGCTGCACCACCTGCGTTCGGCCGGCACCGCCGTGCCGGTGGCCGAGGTGGCCTCGGCCGTCGGGCTGCACGCCAACACCACCCGCTTCCACCTCGACGCCCTCGCTGCCTCCGGTCTGGTGATCCGCGAGCCCGAGCAGCGTGAGCACCCCGGACGGCCGCGCGTCCTGTACCGCGCCGCGCACGGACACCGGCGCAACCACTACCAGGAACTGGCCGCGGCGATGGTGCGCCACTTCGCCGGAGCGCTGGAGGACCGGGTGGACCGCGCCCGCGCCGCGGGCCAGGCCTGGGGCGCGGAACTGCGGGCCGGCCTGGAGCGCACGCAACCGGGGACGGAGCCCCTGGGCCGGCTGGTCGACTGCATGGCCGAGCTGGGTTACCAGCCGCGCCTGGAGACCGGGCCGGAACCGGTGGTCGTGCTGCGGCCGTGCCCGTTCCTCGACCTGACCGGCGTGGACGCGGCACTGGTCTGCCAGCTCCACCTGGGCCTCGCCCGCGGTGTGCTCGGCCCCGGGCAGCCGTGGCAGGCGACCTCGGTCGAGCCGTGGGTGACACCGGAGCGTTGCCTGCTGCACCTCACCAGGCTCGAGCCCGATGCCACCACGCAGGACACAGGTGCCGGAACGGCTGCGCATGCGTGAGTTGCTCACCGTAGAGGAGTACTGCGCGGAGCTGTCCCGGCTGGTGCGCCCCGACGAGCGCGCCGAGGACGTGGCGCTGGCCCAGGCGTCGGGCCGGGTGCTGGCCGAGCCGGTGGTCGGCGGGGTCAGCGTTCCCGGCTTCGACAACTCCGCCATGGACGGCTACGCGGTGCGGTTCGCCGAGGTGGCCGCTGCGCCGGTGAAGCTGCGGGTGGCCGGCGAGGTGCCGGCGGGCAGTCCCGCCGACCCGGCCGCCGGCGCCGGGGAGTGCGTGCGGATCATGACCGGTGCCCCCATGCCGGGCTTCGCCGACACGGTGGTGCCGGTGGAGGACACCGACGGTGGCGTCGGGGAGGTCACCGTCCGGCGGGCACCGGAGCGGGCCGGCGCCCACGTCCGCCGGGCGGGGGACGACTTCGCCGCCGGCTCCCTGCTGGCCGTGGCCGGCGCGGTGCTCACCCCGGCGCTGGTGGGTGCGCTGGCCGCGGCCGGGGTCACCAGCGCTGCCGTGCGACCCCGTCCGGTGGTTGCGGTGTGCGCCACCGGCGACGAACTGGTCAGCGACGGGTCGCCGTTGCGCCGCGGCCAGATCCACGACTCGAACTCGCTGGGGCTGGCGGCAGCGCTCACCCGCGACGGCGCGCAGCCGCACCGCTTCGAGCCGGTGGCCGACCGGGCCGAAGCGCTGGCCGCCTGGCTGGACTCGGTCTCGGCTGACCTGGTCGTGGTCACCGGCGGAGCCAGCGTCGGCGCCTACGACGTCGTGCGCGACGTGCTTCAGGCTGCCGGCGGCACGTTCCGCCACGTCCGGGTGCAGCCGGGCAAGCCGCAGGGCTGGGCGGTGTGGCAGGGCACGCCGGTGGTGGCGCTGCCGGGCAACCCGCTGTCGGCGAGCCTCAGCTACGAGGTGTTCGTCCGGCCGTTGCTCGACCGGCGGCTCGGCCGGGGCGGACCCACCTGGTTCACCGCTGTGGCCGCCGAGGGTTGGTCGTCCCCGGCCGGGCGCCGCCAACTGCTGCCCGTGCGGCTGACCAGCGCTTCGGACGGTCGGCTGCTCGCCACGCCCGCCCACGCGCGGGGCTCTGCCTCGCACGTGGTCACCTCCCTCGCGGCGGCGGACGGCATCGCTGCGGTGGCGGAGGAGGTCACCGCTGTGACGGCTGGCGACGCTGTGGCGGTGCGCTGGCTGTGATCACCGACTACGACGCGATCGTGCTCGCCGGCGGCCGGGGCTCGCGGCTGGGCGGGGTGCAGAAGCCTGCGGTGAGGCTCGGCGGGCGGCGGTTGCTCGACATCGCGCTCGGCGCTGCCTCCGGGGCCCGCCGGGTGGTGGTCGTCGGCGACGTCGAGGTGCCGGCCGGCGTGCTGCTCACCAGGGAGGACCCGCCCTTCGGCGGGCCGGTTGCCGGTGTGGCAGCCGGCTTCGCAGCGCTGGAGGACCACGCGGGCTGGACGTTGTTGCTGGCCAGTGACCTGCCGGACGCGGAGGCGGCGGTGGCCGCACTGTTCCGCGCCCGGCCGGAAGCCGGCCACGAAGGGATGTGCCTGCTGGACGCCGACGGCCGGCTGCAGTGGCTGCTCGGCTGCTATCGCAGCGCGGCGCTGGCCCGGCGGCTGGGTGAGCGCGGTGACCCGCCCGTGACCGCGATGCACCGACTGCTCTCGCCGCTGCAGCTGCTCGGCGTTCCTGCCGGCGGCGCCAGCGTGGCCGACCTGGACACACCGCAGGACGCGGCCGCGTGGGCCGCGCGGAGAGGCAGGGTGGAATGGGAGAGCTGAGCCCGCTGGTCGAGCCGGGCCCGGAGCTGTCTGCTTCCGACCGGGAGCGGTTCGCGCGGCACCTGCCGATCCCCGGGCTGGGGGAGGCGGCGCAGCGCCGGCTGCGGGCGGCGAGGGTCTGCGTCGTCGGCGCCGGCGGCCTGGGCAGCCCGGCGCTGCTGTACCTCGCAGCGGCCGGCGTGGGCACTCTGGGGGTGGTCGATTCCGACTCCGTGGAGCTGGTGAACCTGCAGCGACAGGTGCTGCACTCCACCGAGGGCATCGGGCTGAGCAAGGCGGTGAGCGCGGCGGGCCGGCTGCGCGACCTGGATCCGGACGTCCGGGTGGTGCCGCACCTCGAGCGACTCGAACCCGCCAACGCCGCCGACCTGCTGGCCGGCTACGACCTGGTGGTGGACGCTGTGGACAACTACCCGACCCGCTACCTGATCTCGGACACCTGCGCAGAGCTCGGGCTGCCGGTGGTGTGGGGCGCCGTGCAGGTGACCCGCGCCCAGATCAGCGTGTTCTGGAGCCGGCCCCGCTCGGCGGCGGGGGAGGTGGCGGGGATCACCCTGCGCGACCTCCACCCCGAGCCGCCCGACCCGTCCCGTTGGGTGACGGCCGCCCAGGTGGGGGTGCTGGGCGCGATGTGCGGCCAGGTTGGGGCCGCGATGGCCAACGAGGCGATCAAGCTGATCACCGGGGCCGGTGAACCGCTGTTCGGGCGGGTGCTCTACCTGGACACGATGGCTGCCACCTCCGCCGTCCTGCCGCTGGCGCCGAGGAGGCCGCTGTGACCGACCACCCGTTCACCCACCTCGATGAAGCCGGCCATGCCCGGATGGTCGACGTCTCGGGCAAGCCCGTCACCGTGCGCAGCGCCACGGCGGAGGGCTTCGTGAGGTGCCCGGCCGCGGTCGTGGAGCTGCTGCGCTCTGGCGGGGTGCCGAAGGGGGACGTGCTGGCTGTCGCGCGGGTAGCGGGCATCGCCGCGGCCAAGCGCACCCCGGAGTTGTTGCCGCTGGCGCACGTGATCGGCGTGCACGGCGTCGAGCTGGACGTCTCGGTCGTGGAAGCAGGCGTGGCGCTCACAGCCACCGTCCGCGCAGCCGACCGCACCGGCGTGGAGATGGAAGCCCTGACCGCGGTGTCGGTGGCAGCCCTCGCCGTCGTCGACATGGTGAAGGGCATCGACCGCACCGTGGAGATCGAAGGCATCCGGCTCCTCGCCAAGGACGGCGGCCGCTCCGGCCCGTGGCGCCGCTGAGGCTGGACCGTGGGGCTAGAGGTTCGACCAGCGGTAGCTGCCGTCGGCTTCGAACTGCTGCTTCCAGATGGGCAGCCGGGCCTTCACCTCGTCCACCAGGCGCTCGCAGACGGTGAACGCCAGTTGGCGGTGCGGGGCGGAGACCGCGACGAGGAAGGCGTTGTCGCCGACCACCAGGTGCCCGATCCGGTGGACGGCTGCCACGGCGCACTCCCCGTGCGGGTCCCACCGGCCGAGCACGTCAGCAGCGATCTCGCCGATCCGCTGGTGCGCGGACGGATGGCAGGTGTACTCCAGCGCCACCACCGGGCCCTCGGCCTGGGCGTCGTGGTCGCGGACCACCCCGAGGAACACCGCGATCGCTCCCGCCTCCCTGCGGCTCACCAGGCCCACCAGTTCACCCGGGTCGACCGGGGCGTCGCGCACCTCGGCGAGCAGCACCGGCATCAGTGGTCACCCCCGGTCAGCTGGTCGAGCACGTGCGGCACCAGCGGCAGCAGCACCGCGATGCCCTCGGCCGCAGCGCGCGGGCTGCCCGGCAGGTTCACCACCAGTGCCCCGCCGGCACCTTCGACGGCGTCAACCACCCCCGCGATTCCCCTGGTCAGGGCCGCGTGGGCAGACTTGTCCGCGCCCCTCGCCCGCAGCAGCTCTGCGATGCCGGGGAGCGGCCGGTCGAGCACGCCGCGGGTGCCCTCCGGCGTGCGGTCCCGCGGCCCGACGCCGGTGCCGCCGGTGGTCACCACCAGTCGGGCGCCGGCGTCCAGCGCGTCGAGCAGCGCCAGGCGCACGCTCTCCTCGCCGTCGGGGACCACGACCACTTCGGCCCGGTAGCCGGCGGCGGTGAGCGCCTCGGCGAGCAGCGGGCCGGAGACGTCGTCCCGGGTGCCCGCAGCGCAGCGGTCCGACACCGTGACCACGCGGGCGAGCTCCATCCGGGCACTCTAGCGGCCGTAGAGCCGCACCTGGGTGGCCTTGATCGCAGCCTGCACCTGTAGGCCCGGCCGCAACCCGAGCTCGGCGACCGACTGCGCGGTCAGGTCCGCGGCCACGAGGTGGCCGGCCAGCTCCAGCTGCACCCGGGCCACGTCGCCGCGCGGCTCGATACCGGCGACCACCACGGGCAGGACGTTCCGCGGGCTGCCGCCCGGGGCGTCCAGGTGGACGCCGACCGCTGCGGGGGCGAAGCTGGCCAGCGCCGGCTCGCCGGCGAGCAGCGGTTGTTGCGGCTCCACCAGGCCACGCAGCAAGACCCCCGGCGCGACCCGCAGCGTACCGCCGTCGCCGGCCACTCCGGTGAGCAGGTTGGTGCCCCGCAGCCGCGCCAGGAAAGGGCTGGTCGGACGGTCCAGCAGGTCCCCGGCCGGGCCGGACTCCACGATGCGTCCCTGGCTGAGCACGACCAGCCGGTCGGCGACCGTCCAGATGTCCAGCACCTCGTGGGTCACCAGCAGGGCGGTGCGCCCCCGCAGCCGCCCGGCGAGGGTGTGCCGCACCTCGGCCGCGACGGCGACGTCCAGCCCCGCCAGCGGCTCGTCCAGCAGCACCACGTCCGGATCGGTGGCCAGCGCGCGGGCGATGGCCACCCGCTGCGCCTCCCCGCCGGACAGCTCGCCCGGCCGGCGCCGGGCCAGCTGCGCACAAGCCACGGCCTCGAGCTCGGTCAGCGCACGCTCCCGCGCCGCCCGCACCGACGACCCGGCGGCGCGCGGTCCGAACGCGACGTTGTCCACCACGTCCAGGTGCGGGAACAGCGTGGAGCGCTGCGTGAGCAGGGCCACCCGCCGACGATGGGTCGGGACGGTGAACCCGGTGCCGCTGACCTCCCGGTCGCCGATCCGTACCGTGCCGGCCGACGGCCGCACCAGCCCGGCGACCAGCTGCAGCAGGCTGGTCTTGCCCGCGCCGTTCGGCCCGACGACTGCGGTCACCTCACCCGCCGGCACCTCCAGATCGATCCGCACCCCGCGCTCGGCAACGACAGCGTGCACCGCCAGCCCGCTCATCGCCGGGGACCCCATGGCCGGGGACCTCCCGGGCGCAGGACGGTACCGTCGGCGAAGCGGGCCGTGGCCGCGACGAGGATCGCCGCCACCGCGACCAGCACCACCGCGAGCGCGATCGCGGTGTCGGCGTCGGTCTCCCGCTGCAGGTAGATCTCCAGCGGGAGCGTCCTGGTGGTGCCCTGCAGCGACCCGGCGAAGGTCAGCGTTGCGCCGAACTCGCCCAGCGCCCTGGCGAACGCCAGCGCTGCCCCGGACGCGATCGCCGGGGCCACCAGCGGCAACGTCACCCGGCGCAGCACCGTGGTTGGGGACGCGCCGAGGGTGGCGGCCACCACAGCCAGGTCGTGCTGCGCCGAACGCAGCGCCCCCTCCACCGATACCACCAGGTACGGCATCGCGACGAAGGTCTGCGCGACCACCACGGCGGTCGTGGTGAAGGCGAGGTCCACGCCGAAGGAGGCGAGCCACGAGCCGAGCCAGGTTCGCCGGCCGAGCGCGACGAGCAGGGCCAGGCCGGCCACGACGGGCGGCAGCACCATCGGCACCGTGGCCACCACCCGACCGGCGGCCGCCCAGCGCCCGCGGCCACGGGACAGCACGAGCGCGAGCGGCAGGCCGAGCAGCAGCGCGAGCAGGGTGGCCAACGCGCAGGTGCGCAGGCTCAGCCACAGCGCGTCGAGCGCGGCGGGGGTGCCGAGCAGCGCGGGCAGCCGTTCCCACGGCACCCGGGTCAGCATCGCCAGCAGCGGAACGGCGAGGAACACCGCAGCGGCGCTCGCCGGCACGAGCACCCAGCGCGGCAGGGGAGTCACTGCCCGAAGCCGGCCGCGGCGAGCACTGCCTGGCCCCTGCTGCCCCGGACCAGGTCGATGAACTCGGCGGCGAGCGCGGGGCGGGCAGCGCGGCGCGTCGCGCCGATGAGGTAGTCGTTGCGTGCCCGCGCCGCGCCGGCTATCGGCACTACCCCCACCTGGTCCCCGGCCGCCTTCGCGTCGGTGAGGTAGACCACGCCGGCGTCGGCCTGGCCGGTCTCCACCTTCGCCCGCACATCGGTCACCCTGCTCTCCTCCGAAACCGGCCGGAGGGTGACGCCGAGCAGCGCCGCCAGTTTCGCCGTCGCGGCACCGCAGGGCACGGCGGGCGCGCAGACCACGAGCTTGCGCCCCTCGATGGAAGCGTCCAGACCGGTGATGGCTGCGGGGTTGCCCGGGGCCACGACCAGGGTCAGGACGTTGGTGGTGAACTGCCGCGGTTCGCCGGCGATCGTGCCGGCTGCGACGGCCCGGTCCATGGTCGCCCGGTCGGCCGAGGCGAACACGTCGGCGGGCGCCCCCTGCTGGAGTTGGTCCGCCAGGGTCGAAGAACCCTCGAAGGAGAACCTGACCCGCACCCCGGGATGGGCGGCCTCGAACCCGCCGGCCAGCTCGGTGAAGCTGCCGCTGAGCGACGCGGCGGCGAAGACGACGAGGTCGGCGGGTTCGTCGGCAGTCCCCGCTGCCACCGCGGGCGAGCAGGCCGCCAGCAGCAACGGGGTGAGCGCGGCGAGGGCCGGCGCCAGCCTCACCGGCGGGCCTCGACGCTGACGTTGGTGGCCTTCACCACAGCCGTGGCCACCGAGCCGGGCACCAGGCCCAGCTCGCGGACGGCCTCGGTGGAGATCAGCGAGACCACCCGGAACGGACCGCACTGCAGCTCCACCTGGGACATCACCTGGTCGGAGACAACCCTGGTGACCAGGCCGGTGAACTGGTTTCGGGCGCTGCGCCGGCCGAGGCCGGCGTCCAGCCGGGCGGGGTGGGCCTCGGCGTTGGCTCGGGCGACCGCCGCCAGTTCCGCGCCGTCCACCACTTGCCGGTTGGAGCCGTCGACGGCAGCGCTGAGCCGGCCCTGCTCGATCCAGCGGCGGACGGTGTCGTCGCTCACCCCGGTGAGTTCGGCAGCCTCACTTATCCGCAGTTGCGTCATGAAAGCGAGCGTAGTGCCGCATCTGCGGAACCGAGACCCGTTTCTCGCCGCGGGAGCGATCAGATCTCGTCGAGCGTCGCCGACTCGCGCTGCACGGCGTGGCCCCCGAACTGCTGCCTCATGGCTGCGACGAGCTTCATCGCCGGCGAGTCGTCCTGCCGGGAGACGAACCGGGCGAACAGCGCTGCGGTGATCGCAGGCACGGGAACAGCCATGTCGATGGCTGCGTCAACCGTCCAACGCCCTTCGCCGGAGTCCTCGGCGTAACCACGGATCCGTTCCAGCTTCGGGTCGTCGGCCAGCGCGCGGGAGACCAGGTCGAGCAGCCAGGAGCGGATCACGGTGCCCTCGCGCCAGCTGTCGAAGATCGCCGGCGGGTCGGTGACCACCTCCGCCTGTTCGAGCAGCTCCCACCCCTCCGCGTAGGCCTGCATCAGGGCGTACTCGATGCCGTTGTGCACCATCTTGGCGAAGTGCCCGGCACCGTGGCCGCCGGCGTGGACGAAGCCGAAGTCGCCCTCCGGCTTCAGGGCGTCGAAGATCGGGCGCACCGCGGCGATGTCCTCGGCCTCGCCCCCGGCCATCAGCGCGTAGCCGTACTCGCGTCCCCAGACACCACCGGAAACGCCGCAGTCGACGAAGTGCACCCCGTGCTCGGCGAGCATCGCGGCCCGCCCGGAATCGCCGGTCCACTTGGTGTTGCCGCCGTCGATCACGATGTCACCCTCGCCCAGCAGGGGAGCGAGATCGGCGAGCACCTGCTCCAGGAACTGCACCGGCACCATCACCCACACCACCCGTGGGCGGTCGGTCAGCCGGGCGACCAGGTCGCCGAGCGTCGGCACCTCGGTGACGGCCGGGTCGGCGTCGTAACCGATCACGGTGTGACCGGCGGCCCGCAACCGCGCCGCCATGTTGCCGCCCATCCGGCCAAGACCAACCATTCCCAGTTCCATCGCACGCTCCTCGCGTCCTCGGCTTCGGCTTCAGGCTAGCCACGCCCCGGCGGTCGTCGGCAGGAACTCAGAACTCGGCGGCCGACCAGACCTTTCCGGACGGCGTGACCAGCTCCACCCTTGCCGGCGGCCCCGCGGGCAGCGGCACCAACCACGTACCCGTCGCCACGTCGCCGTACTCACTGGTCAGGGTCCAGGTGCCGCCGCTGCTGCGGCTGCCGTCCGCTGCGACCAGGACGCACTCGTAGGTCTGGTTCGGCCGGCCGGCGGTGATGCTCACGCTCACGTAGCCCCGCCCGCCGAGCCTCGCGATTCCCACCGAGCCGACGGTCTGCCCGGCGCCGGTCACCAACGCTGCCGCCGCCGGATGGCGGTCGGGTGCGCCGGGGGAAGGGAACAACGGCACCGTCGCGAGGGTGCCGCCGATCCCGGCGAGCAGGCCGACCAGCACTGCTGCCGCAACGAGCAGCGGTACCCGCCAGCTGGTCCGCCGCGGCGGGGCAGGCCGGATCGCCCGTTCGTCGGCCATGCCCATGGCGCCCAGCACCCGTCCGGAGAACCCGGCCGGCGGGGCGATCGCCGGCGTGGCGGCAAGCGCCTGCTGCACGCTGTCGGCCACCGCTGCATACGCCTCCCTGCAGTCCGCGCAGCCCACCAGGTGTGCGGCCAGGTGCTCCTCCTCCGCCGCGGGTACGTCCAGCAGCGCCAGCGCCACCAGCTGGTCGGGATCGGGGTGCCACTCAGTCACGTTCAGCCTCCATCGCCTGCCGCATCCGGCGCAGGCCGGTCCTGATCCTGGTCTTGGCCGTCCCCAGCGGGACGCCTTCGTGTTCGGCCACCTCCGCGGCGGTGCTGCCACCGATCACGGCCAGCACGACCGCCCGGGCCTGTTCAGCAGGCAGCCGGCGCAGGTGCTCGGCAGCGGCGAGGGTCTCCAGGTGCCCGGCCGCGCCGTCGCCGCTGCCCGCCCGCAGCGTGGTGCTGACCAGCTGCTCGAGTTCGGCCGAGTCGGTCGGCGCAGGGCGGCGGGCGCGGACGGTGTCGATGGCGAGGTTGCGGGTGATCGTCAGCAGCCAGGTGAGCACCGAGCCGCGGCGGGGGTCATAGCTCGCAGCGGCCCGCCAGGCCCGCAGGAACGCCTCCTGCGCCACGTCCTCCGCCAGGGCCCGGTCGTGGGTGATCGAGATGGCCAGACCGAACACCGGGCCCTGGAAGCGCCGGACGAAGGCCACCGCAGCCGGTTCGTCGTTCACCGCCAGCCCGGCGACCAGTGCGGCGTCGGCCGCCCGGTCGGTCAGCGAGAAGAGGCTCACGGAAGGGGATACGGACGCAGCAGCCGAAGGGATTGCGCTGCGCCGCAATCCCTTTGGCGCGTGGCCACGTATCACCTGTACAACCCCGGTTCCGCAAGGAGGATCCAATGCTCACAGCTTCCCGGTTCGGCGTCGCCGTAAGCGGCGCGGTCTGCGCACTCCTGCTCACGGCCTGCTCCGGCACCCCGGCCGGCCCGGCGACCAGCGCACCTGCTGCTTCCCCGGCGACGGCGGCCTCTTCCCCGGCAACCTCCGCCTCGACCCCGGCCGGCGCGGACGCAACGGCGCTCGCCCTGAAGATGGCGGAAAGCAGCCTCGGCGAGATCCTGGTGGACGGCAACGGGATGACGTTGTACCTGTTCACCAAGGACAGCCCCAACACCAGTGCGTGCGAAGGGCAGTGCCTGGTGGCGTGGCCGCCGCTGCTCGGCGAGCCGACCGCGGGAGAGGGCGTGGACGACTCCAAGCTGGGCTCCTTCCAGCGCAGTGACGGACGCACCCAGGCGACCTACAACGGATGGCCGCTCTACTACTGGCAGCAGGACGTGAAGCCGGGCGACGTCACCGGACAGAACGTCAACGAGGTCTGGTTCGTGCTCGACCGCGACGGCGACGCGGTGAAGTAGCCGTGGACTTCTTCGGCCTGCCGCTGCACCCGCTGGTGGTGCACGCGGCGGTGGTGCTGGTGCCGTTGGCGGGGCTGGGCGCACTGGCCGTCGTACTCTCGTCCCGGCTGCGGGCCCGGTACGGCTGGCTGGTGGCCGGTTTCGGTGTGGCGGGGGCAGCCTCGGCCCTCGCCGCGCGGCTGTCCGGCCCGGTGCTGCTGGAACAGATGAGCATTGGAGGTCCGGCGATCATGACCCACCAGAACTGGGGCCTGCTGACCCCCTACCCTGCGATCGTCCTGGCCGTCTCGGTGCCGGCCTTGATGCTGGTCGACCGGCGGCGCAGCGATGGCCGGTCGGCCGGGGCCGCCTTCTGGTTGGCGGCGGCCCTCACGGTCGCCGCGGCGCTGGTCGGGCTGGTGCTGATCGCCCTCACGGGCCACAGCGGTGCGGTCGCGGTCTGGGGCAGCTGAACGCGCAAGTGGCGAGCCGCCCGGTCGCCGTCGCGGAGTCCCGTCCGCGAGCCGGCCCGGGCGGAAAGAAATGGCGACCCAGAGATGGCGACCCCAGCAAGATTCGAACTTGCGACACAAGGTTTAGGAAACCTCTGCTCTATCCCCTGAGCTATGGGGCCCAGCCCCGCGTGGGGGCTGCACCAGCGTACCGCCTCCGGCGTATGTCACCCGAACGGGTGACAACGCTGTGGCTAGGGCGGGAGCTTTCCTGTGAAGCGGCAGTGGATTTCGTGGTTTTCGCTTGCGTGGCCGATCCGGTCCGATACTCTCTTACTCGAGAGTGACGCACTCGATGTTGTCTCCTGGGGGTGGGTAGACGGCTTCAACGCCCTTCGAGGTGCGTCACTCTCACCATGTCCGCAGGTTGCCGGCCGGCCGCGTTGCCCTAGCATCGGGCCCATGAGCGAGACCGCCCTTGAGCAGTGCCTGGCCAAGATGCGCGAGGCCGGGATCAACCCGGCAGCCATCGAGAACTTCTCCCACTACTGGCGGCTCTGCGCCTCCGGCGAGACCGGCCTCATCCGCGAGGACACGATCCGGCCCCTGCTCGACCCGCCGCAGCTCGACCAGGTGGACGTGACCGGGGCCGACGCCAGGGCCGCGCTGCAGCAGACCGCGATCATCAAGCTCAACGGCGGGCTGGGCACCTCGATGGGACTGGACCGGTCCAAGACGCTCCTCACCGTCCGGGACGGCAAGAACTTCCTCGACCTGATCGTCGACCAGGTGCGCCACGCGCGCGAGCGGTTCGGCGCGCGGCTGCCGTTGCTGTTCATGAACAGCTTCCGCACCCGCGAGGACGCCCTGGCCCACCTCGCCCGCTACCCGGACATCGCCGTGGACGGCCTGCCGCTGGACTTCCTGCAGAACGCGGAGCCCAAGATCCTGGCCGATGACCTCAGCCCGGTGAGCTGGCCGGCCGACCCTGATCTGGAGTGGTGCCCTCCCGGCCACGGCGACCTCTACCCGGCGTTGTGGGGCACGGGGGTGCTGGACGCCCTGCTCGGGGCCGGCTTCCGCTACGCGTCGGTCGCCAACGGCGACAACCTCGGCGCCGCGCCCGACGCCCGGCTGGCCGGCTGGTTCGCCGCCTCCGGCGCGCCCTACGCTGCCGAGGTCTGCGTCCGCACGGCCAACGACCGCAAGGGAGGCCACCTCGCCTTCAGGGCCAGCGACGGCCAGTTGATCCTGCGCGACACCGCCCAGACCGCAGCGGAGGAGCTGCCGTTCTTCACCGACGAGCACCGTCACCCCTACTTCCACACCAACAACCTCTGGCTGAACCTCGAGCGGCTGCGCGACCTCCTGGCCGAGCGGGACGGGGTGCTCGGGCTGCCGCTGATCCGCAACGAGAAGACCGTCGACCCTGCCGACCCGTACTCGCCGAAGGTGATCCAGCTGGAGAGCGCGATGGGTGCGGCCATCGAGGTCTTCCCGGGCGCCACAGCGATCGCCGTCGGCCGGGACCGGTTCCTGCCGGTCAAGACCACCAACGAACTCCTCCTGCTTCGCTCCGACGTGTTCGGCCTCTGCGCGGACGGAAGGCTGCGCTCGCAGGTGGAGCGCATCCCCGAGATCGACCTCGACGGCCACTACAAGCTGATCGACGACTTCGACCGGCTGGTGAAGGTGGTGCCGTCGCTGCGCCGGGCGACGTCCCTTCGCGTCCGCGGGGAGTGGAGCTTCGACCAGCCGGCGGAGGTGGTCGGCGAGGTGGAGCTCGCTGACCCGGGCAGCCCGCGGTCCTACCGGTGAGCCCGCGCTGGCAGGCTGCGCTGGCCTACGCGCTCACCGGTGCGGAGCACCAGCTGCCCGAGCCCGGCAACCCCGATCCGGCAGCCCTCGTCGAAGCCCTCGCAGGGCTGGGTTGGGCGGCGGCGGAGTTGCGCAGGCACGCGCTGGCCGAGGTGGGCGCCGAGCGGCCGTGGCCGCACCCGGTGCCGGCCGACCTGCGGGCGGGCTGCGGCGCCGCCCAGTTCGCCGCCGCGCTGGGGGCGCTGCGGCACCTGCTGGGGCTGAGCGCGCTGGACACCAGGCCACCGGCGCCGCGGCGCGGCCTGAACGCGGACGAGCAGCGGCTGCTGCGCGAGGTCCCGCCGCACTACGGCTCCTGAACCCGGCTGGCCTCACCGCCCGATCAGGTGCGCTGGGCCTTCAGCAGGTCGCGGATCTCGGTGAGCAGCTCCTCCGACGACGGCGGCGCGGGCACGTCGTCGGTGGGCTTGCGGCCGAGCCGCTTGATCGCCTCGTAGGGCCGCACCACCCCGAAGTACAGGATCGCGGCCATGATCGCGAACGACACCAGGGCAGTGATGAACGCCCCCACGTTGATCGGGCCGATCGAGACGGTGTCGAAGTTGGGGTTGCCGCCGATCAGCCCCAGCACGTCGAGGACGATCTTCGTGAACGTGGTCACGACGTTGCCGAACGATGCGCCGAGGATGAACGCGATCGCGAGATCGATCAGGTTGCCGCGCATCAGGAAGTCCTTGAAACCTGCCATTGCTGCCTCCTGGGAGGGTCGGGTGGACCCTTCAGGCTACGCACGGAGCAAGGGGTCAGCGCAAGGCGAAGCTGGGCGCAGACACCGCAGCGGCAGCAGCTATCGCAGCCGCCTGGGCCGGGCTCACCTCCACCAGCACCAGCGGCGCCTGCTCGGCGCCGAACACCCCCGCGCCCGCGCCGGTGGGGATCGCGACGACCCGCACGCCCCCGGCGACCACGCCGTAGCCCGTCCCGTCCGCGCTCGGGCCGAGCACGTCGATCCGGGCGCCCACCTGCAGCAGGGCCACCGTGGCGCCCTCGCCGAACCGGATCGGGAAGGCCACCAGGCCGGCAGCCACCAGCCCGGCCTCTCCGAGCAGGTCAGAGGCGGCCAGTGCCCGTCTGGCGGGCAGCGCCGCGACTACTGTCCGGCCGATGGCCCGGGCGGCATCGGTGATCGCGCCGGCAGGCACTGCCGCTGCGGGCAGCCGGGCGATGGTGAGGTCTGCGGCGGACAGCCGTGACCCGCCGGGCACGGTGCGGGCCAGCACCACGACCTCGGCGCCGGGGTCGGAACTGCTCGCCACCGAGTTCAGGGCAGCGAGCACCGCGACGGCCACGAAGAGCGCCGCGAACGCCCGGCGGTGCCAGCGGACCGCGCGGCGCAGGGCGTCGATGAACTGGGTGGGTCGCACGCCCCCACCTTCGGCGCGCGTGCGCCGGACGGGTCAGCCGTCCACAGGCTCAGGCTGCGGAAGTCGTCCCTGTGGACGCTGCCGGCTTGGCCTCGGCCTTCGGCTCGGCCTTGGTGCTCTCGCCCTTGTCCGCCGGACGGCCGGCGTTGGCCTTGCCCTTGCTCCGGTTGTCGGTGGCGTAGAAGCCGGAACCCTTGAACACGACGCCCACGGCGTTGAACACCTTGCGCAGGCTGCCGTCGCACTCGGGGCAGTCGGTCAGCGGGTCGTCGGTGAACTTCTGGACAACTTCCAGTTCCGATTCACAAGTAGTGCAGCGGTACTGATAGGTGGGCATGGTCACTTCCTGCTGGCGCTTGGGTCGGCCCGGGCATCTTACCGAGCCACCAGGGGAACCGGGAAACCCGTCCGGCTATTCCTGAACGCAGTCGACGCGGCGGGCCTCGGTGACCAGCAGGTGCACCCTGCGGTCCCAGGGTTCAGTTGGCACGTCGGCCAGCACCTCGGAGTCGAACAGCAGCAGGCCCAGCCGGGCGTGCCCGGCGGCCCAGCCCAGCGCGCGGTCGTACCAGCCGCCTCCGGTGCCGAGGCGCCGGCCGTCCGGGGTACCGGCGAGGCCCGGCAGCCACACCCAGTCGGCAGCGGCCAGTGCGTCCGGCCCCAGCCTCGCTCCGCTGGGCTGCGGAATGCCGAACGGGCCCGGCACCAGTTCCTCCGGCCCGGCGTACCAGGCCCAGCCCGGCTCCCTGCGGAGCACCGGCAGCAGCACCGGCACCCCAGCCACGCGCAGCGCCTCGATCAGGTCCAGGCTGTCCGGCTCCCCGGGAGTCGAGGCGTAGGCCGCGACCACCCGGGCACCCGCGCAGGCAGCCAGCGCACGTACCGTTCGAGCTGTCCCCGCCTCGGGTGAAGGCTCCCGGGCCGCCCGTTCGGCCCGCAGCCGCCGGCGCAGTTCTGCCTTGGCAAGGGCGGGCGATTGCCCGGCTCGCGGCTGGCCTGCGCTGGCGCCGGAGCTCATTCACTTATCGTAAACGCATGTCTCTCTTCACCCGCGCCAAGGCAGAAGAGCAGCCGGCGACCCCCGAGCCGGCCGCTGAGCCATCCTTCCTGCCGGGGGCGCCGGAGGCGGACGCCAACGGCTTGCGCAGCATCGAGGCGCACCGGGACTACCTGGTTTCACACGCCGAGAGCCTCCACCCCTTCGGCATCGGCCTGCTCGACGCCGCCGGCCTGACCCTGTGCGAGGCGATCGTCGCCGACCTCGACCTGCCCACCTTCACCGCCGCCACCACCGACGGCTGGGCAGTGCGGGCCTCGAACCTCGTCGGTGCGAGCCCGCTTCGGCAGGTGACCCTGCCGGTGGTGGACGAGATCGAGGCCGGCGGTTACCGAGGCGCGCCGCTGACGCCCGGCACCGCCGTGCGGGTCGCGGCCGGCGCCCCGGTGCCTGAGGGAGCCGACGCCGTGGTGCCGGAAGCCGCCGGCGTGGTGGAAGGCGAGGATGTCCGGTTCAGTGCCGAAGCCCGCTTCCAGCAGTACCTGCGCCCGGCCGGGTCCCGGGTCTCCGACGGCGACCAGTTGCTGGCCAAGGGCACGAAGCTGACCCCGCGGGCGCTGGCGCTGATCGCGGAGGTGGGCTACGACAAGGTGCTGGCCCGGCCGCGGCCACGCGTGGTGGTGCTGACCGCGGACTCGGCGCTGGTCGAGCCCGGGCTGCCGCTGACCCGCCTCACCGAGAGCTACGACGCGTGCACCACGCTGCTCACCGCCTCGGCGAGGGAGGACGGGGCCCAGGCGTTCCCGGCAGGGATCGTGCCGGCCGAGTCCGGTCCGCTCGCCCGGACGATCGCAGAGCAGCTGGTGCGGGCCGACCTGTTGCTGCTGGTCACCGAGGTGACCGAGGAACTGCTGGCGATGCTTGGCCGGATCGGCACCATCGACGTCGCGGAGGTTGACGGGTTGCCCGGACGCCAGGTGTTCGCGCTGGTGGGGGAGGACCGGGCGCCGGTGCTGGTGCTGCCGCCCGGGCCGGTGCCGGCGTACCTCGCCTACGTGCTGTTCGGGCGGCCGTTGCTGCGCCGGCTCGCCGGCCTGGACGCCGGTCAGCCCGCCCGGACCACCGCCCCGGTGATCGAGGAGCTCCGGCCCGACCCGGTCCGGGCCCGCCTGTTGCTCGCCCACCACACCGCGCGGGGGGTCTCCCCGGTGCCTGCGGATGACCCGGGCGCGGCCGAACTGGCCACCGCGAACTCGGTGATCGTCCTGTCGCCGGGCGCCGATCCGGTGCCCCCGCACGGCGACGTGACCTGCTGGCTGCTGGACTGAGCTCCCGGCAGTGGCTGGTTCGTACTGGCCGGTGCGCCTGACTCACGGCGCGGTGACGCTGCGGCCGCTGCGCCGGCGGGACGAAGCCGACTGGGCCAGGATCCGCCGGCTCTCCCCGGAGTGGTTCCGGCCGTGGGACTCGACGCGCCCGGCGGACGCTCCAGAACCCGCCATGACGTTCGGCCAACTGGTCACCTCCTTCACCGCGAGGGCCCGTCAGGGGCAGATGCTGCCCTGGGCTGTGGAGTACACCCCGCCGGGCGGCAAGGCGGCGTTCGCCGGGCAGGTGAGCGTCTTCGGGATCTCGCGCGGATCGGCCTGCTGGGCCCAGGTGGGCTACTGGATCGATCCGCGCTGGGCCGGCCGGGGAATCATCCCGACCGCGGTCGCGATGGCCTGCGACTACTGCTACGGCACGTTGCGGCTGCACCGCATCGAGATCGCCATCCGGCCGGAGAACCGCAACAGCCTTGCGGTGGTGCGCAAGCTGGGCTTCCGCCATGAAGGACTGCGTGAACGCTACATGCACGTCGACGGTGACTGGCGCGACCATGAAGTGTTCGTGCTCAACGCTGAGGACGTCCCGGAAGGGCTGCTGGCCCGCCTCGAACGCGGCCAGGGGCTGACCGGCCGGGGGTAATCGTCGACACTCCGCCCCGGCTCGCCCGGTTCGCCCGGCCCGACCAATACGGTTCGGGATGTGGGTACCGCCGGGCTGATCTTTGGAGCGATCGCGGCGTTCTGGCTGTTGTACCTGATTCCCTACTTCCTGCACCACCGCGGTGACGAGTCCGGTGAGGAGCTGGATCCGGAGATCCCGTTCACCCCTGCGGTGACGATCGTGCGTAGCGGCACCTCCCTCGCCCAGGCCGACCCGGGCACCGCTTCGGTGTCCACTCCGCTGACCCGCCGCGCCCAGCTGCGGGAGCTGCACCTGCGCGACCTGGAGGCAGCGCAGCGCCGGCGGCGGGTGCTGATCTTCCTGCTGATCGTGCAGGTGGTGGCGGGCACGCTGGCCGTCTTCCAACCCGAGGCGTGGTGGGCTGCAGCCGTCCCGGCGGTGCTGATCGCGGCGTTCCTTGTGGTGGCCCGGTTCAGCGTGCGCGCAATGCGGGCCGACCTGGCCCGGCGGGCCGAGGCCATCCGGGAGTGCCCGGACGAGGAGACGGTGGCGATCTCGCTGACCGCAGAGGACGTGGCCGCGCACGAGCACTCGGTGGAGCTGAGCACCCCGATCGGCCGGGTCGCCTCGTTGTGGGACCCGATCCCGATCACGCGCCCCACCTACGTCTCCAAGCCGCTGGCGCCACGCACCGTCCGCACCATCGACCTGTCCGCGCCGGTGCCGACGCCCGGCAGGATCCCGGTCACCGCCGACCCGATCGAGCCACCGGCAGCCGAACCCGAGGCCGAGGCCGGTGTCGGCTGAGCAGGTGAGCCCGTCGCCGCCGGAGCGGATCGACCTCGGTGATGCCGTACTCACCCGCCTGCGCGGCGGGGACGCCCGGTCCATGGCCGCGGCCGTCGCGGCCAACCTTGCCCACCTGCGGCCGTGGATCGGCTGGGGCACCGAAGAGGGCGCCACCCTGGCTTTCCAGGAGCGGCGCTGCGCCGAGGCCGAACACCTCTGGGACGCCGGCAGCGACTACATCTACACCCTTCGCGAACAACCGGACGGCCCGGTGATCGGCGGCATGGGCCTGCACCGCCGGGTGGGTCCGGACGCGATCGAGATCGGCTACTGGCTGGACGCCGGCCACACCGGCCGTGGCCTGGCCACCCGGGGCGCGCAGGCCCTCACCGGGCACGCGCTCGCGCTGCCAGGCATGCGCCGGGTGGAGATCCACACCGACGAGCAGAACCTGGCCAGCGCGGCCGTGCCTGCCCGGCTGGGCTACCGCCTGGTGGGGGTGGAGGACGCAGAGCCCTTCGGCGAAGCCTCGAGCGGCCGGCTGCAGATCTGGGTCACGCCGTAGCGGTCTCCAGGTTGAGGATGTTGCCGTCCGGATCGGCGAACCACACCGAGCGGGCGCCCTCCATGTTCGCGACATCGCCGTCCCAGGTGATGCCCTCGGCTTCGAAGGTCTGGAAAGTCACCCCCTTCGAACGCAGCGCCGACAACTCCTCGTCGAACGCTGCGTCGGGCACCTGGAACGAGACCGCGGTGGCCTTGTTGGTGCCGGCGTAGCCCGACCGGTAGACGAAGACGGCGCCGGAGGCGACGCCGTACATCATCCCTTCGGGCAACTCGCTCGTGGGCGAGAGGCCGAGGACCCCCTCATAGAACTCACGCGCCCGGGCCAGATCGCTGACGGCCAGCGTTGGCACGGCTGGGTAGCTGGACAGCATGGCTCCCTCCACGCCGCCACCGGCGACCATCGCCGGCGCCGACATCCCAAAGTGGACGCCGCCGGGCCAACTCCGGCAAGGCGGAGAATTGCGCGGAGCGGCCTTTCCCTGCGGACCGGAGGACGAGCGGGTCCAGTCCCTCAGGAACGAGCAGCCTCCGTCAACGCTCCCCGGGGAGTGAGCGGTGCGGGCATCACGACCGGCCGTCCCACCACTGGAGCACGCGGGTGCCGAACAAGGTCAGCCACTTCGAGGGCTGCCCCTCGTCGACGTCCACCTCGAACCACACCCGGCCGGGCAGCCGGCCACTCTGCAGCCAGGTCCCGTCGGGGAGCCGGGCAGCGCGAATCAGCTCGATCGCGTCGGCCATCCTCGGATCTGGCGGCGTGGCGTCGAGGCGGGCTGCTTCGCGGAAGTAGTCGGCGGCGTTGAGCACGCTGTAGCGCCACCGGGCGGGGTGGACGAACTGCGTGGTCCACGGCGCCACCATCGCTCCCGTGCCCAGGCGGCGCATGAGGCTGCGGTCCAGAAGGTACTCCTGCCCGGCGCGTCTGGCTGCGCGGGTGTCCTTGCTGCCGCCGGTGGCGATCTCGTGGGCGAGCAGACCCTTCAGCGAGTTGAGGGTCGAGTGGAACGAGGACCGCACTGAACCGTTCACCCACTCGCAGTTCCAGCCGCCGTCGGGCAGGCGGTGGGTGACGAGCCACTCCGCTAGGCCCTCGACATCAGCGCCGAGCCACACCCCATTGGCCAGCGTCCAGGCATTGATGCAGCAGTCCACCTCGCCGCCCCAGTACGGCAGGTCGTCGTACTCCCAGCGGCAGTTGGCGGCGAGCAACTGCACCGTGCCGCGACGACGCAACACCTCTGCGTCGAGGCCCCATTCGCGCAGCGAGTTCAGCGACCAGGTTGTGGCCGTCCACGGCTGACCGGCACCGGGTGCGGCCTCCGGGCCGTCGAAGCCGAATCCTGACGGGAAGTAAGCCCCGCCCGCCCATTGGCCGTCGGCATCCTGCAGGGCCAGCAGCCGCGCTCCGAAGCCCTCGGTCCCGACCCGGGCTCGCGTGGCCTGCCACACCTCCGGCGGCTCACCGGCGAGGTCGCGTTCGACCTGCCAGCGCAACGCCGGGTCGGAGTCGAGCAGCCAACCCAGGAGCTCTTCGCGCACCATCTGGTGACTCTAGCCGGGGGTTCTGCCGGTCGGCGGTGGGCGGGCATGCTTTGGTGTATGGGGTTCGACGTGCGTCCAGCTGCGGTGTTCGACGACGTCCGGCAGGTCCTGGGGCCCAAGCGCCCGGACGCCAACGTCTGCTGGTGCCTCAGCTACCGGATCCCGTCCAGGCAGAACCTCGAGCTGCGCGGCCCCGCCCGCGGCGAACTGGTCGCCCAGCTGTGCAGTCGGGACCTCGCGCCCGGTGTGCTGGCCTACGACGGCGACGTCCCCGTCGGCTGGGCCGGCGTGGCCCCCCGCGCGGAGCTGAGCAGCTTCGCCCGCGCCAACAGCCGCATTCCGCACCTGGACGACCTCCCGGTGTGGACGGTGTGGTGCTTCCGCACGCGCGCCGGCAACCGCGGCCGGGGCATCGCGCACGCGCTGCTGCAGGGAGCAGTGGAGTTCGCACGAAGCCACGGCGCGCCGGTGGTGGAGGGCTACCCGCTGGACAATCGCGGTGAGCGGGTGGACCTCACCATGGGCTACGTGGGCACCCGCCAGCTGTTCGAGCGCGCGGGCTTCACCTGGGCTTCCGACACCCAATCGGTGCTCAACGGCTTCCCGCGGGTGGTCATGCGACTCGACCTTCGCTGACCTGATGGTGCCCGAGATTCAGCCGATCCGGCGCAGGGTGCCGCGCCGGCTGCCGTCGTATCCGGCGGCGTAGACCAGGACGTCGCGACCCATGGTGAAGTAGTCACCGCCGTCGGGCCGAAGCTCGCAGGACGATGAACTGCCCTCGGTGAAGTCGACCGTGGCGAGGTCGAACTGCGGGCCGTCCCCGATCCGGACCAGGACCAGTTCACCCACGCAGCCGTACAGGTCGGTGGTCATCGTCCCGCACGGCAACCCCTCGGCACAGTCGTCCGGGATGTCGAGGGTCATGGTGTAGCTGAGCCCACCCGCGGAGACCTCACCCTGCCAGCGTCCGCCGAACGCCACCAGAAGGGAGGATCTCGGCACCGGCGGGACGGTGGCCGCCGGAGTCACCGACGGCGAAGAAGTGGCTGCTGGTGGGGGAACCCTGCTGGCGGGTGCGGCCGGCTGGCCGGCCACTTGCGGACTTGAGGGCAGATACACCGTCACCAACGTCACTACTGCGGCCACCACGGCCGCGCCGATGGTGCCCAGGGCGGTCCAGGCCGCGGCCCGGGATGCCTCGCGCCGTTCTGGGTCGACTTTCTGCTCGTCCATGCGTCCCCGTGACGTCGTCAGGTGCTGATGGCAACGTAGCGCCGGCGGGCCGGCGGCGCAGTGCGCTGAATTGCCTCGCCCCGGTCCGTCGCCGGCCGCTGGGAGTGGCCCGGCGGGACGCTCACCCGCTGTGGTCGAGGGTCATGCCGTGGCGGACGGCCGCGCGCAGCACCTCGGTGTCGATGTCAGCCAGTCTCCTGAACCTGATGCAGTACCCCGTGACCTTCGCCTTGCCGAGTGCTTCGCCATAGGTCCGGGCCAGGAAGGTCTTGTCCGGGAGCCCGAGCACGTACACCGAGATGCCGGAGGTGTTGGCGCTCAGCCCGACGCGGTAGAACTCGCGCGAGGAGCCGTCGGCGTAACGGATCGGGTAGCTGCCGTAGCCGACGCTGGGGTTGGCCACCACCTTGCCCGTGTCGTCGGTGCCGTCACTGAACCGCAGCTCGCAGTTGGGGAAGTCCGCGAGCAGCAAGGCGTGGAGTGTCCGCAGGTCGGCCTGCTTCGCCTCCGGCAGCCCGGCCAGGTAGGCCTCGACCTGCTCAGTGGTGTCCATCGCCGGATGCTAGCAACGACGCTCGGGACAGGCCCAGACCCCCCGGCTGGCCGGCCGGGCGGCCAGCCAGCCGGCGTGCTCGGGGCGCTAGTAGTATCTCGCGGGTGAAACCCGGGCCGGCGGCCGGCGAGAGGCACTGGGCTGGGCCCCTGTGGTCGCGGCTGGTGATCGGTGGGCTGCTGGTGGCACTGGGCGCCTCGCTGGTGCTGAGGCCGTTCGCCTCCCTTGCCGTGCTGGTGATCCTGCTGGTGGCGGCGATGGCCGTGGCCGGAGTGGGCGAACTCGTCGGTCGCGACCCCGGCCCGGCCCGCTGGCGCCGGGTTCGGGGAGCGGCCTACCTGGCGGGGGCGTTGGTGATGCTGGCCTGGCCCGCCGCGACCATCCGCGTGATCGCGGTGACCGTTGCCGCGACCCTGCTGGTGGAAGGCCTCGCCGACGTCATCCTGGCCCGCGGTCTGGGCGGCACCGCACGGCTCAACGCCGGGCTCGCGGCTGCGGCATCGATCGTGCTCGGCCTGCTCGCCCTGGCCTGGCCGGACGTGAGCGTGCTGGTGGTGGCGGTGACGTTCGGCGCGCGCGTGCTGATCACCGGCGGCCGCCAGGTGGTGGCGTTCGTCAAGGGCGACGACCTGCCGCTCCTTTCCCGCCGGACGCGCCCTGCCGCACGTGGGGGCCGGCTGGGGCTGACCGGGACGGTGCTCGGTGCTGCGTTGGCCGCTGCGCTGGCGCTGGTGAGCCTGGTACTGCACGCCGGCACCCCGGTGCCGGACGCGTTCTACGAGCCGCCCGCGATGCTGCCGGCCGAGCCGGGAATGCTGCTGCGCAGCGAGCCGTACGACAGCCCGGAGATCCCGGCAGGGGCGAACGCGTGGCGGATCCTCTACACCACGACGCGGGACGAGGGGGTGCCGGCACTGGGCAGCGGGCTGGTGATCGCGCCCGCAGCAGACGGTGCTGCTCCGACGCCGCGCAGGGTCGTGGCCTGGGCGCACGGCACCACCGGCTTCGCCAACGGCTGTGCGCCATCGATCCTCCCCGACGGGCTGGCCGCCGGCGCGATGACGGTGCAGGACCAGGTGGTCGAGCGGGGCTGGACGATGGTAGCCACCGACTATGTGGGCCTGGGGACCGAGGGCGCCCACCCGTACCTGATCGGGCAGGGGGAGGCGCGTTCGGTGCTGGACGCGATCCGGGCAGCGGGACAGCTCAAGGAGGCGGCGGTCGCCGCAGGGACCGTGGTGTGGGGCCACTCCCAGGGAGGCCACGCCGCGCTCTGGACGGGTGTGCTCGCGCCCAGCTATGCGCCGGAACTGCGAATCGAAGGGGTGGCGGCGCTGGCGCCGGCCAGCGACCTGCCCGGCCTGATCGACAGCCTCGGCACCGTCACCGGAGGCGAGCTGTTCGCCAGTTACGTGCTGGCCGGGTACACCGCGGCCTATCCCGACGTCCGGGCCGGCGACGTCGTCCGGCCGGGGGCGAGGATCCTCGCCGAGGAGATGGGCAGCCGCTGCCTGTCCGAGCGGGCGACCCTGGTCTCGTTGCTGACCGCGCTCACCCTGGACAAGAACATCTGGTCGGGCAACCCCGACACCGGTGCGTTCGGGAGTCGGCTGCGGGAGAACGTGCCGGCCGGGCCGATCGCGGCGCCGCTGCTCGTCGCGCAGGGCGCGGCTGACACGCTGGTGGAGCCGGCAGTGCAGGCGGCTTACGTCCGGGGCCGCTGCGAAGCCGGCCAGCCGGTCGACTACCGCACGTACCCGGGCCGCGGCCATGTGCAGCTGGTCGAGCCGGACTCCCCGGCCGTCCCCGACCTGCTGAGCTGGACCGCGGCACGGTTCGAGGGGGCGCCGGCGCGCAGCAACTGCTGAACGGCGCCCGCCCCTGGTGGGACGGGCACCGTCGGGCGGGCGGGCAGGGAGCTGCTCAGGCCTTCTGGTCCTCGACGTCCGGCGCCGGCTGGACCGACCACTCCGGCGGCTCGTCCTTGCCGCTCTCCTCGTCCTTGTCCGCCTGGTCCGACGTCTTCTGCACGATGCCGGGCGCGTGGTGTACCGGGGCGTAGACGACGTAGAGCTGCATCGGCTCGTCGCCGACGTTCTCGATGTCGTGCCAGTGGCCGGCCGGCACCTGCACGCTCCACCCGTCGCTGACGTCCCACGTCTGGAGCTTGGCCTTGTTCGTGCCCATCTTCGCCACGCCCTTGCCCGCGTCGAGGCGGACGAACTGATCGGTCTCGGGATGCTTCTCCAGCCCGATGGAGCTGCCCGGTGGAATCGACATCAGCGTGACCTGGAGGTACTTCCCGGTCCAGGCGACGGTGCGGTAGTTGGCGTTCTCCACAGTCGCCTTTTCGATGTCGAAGACGTTCGGCTCGGGACCGTTGTCCTTGATCTTCATTCGCGCTCCTGTCTCGATGCGATCCGTTGTTGACCCCGAACTACCCGGCGCGGCGGCCGGTTACACGCCGCGGCCGGGCTGCACCGGCATCGGTGCTGCCGTGTTCCGGTCCGGGCGCTTCCCCGGACCCAAGCTCGAGCGCCGACAGCACCGAGGCCAGCTCCGGTCGTCCCACCCACCCGGTCAGCACTGCCCTGGAGGCACGCTCCCACACCAGGTGGGCTTCCGGGCGCTGCATCGGTGTGGTGTCGAGCCCTGCGAGCTCCAGCGGGATGATCGACTCCTGGCGGTGCCAGATCCCCACCTCGATCTCACCCCTGAGCACGGCCGCCGGGACGCTGGTGAACGGCATCTCCACGTACCTGGTCGCCCCGGCAGCCAACGGGAACTCTGCCCTGGTCAGTGCCGCGTGGTCGGGGGAGTCCGGATCGATCGCCACGGTCCGGTGGGCAGTGGGGTCGCTTGCCGCTCGACGCACGCAGACCAGACTGCCCGGGGCGTAGTAGGTGCCCTTGGCCAGCGTCCGGGTCAGCCGGCCCAGCCGTTCGTCCGGTGCGTCGGCGAGCGCACGTTCGGCCGCTCCCGCCGAGGTGACGCAGATGTCGTAGTCACCCGCCCGCACCGCCGCGAGGCGGCGGAGCGCCCCGCGCAGGTGGATCACCGTGTGGGGGATGCCGAGGTCGGCGAGCCCCTGCGCCAATGCCTCCTGCAGTTGCGTGGTCTCCTCCGGGCCCTCCGGTGGCAGGACCAGGCGTACCGGTGCCAGGCCACCGAGCTGCCACAAGGTGCCCACCGAGAGGCCCTGGATCCGCCGACCGCGGTGTCCGTGCGAGGTGGTCACCAGCGCCTCCCGCTCGGCCAGGAAGGTGAGCGCCCGCTGGATCGTGCCGGCGGCCAGCTGGTAACGCGCGGTGTACTGGGCATTCGTCGGCAGCGCAGCGCCGACCCCCAGCGCCAGCGCGTCGGCTGCCAGGGCGTGCAGTGCCGACCCGAGGGCCACGCCGGCGGGAGAGGAGGCGGGAACCGTCACGGCACCATTCTGCCCGGCGTGTACCCGACCTGGTGCGCACCCGTTGACAGGACCACCGCGCCGGGCAATAATCAGTGGACGGAATACTCCATAGACGGAGTATTAGACCAAGCCTGAGGTGACAGCCGGTGACATCGCTTCCGCCCACAGCTCTCGACGCACTCACGGCGATCGTTGGTGCCGAGGCGCTCAGCACGACCCGCGAGGACCTCCAGCGGACGAGCCATGACACCTGGCCCCTGGCCACGAAGTGGGCGATGACGGGACGCCATCCCAACCAGGCCGACCTGCTCATCCGGATCACGTCGTTCGACCAGGTCGCCCCGATCCTGAGGATCGCGTGCGCGGAGCAGGTGCCCGTGACGGTGCGTGCGCTGGCGTCTTCGGTCACCGGGCAGCCGCTGCCGGTCAGCGGCGGGATAGTGCTCGACGTCAGCGCCGTTCCCGCCACTCACGAGCTGGACCAGGTCAACCTCACCGTGCGGGCGACTGCCAGCCACAATGGCGGCGCCCTGGAGGATGCGCTCCAGGCGCACGGCTTCACCCTCGGGCACTCGCCCCAGTCGCTCTACCGCTCCACCGTCGGCGGCTGGCTGGCGACGCTGGCCACCGGCCAGTTCTCGTCGTTGTACGGCGGCATCGAAGACCTGGTCGTCGGGTACACCGTGGTGCTGGCATCAGGGGAGACGGTCGAGTTGGGCGCCTCCCCGCGGGCAGCGATGGGGCCCGACCTCCGCCAGGTCTTCATCGGATCGGAGGGAACGCTCGGCGTGATCACCTCGGTGACACTGAAGGTGTTCCGCCTCCCGCGGGCGCAACTGGTGCAGACCTTCGCCATGCCGGACGTGCGGGCAGGGCTCGGCTTCCTCCGTGAGCAGTCGGCGCTGGGCCTGCGGCCCTTCCTGGTGCGCTTCTACGACACCGAGGAGGCCCGCCACGCCATGTCTGACCCCCGGTTCGCCAGCCCCGTGCTGTTCGTGGGCAGCCGGGGTGTGGAGCGCATGGCACGAGCCGAGTTCGAGACGCTCACCGAGGTCGCCGTGCAGTTCGGCGGGCAGGCTCTCGGGCCCGCCGGGGTCGAGGGCTGGCTGGCGCGCCGGTTCGACTTCTCCGCTGTCGAGCAACTCCTGGCCCAGCCGGGCGGCTACGCCGAGACCATCGAGGTGGCGCACAACTGGGACCGCCTGGAGGTGCTGCACTCGCGGCTGAAGGCCGCGCTCGATCCGCTGGCGGACGAGGTGCTCGCGCACTTCTCCCACGTCTACACCCAGGGCTCGTCCATGTACCTGATCCTGCTGGGCCGGGCCGAGAGTGACGACGCCGCGATCGGCCGCCTCGAACGGATCTGGTCCACAGCGATGGAGACCTGCCTCGAGCTGGGGGCGGAGCTGTCCCACCACCACGGCGGCGGGCTGGCCCGTTCGCCCTACTCGCGCCGCTCGCTGGGCACGGCGCACCTGGTGCTGCGCAGGCTGAAGGCAGCCCTCGATCCTGCAGGAATCCTCAATCCCGGAAAACTGGGCCTGTAGCTGCGCGCCGGCGCTGCTGCCGGCCACCCAGCTGGGGCCCCGAACAGATAGGACACAGCAATGGATGTGGACTTCATGGGCTTCCTGGCAGCCGCCGCCGGCGGCTTCCTCGGAGCGACCTTCGGCGCCCTCGTGGCGTTCGTCTTCACCGGGTTCGCCGTCCTGGCCGGGGTTGCCGCCCTGATCGGGTCGGGGGATCCGGCGTTCCTGAACGAGATCGCCTTCGGCCCGTTCTTCGGACCCCACATCTCCTTCGCCGCCGGGGTCGCCGCGGTGGCCTACGCGGCCAAGCGGGGCTGGATCACCTCCGGCCGGGACATCCTCACCCCGATGGTCAGCCTCTCCCATCCCAGCGTCCTCCTCGTCGGGGCTGGCTTCGGCGTGTTCGGCTACCTCGTGCAGAGGCTGATCGCGATCGTCCCCTGGCTCGGCAGCAATACCGACGCCGTGGCACTGACCGTGGTCATCTCCGCCCTCGTCGTGCGGTTCATGTTCGGCAAGACCGGTGTCCTCGGGCCGTTGCCAACCACCAGTTCCGGCTGGAAGCGGTTCGCGCCGAACGATGAGCACGTCTGGATCGCCTACCAGCAGACCCCCGTGATGGCCTCGCTTCTCGGCCTGTTCATCGGGGCCCTTTCGGCCTGGTCCTCGGTGACGCTGCTCGCTGCGTACCCCGAAGCGGGCGGGGTCATCTTCCTCGGTTTCGGCGTCTCGGCGGTCTCGCTGCTGTTCCTGGCGTGCAACGTCGCAGTGCCTGCCACGCACCACATCACCCTGGTCAGCGCCGTGGCCGCGTCCGGCTTCCTCCTGCAGGTCGGCCTGCAGCCCTGGCAGGCCGTGCTCGTCGGTGCGGTATTCGGCCTGCTGGCAGCGCTCGCCGGTGAGTTCTTCTCCAGGCTCTGGCTGATTCGCGGTGACACGCACATCGACCCGCCGGCCAGTGCCATCTGGCCGACCACCACCGTGGCGCTGGTAGCCATCTCCCTCTTCACAGCCTGACGCACCCGAAGGAACCCAGAAATGTCCGACTCATACATCCTGGTCATCGACGCCGGCACCACGGGCACCAGGGCGCTGGTCTACGACGAGACCGCAGCCGTGCTCGGCCAGTCCTACACCGAGTTCCCGCAGTACCACCCGGCGCCGGACCGGGTGGAGCACGACGCCGAGGAGATCTGGCAGGCGACCAGCCAGATGATGGTCGCAGCCCTCGCCAAGGCCGGGATCACGCCGGCGCAGGTGTCGGCGATCGGCATCACCAACCAGCGGGCCACCACCGTCGTCTGGGACAAGGCCACCGGCGACCCGGTGACCAGAGCGATCGTCTGGCAGGACACCCGCACCGCCGGACGTTGCGGCGAACTCGCCGAGGAGTGGGGTGAGCGGGTCTATTCCCGAACCGGCTGGGCGCTGGCGCCGGTGTACTCCTCGTTGAGCCTGGAATGGATCCTCGGCAACGTGCCGGAGGCGCGCCGGCTCGCCGAGGCCGACCAGCTCGCCTTCGGCACGATCGACACCTGGCTGATCCACCGGCTGACCGGTGGCGCGAGTCACGTGATCGGGGCCTCCAACGCCTCGGTGACCGGCTCGTACGACCTGCTCGCCGGAGACTGGTACGGCGAGTGGCTGCAGGCGCTCGGGCTGCCGCTGTCGATGTTCCCAGAGGTGAAGGACGACTCCGGGCACCTCGGCACGACCTCCACGGAGGTCTTCGGCGCGGAAGTGCCGATCACGGCCGCGATCGCCGACCAGCACTCGGCCCTGTTCGCCCAGGGCTGTGTCCGTCCGGGCATGCTGAAGTGCACCCACGGCACGGGTACCTTCCTGGACATGATGATCGGCCCCCAGCCCATGGTCGACACCGCGAGCGGCCTCACCTGTGAGATCGCCTGGCGCATGAACGGGGAGACGCTGTACGCGCTCGAGGGGTACGCCGCGTCCACCGGTGCGGCCGTGCAATGGCTGCGGGACGGGGCGGAGATCATCGGCGCCTCGGCGGAGTCGGAGGAGCTGGCGAAGTCGGTGCCGGACAACGGCGGGGTCTACTTCGTGCCGGCGCTCACCGGGCTCTCGGCACCGTACTGGGACTCCTACGCCCGCGGGCTGATCGTCGGCATCACGCCCGGCACGAAGCGCGGTCACCTCGCCCGAGCGACCCTCGAGGGCATCGTGTTCTCGGTGCGGGACTTCATCGACGCGATGAGCAGGGTTTCCGGACACGAGATCACCCGGATCGCGGTCGACGGCGGCGCTTCGCGGAACAACCTGCTGTGCCAGATCCAGGCCGACCAGCTCGGCGTCGAAGTGGTGCGGCCGAGGAACACCGAGGCAACCAGCGTCGGGGCGGCCCTGCTCGCCGGCATCGCGGTTGGCGTGTGGCCGGACGTGGCCTCGGCACTGGCCACCCAGGAGGTCGAGGCCACCTTCACCCCGCAGATCGACGAGCAGGCCCGGGCTGAGAGCTACAAGTTCTGGACGCGGGCCGTCACCGCGGTCAGGGGGTGGGCACGGAAGTGAAGCGGCCCACAGCCGGCCAGTTGGGCGAAGCCGCCTTCGACCTGGTCGTGGTCGGAGGCGGCATCACCGGCGCGGCAACCGCGCGGGACGCCGCGCTGCGCGGGTTGTCGGTGGTGCTGGTGGAGAAGGACGACTTCGCCGCCGGCACGTCCAGCCGCTCCTCGAAGCTGATTCACGGCGGCCTCCGCTACCTGCAGACCTACCAGTTCCGGCTGGTCGCCGAGTCGGTGCGGGAACGGGAGAAGTGGCTGCGGCTCGCCCCGCACCTCACCGAGCTGCGGCCGTTCCTCTACCTGCTCTACCGGGGCTACCCGGAGAGCAGGGCCCTGCTGAACCTCGGACTCACGTTCTATGACGTCGTGTCCGGTTCGTGGCGCCAGCGGCGGCACTCGATGCTGAATGCGGCCCAGGTCCTGGCCCGCGAACCCCACCTGCGTTCAGAGGGGCTGCTCGGCGCCGGCCTGTACTACGACGTACTCACCGACGACGCCCGGCTCACCCTGGACACGGTCAAGGGCGCAGCCGAGGCCGGAGCGGTCGTGCTCAACCACGCCGAGGTCACCGGCCTCGTGCTGGAGCGGGGCAAGGCGCGCGGGGTCACCGTCGCCGACAGTGAGACCGGGGGCACCTACTCGATCAGCGCCCGCCAGGTGCTCAGCGCCACGGGGCCCTGGACGGACCGCACGCGGGAACTCGAGCACACCGCACAGACCCACCGGCTCCGCCCGACCAAGGGGGTGCACATCGTGGTGAAGAAGAGCGACTTCCCGCTCGACACCGCGGTGTTCCTGCGCTCACCGACCGACAACCGGGTGGTCTGGCCGACCCCTTCGCTGGAGGACGACGTGGTCTACATCGGCACCACCGACACCGACTACGCCGGCGACCTCGACAACGTCCAGCCCGAAGAGAGCGACATCAGGTACCTGCTGGAGGTCGCCAACCACACGATCCCGGAAGCGCGGCTCAGCGAACGGCACGTGGTG
Source organism: Actinomycetes bacterium (assembly GCA_023460935.1). Taxonomy (GTDB): domain Bacteria; phylum Actinomycetota; class Actinomycetes; order Propionibacteriales; family Propionibacteriaceae; genus Propionicimonas. Next base: position 36,339 of record JAEWOI010000045.1, read on the forward strand.
GGATCGTGGGCCGGGCTCAGGCCCCTGATCGCGCCACCGCCCGGGGTGAGCGCCAGCAACACGCCTCGCGAGCACGCCATCACCACCGGACCCACGGGCATGATCGCGATCAGCGGCGGGAAGCTGACCAGCAACCGGGTGATGGCGCAGCACCTGGTCGATGCCGCCATGAAGGCCATCGGCGCCAAGGGGACGACGTCCGCGGCCGGCGAGACACCCATCTCCGGTGGCGGCGACCTTTCGGCCGCACGGGCAGCCGTACGGACCGCCGGCGTTCCCGAGGACCTCGCTGGACGGTGGCTGCGACGCTACGGCTCGAACACCGGGGCGCTGGCGGAACTGTGGCGGGCGGACCCGGCGAACCGGGAAGTCATCGGAGCCCGGCAGCTCACGAGGGCCGAGGTCATCTACTCGGTGACCGAGGAGATGGCGACGACGCTGTCCGACCTGCTGGTCAGGCGGACGTCGGCGTTCTTCTGGGACGAGAGCGGCGGGCTCGACCAGATCGAGGCGGTCGCCGACGAGATGGCGACGCTGCTGGACTGGTCGGCCGAGCGGCGCACTTCCGAGATCGACAGCTACCGGAGGCTCGTGCTCGAGCACCGACCGGGGAGGGCGCATGACGGCGAACCCCTGGACTGAACTGCCCGTACGCGCGGTCGCCCTCGACATCGACGGCACCCTGGCCCGCTCCGACCACCAGGTGAGCCACCGAAGCGTGCTGGCCGTACGCCGCCTCGCCCAGCTCGGCGTGGCCCCCATCCTGGTCACCGGCCGCACCGAGCAGGCAGCCCTGGGGCTGAGCGACCGGATCGGTCTGGACAGCCCGGTCATTTCCTGCAACGGCGCCCTCGTCACCGAGCCAACGGGCCGGACCCGGATCGTCTGCTCCACCCTCACCGAGACACAGGTGCACCGGTCGCTGGAGTTCGCGCGGGAGGCGGGGCTCGACGCGGTGGTGTGGACCCCGGACCACATGCTCGCCGAACGGCGCTCCGCAGGCACAGACCTGCTGGAGGACGTGAACCAGGAGCGGGTGCTGATCGGCCCGATCGATCAGTCCCGTTTCAGCCAGACGGTGAAGGTGATGCTGTCGGCCCCGCAGGAGACCTTGGACCGGATCGCGCCCCGTGTACGGCAGGAGTTGCCGTTCATGCAGCGGAGCATGAGCCGGTTCTTCGAGTCGAGCAACCCCGGAGCCACGAAGAAGGAGGCGCTGCGGCTCGTGCTCGGGCGCCTCGGCATCCCGGCCTCGCTCTGCCTCGGCCTCGCCGATGGCGACACCGACGCCGACTGGCTGGCCGAGATCGGCACCGCGGTGGCCGTGAGCAACGCGATGGAGTCGGTGCAGGCGATCGCCGACGTGCGGATCGGGCACCACGACGACGACGCTGTTGCAGAGTTCCTCGAGTTGGGCATCAGGTGGTTGGAGGGCAAGCCTCGCTAGGCCGGATCCGCTTGTTCACATGATCCGTCAGCCCGCCTGGTTCGGACGGCGCGCTCGGCAACTCCTCAGCCGGCGGATCGACGACGCACCGTTCGTCGAGGCGACTCTTCCCTGGAACTCATGGTTCGCTGGGTCCACCAAGCCCACAGGCACCACTTAGTGAAGGAGCAGTAATGGCCAAGGTCGTGGTCATCGGGGAGTCCTGGTTCACCTACTCGGTGCACCAGAAGGGATTCGACGCCTTCTACACCTCCGAGTACGTCGAAGGTGGCGGGGACTTCCTCGCCGCCCTCGAAGGCACGGGGCACGAGGTCACGTACATCCCCAGCCACGAGATCCACCGCCGGCTGCCCGACACCATGGACGAGCTCCGCGCCATCGCCGACGTGGTGATCATCTCCGACGTCGGAGCCAACAGCTTCCAGCTGGCCCCACAGACCTTCGCCAACTCGATCCCGAGCATCGACAAGACCGAGCTGCTGCGCGACTTCGTTGCGTCCGGCGGCGGGGTGGTGATGATCGGCGGCTACCTCACCTTCACCGGCATCGACGGCAAGGGGCGCTGGGGGAGCTGCCCGCTCGCCGCCGCGCTCCCGGTGACTCTGTCCGGTCACGACGACCGGTTCGAGCTGCCGGCCGGAGCGACCCCCACAGTGACCGCGGACCACCCGATCATCGGCGACCTCCCCCGGCAGTGGCCGGACCTGCTCGGCCTGAACCAGGTGGCGCCCAAGCCCGATTCGGTCCTGCTCGCGGAGTGTGCCGGTCAGCCGCTACTGGTCGTCGGGAGTTACGGGGAGGGGCGTTCGGTGGCGTTCACCTCCGACATCGCGCCGCACTGGGCGCCACCGGCCTTCGTCGGCTGGGACGGCTACCCCGTCCTCTTCGACCGACTGGTGCGCTGGACGGCCGGGGAGGAGCTCCGCTGAGCCGACGCACAACGCGGGACATGACGCGGCGTTGTCGAAACCAACGCGATCGTCGGTTGAGCCTGTCGAAACCAACGCCTCTCATGCCTGCCTCTTGACGGTTCATTCGATATTCATCAATATTGATGCATGGCATCACAAGCCCTGTCGGGACGGACGGCTCAGCCCGCGCCGGGCGCGACGTCGGTGATCCTGAAGGCGCTCGCCGACCCGGTCCGTCTGCGGCTGCTCGAGTTGGTCGCGACCGCGCCGACGGGCTCGGTGGCGGCTGGCGAACTGGGGGACTCTTTCGATCTGTCCCAGCCGACGATCAGCCACCACCTGAAAGTCCTCTTCGAGGCGGGACTCCTGGTTCGCGGGCGCTCGGGGACCCAGATCACCTACGCCCTCGGGCGGGCAGTGCTCACCGAGGTAGCGGAGTTGCTGGGCGGGATCGCGTCGAGCGCGGCGCCCGGCAACCCGACGCACGGCCCGGAAGCATCCCCCGCACCCGCGAGGCGACCGCTCGGGGCGGACGCCGTCGAACACGTGCTGTCTCGCGGTGCGGAGGACCTGGCGTTCCGTTTCGCCGGGGTGTTCGGCCGCGAGACTGTGGACCGCTACGTGCACGAGTCGTATCAGACGCTCTACCGGACGGCGAAGATCAAGACCCATGTGCCGGTCCTGGCGTTGCGGTTCGCGAAGGAGCGGCTGACCGCGCTCGCCCAGGCGTCCGGCCGGCTGGCCAAACCGTTGCCCGGAGTGTTGATGCTGTGCACCCACAACGCCGGCCGCTCCCAGCTGGCTGCGGCCATGATGACGCATCTGTCCGGCGGTGCGGTCCACGTCCGGACGGCCGGCTCCGCGCCGGCGGCGGAGATCAACCCTGATGTCGCGGTCGTGCTCACCGAGCGCGGCATCCCGATGGCTGCCGAGTTCCCCAAGCCGCTCACCGACGACGTGCTCCAGGCCGCTGACGTGGTGGTGACGATGGGCTGCGGCGACGCCTGCCCGCTCTATCCCGGCAAGCGGTACCTTGATTGGGACCTGCCGGATCCCGCCGGAGCCAGCCTTGAGGACGTTCGGCGGATCGCCGACCAGATCGGGGCCCGCGTCCGGCAACTGCTGAACGAACTGGGCATCGAAAGCCCGCTCGCCGAGGAAGGAACCCGCCCATGACCGACAAGCCCACTGTGCTGTTCGTGTGCATCCACAACGCCGGCCGTTCCCAGATGGCGTCGGGTTACCTTCGTCACCTCGCCGGCGACCGGATCGAGGTGCTCTCGGCCGGCTCCGCCCCCGCTGACTCGATCAACCCGACGGCGGTGCTCGCGATGGCGGAGGAGGGCATCGACATCGTCGCGGAACAGCCCAAGATCCTCACCACCGATGCCGTCAAGGCCTCTGACGTCGTGATCACGATGGGCTGCGGCGACACCTGCCCGTACTACCCCGGCAAGCGCTACGAGGACTGGGTGCTCGACGACCCCGCCGGGCAGGGCATCGAGGCGGTTCGCCCGATCCGCGACGAGATCCGCCGCCGCGTCGAAACCCTCATCGGCGAACTGCTGCCCACCTGACCCGGCCCGCCGCCGGCTTCATGGCGAACCGGGTCAAGAGCCGCACCCCTGACGAGGATCTTCGCTGTGGCGTCCGGGTTGCGCGCCGCCCAGCGCTCCTGGTCCTCCTCGGGTGACTTGACACCATCCGGGGAGCGGAGCACTGTTCAAGCATGGTTGATTCAAGATCGGCTGAGCTGGCAGGGAGTGCGTCGCTGTTGGCTGCGGTGGCGGACCCGATCCGGTTGCAGCTGCTCCACCTGCTGGTCGGCCGGACGCGCTGCGTGTGCGATCTGCAGCCGGAGCCGCCGATACCGGGCAACCTGCTGAGCTACCACCTGAAGGTGCTGCGCGAGGCCGGGCTGATCGAGGGTGCCAGGCGTGGCCGCTGGATCGACTACTCCCTCACCGACGGCGCGCTGGAGCGGCTCCACGCGGCGCTGCCAGACCCGTCCGCAGTGACTCGACAGCTGGCCGTGGTCCGATGACCACGACCGCCAACCCCGACACCCCGCGCAAGGCGGTCCAGCGCTGGAGCCTCCTGGCGCTCGCCGCCGCCACGTGGTGGGCGTTGTACACGGTGAACCAGCCATTCTGGGACTGGCTGATCGGCGGAGTGTTCCGGCTCGACCTGAACAGCCGGCTCGGGAGCGGGGTCCACTTCTTCTTCTACGACACCGTCAAGATCGTCCTGCTGCTGGCCGGGATCATCTTCCTGGTCACGGTGGCGCGCTCGTTCATGAGCGTGGAACGCACCCGCGCCCTGCTCGGCGGCAAGCGCGAGGGCATCGGCAACGTGCTGGCCGCGGGGCTCGGTGTGGTGACGCCGTTCTGCTCGTGCAGCGCCGTGCCTGCCTTCATCGGCTTCGTCGCCTCCGGCATCCCGCTCGGGGTGACGATGAGCTTCCTGATCGCCAGCCCGCTGGTCAACGAGGTCGCGATCGCCCTGCTGCTGGGCCTGTTCGGGGTCGGTCCCACCCTGATGTACGTCGGCGCCGGGTTGGTCGTCGCGATCGTCGCGGGTTATGTCATCGGACGGCTGAAGCTGGAGAGCCACGTGGAGCCGTTCGTGTTCGAGACCAGGCTGCGCGGCCAGGTCATCGACTCCACCGCCGGCATGTCCTGGGACGACCGGATTCGGATGGGCATCGAGGAGGTCGGTTCGATCCTGCGCAAGATCTGGCCCTACCTGCTGGTCGGTATCGGTCTCGGCGCGGCCATCCACGGCTGGGCGCCGGAGGACTTCTTCGCCACCTATGCCGGCCCGGACAACCCCTTCGCCGTGCCGGTCGCCGTCGTGGTGGGCGTGCCGCTGTACTCCAACGCCGCCGGCATCCTGCCCCTGGTCGACGCCCTGTACGCCAAGGGCCTGCCGATGGGCACCCTGCTGGCCTTCATGATGGCCACCGTCGCCCTCAGCCTGCCGGAGATGATCCTGCTTCGCCGCGTCCTGAAGCCCACCCTGATCGCCGTGTTCGTCGCCGTCACCGCCCTCGGCATCGTCGCTGTCGGCTACCTGTTCAACGCCATCCTGTAACCCTCAACAGAAAGCACCACAGACATGGACATCAAGATCCTCGGCCCCGGCTGCGCCAACTGCGTCAACCTCGAGAAGGCAGCGAAACAGGCCGCCTCGGAACTCGGCATCGATGCCAGGTTCGAGAAGGTCACCGACTACGCCGACATCGCCGCCTACGGGATCATGCGCACCCCCGGGCTGGTCGTCGACGAGCATGTCGTCCTCTCCGGCCGGGTCCCCACCGCCCGCCAGGTCAGGGAGCTCCTGGCCCCGCTGGTCGGCTGACCACCCGCGACCCCCGCGGGCATGTGGGGACCTGTCCACTCAGCATCGACCCGACCACGCCTACTGGCGCGACCAATAACAAAGCCCGGGCCGATGGCCCGGGCTCGATGTGTTACCCATGTCACGACTCAGGTGTCAACCATGTCGCGACCCATCACAATGGTGGAGCTAAGGGGATTCGAACCCCTGACCTTCTCATTGCGAACGAGACGCGCTACCAACTGCGCCATAGCCCCAGTGCCCTCGCGGGCCGGTCCAGATTAGCACCGGTGCCCAGGCAGCAGGAAACCGGGTCGGGCGTTCAGGCTTGTGCCCGCAGGGGGTTCAGGCTTGCGCCCGCAGGGGAAAGGCGATCCGGGTAACGGTGTCGGCAGGGTCGGTCTCCGGCGGGCTGTCGTAGAACTCCCACATGTGGTCGGCCAGCTCCAGGTCCTGGCCCTCCAGCCAGGGCATGAGCTCGCCGTAGCTCCGCGACAGTTCGTCGTACGGGCCGACGTGGGTGCCCACCACCGCCCGGCACTCTGGTTGCGTCGCGACGTTCAGCCCCGGCACCGGCACCTCCCGGTCGATGCCGAAGCCGATCTCGACATCCACCACGTCGGTCGGCATGCCGAAGTAGCAGCCGTAGGCGGGCCCCACCAGCTGCGCGCCCGCCGCGGCAACCGCGCCGGCCACCTGCTGGTACGACTCGCTGAAGGCTGAGCCCAGTTCGTTCATCTGCACGGTCCGCCTCACCCCGGCGCTCACCCAGGGCGGAATCGTGTCCAGGTGCGGGTTCACGTCCATGACGTCTCCTCTGCTTCCCGAGCCCTGTTCCACGCTAGTCCCGCAGTTGCCTCGCCGCCGCCCGAACGGCGAATCCGGTGAGGGCAGCCCTTCGAGACGCTCGCTGCGCTCGCTCCTCAGGGAGCGGTGTGGGGAGTGGTGCGCTCGCTCCTCAGGGAGCGGTGGAGGGGGAGCGCTGCGTTCGCTCCTCAGGGTGGGCGGTTCGTCCTGCGTCAACGGCGGGTAGCGGTGACTTGTGAGGAGCCGACAGGGGAGCGAAGGAGGCAGCAATGACTGACGACAAGAGCACCGGGCAACAGAGCGGAACGACGAAGGACGGGACCGCCTCCACCCGAGGCACGTACTTGCGGTTCACTGCGATGATCGCGGTCTCCGCCATCGTCATGTACGTGGTCATGTACTTCAACACCTACTCGATCGACCACGTCTATTTCAGCTGGACGCGGGTCTTCATGACCATGATGTCGGCCGCCACCATGGCGGTGATCATGCTGTTCTTCATGCGCGGCATGTACCGCAACCCCAGACTCAACGCCGTGGTGGTCGGCACCGCTGTCGTGCTCTTCGGCGCCGGCCTCTGGCTCGTGCGCTCCCAGGCACCCATCGGCGACATCGCGTGGATGGAGGCGATGATCCCCCATCACTCGATCGCGATCCTCACCAGCGAGAACGCACACATCACCGACCCCAGGGTGCGTCACCTCGCCGATTCGATCATCGAGGCGCAGCAGGCCGAGATCGCCGAGATGAAGGACCTGATCAAGAGCCTCAACGACTGAGGCCGGAATCCAGCGCCCCGGGAGGCTTCGACCCGTCGCGTTCGGCTGTCACCGCTGTGCTCAACTCCTCCGGGCGTGGGCGGTGGACGGCGGCTCAGCCCTACAGCGCCGAACGCAGCCGTCGGGCGTAGTCCTGCTCCTCGCCTTCGGCGTAGCGCGTCCGCGGCCAGAAGAAGCCGCGCAGGCCGTCGCCGCGGCTCCTGGGCACGACATGCACGTGGAGGTGCGGCACCGACTGGCTCACCACGTTGTTCACCGCGACGAAGCTGCCCGCCGCCCCGAAGGCCGGTCGAACCGCGTCCGCGATCAGCTGCACCGTGCCGAACAGCGGCTGCAGGAGTTCGGCGGGCAGTTCGGGCAGGGTCTCGACATGCCGGATGGGACACACCAGCACGTGCCCCTTGAACACCGGACGGTGGTCGAGGAACGCCACCACGTGCTCGTCGCGCCACACCTCGGGGGCCGGCACCTCGCCAGCCACGATCCGGCAGAACACGTCATTGGCCATGCCGTGATTGTTCCACCACAAGGCGAACGGCCCCTCGCCGAAGCGAGGGGCCGTCCGGTCTGGCTGGGATCAGAGGGGGGTGATGTTGGAGGCCTGCGGACCCTTCGGGCCCTGGGTGATCTCGAACTGCACCTTCTGGTTCTCGTCCAGCGAGCGGAACCCCGAGGTCGAGATTGCGCTGTAGTGAGCGAAAACGTCCGGCCCGCCGCCATCGGGGGCAATGAAACCAAAGCCCTTTTCAGCGTTGAACCACTTCACAGTGCCAGTGGCCATGCACTAACTCCTTCTTGTGCGTGCGATCCCGACTTCCGGGACCGACCTGTCGTCCCCGCACCTCCCGAAGGAGTTCTGGCCGCTTCCCGGCAGGGAAGGCGAGCCGGTACAGCGACTACGTCGCCCAGCCTAGCGGTAGTCACCCGGATGGGGAACAGGGCGCGCGCTCCCGCTCGGCGCGCTCCCGTGGGCCGGTGCCGGGTCAGCGGATGTTCAACCCGCCGACCAGGACGCAACGCCGGCGCCGGCAGAACGTCCGCGCGGAGGTCAGCCCTTCGCCGGTGGGGCCGGCGATCGTGAAGGTGGTGAACCCCTCCCCGCCGATCCCGATGCCTGCGTAGGACGGGCCGTTCTTGACGAAGATCGTGGTCTGCACCAGCCGCCCCATCTTGGTCAGCGCGTTCACGTCCGCGGAGTGCATGATCGCGGTGTGCCGGAAGCCGTGCTCGGCCTTGATCGCCAGGTCGATCGCCTCGTCCACGTCCGCCGCCCGCACGATCGGCAGGATCGGCATCATCAGCTCCGACTGCACGAACAGGTGCTCGAACGGGGTCTCGGCGATGATCAGCCTGGTACCGGCCGGAGCTTCGATGCCCAGCCCGGCCAGGATCTGGGTGGCGGACTTGCCCACCCACTCGGTGCGCGGTCGCTTGCCCTCCATCACCAGTTCCTGCAGGCGCGCCAGCAGCGCGTCGTCGCGGATCTCGTACGCGCCGTACTTGACCATGTGGAACCGCAGCAGGTCGACCACGGAAGACACTGCGATCACTTCCTTCTCCGCTGTGCACGGCAGGTTGTGGTCGAAACTGGCCCCGTCGATGATGTCCTTCGCCGCCCGCTTCAGGTCGGCGGTCTGGTCGACCACCACCGGCGGGTTGCCGGCGCCGGCCCCGATCGCCTTCTTGCCCGACTTCATCACCGAGCGCACCAGCGCCGGCCCACCGGTGGCGACCAGCAGCTTCACGTCCGGGTGCGCCATCAGCGCGTTGGTGTTCTCGATCGACGGCTCCCGCACCGTGCAGATCAGGTTCGGCGGCGCGCCCACAGCCGCCAGCGCGGCGTTCAGCTTCCGCACCTGCCACATCGACAACTCCTTCGACCGCGGGTGGGGGGAGAACACCACAGCGTTGCCGGCGGCCAGCATGCCGATCGCGTTGCACGTGATCGTCTCGCTCGGGTTGGTGGTGGGCGTGATCGCGCCGATCACGCCGAACGGGGCGAACTCCACCGTGGTCAGGCCGTCGTCGCCGGACCACGCCTCGGTGATCAGGTCCTCAACCCCCGGGGTCTGCCGCGCGACCACCTCGTTCTTGGCCATCTTGTGCTCGACGTTGCCCATGCCGGTCTCGGCCACGGCCTGCTCCGACATGTACCGCAGGTTCTCGGGCAGCAGCATCACCTCGCGGATCGCCTCGACGAACCGTTTGCGGTCGGCGAGGGAACAGTTGAGGTAGGCCCGCTGCGCCGCGGCGGCAGCCGCCACCGCCGAGTCGACGTCGTCGAAGATGCCGTCGGTGACCTCCCTGGCCGGGGCCGTCGCGTCCCCCATCGCGGACGCCACCTTGCGGGCCACCTGGGCGACGACCTGTTCGATCAGCTGCTGGTCAATGGTCATAGCGGTGCTTCTTCCGAGTTGAGGGCGAAATGGGCGATGTCGATGTCCTCGGCGACCGTGCCGCCGGAAACCCCGATGGCCCCGGCGATCCGGCCGTCGAGGAAGACCGGCACCCCGCCGCCGAACACGACCACACGGCCGCCGTTCGACTGCTCGATGCCGTACAGCTGGCCGCCGGGCTGCACGAGGTCGGCCAGGGCTTCGGTCGGCAGCTTGAAGGCCGCCGAGGTGAACGCCTTGTTGGTGGCGATGTCGATGCTGCCCAGCAGCGAGTCCTCCATGCGGTGCAGCAGCATCAGGTTGCCGCCGGCGTCGCTGGCTGCGAACACGATCGGCACGCCCAGCTCGGCTGCGCGCGCCTCGGCGGCGGCGGCCAGCCGCTTGGCCGTGGCCAGGTTCCAGGCGCGGACGCCCGAGCCGGGACGGTCCGCGGCGCCTGCGCCGGGCGCGCGAACCGGCTCGGAGCCTGCGCCTCCCAGCGCCCGGGCCACGGCTGCGCGGACGACGCCTTCCACCCGCCCCAGGTCATGGCGGGTCTCCTGCACCCTGGCCAACGCGTACAGGGTGTCGGAGAGCCGGTTGACGTACTTCACCAGTTCCGGCCGCACCGGCTCGTGCTCAGCCAGGGTGAGCATGCGGCGCTCCGCACGGCGGGTCACAGTCCGGGCCTCGTGCAGGGCTGCCGAGGCCGCGTCCCGGCCGGGCACCACGAACTGGCGCTGCGGTCCGGTGAAGGCCAGGCACCGGTCGATCAGCCGCTCCAGGGCCACCACGTCGTCGGAGCTGATCCGGTTGCCGAGGACTTCGCGGCCCTTCGCGTCGCTGGCCAGTTCCGCCGCCAGCACGAACAGCCGCTGCTGGATGCCGTGCAGGTCGTCGCGGATGTCGTCGGCCTGGAGCGCCTTGGCCGCACCGATCGCCGCGTTGGCCTCGTCCACCGTCCCGTAGGCCTCCACCGCCGCGCTCTGCTTGGGCACGCGGGACCCGCCGAAGAGGCCGGTCTGCCCGGAGTCCCCGGTGCGGGTGTAGACGTTGGGCACGATCAGTCCTTCTCGATCTCCACGGTGTCGACGATGCCGACGATGGTCGCGTCGATCGGGGCCTCGGTGCGGCCGGCGGCGTAGCGCGCCTGGCTGCCCCGGGTGATGATCACCGTCTCCCCGACCCCGGCGCCGACGGTGTCGATGGTCACCTCGGGCAGGGCGGCCCAGGCGCCGTTCTCATCGATCCGCTGGGTGACCAGCAGCTTGAACCCGACCAGGCGCTGGTCCTTGCTGGTGGAGACCACTGTCCCCCGAACCCTGGCGAGATACATCTGTGCCTCCTAGGCCTTTTCGATCCGAATCGAGCGAGCGCGGGCGGAATCGACCGCCAGCGCTGTGACGCGAGCGTCCGGCCGCACGCGCAGCCGGGTGCCCGGTGCCAGCCCCTGCACCACCGAGTGGCTGATCAGGTTCCGGTGGCACTCGACCACCGGCGCCGCGGGTGCAGCCGAGGGCGCCGGCGCCGGGGTGGCGGCCCCGGCGGCGGCCGCGGCGGAGGCGTGGTCGGCCCACGCCTGCATCACGGCTGGGTGCAGCGCCTGCGCGCTGCACAGCCGCACCCCGAAGTCGGCCAGCTCCGCGAGGTTCCGGCGCAGCCTGGCGGCGTAGGCCGCCGGCATCCTCGGGAACCACCCCTGCTTCTCCGGCGAGTCCGGGGTGGCCGCAGACTCCACCGCCACGACCGGGCGGTTGGCCATGATGAACTCAGCCAGCAGGTTGCTGGCCAGGCAGTCGCCGATGCCGTGCACGACCTTGGCCGCGATGTTCACCGTGAGGGTCGGCACGATCAGCATCTGGTGCTCCCGCACGAGCTTGTTGCTCACCTCGGTCATGCCGACCGCGGCGATCCGTTCCTGGTCGAGGATTCGCGCCGCGCTGGGAGTCTGGACGTAGTCCAGTTCCACCCCATCCGCCGCGACCGCTGCGAGCCCGTCCAGCGCGTCCTCGAAGCCGAGCAGGGCGCCGGTGAACAGCACCAGGGCACGCCGCGGCTGCGGGTTCAGGATCTCCTCGATCGTCTGGCGGACGAGTTCGCGCAGCTGGTCCTCGGTCACCGTGCCTCCTTCCCCGAGCTAGTGCTCGCCGCCGGACGGGACAGCTGGCCCGGGGGCCGCATCGGAATGCCGAGCGGGGTGACGAACAGCGGCTCGATGGGGCGCACCACCGGGCGTCCCAGCACCTGGGCGAACACCTCGGGGGCGTTGGCGAACGAGCTGGAGCCGCCCACCAGGTAGATCATCGGCACCTCCAGGCCGCGCAATGCCTCGGCGGCGATGGTGGCCATCTTCTCCAGCGTGGGCAGGATCACGCCGAGCACGTCATGCTGGCGGTCACGGCTGCGCTTCAACTCCTCTGCCTCGTCATACGGCAGCCGGTAGGCGCCGGCCAGCACCAACGTCATGTGGTGGCCTCCGGTGGCCTCGTCCACCGACTTCACGACCTCACCGCCGGCCAGCACCGACACCCCGGTCGTGCCGTGGCCGACGTCGATCACGCACCCGTCGGTGATGCCGAGCACGCGCGCAGCCGCCAGTGGCTCGTCCACGACCTCGCTGACCTCGAGCCCGGCCGCTTCCAGCACGTTGGTGAACACCCGGGTGTCGCCGTCGGGGATGCCGGGCGGGATGGCCACCGAACCGGCGGTGAAACGGTGCCGCAACCGGCCCTCGATGTCCTCCTTGAGCCGGCGCACCGCCGTGGTGGCGCCCTGCCAGTCGACCACGACACCGTCGCGCACCACCGTGGAGTGCTGCCACGCGCCCGCCACCGGGCGGTCGGCCGCGTCCACGACGCTGAGCACGATGTTGGCTGTGCCCAGGTCGACGCCCAGCCGCAGGTCGCCGGAGTGCTCGCGCACCCGTCCCTTGCGGACGCAGCGCGCGAACGCCCGGATCGCCTTGTCGTAGGCGATCGGCTGGAGGGCGGGACTGGTCAAGGATCAGCCCTCGACGATGGTGACGTGGTCGCCGGTGCGGAGGTTGAGCGCGTTGGCCTCATCGGTGTCGAGGTGGATCTCGGGGATCCACTCCGGCTTGATCCGGACGATGAAGTTGTCCAGCACCCCGCCCCGCTGGCCATCGATCCGTACCCGCACCAGGTCCTGGTCGGCCACGCCGAGCGCTGCGGCGTGGCCCGGGCCCATGTGGATGTGGCGCGCGGCCACGATCGCGCCGTGCTCCAGGTGCACCGTGCCGTTCGGGCCCTCGATGTCGATGGCTGCTGCGTGCTCGAGGTGGCCAGACTGGGTGATCGGGGCTTCGATGCCGAGCGCGATGCAGTCGGTGCGGCTCAGCTCGACCTGGGTCTTGGGACGGCACGGCCCCATCAGCCGCAACTTGGCGAAGCTCGCTTTCGGACCGTGGATAGTCACGGTCTGCTCTGCTGCGAACTCCCCGGGTTGACGCACCGGTCGGAACACCGTCATCGCTTCGAGCCCGAAGAGCGTCTTCAGGTCTGCCGCGCTGAGGTGGGCGTGCCGGTTCGACACCCCCACGACCACCCGCCTGGGGTCGTCGGTCTCGGCTAGCTCCCGAATCACGCGCATGGTGATCTCCTTGATGAGGGCTGCGGTGGCCGTGCCGTCCATGGGTCAGTTCTTCTTCGGGAGCAGCTTCTCCACGTCCGTGTGCGGACGGGGGATGACGTGCTTGGAGACGACCTCGCCCACCGCTGCGGCGGCTGCCGCTCCGGCTGCTACGGACGCGTTGACCGCACCGACGTCCCCGCGAACCATCACGGTGACCAGCCCGGCGCCGACCTTCTCGTAACCGACCAGGACGACGTTCGCCGACTTGGTCATCGCGTCGGCCGCTTCGATTGCGCCGACGTAGCCCTTGGTCTCCACCAGACCGAGCGCTTCGCTCACTGCTGACTCCTAACTCTCGTTGCCTTGGCCCTTGGCGGCCGCGGACGCTTCTTGGGGGTGCTCTGCTGGCCCTCGGCCTGGTCGTCGGTCGAACTTGCCGCGACCTGTGCGGGCGTCTCGACAGGCTCGACGGCCGGTGGTGCTGCTTCGTCGGTCGAGCTTGTCGAGACCTGTGCGGGCGTCTCGACAGGCTCGACGGGCGGTGGTGTTGCTTCGTCGGTCGAGCTTGTCGAGACCTCTGTGGGTGGCGTCTCGACAGGTTCGACGGGCGGTGGTGTTGCTTCGTCGGTCGAGCTCGTCGAGACCTGTGCGGGCGTCTCGACAGGCTCGACGGGCGGTGGTGCTGCTTCGTCGGTCGAGCTTGTCGAGACCACTGCCTCGACGGGCGGTGGTGCTGCTTCGTCGGTCGAGCTTGTCGAGACCACTGCCTCGACGGGCGGTGGTGCTGCTTCGTCGGTCGAGCTCGTCGAGACCACTGCCTCGTCGGTCGAGCTTGTCGAGACCTGTGTGGGTGGCGTCTCGACAGGCTCGACGGGCGGTGGCGCGGGGGTCTCGACAGGCTCGACGGCCGAGGATGCGGGCTTCGGCCGGCCGACGGTCACCGCGGTGTAGACCACGGGCTCGATCTGATCGTTCGGTCGCGGGATCACCGAGACCGAGAACACCTTGCTGATGCGGGCAGCGGCGACCTCGGCAGCGGCGATCGCTGCCTTCACCGCGCCCACCTGGCCGACGATCTTCACCGCGACCATGCCCATGCCGTCGGTGGCCTCGTAGCCGATCAGCTCTACGTTGGCGGCCTTGAGCGCAACGTCGGCTGCCTCGATGGCGGCCGGCAGGCCGACCACCTCGATCTGTCCAAGACTCAACATGGTCTCTCCTCTAGGGGGTTGGGCCGGCTCCGGCCGGTACCGGGACGGTGGCTGCGGCGTTGCGGTGCGCCGGCACGGCGGCTGCGAAGCGCAGGTGGGTCAGGGGCAGCCGCTTCACGATCCGGGCGGCGTTGGCGCCCAGCGCACGGTCGGAGGCGGCGTTGTGGTTCAGCTCGTCGGCGATGTAGGGCCGCTCGGGCGGCAGCTTCTCCGTGGTGATCACCACGTAGTCCAGGCTCACGCCCATGCCGACGCCCAGCCGGGAGCGCAGGCTCGCCTCGTGGGCCAGCACCAACGGGTTCAGCTCGTCTGAGGGATTCACCAGGTAGGGCACGCCTTCCTCCTCCATGCCGAGCAGGATCTCCCGCAGCTGCCGGTCGGTGATGGCCCGGTGCGCACCGATCACGATGCTCGGCCGTTCCTCGGTCATTCCCAGCTCCCGTAGGACAGCACCAGCCCGGTGGCGACGGCATTGCGCGGCCCTTCGGTGCCGCGGATGTTGGCCCGTCCGGCCACCACCCGGTACTCGGCGAGCGCGCGGGTCACCAGCTGGGGGATCTCGAAGTCGAGGGCCGAGCCGCCCACCAGCACGACGAACTCGATGTCGCGGACGTTGTTGGTGGGCGAGACCGCCCGCAGGGCCCGGATCGCGTTGGTGACGAACACCCGCTCCTTGGCCCGGATCCGCACCTGCCGGATCAGCTCCAGCGGCTTGCGCACGTCGAGGGGGATCATGCCCTCGGGGTGCAGCACCACCGTCCGGGCGAAGACCTGCGGCGGCAGCGGGGAGTCGAAGAACTCAACGGTGCCGTCCTCGTGGCGGATGTGGAACAGCGTCTCCACCCGGGCCAGCGGGTACCGCTTGACGTTCTCGGCGATCTCGGAGTTCTCCAGCCCCAGCTCCGACTGGATCATCAGTGTGACCATGTTCCCTGCGCCGGCCAGGTGCACGGCGCGGCCGGTGCCGTCCCGGTGCAGCACCGAGGCGTCGGTGGAGCCGGCGCCCATGTCGAGGATGGCGATCGGCGCGGAGCTGCCAGGGGTGGTGAGCGCGCCCTTGATCGCCATCTCGGCTTCGACGCCACCCACCTCCACCTCGATGTTCAGCTCCCGGCTCATCTCCTCCGCGATCCGCTGCATCTGCAACCGGTCGGCCTTCACCATCGCCGCGATGCCGACGGCCGCCTCCATCGAGAACTCGTCGGCCAGGCCGCCCACGACCTTCAGCGGCACCTGGGTGTCGACGGCGAGCAGGTCGGTCACCTGGATGTCGCCCGGCTGCCGTCCGGTCAGGTTGCCCATCACGACCCGGACCTTTTCGAGCATGCCGCCGACGTTCGTGCCCGGTTCGCCCTTGATGTCGGACACCTGGCCGACGTTGCCGGCCACCCGCATGATCTCCTCGGCGCCGCGGTCGACATCGACCTCCGCGGAGTTGACCGCGCCGATGAAGCGCAGGCTGCCCGCAGCGATCCGCCGCTCGTGCACGTCACCCTTCGGGGTCTTGATCACCACGGCTGAGCGGTTGCCCACCAGGGAGCGGGCCATCGGCACTACCAGCTTGGTGTCGTCCGGGCTCAACCCGAACATCGTGGCGATGCCGAACGGGTTGCTCAGGGTCTCGATGATGCGTCCGACCTCGGCCACCTCGATCGCGGCCAGCATGCCCAGGGGCACCTTCTCGATCAGGGCCACCTCGTCGACGATCGGGATCGGCTCGCGCAGCCGGTTGTGCACGAGCACTCCGTCGTCGCGCTGCAGGATGGCGCCGGTGATGTCGAGCCGGGCGGCGGCGACGTTGATCGCCGCAGCCACCTGCTCGAAGTCGTGGCTGCGATCGGCCACGACGATGTAGGCCTGCCCCGGGTCGGCCTGGGGCAGGTCCTCGACCCGCACCGTCACCCCGACCCCGATACCGAGCCCACCGGGAGTGGACGGGTTGTGCCCGATCATCGTCGACTCGGTGATGATCGTCTCGGTGATCGTCTCCATGGCCACGTCCCCGATCACCGGGGCGGCCTCGTTGATGCGGATCCGGGTGACCTCCGACAGGCTCCGGCCGGCCTTCTCCAGCGCCACGGTGAGCGCGTGGAACACTCCCTGGATGTTGGCTGAGGTGCCCTTGATGCCGGTGGTCGGGATGATCGAGGACGCCAGGAACTCGGGGGTGGCGCCGGCCTGAGCCAGCGCCACCTCCGTGGTCGCATTCCCGATGTCGATGCCTGCGATCAGTCCCATTGCACTCTCAACTCGTACGGTGGATGGTCGGTTCGGGCGTCCGGCTCAGTCGGCCTTCAGCCGCCCCCGCTTCTCGTACACGTCCGCTGCCTCCCGGATGAAGGCCGCGTTGATCCTGCACTGGTACTTGGTCTCCAGCTCCTCGGCGATCCCGTAGAGCTCGGCCTTGGTCGAGCGGTACGGGCGCAGCGAGTTGTAGACCTCGAGCAGCTTGTCGTCCGGGACGGCGATCAGTTCCGCCGCCCGGCGCATGTTGCGGGCCAGGCTTTCCCGGTCCACCGACTCGGCCACCTGGGCCTGCATCTCGAGGGTCTCCGGTGCGATCCGGAAGTCCTCGGCCTTGAGCTCGCCGCTCTTGACCTTCGCCAGGCTGAAGTCGGAGAGCACCTTGCCGGTGGCGGACTTCACCTGCTGCGGCATCTTCTCGCCCAGCGGGTAGGAGCTCTTGTCGAGCCGTCCGCCGGTGGCCGCCGGCTCCTTCTTCGCGAAGGTCACGTTGTCCTTGCCGAGGTTGGCCATGACCTCGGCCATGATCTGCCTGATCAGTTGTTCGGAATCCATGGCTTCTCCTACCGGTACTCGACCTTGAGCTGCTGGGTCTTCTTGTTCAGATCGCACAGCTCGGTTTCCTTGATGTGCAGCAGTGCTGCGATGGCCTGGTACTTGGGCCGGGCCATCTGGTCGTTGCGCACCGGGACGGGGCTGGGCGACTCACCCTTGGCGTACTTGGCCGCGTTCTTGCCGATCGCGCGGAACGTGTCCAGGTCGATCAGCGGGGCCTGGCTGAACAGCTCGAGGTTGCTCAGCGGCGGCAGCTCCTTCTGGTGGATCACGGTGGTGCCGCGGGACTGGATGCCGATGCCGATGCCGGAGCCGGACAGCTTCGCCGCCTCGTGGGCGATGAAGCCGACGTCGGAGGTGCGGAACACCCGGATGAACCGGTAGCTCAGCCCCTCCTCCTCGATGCCGGCACACAGCTCCTTGAGCACCTGGTCGTGGGGCAGGCCGATGATCGTCTCGTTCCGCCGTCCGCCGAAGGCCGGCGCCAGTGCGATCACCACCTCCCTGGGGTTGGTGCCCCGCTCGGCCGGTCCGGCCTCGGAGATGTTCAGCTTGCCGGAGGCGGCGCTGATCGAAGGGGCCGTGGCCACGGCGGTGGCGGTGCCGCCGCCGCCCTGGCCGAACTCCTTCAGCACCTCTTCGATGATGTTCTTGAGGGTCTTCTCGTCCATCGTCATCACCTCAGATGCTCTCGGGGCTGATCGCCTGGCGGATGTCCTGCAGCAGCGCCCACTTCTCGTCGGAGATCTGGTAGCCGGTCTGCGGCCCGCGGTAGTCGTTCGGGTAGTTGACCGCGCTGATCACCTCGAAGTCGGAGTTCAGGATCGCGGACGTGTGCAGGTAGTCACCGGCCACCCGCTGCTTCAGCATGCCGAACACCGCCGCGGCCACGTCCTCGAAGCCGGCCTTGGCCAGCGCCTTGACGATGTCCACCCCGGTGAGGCCCCGCTTCAGCAGTTCCTCTGCCGCCTTCAGGTCGTCCACCACGTTGCGGGCCGGCATGTCCTGCGAACCGCGGGCGTAGGTGGCTGCCTCGACCTCGGCGTCGGAGATGTCGGTCAGGCCGAACTCGCGGAACAGGGCCTGGATCGCCTTGGCCGCCTTGTTCCGCACCCGGACGACGTCCTCCTCGAGCACCGGCACCAGGCCGCCGTCGACCTTGAGGTCGCGCTGGATGACCAGCCAGTCGTCGTAGTCGTCGGCGTCCCAGTTGGAGCCGGCGAACATGTTGTCGTAGTTCGGCGTGGCCGAGTAGCCCGAGCAGATGAAGTCGGTGCCGGGCACGAACTGCATCAGGGAGCGGGCGACGCGGCGCAGGTCGGAGTGGGTGAAGGTCTGGTCGTTCGACGACGCGCACTCCAGGTCCAGGGCCATGGCGATCAGGTTCTCGGCCAGGATCGCCCGGATGCCGCTGGGCACACCGGCGGGGACGCCGACGCACGACACCGAGCCGTTCTGGATGCCCTGGGAGCCGGCTGCCTTGGTGATGTAGATGCAGCGGGCCTCCAGGTACAGCATGGACTTGCCCTCGGCGTAGCCCATCTGCACCTCGGAACCGGTGCCGGAGGTGAACCTCATCTTCAGGCCACGCGAGGCGTAGCAGGAGGCGAGGAAGGCTTTCGACCACGGGGTGTCGTCACCGTCCATGAACACCGGTTCGGTGCCGTAGACCGAGACCGTCTCGGCGTAGGCGGTGAAGCCGCGCATGCCGAGGTTCAGCTCGGTGGCCTCCTCGACCGCACACTGGGTGAGGATGCCGGGGCGCCCGACCTGCGCACCGACCATCAGCGCGATCGCGTTGAACGGTGCATAGCGCGCGATGCCGACCGTGGTCTCCTCCTCGGCGAAGCCACGCAGGGAGGCCTCGGCCGCATCGGCCGCGATCTGGACGGGGTTGTCCTTCAGGTTGGTGACGTGGCACTGGTTGGCCGGGGTGAGCCGCGGACGCATCTTGGCGACCGCCATCATCATCTCCAGCACCGACATCTTGCCCACGACCTCGGTGATCTTCGCCGGGGTCATGGCCGTGGTCAGCTTGACCACTTCGGAGCGGGGGACGTTGATGTCGACCAGCTTGCGGGCCAGGTCGAGGGAGTCCATCTTCGCCACGGCCTCGGCGTTGTCCAGCCGGATGCCGTAGTCGGCGATGAAGGTGTCGATCATGTCGAAGTCGGCGCGCTGCTTGCCGTCCAGCTCCACGACCTTGCCGTTCTCCACTCGGATCGACGGCTTGGGGTCGGCCGGGGAGTTCATGGCGATCAGCCCGACCTCCGGCCATTCGGTGACGAACCCGTCCTGGTTGACGGGCCGGGCGTCGAGCGCCTCGAATCGCTTGCTCTTCACGTGGTCCTCGAATCAGATGTACGGGGTCGTGACCGACTCGGGGTAGGCGCCGAGCGCGCCGAGCAGCTGCCGGCCGACGTCCCGGGCGGCCACGATGGCCTGCCGGACCGCGCCGGAGTCGCCGCTGAAGAACGAGATGACCTCGTTCGACATGCTGGTGCCCGAAGCGGGGCTGGCGTAGCCGACGACGTCGATCGTCGAGGCCTTGACGGCGGTGTCGGCCAGGACCACGCCGATCGCCGCCGGGGCGCCGACCGTGATGCCGAACGACTTGCCGAGGGGGGCGTTGAACGCCTTGTTGAGCGCGTAGGACGCACGGGCGGTGTACTGGAACTCCAGGTGGCCGGCGTCGTTGGCGTAGACGTCACCGAAGGTGCGGTCCAGCTCGGCCAGGGCGACCTCGACGGCGCGCCGGGCGTCGGAGACGTCCTCAGAACCCCAGATGATCAGCGAGCCGTGACCGGCGCCACCCTTGGTGTCCCGGGGCAGCTCGATCGACAGGATCTCGGTGTTGGTCGCCTTGACGGCCTCGTCGGCAGCGAAGATGTGCGGGCCGGCGCCGGTGCGGGCCCCCATGATGCCGATCGACTTGTACTTCGGGTCGATGTTCATCAACTGGTGGATCTGGGGATCGACGTTGGCGATCACCAGCCCGATGCTGTCGCCGAGCGGGTTGCAGCCGACGTACTCGGTGGAGGAGGGGCGCTTGCCCGCGGGGGCCGCTGCCGCCGTGCCGGGCTCGAGCTTCTTCATGACCGCAGCCATGACCTGGTTCATCAATTCATCGTTTGCCATCAGGCTCACCCTCCCTTGGGCTCACTGTGCGGGTGACGGGAGGATCTTCTCCACGTCGTTGTGCGGGCGGGGGATGACATGGACGGAGACGAGCTCGCCCACGTTCTGGGCGGCGACCGCGCCGGCGTCGGTGGCGGCCTTGACCGCGCCGACGTCCCCACGGACCAGGATCGTGACCAGCCCGGAACCTACGCGCTGGCTACCGATGAGCACGACGTTGGCTGACTTGACCATGGCGTCGGCGGCTTCAACAGCGGCGACGAAACCCTTCGTCTCCACCATCCCGAGAGCTTCTTGCATTGACCTACTCCTCGCATCAGACGACGGAACTCGGCCATTGGACTCGGGCGGACGCCAATGGCCATTGCAGGGTCAGCTTAAGCTCAAGGTGTTTGCATAGAACTGGCCTCAGCGTGCATTTATGGGCGCATTTCCAGATGCTGACAAACCATTTTGTACTCGCCGGATCACCAGATCGTGCAACCGGGTGATGACTTCCCGGCGCTGCCGTTGACACCTCCGGCGGGGCGGCTGACGATGGGCGGTGCGCGGGCCGTCCGGCGTCCTGCGCCGTGGCCACTGGCCGGGCGGACGACGAGGAGGTGGCGGTGGAGACCAAGCAGCGGATCATCCAGGAGTTCGTCCCGGGCAAGCAGGTGACCCTGGCCCACATCATCGCCAACCCGGACGAGCGCCTCTACCCGAAGCTGGGGCTCACCGCATCGTCCGGCGCGATCGGGGTGCTCACCATCACCCCGAGCGAAGCTGCGATCATCGCAGCCGACGTGGCCACCAAGGCGTCCGGAGTGGACATCGGGTTCGTCGACCGCTTCTCCGGCTCGCTGCTGCTGCTCGGCTCGCTCTCCGACGTCGAGTCGGCGCTACGGGACATCGTCGCCGCCCTGGAGAGCGTGCTGGGCTTCGCGATCGCAGAGGTCACCAGGACGTGAGGTTGATGCTGCTGGGCGCGATCGGCTCGGGCAAGACCACGTTCCGCCAGCAACTGACCAACACCGAGCTGGCCTACAGCAAGACCCAGTCGGTGTATCTGGCCGACGGCGTGCTGGACACCCCGGGTGAGTACCTGGAGCACGGCCGCTTCAACCATGCCCTGCTGCTCACCAGCTACGAGGCCGACCTGGTGTTGATGTTCCAGTCCGCCACCGCGCCGGAGACCAAGCTGCCGCCGGGGTTCGCGACCTTCTTCACCAAGCCCGTGCTCGGCATCGTCAGCAAGATCGACGTGGCCGGCCCGGCGGAGGTGCAGCGGGCCAGGGACTTCCTCGCCCTCGCCTGCGCCTACGACATCGCCGAGGTCTCCTCGATCACCGGCGCCGGCTTCGACACCCTGCTGCCGCGGCTCAACCGCTGACCTCATCTTCGGTCGAGCTCCGCTCGTCGGTCCAGCTTCAACCAGCGTCGGGCGAGCTTGTCGAGACCACATCGCCGGTCGAGCTTGTCGAGACCACATCGCCGGTCGAGCGTGTCGAGACCGCGAGACCGCGGGACTGGCTTCGACAGGCTCAACCAGCGGGGGTTTCGACAGGCTCAACCAGCGTCGGGTTTCGACAGGCTCAACCAGCGTCGGTCGAGCTTGTCGAGACCGCGGGACCGCGGGACTGGTTTCGACGGGCTCAACCGGCGTCGGGTTTCGACGGGCTCAACCAGCGTCGGGTTTCGACGGGCTCAACCAGCGGGGGTTTCGACAGGCTCAACCAGCGTCGGGTTTCGACAGGCTCAACCAGCGTCGGGTTTCGACAGGCTCAACCAGCGTCGGGTTTCGACAGGCGCCGCCATAGTCGGTCTAGCTTGTCGAGACCTCACGCGACCTTCAGCAGGAGCTTCTCCAGCGCTGCGGTGTCCACCCCGACCGGGTTGCCGACCGTGCAGAAGTCGTTCAGTGCTTCGTGCGCCAGCTCGGGGACGGACCTGAGGAAGACCGCGCGGTCGATGCCTAGCTCGGCCACGCGGCGCGGCATCCCGAGGGTGGCGTTGAGCCTGCGGACGGCGTCGAACAGGCCGGTGACTCGCGCTCGTTCGGTGCTGCCGCCGACTCCGAGGAGCCGGGCCAGGTGCGCGTAGCGGCGCGCCACCGGCGTCAGCCCGTGCGGACCGAAGCCCAGCTCGCCGCAGTTGAACTCCAGCACGTGCGGCAGCAGCAGCGCGTTCAGCCGGCCGTGAGCGGCGCCGAACTCCCCGCCCATTGCGTGCGACAGGCTGTGCACTATGCCCAGGCCCGCGTTCTCGAACGCCAGCCCGGCCATGCAGGAAGCGTTGTGCATCCGCTCCCTGGCCAGCAGGTCGTTCCCGTCCGCGAACGCGCGGGGCAGCCACTCGAAGACCAGCTGGGCCGCCTTCTCCGCCATGGCGTCGGAGAAGTCGCTGGCCCCGGTGGCGACGTAGGCTTCCAGGGCGTGCGTGCAGGCGTCCATTCCGGTGTCGGCCGTGATCCTCGCCGGCGCCGTGCGCACGGTCTGCGGGTCGAGGATCGCGATGTGGGGGATCATGTCCTCCGCGGTCAGCGGGTGCTTGTGGTGGTCGTTGTCGGTGATCACCGCGAACGAGGTGACCTCTGACCCGCTGCCGCTGGTGGTGGGGATGACGATGCACTCCGTGGCCTCCACGTCGCCCTGCTCACGGGCGAACTTGTGCACGGCCTTGGCTGTGTCGATCGGCGAGCCACCGCCGAGGGCTACCACTGCCTGCGGACGCGTCTGTGCGAAACAGCGGAGGCCTTCGGCGATCAGGTCCGTGCTCGGGTTGGGTTCCACCCGGTCGAACACGGTCAGGATCGCACCGGACAGTAGTTCCCGGATCCGGGCCATCACGGGGGTGCTGGCCATGAAGGCATCGGTGATCAGCAGCACCCGGCGGCCGTTCAGCTCGGCCAGCCGGTCCAGGGAGTCAGGCCCGTAGTAGATGGTGGTGGCGACCCGGAACCTCTGCACTCGAACGACCTCCGTCGGCGGTGACCGAGTGTTCGCGACGGTAATCGGACGGCGAAACGCCGGTGTGGGCCTTGAACACCCGGGAGAAGTAGTTGACCTGATGGAAATCCAGTTCGACCGCGATCTTCAGGATTGGCATCTCGGTACAGGCTAACATCATTTTCGCCCGGTCCACCCTCTTTTGGGTCACATAGGCCACGAAGTTGCTGCCGGTGGCGGACTTGAATTTCTTCGAAAGGTGACCGGGTGATACCCGCAGGTACTCCGCGGCCTGCTGCAACGACATGGCGCGACTCCGGTTGCGTTCGATGTGGTTGAGCAGGTCGGTCAGGTCGCGCCGGCGCCGGGGGGAGCGCACGGCGACAGCCGTGAACAACCCGGCCAGCATCGCCTCGAGGTGCAGCTGCGCCTGGTAGCGGTTCACCAGGCCGGGGTGCCGGGAGCGGTAGCGCAGCGCCAGTTGCAGCACCGGCCGGTGGTGGGCGGGGGAGAACTCGGCGGTCAATTCAACGATCGCGTCCTCGGCAGGGCTGAGCCGCTCGCTCGCGACGAACCGGTCGCTGCCGAACAGCCAGTCGAGGTAGGTGTCCACCACGCGGTGGGCTCCAACCAGGTCGTCGTTGTCCGCAGCGTGCCAGAGCGCCGCCTGGTCCGGCCCGTCCGCCGTCGGTTCGGCCGGCGGTGGGCTGGGGACCGCGGCCAGCGGCACCGAACCGGGCGACGCGGGCGAGGCGGGCACCCGGGACGGGGTGCGCACCACCGGGAACTGGTCGAACGAGGTGCGCTGGTGGGTGCCCTCGTCCTTGTTCAGCTCGACCGAAATGCCGTAGAGGGTGTCGGCTGCGGCGCGCATCTTCCGCAGGCTGGCCACCGGCACCTCGTCCAGGAGTGGCAGCAGTCGGCGGTTGGCCCGCCAGGAGTCGTCGCCCGTGAGCACGAAATCGGGATCGGCGTTGCGCTCGGCCAGCTGCACCTGCCCGCACAGGATCGCACCGACGTACTGGTTGCCGACCGTGATCGGCACGCTGAAGTCCACCAGCCCGGCGTGGCAGCGGTAGATGTGCGGCCGGCCCTCGATCGCAGCCTGCAGGCCGCCGTGGGCGTCGCAGCTGTAGCAGAGCTTGCGGCGGGCCGGGTCCATCCGCATGACCTGGCAGAACGGCGTGAAGCCGTGCGCGTCGGTGACCGGCACGCCGCGGTAGTCGACGGCGATGATCGCGAGGTCGGTCGCCTCCGAGAACTGGTTCTGGAGACGCTGCAACTGCTCAAGGTCAACCAGGTTGGTGACGCTTATCTCGTCGGTGAGACGCTCCATCCGGCCACCCTAGTGGGCGGCAGCGGCGGCGGGGAACCCGTCAGTCCACCGCGGGGAGCCGCACGGTGAGCGCCTGCCGGCGCACCGTGCACTCCATCAGCCGCTTCGGACCCACCGCGTCCCCGTCCAGCTGCGCCTCGATCGCATCCCGGGTGCGCACCTGCACCCGGTCGGAGACCAGGCGCACCAGCGACCGGTGGCCACGGCGGCTCATCGAGAGGACGTTGAGCCCGATCGCCAGCCAGCCGGAGATCGAGTTGGGGGAGGCCAGCACGGTGTCGAGCTGGCCGTCGTCGAGGCTGGCCGCCGGCATCAGGCGCAGCCCGCCGGTCAATTCGCCGCAGTTGCCCACCACCACCGCCAGAGCGCGCTGGCTGACCGCCCGGCGCTCCGCGGCCTGGACGCGAACTGCGAAGCCGATCCGGAACAGGCCACGCACGCCGGAGATCGCGTAGGCCAGCCAGCCGACCCGCTTCTTCAACCCGTCGTCCACGTCGGCCATCATCACCGCGTCCAGGCCCATGCCGGCCATCACCAGGAACACCGTGGACGGTTCGCCGTCCCAGGAGACCTCGCCGACATCGATCCGGGTGTCACGCCCGTGCAGCGCGATGGTCAGTGCCGCCTCCAGGTCGTCGACCGGCAGCCGAAGGTTGCGGGCGAGCAGGTTGCCGGTGCCGCTGGGCAGGAGGCCGAGCGGCACCTCCTTGCCGGTGAGGGCTGCGGCAACGCTGCGGACGGTGCCGTCGCCGCCGAGCGGGCAGACCAGCGTCGCGCCGTCGGTGAGCGCCTGCGCTGCCTGGCCCTCGCCGGGATCCTCAACGGTGGTCTCGTACCAGGCTGGCTCCGGCCAGTCGCGCTCCGCGCAGAGCCGGGCGAAGTCGGCCTGCACGGCCCCGACGTCCTCGAACTTGCTGGGGTTCACCACCACGGCCCACGGGCCGGGTCGGGACGGGCTGCCGGACTCAGTGATCGCGCACCTCCAGTACTGCCGTCAGCGCCCGGGCGTAGGCGCGTTCGGCGTCGATGTCGATGTGGCGCCCGCCGTCGTCCAATACCACGGCGAAGCCTTCCCCAACCGCCTCGAGCCGGACGAACCGCTGCCCGAGCAGCGAGCGCAGCTGGTCCTCGCGCGGCAGCCACAGCACAGCTTCGGCCGCGATGCTGTCCAGCGCCCACTCGGTGGTGCCGTTGAACTTGATCACCCGGCCGCCCGGGACGTCGGCAGCCTCGATGGTCATGTCGCTGATCACGAAGACCTGGTCGTCCAGGTCACGGTCGGGGATCATGAACCGGTCCCCGCTGGCCGGCGCCCACTCGGTGCCGAGGCGCCGGAGTTCCTCGGCCAGCTCGCGGCTGATCACGACTCCTCCACTTCGCGGACTCTACCCGCAGCGTCGGAGTGGCCGGCGGCCGCCACCGCCGGCCACCCGGGATCAGGTGGTCGAGGCGGCGTAGATCGAATCGATCGAGGCGGCCAGGGCCGCGTCGAACGCTTCGTCCGTCATCGACACCTGCAGTCCTTCGGTCAGCGCCCGGCTGAAGCTCGCGATCAGGCCCTGGTTGGCCGCCAGCAGCCGGTTGGCCTCCGCCCTGGAGTACCCGCCGGACAGCGCCACCACCCGAACCACCCTGGGGTGGCTGATCAGCTGCAGGTAGAGGTTCGGTTCGGTGGGCAGGGTCAGCTTCAGCATCACCTTCGCCCCCGCCGGCAGGTGGTCCAGCCGGTCCAGGATGCCGGCGGTGACCATCGCCTCCGCCACAGCCTTGTCCGGGGCCTTGATGTCCACTTCGGGCTCGAGGATGGGCAGCAGCCCGGCCGCGAGGATCCGTTCGCCCACCTCGAACTGCTGGTCCAGCACCGCGTCCACCCCCGCCTGGTTCCCGCCGAGGACGAAGGACCGCATCTTGGTGCCGAACACGTGCCGCTCGGCTGCCCGGGCGAGCAGGGCGTCCAGGTCGGGCATCGGCTTCATCAGCCGCACCCCGTCCACCGGCTCGGCGAGCCCCTTGTCGACCTTGACGAACGGCACCACCTGGCGGCGCAGCCACAGGAAGTCGGGGATCGGCGATCCGTCCAGGTCGGCGTCCATGGTCTGTTCGAACAGGATCGCGGCCAGCACGCGCTCTCCGGTGAACGCCGGGGAGGTGATGATCCGGGTGCGGAAGGCGTGCATCAGCTCGAACATCTCTGCATCGCCGGAGTAGGCCCCCGCTTCCACGCCGTAGCGGGCCAGGGCGCCCGGGGTGCTGCCCCCGGACTGGTCGAGTGCAGCGACAAAACCCTTGCCGGTGGCCATTCTGGAAAGCTGGGCGCCGTCCATGACACCTCCTGGTGCACTACCGCCGGCGGTCGCGCTCCGACCGCCGGACGGGCCTGGCTGGGCCACCTCCAGCGTAGGCCAGCGCGCGCCCTCCCGCAGGCGGACGGCGAGGGCTAGGGTCTGGCCATGAGGACGAACAACGCACTGCAGATCATCTTCGCGTTCTTCCTCGGGCTGGTGGTGGTCGCGTTCGTCGGCATCGGCGTGAACACCTTCTACCCCGAACCGGTCTGGCGGGAGGGCGTGCCCTTCGACTACGCCGACGAGTGGCGGCTCTACACCGGGATGATCCTGCTGGTCTGCGCCACGGTGATCCTCGCGGTGTCACTGTTCCTGCCCGAGAGCCAGGCCGTGCTCTCCAACGGGCTGTTGCTCGGCGGGGTGTTCACGATGGTGTACGCGGTCGGCATGACCGTGAGCGCCGGCCAGAGCGTGCTGCGGTTCGTCGTGGTGACGATCGCCCTCGCCGTGACCATCGGCATCGGCTACCTGAAGTTCGTGAGGGGACGGGAGCGGCGGGCGGCTGCCGCAGCCGAACCGGGCCCGGTCGCCGGCGGCGAACTGGACGAGCGGCTGGCGGCCGTCGAACGGAAGCTGGACGCCCTCGGCCGCGCCCTGCACGGCTGAGGCTGACCCGACCGCTCGGCCCTCAGGCCGTCCCGTACGGGGTGACCGTCGCCACCAGGTGCGGCTTGCTGCCGTCCGGTGTGGTCACCGCCCCCTGCCAACCGGCGCCGTCCGGCCGCCACCAGGCCCCGACCGTCGACGGCAGCAGGATGGGCCGGGTGAAGCCGACCTCCACGGAGTAGGTCGCGGGCAGGCGGCTGCCGAGGGCTGCGAGCCAGCGGGCGTGGGTCCACATGCCGTGGATGATCGGCCTGGCGAAGCCGAACGCGCGGGCGGCCAGCCGGCTGGTGTGGATCGGGTTGGGGTCGTTGGACACCCGGCGGTAGTCCCGTCCGAGCGTTGCCGGCAGCCGCCACTCGGCGATCGGCGGCTGCGGCTCGAACGGTGCCCGCTTGGCAGGTTCCGGCTCCCCCGGCACGTCGGCCCCCGGCACGAGGTAGGTGGTGACGCCGTCCCACACGAGCTCTTCGTGCACCCGCACCTCGCCCACGAGGTCGAACACGCCGCCGCGCTTGTGCGGTCTCAGGTTCTCGGCCCGCACCGAAACGTCCAGCAGTTCGGCGAAGCCGACCGGCCGGTGCAGCCGCATCTGGTTCGTGACGTGTACGACTCCGGCGAGGCGGACGGTGGAGCCGGCCCCGGACATCAGGTGCACGTGCAGTGGGAAGGTGAGCACGTGCAGCCAGGTCGCCGGCACCTGGTCGCGCAGCGGGAAGCCGCAGACGCGGTTGTAGTCGGCCAGCCGTGCCGGGTCCTGCGCGAGGCCGGGGACGAGTGCCGTCCGCCCGGGGATCCGGGCCGGCCCGCGGTCGAGGCTGGGCAGCACGGCCTTGGCGAACAGCGTGCCGAGCGAGGGCAGTTCCGCCAGCAGTTCGACGTCGCGGTCGGCCATCACGCACCCACCAGGTTCTGGCCGCAGACGCGCACCACCTGGCCGGTGACGCCGCCGCTGGCCGGGTCGAGGAAGTAGGCCACCGTCTCGGCGACATCGACCGGCAGGCCGCCCTGGCCGAGGCTGTTGGTGCGGCGGAACACCTCCCGCTGGACGAAGGGGATCCGGGCGGTCATGTCGGTCTCGATGAATCCGGGGGCGACGGCGTTCACGGTGATGCCGCGCCCGGCCAGCTCCGGCGCGAGCGCCCGCACCAGGCCGACGACGCCGGCCTTCGAAGCGGCGTAGTTGCTCTGGCCGCGGTTGCCGGCGACGCCGGAGGTGGAGGCCACACCGACGATCCGGCCGCCGGCGGCGAGGCCGCCGGGCTGGCCGTCGAGGAGCGCGGCGTTGATCGGCAGCTGCGCGGCGAGGTTGACCTCGAGCACCTGGGCCCAGCGCCTCGCGTCGGTGTTCACCAGCAGCTTGTCCCTGGTGATGCCGGCGTTGTGCACGATGCCGTGGATGCGGGTGGTCGACCCGTGGCGGGACGCGACGTGTGCGGCGATCCGCTCCCCGGCGTCGGCCGCGGTGATGTCCAGTTGCAGGGCGGTGCCGCCCAGCCGGTTGGCCAGCGCCGCGAGTGCCTCGCCTGCCGCGGGGACGTCCACGCAGACGACTCTCGCCCCCTGCGTGGCCGCGACTGTCGCGATCTGCGCGCCGATGCCACGTGCGGCCCCGGTGACCACGACGACCCGGCCGGCCAGCGGCTCGGGTGCTGCGGCCCTTCGGGACGCCCGCTCGTTCCTCGCGGGCTCCTCAGGGACCGTGGGAGCGGGTGCCGGCTCGCTCCTCGCGGGCTCCTCAGGGACCGGAGGAGAGGGTGCCTGCTCCTCGGCGTCGCCAACGGCGGGGCCGACGGTCCACGACTGGCCGTCGACGAAGGCGGAGCGGCCCTCGAGCAGGAACAGCAGGGTTGAGGTGAGGTCGTCGGGCGTGGTGCCGGGCTGCACGTAGACGAGGTTGGTGGTGGCGCCGCGGCGCAGTTCCTTGCCGATGGTGCGGTTGATCCCGTCCAGCGCCTGCCGGACGGCGTTGGCCTCCACCCCCTCCACCTCGGCGTCGGCGAGCAGGACCACCCGGCCGGAGGCGGCCAGGGCCTTCAGGGCCGGACGCAGGACAGCCCGCAGCGACTCCAGTTCCCCGATCCATCGCAATCCGCAGGCGTCGACGACGATCGAGCCGATCCGGCCCGGATAGGCCGGGGCCTGCTCACCCTCGGCAGGCTCGCCCCCGGCGGCGTCCAGCACCGGCGCGCCGGCCGGCACACCGAGCGCGCGGAGGGTCCGGGCCCCGAGCTCGGAGCCGGCGAGAGATGCCAGCACCAGCGGCTCGGCCGACAGCCCGCGTCCGCGGCGCAGCTCGGGCGGCTCGGGCAGGCCGAGCCTGCCGGCCACCGCGCGGCCGGGTGCGGAGTGGAAGGCGCGCTCCAGCAGCCCGGCCATCACACCGCCTCCAGGATCGCCACGACGCCCTGCCCGCCCGCCGCGCAGACCGACACCAGGCCGCGCGCACCGGCACCGCGCTCATGGAGCAGCTTCGCCAGAGTGGCGACGATCCGTCCGCCGGTGGCGGCGAACGGGTGGCCGGCGGCAAGGGATGAGCCCGTCACGTTCAGGCGGGAGCGGTCGATGGACCCCAGCGGCCCTTCCAGCCCCAGTCGGTCGCGGGAGAACTGCGGCGACTCCCACGCCGCCAGGGTCGCCAGCACGGTGGCAGCGAAGGCCTCGTGCAGCTCGTACAGCTCGAAGTCGCCCAGGGCCATGCCCTGGCGGGCGAGCAGGCGGGCGACGGCGTGCGCGGGAGCCAGCAGCAGGTCGTCGCCACCGGCGTGGTCCACGGCGGCAACCTGCGCATCAACCACGCGGGCCAGCGCGGGCAGGCCGTTGGCCGCAGCCCACTCCTGGTCGGCCAGCAGCACGACCGCGGCGCCGTCGGAGAGCGGGGTGGAGTTGCCGGCGGTCATGGTGCCCTCCGGCCCGCCGAACACCGGCTTGAGCGCAGCGAGCTTCTCCGCGGAGGTGTCCGGACGGAGGCTCTGGTCGCGGGTGAGGCCGAGGTAGGGAGTCACCAGGTCGTCGAAGAAGCCGTCGTCCCAGGCCCTGGCCAGGTTGTGGTGTGAGGCCGCAGCGAGCTCGTCCTGCGCCTCGCGACTGATCCGCCAGGCACTGGTGGTCGCGGCCTGGTGCGCACCCATCGACAGCCCCGTGCGAGGCTCCACGACCTGCGGCGCCACCGGGGCCAGGTCGTGAGGACGGATCCTGGCCAGGGCCTGCAGCCGCTGCGGCAGGGTCTTGGCCCGGTTGGCGGCGAGCAGCGCCCTGCGCAAGCCCTCGCTCACGGCGATGGGCGCGTCGGAGGCGGAGTCCACGCCACCACCCACCGCCACCTCGGCCTGCCCGAGCGCGATCTTGTTGGCCACGTAGACCACGGCCTCGAGTCCGGTGCCGCAGGCCTGCTGCAGGTCGACCGCGGGAGTGGACGGGTCGAACGCCGAGCCGATCACTGCTTCCCTGGTGAGGTTGAAGTCCCTGGCGTGCTTGAGCACGGCGCCCGCCGCCACCTCGTCGAGCCGCCTGCCGGCCAGTCCGAAGCGTGCGGCCAGCCCGTCCAGGGCTGCGGTGAGCAGGTCGGAGTTGCTGGCCGTTGCGTAGGTGCTGCCGGCCCGCGCGAAGGGCGTCCGGTTGCCGCCGACGATCACTGCGCTGCGGGTTTCACGGTGGGGTTGTGCCATTGGGGCCTCCTACCCGGGTTATTCGATACCGACGGTAGCAGATACATAAAGTACTGGGTACTCTGGGTGCATGGCATCCACCGACGGCCGCGCCACCCGCTGGGCCGAGCACCGACTGACCCGCAGACGCCAGCTGGTGGAGGACGCGCTGCGGGCGATCCGGCGCAACGGCGCCGGGGTCGGCATGGACGAGATCGCAGCCCAGGCCGGCACATCGAAGACCGTGATCTACCGTCATTTCGGTGACCGCGCCGGCCTGTACGCGGCGGTCGTGGCCAGCGTCCACGACTTCATCCACCACGGGCTGCGCACCGCGCTGGAACTGACCGACCCCGAAGACCTGTCCGTGCTGGCCAGGGACCTGGCCGACGCCTACCTCTCCCTGGTGGAGCGCGACCCGGAGATCTACCGGTTCGTGCTGAGCCCGCCGTCCCCGGACGCCGCAGCCAGCGTCGACCCGCTGGGCGGGCTGCCGGAACTGATCGGCGACCAGGTGAGCGCAGCGATCGCGGAGCACCTGGTGCGTTCGGGCCAGGACCCGTCGTGCGCTCCCACGTGGGGGCACGGGCTGGTCGGCTTCGTCCGTGCAGCGGCTGACCGGTGGATCGCGTCCGAACCCCGCCAGCCGAGGGCAGTGGTGGTCGCCCACATCGACGCCTTCTTCACCCCGGCGCTGGCCAAGGGGCTTGCCGCCGTACCGCAACTACAGGAGCAGCCGTGACGATGGTGATGGACCCCTCGACCCGTTCCGGCGAGCAGCGCGGGCCTGCGGAGGAGACCACGCAGCTGGGTGCAGCGCTGCGGTGGGCGCTGGACGGCCAGTTCGCCGAGCGCAGGGCGGCCGCGCGCGAGGGCTTCCCCGCGCAGAACCTGCTGCGGGACCCCGACCAGTCGATCGAACAGGCCAGGCAGTGGGTGCTCGACCGGCTCCGCGAGCTGTCGGCCACCGGCTTCGGTGCCGCCGGGGTCTCGCGCAACGCGGACGACGAGCCCGACCCTGCGGCTGCCGTGGTGGCCTTCGAGCTGCTCGCCCACGGCGACCTCTCGGTGCTGATCAAGTCCGGGGTGCAGTTCGGGCTGTTCGGTGGGGCGGTGACCAACCTGGGAACGCGCTGGCACCATGACACGTTCCTGCCCGGGATCACGAGCATGGAGCTGCTCGGCTGCTACGCCATGACCGAGCTCGGCCACGGCTCGGACGTGGCCGGGCTGGAGACCACCATCACGTTCGTGCCGGAGACCGACGAGTTCGAGGTGCACTCCCAGACCGAGTCGGCCACCAAGGCCTACATCGGCAACGCGGCCCGGGACGGCTCGATGGCCGTCGTGTTCGGCCAGTTGCTGGTGCGCGGGAAGAACCATGGCGTGCATGCCGTCCTGGTCCCGATCCGGGATGGCGACGGTGCCGACCTGCCTGGGGTGACCACCTTCGACCACGGCGCGAAGGGCGGCCTGGCCGGCGTGGACAACGGGCTGCTCCGGTTCGACCGGGTGCGGGTGCCGAGGCGGATGTTGCTGGACCGCTACGGCGGCGTGGATGAGCGGGGGGAGTACACCTCGCCGATCGCCAACCCGAACCGCCGGTTCTTCACGATGCTCGGCACCCTGGTTCGGGGCAGGGTGTGCATCTCCGCCGGGGGCGGCATCGCAGCCCGCCGGGCTCTTTCGATCGCGCTGCGCCACGGCCTGCGCCGCCGCCAGTTCACCGCGCCCGACCAGCCCGACGGCGTCCTGCTGCTGGACTACCTGAGCCACCAGCGGCGCCTGCTGCCTGGGGTGGCGCGGGCCTACGCGCTCGGGTTCGCCCAGAACGAGCTGACCGCGGCGCTCGTGCGGGCGCAGGGGCCGGGCGCTGCCCCGTCCGAACGCGACCAGCGCGAACTGCAGACCCGGGCCGCGGGGCTGAAGGCGATGACCACCCGTTTCGCCAACGACATCATCCAGGTGTGCCGGGAGGCGTGTGGCGGTGCCGGCTACATGGCGGAGAACCGCCTGGTGGGCCTGCGCGGCGACGCCGACATCTTCGCGACGTTCGAGGGCGACAACACCGTCCTGCTGCAGCTGGTCACCAAGGCCCTGCTCACCGACTACAAGCAGGTCTGGGGTGACCTGGACCGCGTCGGGATGGTGCAGGCGACGGCGAAGGTGATCGGTTCCACCGTGCTGGAGCGGACGGCCGCGAACCGGCTGATCGAGCGCCTGGTGGCCACGGCCAGCCGGCGACCGGAGGAGGTCAACCTGGTCGACCGCGGCTGGCACGCCTACCTGTTCGAGGAGCGGGAGCGGCACTCGCTGGAGTCGTTGGCCCGCCGGATGCGGGCGGCGCGCGACCCCCGCGACTTCCAGGCCGTGAACCGGCTGCAGGACCACATGTTGTTCGTGGCCCGGGCCCATCTGGAGCGGGTGACGCTGGAGGCCTTCATCGCCGGCATCCACGCGTGTTCCGACCCTGAGGCCAAGGACGTGCTGGAGCGGCTGTGCAGCCTGTACGCGCTGAGCAGCATCGCCGACGACCGCGGCTGGTTCCTCGAGCACAACCGCATCTCCACCGGTCGGGCCAAGGCGCTGGGCGGCCAGATCAACGCGCTCTGCGCTGAGCTCCGTCCGCACGCCCTGGCGCTGGTGGAGGGGATGGGCATCCCGGAAGGCTGGCTCGGCGCGAAGTTCCTCCAGGACTGACCTCGACCCAAGCGGCCGCTACCCCGCACCTGATCACCACTCCGACCACCCGCTTCGCTACGTGTCGTTGCTCCTCGCTACCGGTATTCGCGTAGCGAGGGGCCAGTCCGTGTAGCGAAGCGGAGGTGGTGGGGGACACCGGGGTGGGGCGGACGAGGGACGGGGCGGCACCGGGGCGGGCTCAGGGGAGCCCGGCCAGCCGGCCGAGGGCCGCGGCCACCGCGCCGACGATGACCACCACGATGTAGGGCGCCTTGAAGTGCAGCGCGACGGCGCCCGCCCCGAGCGCCAGCAGCCGGGAGTCCAACGTGATCGCCTGGCCCTCCCCGACGGTGTTCATCACGGTCAGGGAGGCCAGCAGCCCGACGGTGAGGGCGATGGCCAGGTCGTGGACGATCGGGCGGTCGAGCAGCGCCTGCGGCAGCAGGTAGCCGGCCAGCTTGATCGCAAAAGCGGCGGCGCAGGCCAGCAGGATCCAGGCGGTGAGGCTCATGTGGCTTCCTCCAGGCCGTGCCGACGGCGCCGCTGCAGCGCCCACCAGCAGGCGGTGACCACGGCTGCCACCAGCACCGGGATGCCGGGCGGCACCAGCGGCAGGGTGAGGATGGTGGCCAGTGCCGCGACCACGGCGAGCGCGATCGGGTCCCTGCCCTTCAGCCGTGGCCAGAGCAGGCCGAGGAAGGCGGCCACCGCCGCACCGTCCAGCCCCCAGCGGGCGGGGTCGCCGATGGCGTTGCCGGCCAGCGCGCCGACCAGGGTGAACAAGTTCCACAGCAGGTAGACCCCGACGCCGGCGGTCCAGAAGCCCCGGACCCGCTCGTCGTGGTCGTCCTGGGCTGTGGCCGTTGCGGTGGACTCGTCGATCGTCAGTTGCGCCATCGCTGGCACCAGCCGTCCGGGAGGGCGGATCAGCGCCTTCAGCTGCATCCCGTAGACGCCGTTCCGCACGCCGAGCAGGGTGGCCGCAGCCCACGCCGCTGCACCCGTGCCACCACCCCCGATGACGCCGATGAACGCGAACTGCGACCCGCCGGTGAACATCAGGGCGCTCAGGGCGCAGGTCTGCCAGACGTCCAACCCGGCAGCAACGGACAATGCGCCGAAGGAGACGCCGTAGACCCCCACCGCTGCCGCGATGGACAGCCCCATCCGCACCGCCGGGGTGAGCCGGCTCGGCGAGCGTTGGGCGGGAGGCACGCCGGCCAACGTAGCGCGGCCCGCAGCCGTGCAGGGCGCGCTGTCTCATCCGCGCCGGTGCCAGCCCATCCGCGCCGGTGCCAGCCCATCCGCGCCCTTGCCTGAGCTCCTGACCCACAAGCCGAACGCCCCCGTTCGACGCGAACGGAGGCGTTCGGACGGAGGAAGCTAGCGCCGCTCGCCGGCCTCGTGCGGGTCGTGGGCGTCGAACTCGGAGACGATCGCGGTGCTGTCGTCGCCGAGGTCGGTGCCGCGGGCCTTTCCGATGGCCCGCATCAGGTGGTAGAGCGCCAGCGCGGTGACGGTGCCGACGGTGACCCCGCCGAAGGTCATCTCGCCGAGAGTGAAGTTGAAGTCGGCGATGCCCATGATCAGGCCGACCGCTGCCGGGATCAGGTTCACCGGGTTGGTGAACGCCACGTGGTTCTCGATCCAGATCCGCGCACCCAGCAGGCCGATCATGCCGTAGAGGACTGTGCCGGCCGCCCCGATCACGCCGGGAGGAATGGTGGCGATCGCCTCGCCGAACTTCGGGATGAACGACAGCGCGATCGCGATCGAGCCGGCGATCCAGTACAGCGCGGTGGAGTAGACCTTGGTTGCCGCCATCACCCCGATGTTCTCGGCGTAGGTGGTGGTGCCGGAGCCGCCGCCGAGGCCGGCGATCGTGGTGGCCACGCCGTCGGCCAGCAGCGCGCGGCCCATGGTCTTGTCGTAGTTGTGGCCGGTCATCAGCGCCACGGACTTCACGTGCCCGACGTTCTCGGCGATCAGCACCAGCACCACCGGCAGGAACAGGGCAGCGACGTTGAAGTCGGGGGTGGGCAGGGTGAACCTGGGCAGGCCGAGCCACGCAGCTGCCCCGACCGCCTCGAAGTTCACCTGGTTCTGCAGCAGGGCGGCGATGTAGCCCACCCCGACGCCGAGCAGGATCGACAGCCGTCCGATCAGCCCGCGGAAGAGGACGGTGATCAGCACGATCGCGATCACCGTGATCCAGCCGGTCAGCGGTGCGGCCCGGAAGCCGGAGGTCTCGTTCACCCCCCACGCCGCCGTGGCCAGGTTGAAGCCGATCAGCATCACGATGGTGCCGGTCATCACCGGCGGCATCAGCGCGTCGATCCAGGCCGATCCGGCCAGGTGCACGATCGCGCCCACGATCGCCAGCAGCACGCCGGCCAGTAGGATGCCGAACAGCGCCTTGCCGATGTCGTCGCCGGCCTTCGAGGCCAGCACCGGGGAGATGAAGGCGAACGAGGAGCCCAGGTAGCTGGGCAGCCGGTTGCCGGTGATCACCAGGAAGACCAGCGTGCCGAGGCCGCTGAAGAAGAGGGTGGCCGGGATCGGGAAGCCGGTGATCAGGGGCACCAGGAAGGTGGCGCCGAACATGGCCACCACGTGCTGGGCGCCGAGCCCGAACATCTTGCCCCAGCCGAGTCGTTCATCGGGGTTGACCACTGCCCCCGGTAGCAGGTCGCCGTTTCCGTGCAGCTTCCAAACAGCCATGCCTTGGTTCTCCTTCGCCGAGCAGCCGTGCGAACTGTATTGCCCGTCCGCCGACGACCGCTGGGCCGGGAGAAGCTGGTGAGATGGGCGCAAGCCAGAGCCGATTCCGGTCAGAATGGGGTGACTGTTCCCTGGCGCGGTGCCGAGGGCGGCCCGGCTCCGAAGTGCGCTCAGATCCAGGAGCGCAGCCACATCCTGGCCAGCCACTCCGGATAGAGCAGCAGCTGGTCGGTGAGCACCGGGTAGATGTAGGCGAAGTTCAGTGCCACGAGGGCGGTGGCCACCCCGACCACGATCGCTCCGCGCCGCCGGTTGGGCCCGTCCGCAGGCCCGAGGACGAGGCCAAGGACCATCGCCAGCAGGGTGACGGTGAACGGGACGATGCAGATCGCGTAGAAGAAGAACACCGGCCGGTCGGCGCTGAAGAACCACGGCACGTACGTTGCCGCAGCGGCCAGCAGCGGGGCGCCGAACCGCCAGTCCCGGCCACCGATCCACCAGATCACCGCGACGAACAGGGCGATGAACGCCAGCCACCACAGCACCGGGGTGCCCATGCCCGAGATCACCCGGATGCAGGTCTGGCCGGCAGCCGCCGTACAGCCGTCCACCCCGGGCTGGATGTCGTTGACGGCATCGATGCCGATCGGGCGGGCCACCAGCAGCCAGCCGATCGGGTGCGCGTCGTAGGGGTGGGTCACCGACCGGATGTACTCGCCGGTGTGGAAGTTGTAGATGTCCTGGTGGTACTTCAGGAACGAGGCCCACATCTCGCCCAGGTGCACCGTCCAGGGGTGGTCGGGGTTGTTCGCGCCCCAGTTGCGGTCGTAGCCGCCGGACGTGGACAGCCAGCCCCACCAGGTCGCGACGTAGACCAGCAGCGACACCAGGACGAGCCGGACGAAGGCCGGCACCCCGTCGGCCAGCAGGGCGAACCATGAGCGCCAGTCGGCGCCGGCCAGCCGGCGGGCGCCGACATCCCACAGCACGCTGAGCACACCCATGGCGGCCAGCACGAAGATCGAGTTCCACTTGGTGCCCAGCGCCAGGCCGAACATCACCCCTGCGGCGAGCCGCCACGGGCGCAGCCAGACCATCGGGCCGAACCGGCCGCCGAAATCGGGCACGCCCAGGGCCTCCAGCCGGTCGGCCAGGCGGTGGCGGTACCAGTCCCGGTCAGCCAGCACGCAGCTCACCGCGGCCACGAGGAAGAAGGCCTGGAATACGTCGAGCAGCGCGATCCGCGACATCGCGAAGGCCAGCCCGTCCAGGGTCAGCAGGACGCCGGCGATGCCGCCCACCAGCGTGGAGCGGGAGACCCGCCGGGCCATCCGGATCGTGATGAACACCAGCAGGGTGCCGAACACCAGCGGCAGGAAGCGCCAGCCGAAGGAGTTCATGCCGAAGAGCTGCTCGCCCAGCCCGATCAGCCACTTGCCGACCGGCGGGTGCACGATGAAGGCCGGGGTGTCGGAGTAGACGTCCACGTCGCCGATCACGATCGAGTCGTTGGCGTTCTTGGGCCAGTCCTTCTCGTAGCCGAACCGCCACAGCGTCCAGCCGTCCTTGGCGTAGTACGTCTCGTCGAAGACCAGCTTGTTGGGATAGCCGAGGTTCACCAGCCGGATGCAGAACGCGACCACGGTGATCGAGATGGTCACGACCCAGCCGGCCAGGCGGTCGCGCAGTTCGCTCTGGCCGTCGCGCAGCCGCTCGATGGTGGACAGTTCCTCGCGGTTCACCGAGCGCCGCAGGCGGGGCAGCGGCGGCAGCGCCCGCTGGGGGGCTGTGGTCTCGGCGGGGGTCTCGGGGTCGGCTTCCGCGCCGGCCGGCTCCTCGACGGCGAACCGGCTGCCCGGCCGGGGCGGGACGTCGGGGCTCAGCGGTGCGGCGGGTGCCGATGCGTCGGGTGGCCCTGCGGCGGGTCGCGGTGCGGCGGGAGCGGGCCCTGTGTCCGGCGGCACCGCCGGGGCGTTCGGGCTGCCGGGCCCGGCGTCCGCTTCAGTCACCCCGACATCCTAGGTGCCGGGGCCGGGGCTGCGGCCGGTCCCGCGCGGATCGGGAATACTGCACGGGTGGAGACTGCGGCGGACGGCGGACGGCTGGTGCTCGCGGGCACGCCGATCGGCAACGCGGCGGACGCATCGCCGGCGCTGCTCGCCGCGCTCGCCGCCGCGGACGTGGTGGCGGCGGAGGACACCCGCCGGTTCCGGGCCATGCTGGAGCGCATCGGCGCCGTGACCACGGCGAAGGTCGTCTCCTACTTCGACGGCAACGAGGCCGCCCGGGCCGCGGAACTGCTGGGGGCACTCAGGGACGGCGCGGTCGTCGTGGTGGTCTCCGACGCCGGCATGCCCACCGTTTCCGACCCCGGCTACCGCCTGGTCACGGCCGCCATCCAGGCCGGGATCAGCGTCCAGGTGGTGCCCGGGCCGTCGGCGGTGCTGGTCGCGCTGGCGCTCTCGGGGTTGCCCACCGACCGGTTCTGCTTCGAGGGCTTCCTGCCGCGGAAGTCCGGCGAGCGGCGGCGCCGGCTGGCCGAGCTGGCCGTTGAGCCGCGCACGATGGTGTTCTTCGAGGCGCCGCACCGGCTCTCCGACTTCCTTTCCGACGCGGCCGCTGCGTTCGGCGCCGAGCGGTCGGCGTCCGTCAGCCGCGAGCTGACCAAGACCTGGGAGGAGACCCGCCGCGGCACGCTCGCCGAGCTGGCGGCGTGGGCGGAGGCGGGGGTGCGTGGGGAGATCACGGTCGTGGTGGGAGGGGCCTCGGGTGCGGGGCTCAGCCTCGCCGAAGCTCTGCCGCTGGTGGCCGAACGCCAGGCAGCGGGCGAGCCGTTCTCCAGCGCGGTCGCTGCGGTGGCCGCCGATTCCGGGCTGCCCCGCAAGGCGTTGTACCAGGCTGCGCTCGAGGCCAGGCGGGAGGCGGCGGATGACTGAGCCGGAGGCGTCCACCCAGACCGGTCCCGTGCCGGCGCACCTGCCCCCGCTGCCCGAACCGCTGCCGGCGCCCACCACTGATGCGCACACCCACGCAGCGAGCGTGCGGGAGTACAGCGGCCTGGCCGAGTCCGCGGCGGTGGCCGCAGCGCGGGCGGCGAACGTCACCCGGCTGGTTGAGGTGGGCACCGACGTGGCGTCCTCGGCTGCCGCGATCGAGTTGGCCACGGCCCAGGCCGGGGTGGTGGCCACCGTCGCCATCCACCCCAACGACGCCGCCCGCCTGGCTGGACGGTTGGGCGGTGAGCTCGAGCGGCTGGCGGTGCTGGCCGGTTCCTCCGACCGCGTCCGTGGTGTCGGGGAGACCGGCCTGGACTACTTCCGCACCCGCGACGCCGCCGGCCAGGCCAGGCAGAAGGAGTCCTTCGCCGCGCACATCGCGCTGGCCAGGCAGCACGACCTCGCCCTGGTGATCCACGACCGGGACGCGCACGCCGACATCCTGGACGTGCTGGACGCCGAGGGGGCGCCCGAGCGGGTGCAGCTGCACTGCTTCTCCGGCGACGCCGAGTTCGCCAGGGCCTGCCTCGATCGGGGGTACTGGCTCTCGTTCCCCGGCACGGTCACGTTCAAGGCCAACGAGGCGCTGCGGGAGGCGCTCGACCTCACCCCGGCCGACCGGCTGCTGGTGGAGACCGACGCGCCCTACCTCACCCCCATGCCCTGTCGGGGACGGCCGAATTCCAGCTACCTGCTGGCCCACACAGTGCGGTTCGTCGCCGAGCGGCGAGGGGCCGACCTGGCCGAACTGTGCCACCAGTTGGCCGCCAACGCCGCTGCCGTGTTCGGCGACTGGGAGGAGAGCGATGGCTGAGGGACTGCTCGACCCCCGCACCATCCGGGAACTGGCTGCCGAACTCGACCTGCGCCCGTCCAAGCAGCGGGGGCAGAACTTCGTGCACGACGCCAACACGGTGCGCCGGATCGTCGCCGCGGCCGGGGTGGGGCCGGACGACATCGTGCTGGAGATCGGCCCGGGGCTCGGCTCGCTCACCCTCGGCCTGCTCGAGGCGGCCGCCGGCGTGGTGGCGATCGAGATCGAAGCCGGCCTGGCCGAACGGCTGCCCCGCACGGTGGCGGAGCGCCTGCCGCGGCTCGCCGGCCGGCTGCGGGTGGTCGCAGCGGACGCACTCACCGTCGATTCGCTGCCCGACCCCCAGCCGACGGCAGTGGTGGCGAACCTGCCGTACAACGTGAGCGTGCCGGTGCTGCTGCACCTGCTGGCCAGGTTCGACAGCATCGTCAATGGCCTGGTGATGGTGCAGGCGGAGGTGGCTGACCGGCTGGTGGCCCCGCCGGGCTCACGCACCTACGGGGTGCCTTCGGTGAAGCTGGCCTGGTACTGCTCGGCGCGCCGGGTGGGCAGCGTGCCGCCGAAGGTGTTCTGGCCGGTGCCGAACGTCGATTCCGGCCTGGTCGAACTTGTGCGCAGGGACCCGCCGGCAACCACGGCGAGCAGGGAACAGGTGTTCGCTGTGGTCGACGCAGCCTTCGCCCAGCGCCGCAAGATGCTGCGCTCGGCGCTGGCCGGGCTGTTCGGCTCCTCCGCTGCTGCGTCGGAGGCCCTGGTGGAGGCCGGGGTCGACCCGCAGGCCAGGGGAGAGGTGCTGGCGGTCGCCGACTTCGCCCGGATCGCAGAAGTCAGGGCCGTTCGGACGCTGCGATAGCCTCGCCGCATGGCGACACCGGTGACCGAGGCGGACGTGGTTCGCGTCCGGGTGGCAGGGAAGGTGAACCTCGCGCTCCGCTCCGGGCCGCGGCGGCCGGACGGCTACCACCCGCTGGCCACGGTGTTCCAGGCCGTGTCGCTCTTCGACGAGGTTGAGGCGAGTTGGGCGGAGCCGGGTCGGTTCTCGGTGCGGGTGCTCGGGGACCAGGCTGACCTCGTGCCCACCGGTGATTCGAACCTGGCGGTGCGGGCGGCGCGCCTGCTGGCTGGCACCTGGGGCGCCAAGCAGCCGCTCGGGGCGGAGCTGGTGATTCGCAAGTCGATCCCGGTCACCGGCGGCATGGCCGGTGGGTCCGCGGACGCCGCTGCCGCCCTGCTGGCCTGCGCCGTGTTGTGGGACCTCGACATCACCCCGGACGAGCTGAAGGTGCTCGGCGCGCAGCTCGGCGCGGACGTGCCGTTCTGCCTGGCCGGCGGCACGGCGCTGGGCACCGGCCGCGGCGACCAGCTCGCGCCGGTGCTGAGCCGCGGCAGCTACCACTGGGTGCTGGGCTTCAGCGACGCGGAGCTGCCCACGCCGGCCGTGTTCGCGAAGTTCGACGAGCTGGGGCTGGGCACCAGGCCCCTGGAGGTGCCGGCGGGACTGCTCAACGCGCTGGTCGGGGGTGACGTCGGGTCCTTGGGCAGGGCGCTGGTCAACGATCTGGAACCGGCAGCGCTGGCGCTGCGTCCGCAATTGGCGCAGGTGATGGAAGCCGGCCGGGAGTTCGGCGCGGTCGGCGCGCTGATCTCGGGGTCCGGCCCAACCGTGGCGTTCCTCGCTGCCAACGAGCCCGCGGCCGTCGACCTCTCGGTGAAGCTGTCCAGTGAGGGGCTGTGCCGGGCAGTGAAGCGGGTCAGCGGCCCGGTTCCCGGAGCCCGCCTGGTGGTGTAGCTGCTCGCGGGACGCGGCGGACGGCCTAGCTGGCCGCGCGTTCGGGAGCGGACTCGTGGTGCAGCGGGATCGGCGGGGTGCCCTGCGGGGTGAGCAACTCCTCGGAGCCGCCGGGATGCAGCTCGCCCGGACGGAACGGGCCGGGCACGGGTTCGGACGCCGGCCGCGTCGCGCTGCTTCGCTGCTGGCTGCTGGCTGCGTGCTGGTTACCCGACATGTCTTCCTCCTGCTCGGTGGTGCGGGCTGGCGCCGCACCCTTCGGCTACCCGTCCGGGCCGGGCTTCAACCCCGGTCCTCATCAGCCCAAACGTCGCTGACAGGGCGCTTTGTTCCCGCGGCGCCCTCCCGTCGGGCGTCCAGATCCCGCCCGGTGCGTCAGCGGTGGCCGGCCTCGGCCACGGGACGGACGGCAGGCTCCCGTCCGGGCATGATCCGGGCCACGAGCAGCAGGCCGGACAGCAGCACGGCCGGGACGAACATGGTGTTCTGGATGCCGACCGCTCCCACCAGGTAGCCGATCAGGCCCGGCGCGACCAGGAAGGTGGCGTAACCGAAGGTGACCACAACTGCCAGCCCACGGCCGCCGGCGGTGTGGCCCGCCACGGCGTACACCTGGGGCGCGATCATGCCGATGCCCAGGCCCACCAGGGCCCAGCCGGCCAGCAGGACGGGGAGGGTGCCGCCGGTGGCGGCCACGAGGTAGCCGAGGGCGGAACACGCACCACCGAAGCGGGTCACCGCGCGGCGGCCGAAGCGGACCACGAGGAAGTCGCCGAGGAGCCGGATCACGACCATGCAGGCAGCGACGGCGGTCACGCCGAGCGCGCCGGTGGTGGTGTCGACACCGGTCACTTCGGTCACGTGCAGGCCGGACCAGTCCATCGCCGTGCCCTCGCCGAGGCCGAACGCGATCGCCATCAGCCCGAGCAGGTAGGCCGAGCGGGGGATCGGGGTCTTGGCGCCCGTCTCGTCGCGGTGGCTCACCACGGCGGTCTCCGGCGTGATCCGCAGGGCGAAGAACAGGGCTGCCACGCCGGCTGCCGCGGCGATGGCCGCAGCGGT
Organism: Actinomycetes bacterium; assembly: GCA_023460935.1. Classification (GTDB taxonomy): domain Bacteria; phylum Actinomycetota; class Actinomycetes; order Propionibacteriales; family Propionibacteriaceae; genus Propionicimonas. The sequence goes on from JAEWOI010000045.1 coordinate 79,658, forward strand.
GGTCACCGTCAGGTCCGGCTGGCGGCCGAGCGCATAGCCGAGCGCAACCAGCAGGGCGGCGCCGAGCAGGTTGCCCACCGACCACATGCCGTGGAAGAAGCTCATGATCGGCTTGGTGCGGCTCTGCTCCACCTGCACCCCGATGGCGTTCATGCCGACATCGATGCCGCCGTTGCCGACACCGAGCAGCATGCCGGCGGCGAACAGCAGTGGCAGGGTGGGTGCCAGCGCGACGCCGAGGATGCCGACGATCAGCACCGGGATCATGGCCAGGCTGATCCGCTTGGCGCCGTGCCGGTCGACGACGCGTCCGGTGACCTGCATGGAGGCGATGGCGGCAAGGCCGATGCAGATGAACAGCACGGCCATCTGCCAGGGCGCCAGCGAGAACCGCGCCTGCAGGGTGGGGATGGCCGCGGCGTAGACCCCGATGACGAGCCCGTTGTAGCAGAACAGCAGGACGACGGCAGCAACGGCCCGGGAGGTACGCAGGGAGGTCACCGCTCAACTGTAAGCCAGCCGAAACGATTGCCGATCAGTGCTCGGTTTTGGTCTCCACGTAGAGGCGGGGGTGCGCGTTCAGGTTTCGCATGCCGTACCACGCGAGGTTCACCAGGTGTGCGGCCACCACCGGTTTGGCCAGGCCGTGTTCCTCGCGCGTGTCCATCCACCACTGGCCGGCCAGGGCCACCAGCCCAACCAGCATCTGCGCGTACAACGGCGCGGTGCCCGGGTCGAGCTCCCGCTTGGTGAACTCCTCGGCGAGCAGGTCCTCCACCCGGGACGCGATGTCGGACAGGATGGTGGCGAAGGAGCCCTCCGGGGAGGCCACCGTCGAGTCGCGGGCGAGGATGCGGAAGCCGTTGGGGTGGTCGTCGATGTAGTCGAGCAGCGCGAGGGTGCCGAGTTCGATCAGTGCTCGCGGGTTGGCTCGCGGGGTGGTGATCGCGGCGCGGATCGCATCGTGCAGGGTGCGCACCTCACGGTCGACGACGACGGCGTAGAGGCCCTCCTTGCCGCCGAAGTGCTCGTAGACCACCGGCTTGCTCACCCCGGCGTGGCCGGCGATCTCCTCGACGGAGGTGCCCTCCAGGCCGCGTTCTGCGAACAGGGCCCTGGCCACGTCGATCAGCTGCTCGCGCCGCTCGGCGCGCGTCAGCCGCACGCGGCTACGACGCGCGCGTGCGTTGAGCGATGCCGTGGACATGGCCCCAAGTCTGGCCCGCGTGGACGGTGTTTGCGAATCCCCCCGCCGCGGTCGGCCGGCGGCGGCGGATGTGCGGCCCCCAGCGGCCACCCGTAGAGTTGGCCCTGGTCGTCACGACGACCGTTCCCCGGTTGGTCTGCCGGCAGGGCCCGCCTGACTTTGAATCAGGATCAGCGACGTAGGTTCGACTCCTACCCGGGGAGCGTGGCGGTGGCTCGGAGGGATCACTCCTGGTCGCGGATGCCGGCCTTCTCGTCCAGCTCGGTGAGCAACTCGTACGCGGCCCGCTCCACAGCCTTGTGCCGCCACTCCGCGGCCCGGTAGACCGCGGCGATCAGCCCGGAGCGGTGCACCCGGGAGAAGTCGCCGACGCAGAAGGCGTACCTGGCCTTTGTCTCGTCGTTCGCCCCCACCGTGAGGCCGAGGTGCCAGCCGGAGTACCGCTCCCAGTCGTGGCGATCGAGGTAGCGGTTCTGCGCCTCGGCACTCGGTTGCACCTCGCCCCAGTCACTGTCCAGCACGTAGCGCCGGGCCGCGATCAGCTTCCTGACGAAGGCCATGGCCTCCTGGTTCACCTGGTAGCGCGCCATGGCTGCAACCCTGCCGGTCGGCGCCGTCCCCGCCAATCCCGGCAAGTGCGCACGCTGCGGCGGTTAGCCGCGCAGCTCCGGCGGCACCGGCCCGTGCCCGTGGCGTCCGGCTGGCGGGCTGATCCGCACCCCCTCGGCGAGGCGACCTCCCGCGCAGCTAGGATGAGCCGGTCTCCACGGCGCGGGCGTCCAGCGCGTGCACCTGTGCCCGGGACGCCGACACTGACGACTACTGGGAGTGCCTGTGGCTGATCAGGACGCCGAGAACCGGGTGGCGGCCGTCGTCATCATGGCGGCCGGAGCGGGAACGCGAATGAAGTCGGCGATTCCCAAGGTGCTGCACCGCATCGCAGGGAAGTCGCTGCTGGCGATGGCCATCGACACCGCCGACGCCCTGTCGCCGGATCGGCTCGTTGTGGTCGTCGGCCACCAGCGCGAGCAGGTGACCGAGCACCTGGCGGAGATCGCACCCCACGTCACGATCGCAGTGCAGGAGCAGCCCCTCGGCACCGGCGACGCCGTCCGGGCCGGCCTGGCCGCACTGCCGGGGGCCACCGGCGAAGTGGTCGTCACCTCGGGTGACGTGCCGCTGCTCGCCGCTGACACGCTGCTGGACCTCGTCGCTGCCCATCGCGCCGGCGGCAACGCAGCCACCGTCCTCACCGCGGTCGTCCCCGACCCTACCGGCTACGGCCGGATCGTCCGGGACGGCGACCAGGTGGCCCGGATCGTCGAGCACGCCGACGCCACCCCGGACGAACTGGGCCTGGCCGAGATCAACGCAGGCATCTACGTCTTCGACGCCCAGGCCCTGGCCGAGGGGCTGGCCGCGCTGGAGACCGGCAACGCCAAGGGGGAGCTCTATCTCACCGACGTGGTCGCGCACGCCCGCGCGTCCGGACGGCGGGTCGGCGCCCAACAGATCGCCGACCACCTGCAGACCGAGGGCGTGAACGACCGGGCCCAGCTCGCCGAGCGTGGGGCGGAACTCAACCGTCGGATCCTGGCGGCCTGGATGGCGGCCGGGGTCACGGTGATCGACCCCGCCACCACCTGGGTGCACGCCGGGGTCGACCTCGCCGAGGACGTCACCCTCATGCCCGGCACCTACCTCGAGGGCGCCACCTCGGTGGCCTCCGGAGCCGTGATCGGGCCGGACACCACGCTGATCGACGTCGAGGTGGGCGAGAACGCCCGGGTGCTGCGCACGCACGCCGAGCTCGCCGTGATCGGTCCCGGCGTGACCGTCGGCCCCTTCGCCTACCTGCGGCCCGGCACCGAACTGGGCGCGCGCGCCCACGTGGGGGCGTTCGTGGAGACGAAGAAGGCCGTGATCGGCGAGGGCGCCAAGGTGCCCCACCTCACCTACTGCGGCGACGCCGAGGTGGGCCCGGGCAGCAACATCGGGGCGGGCACGATCTTCGCGAACTACGACGGTGTGGGGAAGTACACCTCGACCGTCGGCGCCCACTCCTTCGTCGGCAGCGACTCGGTGCTGGTGGCGCCGGTGCACATCGCCGACGGCGCCTACGTCGCGGCCGGGTCGACCATCACCGGCGACGTCGGCCCAGGTGAACTGGCTGTCGCCCGCGGCCAGCAGCGCAACATCCGCGGTTGGGTGGCCCGCAAGCGGGCCGGCACGAAGTCGGCGGAAGCGGCCGCTGCAGCCCTCGCAGCGCAGAACGACGGCATTGAGCCGGGATCGGAGTCCGGCGAGTGAGCGGGATCAAGCGGCCCACCGAGAAGCACCTGATGCTCTGCACCGGCCGGGCCTTCCCGGAACTCGCCGAGGAGATCGCCTCCCTGCTCGGCGTCGACCTGGTGCCCACCCGGTCGCTGACGTACGCCAACTCCGAGATCTACATCCGGTTCGAGGAGTCGGTGCGCGGCGCGGACGCTTTCGTCATCCAGTCCCACCCCGCGCCGGTGAACGAGTGGCTGATGGAGCAGCTGATCATGGTCGACGCGCTGAAGCGGGCCTCGGCCAAGCGGATCACGGTGGTCTCCCCGTTCTACCCCTACGGCCGCCAGGACAAGAAGCACGCCGGCCGCGAGCCGATCTCGGCCCGCCTGATCGCCGACCTGTACAAGACCGCCGGCGCCAACCGGTTGATGTCGATCGACCTGCACGCCGCGCAGATCCAGGGCTTCTTCGACGGGCCGGTCGACCACCTGCTGGCGCTGCCGGTGCTGGTGAAGTACGTCAAGGAGAACTACGACATCTCCGAGATGACCATCGTCTCCCCGGACGCCGGACGGGTGCGGCTGGCCGACATGTGGTCGGACCAGCTGGGTACGCCGCTGGCGATCATCCACAAGCGGCGCGACCCGAACAAGGCCAACGAGGTGGCCGTCGGCGAGGTGGTCGGTGACGTCCGCGACCGGGTGTGCCTGCTGGTCGACGACATGATCGACACCGCCGGCACCATCTGCCAGGCCGCGGCTGCGCTGAAGAACTACGGCGCCAAGAAGGTGATCGCCGCCGCCACCCACCCGATCCTCTCCGGGCCGGCGCCGCAGCGGCTCAACGAGTCGCACTTCGAGGAAGTGATCGTCACCAATACCCTGCCGATCCCGGACGGGGTGAACATCCCCAAGCTCACCGTGCTCTCGATGGCCCCCCTGATCGCCCAGGCCATCCAGGCCGTCTTCGAGGACGGCTCGGTGGCATCGCTGTTCAACGGCGCGCACTGATCCCGTCCGTACCGACGCTTCGCCCCGGAAAGCGACTCTGCGCCTCATAACCCGACTATGCGCCTTCTCTACCCGGCGCAGAGTCGGGTCAACCGGCGCAAAGTGGGCGGCCGGGGGTTGTGGGTGGCAATCGGCGCCTGTGGACGAGCGGACGAGGTTATCCACAGCGGGGCGAAAGGGTCTTCCGTGAGCCGGGCCGGCAGCCGAACCTGTGCTGGTGAAACTCCAGACCACGGCCCAACTGTTGGCTGAAGGGCTAGATTCCGACCAGCTGCGCCGGCTGGTCAGCCTCGGCGAGGTGACCAGGGTGCGCCGCGGCGTCTACGACCGTGACCCCGCCGACCTCGCACCGGTGGAGGCCCACCGGCGACTGATCGCCGCCACCATGCCGCAGCTGGACGCGAACGCCGCGCTGAGCCACGTCAGCGCGGCGGTCCTGCACGGCATGGCTGTGCCGACGAGGTCGCTGGGGCGGGTGTGGGTGACCCGGGTCTCCGCGGGCGGCGGCCACCTCCGCTCCCGGCTGCACGAGCACAAGGCGCCCTTCCGGGCAGCGGACGTGGTGCTGCTGGACGGGTGGCCGGTCACCACAGCGCCCCGGACGGCGATAGACCTGGCTCGTCGGGTCGGACCGGACTACGGCCTGGCGGCCGCCGACCAGGTGCTGCGCTCCGGGGGCAGCCGGGAGTCGCTGGCCGAGCAGGTGGCCCTGTGGCCGCGCCGGCCAGGCATGGGCCGGGCGCGGGCCCTGGTGGCCATCGCCGACGGTGGTGCCGAGAGTTACGGCGAGTCGGTGAGCCGGCTGCTGATGTGGCAGCTCGGCCTGCCGATGCCGGTGCTCCAGTTCGAGGTCCACGTCCACGCGCACCTCTACCGTTCCGATTTCGGGTGGCCGGAGCTCGGCGTCCTCGGTGAGTTCGACGGCCGGGTGAAGTACGCCGACCTGCTCCGTCCGGGACAGTCGGCCGCAGACGTCCTGATGGCCGAGAAGCGCAGGGAGCAGCAGTTGCAGGCGATGGGCTGGCACGTCGTCCGCTGGGGCATGGACGAGCTGCGCAACCCGGAAGGGTTCCGCCGGCTCCTCCTGGCGGCATTCCGCAACGCTGCGCGGCCCCCGGCTTCTGCCTGACGACCCCTGGTCGTCGGCCGCCGATCTGCCTCGTCACCCGACTTTGCGCCGGTTGGCCCCACTCTGCGCCGGTTGACCCCACTCTGCGCCGCATGCAGGAGGCGCAAGGTCGGGTTATCCGGCGCAGAGTTGGGGAGGCAGGGGGGAGCTGGAGCGCGACCGAAACGGAGGGAAGCAGGCCGGAGCCGGGCGGATTTCTACGGCCGGGCCGAAACCGGTAGACTTCCCGGGTTGCCTCGGCGAGGGGCCATCGGCCCGTGATCGACAAGGCGGAGCGCTGAGCGCCGCCCGTCCCGATCACTCCCCGCCGAGCCGGAATCTGGACGATGTATGAGGAGTGACAGCAGTGTCTGACAGCAAGATCGCGGCAGTGTCCCGCACCGAATTCGGCAAGGGCGCGGCGCGTCGTACCCGGCGGGCCGGTCTCGTGCCGGCGGTCCTGTACGGCCACGGCACCGACCCCGTGCACCTGTCCCTGCCCGGCCACGAGGTGCTGCTCGCGCTGCGCGTCGCCAACGCAGTGCTGGAGATCTCCCTCGACGGCGGTCGCTCGCAGCTGGCGCTGGCCAAGCAGGTGCAGCGCGACCCGATCAAGGGCACCATCGACCACCTCGACCTCGTGATCGTGCGCAAGGGCGAGAAGGTCACCGTCGAGGTGCCGCTGGTGGTCGTCGGCGAGCACCCGTCGGACCGCATCGTGATGATGGACCAGCAGACGATCTCCCTCGAGGTGGAGGCCACGCACATTCCGGCGTCGGTCGAGGTGAATGTCGCCGGCCTCGAGATCGGCGACACCATCACCGCCAAGGACCTCGACCTGCCCAAGGGTGCGGTCTTCCCCGGCGAGCCGGACGACCTGATCCTCTCGATGGCCGCCACCCAGAGCCAGGCTTCGCTCGACGCCGAGCTCGCCGGCACCACCGAGGCCGAGGCCCAGCCCGAGGCGGAGGCGGCCGAGGAGGCCTGACCTTCCTGATGTCAACCTGGTTGTTGGTCGGGCTCGGGAATCCGGGCCCGACCTACGCTTCTCACCGGCACAACGCCGGCTACCTCGTCGTCGACGAGCTGGCCCGCCGGGCCGGCGTCCGGTTCAGTGCTGCCGGGCAACTGCGGGCCGAGACGGCACAGACCCGGCTCACCGCCGCCGGCGGCCTGGGCGGGCTGGGCGCACAGGCCGAACAGCTGGTGCTGCTCAAGCCCCGTACCTTCATGAACGAGAGCGGGCAGGCCGTGGCGAAGGCCCTGGCCTACTTCAAGATCCCCGCGGAGCAACTCGTCGCGATCCATGACGAGCTCGACCTCGACTTCGGCCAGCTCCGGCTCAAGTTCGGTGGCGGCGACAACGGCCACAACGGGCTGAAGTCGATCCGCCGCAGCCTGGGCACCGGCGACTACTTCCGGGCCCGGTTCGGCGTCGGCCGGCCCCCGGGCCGACAGGACCCGGCCGACTACGTGCTCAGCCCCTTCCCCGCATCACAGTCCGCCGACCTGGCCGTCGAGGTGTCCCGTTGCGCCGATGCCGTGGAGGCCCTGCTCACCCTCGGCCTGGACGTGGCCCAGAGCCGCTTCAACTCCTGACCGCCCGGCCGCAGCAATCGCCGGACGGCCGCGTCGGTGGGTTGCGCGGCGGCACAGGGGCTGCGATCCGGGGTGTCGGTGCGCCCCGGTAAGGTGATGCGGTGATTCTGAGCGGCCTGGTGGACTTCTGCTGCGGCGAGCCGGTGGTCGCTGAGACCATCGCCGACGCCCGCGGCGGCCGGCTGGCGACGCTCGACGTGACGATCCCGAACGCCGCCCGGCCCCTGTTGGTGGCCGGGCTCGCCACCCAGACCCGGCGTCCGCTGCTGCTGGTCACCTCCACCTACCGCGAGGCCGAGGCCCACGCCGCAGCCCTCGCCTCGCTGCTCGGCGAGGCCGAGGTGGCCTACTACCCGGCATGGGAGACCCTCCCGCACGAGCGGCTCAGCCCCCGCTCGGACACCGTCGGACGCCGCCTGGCCGTTCTGCGCCGGCTGGCCGGCAACGACCCGCTGCCCCCGCCGCGCGTGGTGGTGGCCCCGGTGCGTTCGGTGCTGCAGCCGCAGGTGACCGGGCTGGGCGACCTGATGCCGGTGAAGCTGGTGGCCGGGGAGGAGTACGACCTGGCCGAGGTCGCCGCGGGTCTGGTCGACGCTGCCTACATCCGGGTCGACCTGGTGGAGCGGCGCGGTGAGTTCAGCGTGCGGGGCGGCATCATCGACCTGTTCCCGCCGACGCTGGAGCACCCGGTGCGCATCGACTTCTTCGGCGACACCGTCGAGGAGATCCGTCCGTTCGCAGTTGCCGACCAGCGGTCGATGGAGGAGACCCTGCCGGAGGTGATCGCCTCGCCGTGCCGGGAGCTGCTGATCACCGAGCAGGTGAAGGAGCGGGCGGCCGCGCTGGCCCGCACGCACCTGAACAGTCCCGGGAACCTGGGGGAGATGTTCGACCGGATCGCCTCCGGCCACGCCGTGGACGGCATGGAGTCGCTCGCGCCGGTGCTGGTGGACGGGCTGGAGCTGCTGGTCGACGTGCTGCCGCCGGACGCGCTTATCCTGCTCAGCGATCCCGAGCGGATCCGGGCCCGCGCCCACGAACTGGTGGTCACCAGCGACGAGTTCCTGCGGGCCTCCTGGGCTGCCGCAGCCGAGGGCGGTCAGGCTCCCATCGACCTGGGTGCCTCGGCCTACCGCAGCCTCGCCGACGTGCGCGGGCACGCCCTCGGCCGGGGCCAGTCGTGGTGGAGCCTCTCGCCGTTCAGCTCCGGCGACGACCCCGTTGCCGACGACGGCCTGCCCGCCGACTTCACCGCTGCCGACCTCAGCTCCGTCCCGAGCCGGACGGTGCCGGCAGTGGAGGCGCCGGTCTGGCGCGGTGACACCGAGGCTGCTGTCGCCACCCTGCGGGAGTCGGTGGCGGCCGGGCGGCGCACCGTGCTGGTCGCCGACTCCAGTGGCCTGGCCGCCCGGATGTCGGAGATCCTCGCAGCCGCCGACATCCCGTCCGTGCGCCCCGAGCTGCTGGACGGCGACCCGCGGGCCGGCCTGGTGACCGTCGTCCGGGCCGAGCTGCGGCACGGCTTCAGCCTGCCGGCGATCGGGCTCGACCTCTACACGGCCGGCGACCTCTCCGGCCAGCGGGACGCCGACAAGTCGGCCCGCAAGATGCCCGCCCGGCGCAAGCAGCAGATCGACCCGCTCGAGCTCAGCCCCGGCGACGCCGTGGTGCACGAGACCCACGGCGTCGGCCGCTACGTCGAGATGGTGCAGCGCACCGTCGCCGGGGCGACGCGGGAGTACCTCGTGCTCGACTACGCGCCGTCCAAGCGCGGCCAGCCGGGCGACCGGCTGTTCGTGCCGATGGACCAGCTGCATCTGGTCACCCGCTACGTCGGCGGCGAGAGCCCGACCCTCGACCGGCTCGGCGGCGGCGACTGGGCCAAGCGCAAGTCGCGCGCCCGCAAGGCGGTCCGCCAGATCGCAGCGGAGCTGATCAAGCTGTACGCGGCGAGGCAGGCCTCCCGCGGGCACGCCTTCTCCCCCGACACCGTCTGGCAGAACGAGCTCGAGGACGCCTTCGCCTACGTCGAGACCCCGGACCAGCTCGCCGCGATCAGCGAGGTGAAGGCCGACATGGAACGCACCGTGCCCATGGACCGGCTGATCTGCGGCGACGTCGGCTACGGCAAGACCGAGATCGCCGTCCGGGCGGCGTTCAAGGCAGTGATGGACGGCAAGCAGGTGGCGGTGCTGGTGCCCACCACCCTGCTGGTGCAGCAGCACCACGCGACGTTCGCCGATCGTTACGCCGGCTTCCCGGTCACGGTGGCGGCGCTGAGCCGGTTCTCCAGCCCTGCGGAGAAGAAGAAGGTGATCGCGGGCCTCGCCGACGGCAACGTTGACGTCGTGGTCGGCACCCACGGTCTGCTCGCCGGCGAGGTGACGTTCAAGGACCTCGGCCTGGTGATCATCGATGAGGAGCAGCGGTTCGGCGTCGAGCACAAAGAGCAGCTGAAGAAGCTGCGGCTGAACGTGGACGTGCTGGCGATGAGCGCCACCCCGATCCCGCGGACGCTGGAGATGGCGATCACCGGCATCCGCGAGATGAGCGTGATCGCGACCCCGCCTGAGGAGCGGCACCCGGTGCTCACCTTCGCCGGGCCTTACGACGCCGGCCAGGTGCGCGCCTCGATCCGGCGCGAGCTCGCCCGGGAGGGTCAGGCCTTCTACATCCACAACCGGGTGAACACCATCGAGAAGACCGCCAAGCAGCTGGCCGAGCTGGTGCCTGAGGCGCGGGTGGCCGTGGCCCACGGGCAGATGAACGAGCACACGCTCGAGCAGGTGATGGTCGACTTCTGGGAGCGCCGCTCGGACGTGCTGGTGTGCACCACGATCGTCGAGGCCGGGCTCGACATCGCCACAGCGAACACGCTGCTGATCGAGCGGGCCGACCTGCTCGGGCTCTCCCAGCTGCACCAGTTGCGCGGCCGCGTGGGCCGCAGCCGGGAGCGCGGCTACGCCTACTTCCTCTACCCGCCGGAGAAGCCGCTCACCGAGACCGCCCACGACCGGCTGGCGACCATGGCGGCCCACACCGACCTCGGCGCCGGCATGGCGATCGCGATGAAGGACCTGGAGATCCGTGGCGCCGGCAACCTGCTGGGCGGCGAGCAGTCCGGCCACATCGCAGAGGTCGGCTTCGACCTCTACATCCGGCTGGTGGGGGAGGCGGTGGCCGAGTACCGCGGCGAGGACGCCGAGCCGGAGCCGGAGATGAAGATCGAGCTGCCGATCGACGCCCACCTGCCCGGGAACTACGTGGAGTCGGAGCGGCTGCGGCTGGAGATGTACAAGCGCCTGGCTGCTGTGGGCAGCGCCGCCGACCTGGCCGCGGTACGGGAGGAGCTCGTCGACCGCTACGGGGAGCCGCCGGCCCCGGTGGAGGCGCTGCTGGCCGTCGCGGCCTTCCGGATGGATGCCCGCCGCCGCGGCATCCACGAGGTGGTCGCGCAGGGCAACATGATCCGGTTCGCGCCGGCGGACCTGCCCGACTCGGCCCAGCTGCGGCTGGGCCGGCTGTACCCGGGGGCACAGGTGCGCAAGGCCACCGGCTCCATCCTCGTGCCGCGGCCGATGACCCGGCCGATCGGCGGGCAGCCAGTCACCGATGCTGCGCTGCTGGAGTGGGCGACCAAGGTGCTCGGCGACGTCTTCGGGGCCCCGCCCAGCCGGTAGGATCGCCCGGGTACGAAACCGCAACCGGCGCTGCGCCCGGCCCCCGGCACCCGCCGAGGCCGCTCCCGGACAGCGCCGGCAGGTGTAGCGAAGGGTGGTCAGTGTTGAAGTCAGTGGCGAAGGTAGCGACGGTTGCGATCGTCGGGGCGCTGGCCCTGACCGGCTGCTCGGTGACCAACCCGCAGGTGGCCGCCTACGTTGACGGTACGCCGGTCAGCCAGACCGAGGTGGACACCGTCTCCCGGGTCCTGGCCGAATCGACGGCCGACCCGCTGGACACCGCCGGCAGCTTCGCTCCCACCGTGCTGACGATCATCGTGCAGAGCAAGCTCGCGGCCAAGACAGCAGCGGAGAAGGGGATCACCGTCACCGAGGCGCAGCGGCAGACCGTGATCGCCCAGAACGAGGTCTACGGCACCCTGCTCGGCAACCCGGCAACCGCCGCCTTCATGACCGGCTTCGCCAACGCTTCGGTGATCCTTTCCGACCAGTCCGCGGTGCCGGTGTTCCAGGACGTCGTCGCGCGCACCCCCGTCCGGGTGAACCCCCGCTTCGGGGAGTGGAACAAGGAGCAGGCCGCGCTGGCCGAGGGCAGCAGCGGCTCGCTCTCTGAGCTGGCGCCGCTGCCTCAGCAGTGAGTTGCCGGTGAGCCTGCCGCAGCCGGAACTCGCCCGGCTGGTGTCGGTGATGCACCGGCTGCGCACCGGCTGCCCGTGGGACGCCGAGCAGACGCACGCCTCCCTCGTCCACTACCTGGTGGAGGAGACCCTCGAGGTGGTGGAGGCGATCGAGGTGGGCAGCGACGACCAGCTGCTCGAGGAGTTGGGGGACCTGCTGCTGCAGGTGGTCTTCCACGCCGAGATCGCCGCCGAGACCGGCCGGTTCGACATCGAGGACGTCGCCCGCCGGATCGCGGACAAGCTGGTCGCCCGCCACCCCTATGTCTTCGCCGATGCCGAGGTGCCGCAGGACCTGATGGCCTCCTGGGAACGGGCGAAGGCCGTGGAGAAGGGCCGGGCGTCGGCGCTGGACGGCATCCCGCAGCGCATGTCCGCGCTGACCCGCGCGCACAAGGTGATCGCGCGGGCCCGTAGCCACGGGCTGGACCTGCAACAGCTCGGGCTGCCGGAGCCGGCCGCGGCGGAGCCGGAAGCGCCGCAGGCGAGCCCGCGGGCGGAAGGGCTCGGAACTGAACTGCTGGCGCTCGTCGCCCGGGCAGAGGCGCTGGGCATCGACCCCGAGCAGGCGGCAAGGGCCGCGCTGCGCAACCTGGAACGGCGCGTGCGGGACGTCGAGGGCGGCAACGGAGCCTGAGGCGGGGGCCCGGTCGGGCCGGCTTCGGAGCACCGCCGGTGGCGCAATCGCGCGTCCGCTGCCAGCTCATGCGCAGTATTGCGGCTGGCGGTGCAGCCGCTGAGTCACGATCCTCGTTTGTCGTCGGACCGGTTCCAGAGGGGGATTCGATGAAACGTGCCTACGCGGTACTCGCGTTCGTTGTCTGTGGGCTGGTGGCGGTGCAGGCGGCCGTCGCGGTCTGGGCGGAATCGGGCCTGTTCCTCTGGATCGCGGGCGGCGGTTCGATCGACCAGGCCACCCTCGAGTCGGGCACGCTGCCGCCGTTCGCCGAGACCGCCGGGTTCATGATCCACGGCATGAACGGGATGATGGTGATCCCCGTCGTAGCCCTCCTGCTGCTGGTGTCCTCCTTCTTCGCGAAGGTGACCCGCGGGGTCGCCTGGGCTGTGGCCGTCGCGGCGCTGGTCGCCCTCCAGGTCACCCTCGGCATACTCGGCCACAGCGTGTCGATCGCAGGACTCGTCCACGGCCTCAACGCCATGGCGCTGTTCACCGTCGCCCTGCTGGCCGGCCTCAGGGCCTGGCGTTCGGCAACCGTCCCCGCAGCCGCGGAGCCCTTGCCAGCGGTCGTCTAGGTGGCCGCCAGCGCTGCGCCCGGCGTCCGTCCCTGGCGGCGCAGCCTGCGCGTCTGGCTGCCGGTCGCCCTGACCCTGGCGCTGGTGGTTCCGCTGGCGGTGCTCTGGGCCGGCAGCCTGGTGCCGGCGACCCTTTCCGTGATGGACATGGGCAGTGCCGACTCCGGCACCGGTGCGGCGCTGGGCCACGGCCACGATGATTCCGGCGGGACGAGCCTGACCGAGCTGGTAGCCGACCCGCACCGCGAGGCCGACGTCAGGATCGACCTGCGCGCGGCTGCCGCGACCCTGCGGTTCGGCGGGCTGGACGTGCCCGGCTACACCGTCAACGGCAGCTCTCCGGGACCGACGATCCGGGCGGTGGAGGGCGACCTGGTCGAGGTCCGCTTCACCAACGACTCGGTGCCGGCGGGGGTGACCCTGCACTGGCACGGCGTGGAGGTGCCGAACGCGATGGACGGTGTCGCCGGGGTGACCCAGGACGCGCTGGGCCCGGGGCAGTCCTTCACCTACCGGTTCATCGCCAAGCGGGCCGGCACGTTCTGGTACCACTCCCACCAGGTGTCCCACGAGCAGGTGGTCGGCGGCCTCTACGGCGCGCTGGTGATCGTTCCGGCGGAGGGCGGCGAACCGGACGTCCCGGACGCGGTGGCGCTCGCCCACACCTACGCCGGCGTGCGCACCGTGAACGGCAGCGCCGGCAACCTGGTGGTGCCGGTGCAGCGGGGCAGGCTCCGGCTGCGGGTGGTCAACACCGACAACGCCACGCTGCCCGTGTGGAGCTCGCACCCGGTGGTGGTGGCGGCGGTGGACGGCAATGAGGTGAACGAGCCGACGCCGGTCGGGGGACAGCTGCTCGGGGTGCCTGCAGGTGGCCGGGTGGACCTGCTCGTCGAGCCACCCGCGGACGGGGCCGTCCGGGTGCAGCTGTCGAAGGCGACCGCAGTGGTCGTCACCGCCGGGGGCACCGAACCTCCAGAGCCGCCCCAGCCGGCCGCGAGGTTCGACCTGCTGGGCTATGGCCGTCCGGCCGGGGTCGGCTTCGACCCGGCTGCGGTCGAGCGTTCCTTCGAGTACGTGCTCACCCAACAGCCCGGGTTCGTGAAGGGCCGTCCGGGGGTGTGGTGGGCGATCAACGGGCGGTTGTACCCGCACGTGCCGATGTTCATGGTGGCCACCGGTGAGGTGGTCGGGATGCGCGTGGACAACCGCACCAGCGAGGTGCACCCGATGCACCTGCACGGCCACCGGGTGCTGGTGCGGGCCCGCAACGGGGTGGCGGCCACGGGTAGCCCGTGGTGGACCGATTCGTTCGACGTGCAGCCGGGGGAGACCTACGACATCGTCTTCGTCGCTGACAACCCGGGCATCTGGATGGACCACTGCCACAACCTCGTCCACGCCAGGGACGGCATGGTGGCCCACCTGGCCTACGCCGGCATCACGACCCCGTTCCGGCTCGGCGGCACGGCGGCCAACGAACCGGAGTGAAGCGCGGCAGGCACATCCGGGACGGGGCGCTTGACCGGGTTCGCGGGCGGCGGGAGCCGTGCGGCTGGCGATAGGGTTGTGCCGACGACTTTGGACTCCTCCCGAAAGGCACACATCGTGGCAAGTATTGAGTTCGTTGACGCGCGCCAGATCCTCGACTCGCGCGGCAACCCCACCGTCGAGGTGCAGGTGGTCCTGGATGACGGCGCCGAAGGCCGCGCAGCCGTCCCGTCCGGCGCATCCACCGGCGCGTTCGAAGCGGTCGAGCTGCGTGACGGCGACGCCGCGCACTACGGCGGCAAGGGCGTGCTGAAGGCAGTCGAGAACGTGATCGAGCAGATCGGCCCCGAGGTCATCGGCATGGAGGCGGACGAGCAGCGCCTGCTCGACCAGGCCATGATCGAGCTCGACGGCACCGACAACAAGGGCAAGCTCGGCGCCAACGCGATCCTCGGCGTCTCCCTGGCCGTGGCGCACGCAGCGTCGGAGTCGGCCGGCCTGCCGCTGTACCGCTACATCGGCGGCCCGACCGCCAACCTGCTGCCCGTGCCGATGATGAACATCCTCAACGGTGGGTCGCACGCCGACTCCAACGTCGACATCCAGGAGTTCATGATCGCCCCGATCGGTGCGGCCACCTTCGCCGAGGCGCTCGAGATGGGCGCGGGTGTCTACCACGCGCTGAAGGCCGTGCTGAAGGGCCGCGGGCTGGCCACCGGTCTCGGCGACGAGGGCGGCTTCGCCCCGAACCTCGGCAGCAACGCCGAGGCGCTGGACCTCATCCTCGAGGCCATCGGCAACGCCGGCTTCACCCCGGGCAAGGACGTCGCGCTCGCGCTCGACGTGGCCGCTTCCGAGTTCTACAACGAGGACGGCACCTACAGCTTCGAGGGCGGCAAGAAGACCGCAGCCGAGATGACCGCCTACTACGCGGAGCTGGTGGCGAAGTACCCGCTGGTCTCGATCGAGGACCCGCTGAACGAGGACGACTGGGACGGCTGGAAGACCATCACCGACCAGCTCGGTGACAAGGTGCAGCTGGTCGGCGACGACCTGTTCGTCACCAACGTGACCCGCCTGCAGCGCGGTATCGACAACAGCACGGCGAACTCGCTGCTGGTGAAGGTGAACCAGATCGGCTCGCTCACCGAGACCATCGACGCCGTCACCCTCGCCCACCGCAGCGGCTACACGACGATGATGAGCCACCGCTCCGGCGAGACCGAGGACGTCACGATCGCCGACCTCGCGGTAGCCCTCGGTTGTGGCCAGATCAAGACCGGCGCCCCGGCCCGGACCGAGCGGGTGGCGAAGTACAACCAGCTGCTCCGCATCGAGGAGGACCTCGACGACGCCGCGCGCTACGCCGGCGCCGCAGCGTTCCCGCGGTTCAAGGCCTGACCCGAGCCGAACGACCCCGGGGAGCCCCGCGCTCCCCGGGGTCTTCGCCTTCCCGTGGCTCCTCGGGGACGGTTCCTTTTGCGCCATCTGATGACTCGGACGCCATTTGGCTGGTTGGGGACGGTTCCGGTTGCGCCATCTCGAGGTGGTTCGCCGCAGGTGGCGCGAAAGGAACCGTCCCCGGCGCGCCGGGCCCAGCGCGTCCGGCGGGAGGCGGACGGCTGGGCAACTTATCCTTGACGCGATGAGGACGAGGGCAGATGGCGCGCGCAACCCGTAGCCCGCGCAGCACCAGCACCGGTCCCGGACGCACCAACCGACGCGCCCGGACGGGTACCCGCGCGTCCGCTGCGTCCCCGGCCGAGCCACCGGCGGAAGCCACCGGCCCGGCGCTACCGGTGTGGCGGCGCGGCCTGCACTTCACCCGGCGCGCGCTCGTGCTCGCCCTGGTCGTGGTGGCCCTGGCGATCTCCTTCGGCGGCTCGTTGCGGATCTACCTCACCCAGCAGCACCAGCTGGCTGTGGCCGAGCAGCAGATCCGCGACTCCTCGGCGCGGATCGCAGACCTCGAGGCGGAGCTCGCCAGGTGGAACGACCCCGCCTACGTCAAGGCACAGGCCCGGCAGCGGCTTGGCTGGGTGATGCCGGGCGAGACCGGCTACCGGGTGATCGGCCCGGACGGGGAACCGTTGGGCGGCGGCGTGGTGATCGAGTCCGAGCGGCGACTGCCCGAAGGCGAGCACGAACCGGTGTGGTGGGACCGCCTCTGGGGGTCGGTCCAGGCCGCGGACGCCCCCGTCCGCAAGGTCGGCGTCCGCTGAACGCCCCCCGCTCGGGCGCTCGACCAGGGCTCCGCGGATCATCGCGCGCGCGGCGACGGATGGAACAATGGCTGCCGTGCCGAGCGAACCCCTCACCCCGACCGATGCCCAGGTAGTCGCAGCCCAGCTGGGCCGGGAGGCCAGGGGAGTGGCCGGCGTCGCGTGGCGGTGCCCGTGCGGCAAGCCCGGCGTGCTGGCCACCAACCCGCGGCTGCCGGACGGAACCCCGTTCCCCACGACCTACTACCTCACCTGTCCCAGGGCCGTTGCGGCCTGCTCAACCCTTGAGGCGAGCGGGCTGATGACAGAGATGACCGCCCGCCTGGCTGAGGAGCAGGAACTGGCCGATGGCTACCGCCGCGCGCACGAGTCCTACCTGGCCGACCGCGCCCGGCTGGGCGAGGTGCCCGAGATCGCAGGGGTCAGCGCGGGCGGCATGCCCGACCGGGTGAAGTGCCTGCACGTGCTCGCGGCCCACGCCCTCGCAGCCGGACCCGGCGTGAACCCGTTGGGTGACGAGACGGTGGCCGCCCTCGGCGACTTCTGGACACGTCCCTGCCTCGAAGACCATGGCTGAGCTCTACGCCGCCGTCGACTGCGGCACCAACTCGGTGCGGCTCCTGGTCTGCCGCGCTGAAGCCGGTGCGCTGGTGGAGGTCGACCGCAGGCTGCACCTGACCAGGCTCGGGCAGGGCGTGGATGCCACCGGCAGCTTCCACCCCGAGGCGCTGCGGCGCACGCTCGACGCGATGGCGGACTTCGGCGCCCAGCTGGACCGGCTCGGCGTCCGCCACCGCCGGGTGGTGGCCACCTCCGCAGCCCGCGACGCCGCGAACTCGGCGGCCTTCTTCGAAGGCGTGCGCGCGCGGCTGGGTACCGACGCCGAGATCATCCCGGGCGAGGAGGAGGCGCGGCTGTCCTACCTCGGCGCGGTCGGGGCGCTGCCTGCGCTCCCGCAGCCGACGCTGGTAATGGACATCGGCGGCGGGTCCACCGAGCTGGTGCTGGGCGGCGCCGCCGGCCCGGTCACAACGGTGTCCCTCGACATCGGCTCGGTCCGGCTCCGTGAGCGGCACCTGCACGGCGACCCGCCCAGCGCGGCGGAGACCGCAGCCGCGACCGCGCACGTGGATGCGCTCCTGGACGGCTGCGGCATCGACTTCGCAGCTGTGGCCACCTGGGTGGGGGTCGGCGGCACCGCGACCAGCCTCTCCGCCCTTGCTCAGGGGCTGGCCACCTACGACAGGTCGAAGGTGCACGGCTCCGTGGTGCAGCCGGACGTGCTGGACAACCTTGCCCGGCGCCTGCTGGCGATGCCGGTGGCCGAGGTGGTGGAGCTGCCCACGATGGTCCCTGGCCGGGCCGACGTCATCTGCGCTGGCGCGCTCGTGTGCGCCGGCGTCGGGCGGCGCGTGGCCGGGCCGTTGCTGGTGAGCGAGGCCGACATCCTGGACGGGATCGTCCTTGGCCTGGCCGCTCCGACGCGCTGACGGCCGACCACCCGGACCCCCAAATGTGAGCGTTGCTCAGGCGCCGGCGCCGATCGCCCCATCCGCCTAGTTCGGGCGTCGGATAACGACTTAGTAACAGAAACTTGGAACCGATTGTGAGGGCTAACATGTGAGCCTTAACATGCTGCCACGGCCAGAGTCGGCCGTCCGGTGCCGGTGGAACTCAAGGCCCCACCCCCGGGTGCGAACAAGGAGGTTTGTCAATGAAGAAGACCCTCGGTCTCTTCGCCGCCGGCGCCCTGGTGCTGGCGCTATCGGCCTGTGGCGGCACGCCGGCCGCGCCCGGCGCGAGCGGTGATCCCGGCAAGGGCAAGCCGCTGGGCGAGATTGTCGTCGGCTTCGCCCAGGTGGGCGCTGAGAGCGGCTGGCGCACTGCGAACACCAAGGACATCCAGGCATCCTTCAAGGAGGCCGGGATCGAGCTGAAGTTCTCCGACGCCCAGCAGAAGCAGGAGAACCAGATCAAGGCGATCCGTTCCTACATCCAGCAGCAGGTCGACTACATTGCGTTCTCGCCCGTGGTCCAGACCGGCTGGGACGCCGTGCTCAACGAGGCCAAGGCGGCCAACATCCCGGTGATCCTCACCGACCGTGCCGTCGACTCCAAGGACACCTCGCTCTACGCCACCTTCCTCGGCTCCGACTTCGTGCTCGAGGGCAAGAAGGCCGGCGAGTGGCTGGTCAAGGAGTACGAGGGCAAGAGCGACCCGGTGAACATCGTGCAGCTCGAGGGCACCACCGGTTCCGCGCCGGCCATCGACCGGGCCACCGGCTTCGCCGACGCGATCAAGTCCAACTCCAACATGAAGGTCGTCGCCAGCCAGACCGGTGACTTCACCCGCGCCGGCGGCAAGCAGGTCATGGAGGCCATGCTGAAGTCGCAGCCCAAGATCGATGTGGTCTACGCCCACAACGACGACATGGGCCTGGGTGCGATCGAGGCCATCGAGGCGGCCGGCAAGGTGCCCGGCAAGGACATCAAGATCATCACCGTCGACGCGGTGAAGGACGGCATGACCGCTCTCGCCGAGGGCAAGATCAACTTCATCGTCGAGTGCTCGCCGCTGTTGGGCAAGCAGCTGATCGAGATCGTCAAGGCGCTCAACGAGGGCAAGCCGGTGGAGAAGCGGATCGTCACCGAGGAGACCACCTTCACGCCTGAGCAGGCCAAGGAGGCCCTGCCCAACCGTCAGTACTGAGCCGTAAGGCGAAGTACCCCCTCCCCGCCCCAAGGTGGGCGCGTGGCAACCGCCGCGCGCCCACCGGGGCGGATTAGCCTGATCCCACCCGTCGGACGAAAGAGCCTGCGAATGCCTGACAGCGTGCGCACCCCAGCGTCGGCCCCGGCCCCGGCGTCGGCCCCGGTGGTCGAGATGAGCGACATCTCGATCACCTTTCCCGGCGTGAAGGCCCTCGACGGGGTCGACTTCCGGATGTTCCCCGGCGAGGTGCACTCGCTGATGGGCGAGAACGGCGCCGGCAAGTCCACCCTGATCAAGGCGCTCACCGGCGTGTACAGCATCGACACCGGGGTGATCCGGCTCGACGGGCGCCAGGTGACGTTCAACGGCCCCGCCCAGGCGCAGGCCGCGGGCATCAGCACCGTGTACCAGGAGGTGAACCTGCTGGGGAACCTGACGGTGGCCGAGAACGTGATGCTCGGGCGTGAGCCGAGGCGGCTCGGCGGCATCGACTGGCGCCGGATGCGGCGCCGGGCTGCGGAGATCCTCGACGGGCTGCATCTGGACGTGGACCCCGGTTCGCTGCTGAACTCCCACTCCCTGGCGGTGCAGCAGCTGGTCGCGATCGCCAGGGCCATCGACGTGCAGGCCAAGGTGCTGATCCTGGACGAGCCCACCTCCAGCCTGGACGCAGAAGAGGTCGCAGAGCTGTTCCGGGTGATCCGCTCGCTGAAGGAGTCGGGGGTGGCGATCCTGTTCGTCAGCCACTTCCTCGACCAGGTCTACGAGATCAGCGACCGGCTGACCGTGCTGCGCAACGGCCAGCTGGTGGGGGAGTACCTCACCCCCGAACTGCTGCGCATCGACCTCGTGCAGGCCATGATCGGCAAGGAACTCTCGACGCTGGAGGACCTGGAGAGCCGGGTGCACTCCGCCGAGCGGGAGGTCGCCCCCGAGCCGGGCACCAAGCCGTTCCTCACCGCCACCGGCATCACCCGCAAGGGAGCGATCGCACCGGTCGACATCACCATCGGCGCCGGCGAGGTGGTCGGCTTCGCCGGCCTGCTGGGCTCCGGGCGCACCGAGGTGGCGAGGCTGGTCGGCGGCGTGGACCGTCCCGACGCCGGGCAGCTCGCGGTCAACGGTGAACCCCTGCGGCTGCGCACCCCCAGGCAGGCGATCAAGCACCGCATCGCCTACTCCTCGGAGAACCGGCGGGCCGAGGGCATCGTCGACGAGCTCACCGTCCGGGACAACATCGTGCTCGCCCTGCAGGCCGACCGCGGCTGGTTCCGGCCCATCCCGCGCAAGCGCCAGGACGAGCTGGCCGCCAGCTACATCGAGGCCCTGAACATCAAGACGCCCAGCGCGGACACCCCGGTGCGGAACCTCTCCGGCGGCAACCAGCAGAAGGTGCTGCTGGCGCGCTGGCTGGCGATCGCCCCCAGGCTGCTGATCCTGGACGAGCCCACCCGCGGCATCGACGTCGGCGCCAAGGCCGAGATCCAGAAGCTGGTCTACAGCCTGGCCGAGAACGGGATGAGCGTGCTGTTCATCTCCGCCGAGCTTGAGGAGGTACTCCGGTTGAGCAACCGGATCATCGTGCTGCGCGACCGGCGCAAGGTGGCTGACCTGGCCAACGAGGGGCTGGACGTCGACGACCTGCTCGCTCTCATCGCCGAGGGCGCAACCGAACCCGCACCCGCCGACGGAGCCGCATCATGAGAACCACCATCGCCCAGGCCTTCACCCACCGGTTGTTCTGGCCCGTGGCCATGCTGGTGGCCCTGCTGGCGGTGAACGTCATCGCCGTCCCGGGCTTCCTCTCGATCACGGTGAACAGCGAGGGCCACCTGTTCGGCAGCGTCATCGACATCCTGCGCAACGGTGCCCCGACCCTGATCATCGCCGTCGGCATGACGTTGGTGATCGCCACCCGCGGCATCGACCTCTCGGTGGGCTCGGTGTGCGCGATCGCCGGCGCCGTGGCCTGCTCGATCATCCTTGGCTCGCCCAACCCCAACGACGTGGGGACGGTGACCGTTGCGGTGCTGACCGCTGTGGGCCTCGCGCTCGTCATGGGCGTGGGCAACGGCTTCCTGGTGGCTGTGCTCGACATCCAGCCGATCATCGCCACCCTGATCCTGATGACCGCCGGGCGCGGCATCGCGATGCTGATCACCGAGGGCCAGATCCTCACCGTCCGCAGCGACCCGTTCAAGTTCCTCGGGGCGGGCTTCCTTGCGGGCATCCCCGTGGCCACCCTGATCGGGGCCCTGGTCTTCGCCTTCGCAGCGTTGCTGACCCGGCGCACGGCGCTCGGCCTGCTGATCGAGAGCGTCGGCATCAACCCCGAGGCCAGCCGGCAGGCCGGCGTCCGGGCCCGTGGGCTGGTGTTCACCGTCTACGCCTTCTGCGCCGTGCTGGCTGCCCTCGCCGGGCTCATCCTCACGTCGAACCAGACCGCAGCCGATGCGAACAACACCGGGCTGTTCATCGAGCTGGACGCGATCCTCGCCGTCGTCATCGGCGGCACCTCGCTGGCCGGCGGACGCTACTCGCTGGCCGGCACCCTCGTCGGTGCCCTGGTGATCCAGACGCTGGTCACCACGGTCTACACCGTCGGCATCCCGCCGATCGCGACCATGGTGTTCAAGGCAGCCGTGGTCACCGCGGTCTGCCTGCTGCAGTCGCCCCGCACCACGGCGGCCCTGGCGCGCTGGCGCGCCAAATCCACCGCCGGCAGTCCGCAGCCCGTGGCCGAAGCGGTGGTGACCCGATGACCGCCGTCCCCGTTCCCGGCTCGGGCATCGCGCGGGCCTGGCACCGCGTCGTGGACGTGTTCACCAGCCCCAAGTCCGGGCCCGTGCTGGTCACCGCGCTGCTGTTCGTGCTGATGTTCACCGCCGGCGGCCTGCGCTACCGCGGCTTCTTCTCCGGCCAGGTGCTGCTGAACCTGCTCATCGACAACGCCTACCTGATCGTCCTGGCGGTCGGGATGAGCTTCGTGATCATCACCGGCGGCATCGACCTCTCGGTGGGGGCGGTCGTGGCGCTGTCGACGATCATCGCTGCCCGGCTGCTGCAGACCGGCTGGGACCCGGGCGTCGTGATCGTGCTGATCCTGCTGGCCACCTCGCTGCTCGGGCTGCTGGTGGGGCTGATGATCCACGTCTTCGCCGTCCAGCCGTTCATCGCCACGCTGGCAGCGATGTTCCTGGCCAGGGGCCTTTGCTACATCATCGCCAAGGAGTCGATCACGATCGACAACCCGTTCTTCGTCTCCATGGCCAACCTGCGCATCCCGCTGGGCTACCGGCTGAGCATCACCCCGAGCGTGATCGTCGCGCTGCTGGTGCTGGCGGTGGCGGTCTGGGTGCTGCAGTACACCCGGTTCGGCCGCACGGCGTACGCGATCGGCGGCGGCGAGCAGTCGGGCATGCTGATGGGCCTGCCGACTTCGCGCACCAAGGTGCTGGTGTATGTGATCAGCGGCTTCTGCTCCGGCCTGGCCGGCGTGCTGTACGCGTTCTACACCCTGTCCGGCTACGCGCTGACCGCGGTGGGCACCGAGCTGGACGCGATCGCCTCGGTCGTGATCGGCGGCACCCTGCTCACCGGCGGGTACGGCTTCGTGCTCGGCTCGGCGCTGGGCGTCCTGGTGCTGGGGCTGATCCAGACCATCATCAGCTTCGAGGGCACGCTGAGCTCCTGGTGGACCAAGATCTTCATCGGGGCCCTGCTGCTGGTGTTCATCATCCTGCAGAAGGTGCTCACGTCGCGGCGGACCTGAGCCGTTCCCGTGTCGATAACATCGGGGCCCGGGACGAGCGCTGGGCGGAAACCCGGGACAGCAGGCACTGTGACGACTGAAGAGGAACGCACCAAGGCCGCCACCATCTTCGACGTGGCGCGCCTCGCTGGGGTGTCCCACCAGACGGTGTCGCGGGTGCTGAACGACCTGCCCAACGTCCGTCCGGCCACGCGCGAGCGGGTGGAGCGGGCGATCAAGCAGCTGCGCTACATCCCGTCCCCAGCAGCCAGGGCCCTGGTCACCCGGCGGTCCCGGACGATCGGGCTGATCACCACCGGGTCGCCGGAGTTCGGCCCGTCCACCACGGCGGTCTACTTCAACGAGGCGGCGCGGGACGAGCGGTACGCGGTGATCATGGCGAGCCTGCAACGGGCCGACGCCGGGGCGTTGCGGCAGGCGGCGGAGGTGCTGGTGCGCCAGAACGTCGAGGCAATCGTGCTGATCACCTCCAACCGCTCGACCCTCGGCATCCTGCAGGGCATGGAGCTGGGCGTGCCGTTCCTCGCGGTGGTGTCGCAGGGCTCGGGCCTGCACCGGGTGTCGCTCGACCAGTACCAGGGGGCCAGGCGGGCGGTGCGGCACCTGATCGACCTCGGCCACACCGACATCCGCCACATCGCCGGGCCGATCGACTCGATGGACGCGATGGAGCGCATCCGGGGCTGGCGCGACGCGCTCGGTGAGCACGGCCTGGTGGCGCACGAGCCGCTGGTGGGGGACTGGTCCGCCGGCAGCGGGTACAGCCAGGGCCAGCGCCTGCTCGCCCAGCCGGGCTTCACCGCGGTCTTCGCAGGCAACGACCAGATGGCGCTCGGCCTGATCCACGCCCTCACCGAAGCCGGCTGCGCCGTGCCCGGAGAGGTCAGCGTGATCGGTTTCGACGACATCCCCGAAGCCGCCCACTTCTCCCCGCCGCTGACCACCATGCACCAGGACTTCGCCCAGCTCGGCCGGGACGCCATGGAGGTGGTGCTCGCCGTCCTCAGCGACGAGCAGGCACCCAACCCCCTCCTGCGCGTCCCCCAGCTCGTGGTGCGGGCCAGCACCGCGCCGCCGCCAGCCTCCTGATTCCCCGCAAGCTGTGAGTTATCCGCCGACTACGGCGCCCAACTCACAGCTTGCGGGGTGGGGGTGGGGTCCGGGCGCGGTCCTAGACTCTGCTGCCAGGCCCCCATGGCCCAACTGGCAGAGGCAGGCGGCTTAAACCCGCCAAAGTATGGGTTCGAATCCCATTGGGGGCACCGCACCGCCAGCCATCGAGCGCCACCGTTGCGGTCGACCGCCTGTACTCGAGCACAGGCGCTCGACCGGAACGGTGGCGTTCGGCGGGACCGGTGGCCGGAACGGTGGCCTTCGGTCGGGGTAGGTTCAGGGAACGCTCAGGGCGGAACACAGCGACCCCACAGCTGCGTTACCTAACATTGAAGGAACACGACGGCAGGACCGTCGCCCAAGAGGAGGAATCCGCAGATGCGAAGCAGCAACCCAGTTCTCTCCCGGGCCGAGGCGTTCAACGCCCCGGCGCCGGCCCAGTACGGGGGGCCGCAATACCAGCAGTTCCCCGGCCAGGCAGCCGGGCCGCAGCCCTACCCGGGCCAGCAGTTCCCCGGCCAGCCCTACCCCGGTCAGCAGTACCCGTCCGATCTCGCTCCGGCCCAGGGCCGGATGACCATCGACGACGTGATCACCAAGAGCGCCATCACCATGGGCGCCCTGATGGTGGTCGCCGCCCTCACGTTCCTGTTCCTGCCGTACCAGCTGCTGATGCCCGCGACGATCGTCTCCGCCCTGGTGGCGTTCGGCACGGTCATGTTCGTCAGCTTCCGGCGGCAGGTCAGCCCGGCCTTCGTGCTCGTGTACGCCGCGATCGAGGGTGTCTTCATCGGCGCGATCAGCAAGCTGTACGAGAGCCTGTGGGGCGGCATCGTCCCCACCGCAGTGCTGGGCACGCTGGTCGCGGCCGCGGCCACGCTGGCGGCCTACAAGTTCTTCCGGATCCGGGTCACCAGCAAGTTCCGCAAGATGGTCATGATCGGCACCTTCGCCTACGCCGGTGTGCTGCTGGTGAACTTCGTCCTCTCGATGTTCGGCATGGGCTTCCTGTTCAGTGGCGGCAACCTGATGTTCCTGCTGCTGATCTCCGCGATCGGCGTCGGGCTGGCGGTGTTCAACCTGATCCTCGACTTCGACTACATCGAGCAGGGCGTCGCCAGTGGCGCTCCGGCGGTCGAGTCCTGGCGGGCCGCCTTCGGCCTCACCGTGACCATGGTGTGGCTCTACATCGAGATCCTGCGGCTGCTGTCCTACTTCCGCTCCAACTGACGCGGAGGGAGCCGGCCACACGCGCTCTGTTCCAACTGATGCCCCCGAGCACTCGGGGGCATCAGTGCGTTCGGGTGGGGTTCAGCCGGCCAGCCGGGACCTGGCGAGATCACGCAGGTGGCGGTCCAGCAGCGCCCGCGCGCCTGAGGACCACTGCAGGTGGGCCCACCGCTCCAGGGGCACCCACGCTGCGGCCTCGGTGGTACCGCCGGCGTCGTGCACGACCGGGTCCGTGGGCGCCGGGCAGCGTGCGGCGTAGATGATCCGGACCGCGTGGAAGTCCTCCACGACGCGCGTGGGTGAGCGCCCGATCCAGTGGTCGGTCTGGACGTCGAGCAGGTGCGAGATCTCGGGGTACTGGCCGCTCTCCTCAGCAACCTCCCGCAGCAGCGCCTGCGCGGGGGCCTCCCCGGGGTCGATGCCACCGCCAGGCAGGCCCCACAGCCCCGGGACCGCGGTACGCGCGGAGAACTGGGTGGCCAGCAGGCCGCGGCTGGACAGCACGATGCCGTAGGCGGCGAGCCGCTGCCGCACCACCGGCGGTGAGTCCGCGGAGAGGTCGAGGTCGGGTTCCATCGAGCGGGTCCGCTGGGTGCGCAGCGTGCGGCTGCGCCCATGCCGTCCCACCTGGACGGTGAGGGTGAGCTCCGGTGCGCTGCCGGTGGCCGAGAGCGGCCGGACGATCCGGTAGCCGAGCTCCCACGCCAACCGGTGGGGGTCGGCGCCGTGCGGCAGCGGGCCGGTGAAGACCGGCGTGCCGCCGGCCACCTCGACTCCGATGATCCGCATCCGTCCATCATGACCCGCTGGCATCGGGTTACCAAGTCGCCTCCCCGTGCGCGCACCTGGGGCCGATGGGCCGCGGCGGATATGCTCGACGCTCCGCAGCAGTGGAGGTGCAACCGTGCAGTACAACGAGAAAGCCAGGCTCGACCCCTCCCAGATGGGCTCAGGCGGCGGGCGCCGCGGCGGCACCATAGCCCTCGGCGGTGGCGCCGGGATCCTCGTGCTGATCCTGGCCATGGTCTTCGGGCTCAATCCCGGCGACCTGCTCGGCGGCGGAGGCGCCGCAGCACCCCAGGAGCCAGGCAACACCACCAACCCGTTCGCCCACTGCACGGCCGGCACCGACATCTCCGCCGACCGGGACTGCCGCTTCGTGGCGTACACCAACTCCATCCAGTCGTTCTGGGCCGGCGCCTACTCCGGCTACGAGCAGACCCAGACCAACGTCTTCTCCGACCAGGTGGCGACGGCCTGCGGCACGGCCACCTCAGCGGTCGGGCCGTTCTACTGCCCCGAGGACAAGGTGGTCTACCTCGACGACAGCTTCTTCGACGAGATGCTCGAGGGCCAGCTCGGAGCTGCCGGCGGCGACGCCGCCGAGGCCTACGTGATCGCCCACGAGTACGGCCACCACATCTCCAACCTCACCGGGGCGCTGTCCAGCGCACAGGCGTCCGGCAACAGCACCGGCCCGAAGTCGGCGCAGGTACGGCTGGAACTCCAGGCCGACTGCTACGCAGGGGTGTGGCTGGCCAACGCGACCGCCGACCCGAACTCGCCGATCCAGGCGATCACCCAGGACGACGTGGACCGAGCCGTCGATGCCGCCCGGGCGGTGGGCGACGACCGGATCCAGATGAAGTCCTCCGGTTCGGTCTCGCCGGAGTCGTGGACCCACGGCTCCGCGGCGATGCGCAAGCAGTGGCTGGGCGTCGGCTTCAGCACCGGTGACCCGGAGCGGTGCGACACCTTCGCCCCGGACGCACTGGATTGATCAAGTACCTCGGCTCGAAACGCCGGCTGCTCGACCAGCTCGGCCAGCTGTACACCGATTCCGGTGGCGGCAGCGCGCTCGACCTGTTCACCGGGACCACCCGGGTGGCGCAGGAGTTCAGCCGTCGGGGAGCCCACGTCACCTGCGTCGACACGGCTGCCTACGCCGAGGTGCTGGCGCAGTGCTACGTGGTTACCGACTCCGCGGACGTCGACCCGGCGGAGCTCGGCGAGGCGTTGGCCCGGCTGGAGGCCCTGCCCGGCCGCCGCGGCTACGTCACCGAGGTGTTCTGTGAGCGGGCCCGCTACTTCCACCCGGACAACGGGCAGCGGATCGACGCCATCCGCGAGGGCATCGACGAGTGGTACGCAGACTCACCGCTGCGCCCGGTGCTGCTGACCGCGCTGCTGGAGGCGGCCGACCGCGTCGACTCGACCGTCGGCCTGCAGATGGCCTACCTGAAGGAGTGGGCGCCGCGCGCTCTGCGCCCGCTGCGGCTGCGGGCACCGCAGCTCACCCCGGGCACGGGACGGGCGGTGCGTGGCGACGCGGTGGCGCTGGCGCCCGTGCTGGACGCGGTGGACCTGGCCTACCTCGACCCGCCGTACAACCAGCACCGCTACTTCACCAACTACCACGTCTGGGAGACGCTGGTGCGCTGGGACTCCCCAGAGCACTACGGGGTGGCGTGCAAGCGGGTGGACGCCCGCGACGCGGCCACCCGCAGCCCGTTCAACTCCCGCAAGGAGATGCCGGCAGCCCTCGCCGCCGTCGTGGCAGCGGTGCGGGCCATCACGATGCTGGTCTCGTTCAGCAACGAGGGCTTCCTGCCGCTCGCCGAACTGGTGGAGATCTGCGCCGTCCGCGGCCACCCGGTCGAGGTGCTCGCTTTCGACACGCGGCGCTACATCGGCCAGCGGCTGGGCGTGTTCTCCCCCAAGGGGGTGCGCGTGGGCGTGCCGGGTCCCGAGCGCAACGTCGAGTACGTGCTGGTCAGCCGGCCGGAACCGCTGCCAGCCCGCGAGCCGGAAGCCCTGGCTGCGTTCAGCCGCTGACGACCAGGTTGCCGGCCACGTCGGTGACCAGGGTCTTGGGGCCGATCGTGAAGTGCAGCCGGGGCAGGCCGACGCGATCCCGGTCGTCGGCGACGACGTTCCACGGGGCGTCCTCCGGCACGTCGGGGGTGCCGCGTACGGAGTCCAGCACCCGCCAGATCACCTCAGGGTCAACCCGCGCCGCGCTGATCAGCGGCAGGTCCACGGTCTCGGCGCGGACGTTGGTCGTCACCGGCACCTTCGCCGTCCGGGTGCGCCGGATCACCTTCTCGTCCTCGCCGGGATACTCCACCCACGCACCCTGGACGGAATCGACGGTGAGGGAGTACACCATCGTCCGGTAGCCCGTGATCGCCTCGATGCCGCGCGCGATGCCCCCGGGGGCGTCGAAGTTCAGTTGCTCGAGCAGGCTGCCGTCCGGGTTGAAGAACACCGTGCGGGACTCCGGCACCGTGGAGACCGACATCATCACCTCGCCAGCGGAGTAGTCGACAATCGTGAGGCTCTGGTTCTCCTCCGATCCCGACATGCTGGCGGCTGCGCGGAACAGCCCGCCGACGTCGGAGAGGTTGAACTCGGATACGTCGAAGGTGGCCTGGTCGACGTAGGCCAGGTCGCTCGGCACCTCTTCGATCTCGCCCTCTCGGTAGGCCCAGGTGACGGGCTTGTGGTCGGTGGTCAGGACGCTCACCTGCACGGTGCCGGTGGTGACCTCCACCATCAGCGCCTGCCGGTGGCCGGCCCTGGCCAGGAGCTGCTGCACCATGGCGGCCGCGGCGCCCGGCACGGTGAAGTCCCGGCCGGTGGGGCTGGTGGTGGGGGTCTGGCGGGCGCCGGGGAAGACGCAGCCGGCCAGCAGCAGGACGAACACCGCGGCCAGCGCGAGGACGGCGGGCCGACGGCAGTTCACGGGACGAGGTTAGCGCGGGCCGGGGGTGGGCAGACTTTACCCGTGCTCGATGTGACCCTTGGCCCGCTGGAGCTGGCGCCGCTGCTGGTCGGCGCGCTGGTCACGGCCGGCCCCGTGACGCTGCAGCTGACCGAGGTCGAGGCCTACGCCGGGGCCGACGACCCGGCCGCGCACGCCTATCCCGGGCCGCGGCCCCGCACCCGTGACCTGTTCGGTCCGCCGGGCACCCTCTACTGCTACCTCTCCCACGGGCTGCACATCTGCGGGAACGTTGTCTGTGGCCCGGCCGGCACCGGTTCTGCCGTGCTGCTGCGGGCCGGACGGGTGGTGGCCGGCATCGACGAGGCCCGGGCCCGCCGTCCGGGGGTCGCGGACGTAGCCCTGGCCCGGGGGCCGGGCAACCTCGGCCGGGCGCTCGGCTGGACCCTTGACGACTCCGGCCGCCGGTTCGGCACCGACGGGCTGGCGCTCCACGAGGGGGAGCGGTTGCCGCTGGCCTCCGGGCCACGGGTGGGCGTCAGCGTCGCGCACGGGCGGCAGTGGCGGTTCTGGGCAGCCGGCGACCCCACCGTGTCGGCCTACCGGCGCAGCCCGCGCACAGTGCCCGGACGCCACGAGTGGTGACCGGGACCGCGGTCGGGGCTAGGCCTTCGGCTCGCCGAGGGTCGGCGGCCCGGCCGGGTCGAGGGGCTCGGGGACACCGGGCTGGCTGGCGGCTGCGGCCTGGTCGTCGCTGAGCTCGTCCAGCGCGGCGTGCTCGGCGTCCCACTGGCCGGTGCGGTGGGCGTTGCGGCTGACCAGGTGCCCGGAGACAGGCGCGGTCATCACCTGCAGCAGCACGGCCAGCAGCAGCAGTGTGACGACTTTCGCGTCCCGCAGGCTCAGGGCAACGCCGGCCAGCACCAGCAGCAGTCCGAACACCGACGGCTTCGTCGCGGCGTGCATCCGGGTGAGGGGGTCGGGGAAGCGGACCAAGCCGACGGCCGCGGCAAGGCAGAAGAAGGCGCCGATGGCCAGGCACACGGCACCGGCGTAGTCGAGAACCAGTTCAGGAGTCATCGCCGTCCTCACTGTCCATGGCCCGGCGGCGGTCGAACAGGCGCTGCACACCGGCCGAGGACGAGATCAGCCGGGCGACCCCGACGGCACCGGTGAAGCCGATCAGGCAGAGGCCGAGCAGGATCGGCAGGCCGGTGCTGTTGCCGGTGGCCACCGAGTACAGCCCGACCGCCGCGATCACGATCGCGACGATCACGTCGGAGCTGATGATCCGGTCCAGGGGGGTGGGCCCGACGACCATCCGCCACAGGCTGAGGCAGACCGCGGCGGCGAGCATGGCCCCGGTTACCACGAGCAGCACGATCATCGGCTCACCGCCTCGATGTCGGCGGCCGTGCCGAAGGCACGCACGAACCGCTCCTCGATGGCCAGGGCGTGCTTGCGCTGGTACTCGACCGCTGCCTCGTCCGGCAGGTCGAAGATGTGCAGGTACAGCAGCCTCGGGTGGCGCGGGGTCTCCACCACCAGGGTGCCCGGCACGATCGAGATCAGCTGGGCCACCGCCACCTGGTACAGGTCACTGTTGCTGCGCAGCGCCACTTTCACGATCCCGGGCTTCAGCTGCACCCGGGGCCGGAAGGCGACCAGCGCCAGCTGCGCGGACGCCACGGCCAGGTCACGCAGCTGCAGCACCACCAGCACCACCACCCGCCAGGGGTGGACCCTGCCGTAGTAGCGGATCGGGGCCAGCCAGAACACCACGCTGATCACCCAGCCCAGCAGGGCGCCATAGAGGATGTTGAGCAGCGAGGCCTCGCCCCACAGCATCACCCAGAACAGGGTGAGGAGCAGGACCGCCCGGCCCTGGAACCGGAACCGCAGCCGGCGGCTGGTGCTGATCATCAACCACCTCCCAGCACCGCGGCGATGTAGCTGCGGTCGAACAGCGCAGCGGCCGAGCGGTGGACGTAGGCGTACATCGGGCCGGCTGCGAACGTGAAGACCAGGGTGAGCACGACCAGGCCGAGGGTGGACCCGACCATCAGGAAGGGCAGCAGCCGGCCGCGCTCGGGACGCTCGTACCGGGCGGCGTTGGCCAGCACCCGGTCGCTGGCCACGCCCCAGAACGCGCGGTTCCACACCTTCGCCATGGCGTAGAGGGTGAGCAGCGAGGTGAGTACGCCGGCGGCGACCAGTGCCCACGCCATCGGCGTCCCCACCTCCACGCCGGCCACCAGCAGGGCGAGCTTGGCAACGAAGCCCGACAGCGGCGGGATGCCGGCCAGGTTCATCGCCGGGACGAGGAACAACGCGCCGAGTACCGGCGAGATCCTGGCCAGGCCGCCAAGGCGGTCGAGTGACGTCGTGCCGCCCACGCGTTCGATCATGCCCGCCACGAGGAACAGCGTGCCCTGGATGGTGATGTGGTGAGCTGCGTAGAAGATCGAACCGGCCAGCGCGTCCACGCCCGCGAGCGAGATCCCGAAGACCATGTAGCCGATGTGGCTGACCAGCGTGAACGACAGCATCCGCTTGATCTCCGACTGGGCCACCGCGCCCAGGATGCCGATGACCATGGTGGCGATGCCGGCCACCCCGAGCAGGGCGCTCAGCGACTCCTGGGGGAACAGCAGCGTCTGCGTGCGGATCATCGCGTAGACCCCGACCTTGGTGAGCAGGCCGGCGAACACCGCGGTCACCGGCGCAGGCGCGGTCGGGTAGGAGTGCGGCAGCCAGGCCGAGAGCGGGAACACGGCAGCCTTGATCGCGAACACGGCGAGCAGCATCACCTGCAGCACGCCCCGCACCTCCGGCGGCAGTTCGCCGAGCCGCACAGCGAGCTGGGCGAGATTGACCGTCCCCGTGGCTGCGTAGGTGGTGGCCAGCGCCACCAGGAACAGCGCGGACGAAACGAGGTTCACCACGACGTAGACGCTCCCGGCCCGGATGCGGTCCGGCGTGCCGCCCATGGTCAGCAGCACATAGGACGCGAACAGCAGCAGCTCGAAGCTCACGAAGAGGTTGAACAGGTCACCGGCGAGGAACGCGTTGGAGACGCCGGCCACCAGCAGCAGGAAGGTGGGGTGGAAGATCGAAACGGGGGTCTCCCGACGCATCTCGTCCGCGTCCTGCCCGGTGGAGTACACCAGCACCGCCAGCGACACCAGCGCTGCCACCAGCAGCATCAGGGCCGACAACCGGTCGGCGACCAGCACGATGCCGAGCGGCTCCGGCCAGTCACCCACCCAGAGCACCAGCGGTGCGGTGTCGGTGTACCAGACCAGCACCCCCGCGACCACGCACACCGCTGCGACCGCGGTCACCGAGACCGCACGCTGGAAGGCGGCATTCCGGCCGCCGAGGAACGTTGCTGCCGCGCCGAGGAGGCTGAGCAGGACGGGAACGGCGAGCAGGTTGTTCATTCGCTCACCACGTCCTCACCGGTGTCGGAGAAGCCGAGTTCCTCGTAGCTGCCGGAGGTCTGGTCTGCCTTGGCGCGGGCGGCGAGCCGGGCGTCCTCTGCGTCGTCGGCGACCTCGTCGTGGCCGTGGATCTGGAAGCTGCGGTAGGCCATGGTCATCACGAAGGCTGCCACGCTGAGCGTGATCACGATCGCGGTGAGCACCATCGCCTGCGGCAGCGGGTCGCTCATCTCGGCCTTCGGGGTGAGCCCGATGATCGGCGGGCCGCCGGCGGGCCCCGAGGCCAGCAGGAACAGCGCGCTGATCCCGTTGCTGGCCAGCACCACCCCGACCAGGATCCGCGAGAGCGATCGCTCGGTGATCAGGTACAGGCCGCACGCGATGAGCACGCCGGCGACGAGGGCGAGGGTGAGGTTGGCCGGCATCACACCCACCTCCGGCCGGGGATCGCACGGTTGGAGTTGGGCTCTGGCGCCGGCGTCAGCTCCTCGCGGGCGTGGAGGTCGATGCCGCTGCCCAGGCTGCGGCCCAGGTCGAGCATCATGCCGAGCACCACGAGGTAGACGCCGACGTCGAAGGCGGTGGAGGAGACCAGGTGGATGTCGCCCAGCAGGGTCCACTGTCCCCACGGCGTGGCCAGGTACTCCCAGCCGGGGATGCGGATGTGCACGTCGTAGCTCTGGAAGATCAGCCCGCCCACGGCCAGCGGGGCGACAGCGGTGAGCACAGACAACAGCAGCCCGCTGCCCAGCACGACGCCAGCCGGCAGTGGCAGTGCCTCGTCCAGTTCGGAGCGGCCGCCGGCCAGGTAGCGCACGAGCAGCGCCGTTCCGGCCACCAGCCCGCCGGCGAAGCCGCCGCCGGGGAGGTTGTGGCCGGCCACCAGCAGGTAGATCGAGACCATGATCATCACCGGGAACAACAGCCTGGTGACCACCTCGAAGATCAGGGAGCGCTGGGCGGCCGGCAAGGACCTGCTGCCTTGCAGCCAGCCCCTGGTCGGGCCGTCGGCGTGCACCTTCGCGCGCTGCAGCGGACGCGCCCGTCCGCGCAGGAAGATCAGGCTGGCCACCCCGGTGGCGGCGATGCTGAGCACAGCGATCTCCCCGATCGTGTCCCAGGCCCGGGTGTCGACCAGCACCACGTTGACGATGTTGTTGCCGTAGCCGAAGCCCTTGGCCGTCTCGTGGTACGGCTCCGAGACCGGTGTCGCCGTCCGGGAGCCGAGGGTGAGCAGCGCGACCAGGCTGATCGCCAGGCCGGTGCCGGCGGAGATCACGATGCGCCACCACCGGCTGGAACGCAGCGGCCGGTCGGTGAAGTACTTGGGCAGCTTGCGCAGCACCAGCAGGAACACCAGCAGCGAGACGGTCTCGACCAGCACCTGGGTGAGGGCCAGGTCGGGTGCGCCGTGGAGGAGGAACAGCGCGGCCGTGCCGTAGCCGGTCACGCCCAGCAGCAGGATCGCGCGCAGCCGGCCGCGGGAGGTGGCGACCAGCACCGCTGCGACCACCACCAGCACCGCGACGACCACCTGCCCGGGGTTGTCGGCCAGCCTCACCTCCGGCCAGTCGCGGACGCCGGACAGCGTGAAGAACAGCGCTGCGGTGAGCACGGCCAGGATGGTGCCGACGTAGCGGGCGAGCGAGCCGCTCTGGGTGAGGTTGGTCACCTCCACGGCCAGCCGGTCGATGCTGCGCATGGTGTTGCGGTAGAAGTCGGCGGCGCCGACGACCTGCGGGAACGTCTGCTGCACCTTCGCGATCCGCTCCCGCTGCCAGAAGAGCACGGCGCCGGCGAGGATGGCCGCCGCTGAGGCGTACAGCGGCACTCCCGGGGCGGGGATGAGCTTCAGGCCGTGGCTGGGTTCGCCCAGCGGCAGGGATTCGGCGTACGGCTGCAGCAGTGCGGTGAGCTGCTCGCCGAGGAAGCCGGCGACGAGCCCGCCCAGGCCCAGCAAGGCAGGGGCCACGACAGCGGTCCTGGCCGGCTGGTGGGCCGCGGACTCCGGCACGCCCGGCTTGCTGGCGAACGCGCCCCACCAGAAGCGCAGCGAGTACGCGACGGTGACCGCAGAGCCCAGCACCACCACGCCGAACAGCGCCCAGGCCGGCACCGGCGCGATGCCGGTGCCGTCGCCGGCGAGCGTGAGGTTGGCCAGGCCTTCCAGGCCGACCTCCTTGGCGATGAAGCCGAGGGTCGGTGGCACGCCGGCCATGGAGGCCGTCGCCAGCGCAGCCACGGTGGCCGTGACCGGCAGCCTGCGGTACAACCCGCTGAGCTGGCTGAGCTGCCTGGTGCCGGCGGAGTGGTCGACGATGCCGACCACCAGGAACAGGGTTGCCTTGAACAGGGCGTGGGCCACCACCATCGCCAGCCCGCCGAGGGCCGCCGCCCTGGTGCCGGTGCCCAGCAGCAGGATCATGAACCCCAGCTGGCTGACCGTGCCGTAGGCGAGCAGGAGTTTGAGGTCGTCCTGGCGGAGGGCCCGCCAGCCGCCGAGGAACAGGGTGAGCGCGCCCAGCACCCACACCGCGGGCCGCCACCCCGGTTCCGCTGCCAGCACCGGGGCGAGCACAGCGACCAGGTACACCCCGGCCTTCACCATGGCGGCGGCGTGCAGGTAGGCCGAGATCGGGGTGGGTGCGGCCATCGCACCGGGTAGCCAGAAGTGGAACGGGACCAGTGCCGACTTGCTGAGCGCGCCGACCAGGACCAGCAGCGCTGCCGCCGTGACGACCGGCCCGGACGGGGGAGCTGCCAGGATCGCGGCGAGGCTGAAGGTGCCGGCGGCCTGGCCGAGGGCGAGGAAGCCGACCAGCATCGCCAGCCCACCGGTGGTGGTGACGATCAGGGCGGTGAGTGCGGCAGACCGGTTGGCCCGCCGGGTGGGGTCGTGCCCGATCAGCAGGTACGACAGGACGGTGGTGGCTTCCCAGAAGACGTAGATCGCGATCAGGTCGTCCGCGGTGACCAGCCCGATCATCGCCGCGCAGAACGCTGTCAGCAGGCCCACAACGCGGGTCTGCGGTGCTTCGTCGGCGAAGTACCAGCGGCAGTAGACCAGCACCAGCACCCCGATACCGGTGACGATCATCGCCAGCACCCACTGCACGAGGCCGAGGTGGAAGCTGACCGCCACCCCCAGCTCCGGAATCCACCAGACGGCCTCGGTGTACGGCTGCCCGGCCAGCACCTGGGGCGCCACGGCCAGCAGCCACCCGAAGGCTGCCGCCGGAGCCAGCGCGGCCACCCAGAACGCGCGCTGGCCGAGCAGGCGGGTGAACATCGGGGCTGCCACAGACCACACCAGGTGAGCTGTGATCAGCGCCAACAGCACCCGCCCACCTCCGCCTGAGTTTCGTGTTTGTCCGACCTTACCGGCACGGTCCGAACGCGGGGGAGGTGGTGTTGGTGGGTAAAGGGCGAAGGCCGGACCAAGTATGAGTTGGTCCGGCCTTCAGGTTCGTCCGGGGCTGGACGCCTCCCGAACCCGGCAGCCCGGCTGGCCCACCCCCCGTCCCGGGGGCTCCGGCGGATCGCTCCGCCAGGATCAGGACCACGATTGCTGTCCGTCCGCTGACCCGGTTTCCGGTCTCCCTCTCGGGAGCGGCTCCGTGATCGGCGTAGGACATTTGTACTCCCGACGGAGTCCGCCCGCAAGCGGTTCCGGAAAGAATTTGCGCGCATCGCCGACGGCGCCGTCCCATCCGTTCCCCGGCGTCCCTTCCGTCCCGGGCGCCACCGCGACAGAAGCTGAAAGCCGGACCACCTCATACTTGGTCCGGCCTTGGGACATGTCTATCGGGCGGGTCCCGCCGGCTTCGGGAGCGACACGCTGGAGGGGCGGAAAACCTGCCACGAGAGCGTTCCGCGAACCCTCTTCCACCGCCCCTGATCCTGAGTAGGGTGTCGGTAATCGACCCCGGGTGGGGCCGGTTCGAACCACTGAGTGGAACGAGGTTTCACATGAACGAACAGAGCCAGGGCGACACTCTCGTGAACCCTGTGGACACCACCGTCACTGTCAGCCGGTCGGTGTCCCAACCTGTCAAGGAGATCTGGAAACTGCTGGTCACCCGTGAGGGTGCCGAGGCCCTGCTCGGGGTCGGCGGCGAACTCGGCGACAAGGGCGACAGCTGGCACGCTGCGGACGGCACCTACGGCGTCATCCGCTCCTACCACCCGCTGGAGCAGATCCGCTTCAGCTGGCACGCCGCAGAAGAGGCACCCAAGACCGTGGTCGACGTGCACCTGAGCCCCGCCGGCGAGGCGGCGACCACCGTCGAGATCAGGCACGAGCACATCCCGACCTACTTCGACTCCAACGCGCTCACCCGCAAGTGGGAGCTGGCGCTGGACAAGCTGGTCGCAGCCGCCGGCTGATCGTTCGGGTCCTGGCCCGCAACGCCGCGGGCCAGGACCTCGCCCAGCCCGAACCACGCCGCCGCCCGGGTGGCGGTGGGTGGCGCCTCAGGCGCTGACCGCGTACCTGGTGGCTGCCCGAGCCCGGGCCTTGGCTGCCTCTACCTCGCGGTTGCGCGGCGGCGCGGCCGTGGTCAGGTGCTCCAGCAGGTGCCTGGTGGCGTGGGCCACCGCCTCGACAGCCTCATCGAAGGCTGCCTGGTTCGCCTTGGACGGCTTGGTGGTGCCGGCCACCTTCCGCACGTACTGCAGGGCGGCGGCGTGCACCTCGTCCGCTGTCGCCGGCGGCTCGAAGTTGTGCAGGGTGTGGATGTTGCGGCACATGCCGGGCAGGCTAGCCCGCGACCCAGCCGCAGCCAACGCATTTCCTCACAACTGCCCACTCGTGCCGGAGAGCGTTGCGCCGGTGGCGGCTCAGCCGCAGGTGACCCCGGTGGCGTGGATGGGGCAGTAGCCGTTGGGGTTCTTCTCCAGGTACTGCTGGTGGTACCGCTCGGCGTAGTAGAACGGGCCGGCGGGCACCACCTCGGTGGTGATCAGGCCGTAGCCGGCCTGGCTCAGCTTGGGCTGGTAGCCCTCGATCGCCGCTCTGGCCGCAGCTTCCTGCTCCGGGCCCGTCACGTAGACCGCCGAGCGGTACTGGGTGCCGTGGTCGTTGCCCTGGCGCATGCCCTGCGTGGGGTCGTGGTTCTCGAGGAACACCCTCAGCAGCGCTTCGTAGGAAATCCGTTCGGGGTCGAAGACCACCTTCACCGCCTCGGCGTGCGCCGTCCGGCCGGAGCAGACCTCCTCGTAGGTGGGGTTGGGGGTGTAGCCGCCCTGGTAGCCCACAGCTGTGGTGATCACCCCGTCCAGCTGCCAGAACAGCTTCTCCGCGCCCCAGAAGCAGCCGAGCGCGAAGTAGGCGACCTGCGCGCCCGGCGGGACCTGGTCGATGCGCGTGCCCAGCACCTCGTGGAAGGCGGTCCCGGGGGTGAGTACCTCACGCTCCCTGCCGGGCAGCGCGGACTCGGGTTCGACCAGCTTCGACTTCGTCAACCACATGCCCTCTCCAACCGTTTCAGCCCTGCCGATGTTCCGCAGCCTCAGGCGAGGCGCCAGTCGATGGGGGTTGCTCCCTGCGCCTCCAGCAGCGCATTCACCCGGCTGAACGGGCGGGAGCCGAAGAACCCGGCGTGGGCCGACATCGGGGACGGGTGGGCCGAGGCCACCTTGGGCAGGTCGCGCAGGCGCGGCGCCAGGGATTGGGCGTCGCGGCCCCACAGCACGGCCACCAGCGGGCCACCCCGGCCGACGAGGGCGTCGATGGCGCACTCGGTGACCTCCTCCCAGCCCTTGCCGCGGTGCGAACCGGAGGCGCCCGGCCGTACCGTCAGCACGCGGTTGAGCAGCAGCACGCCCTGGTGGAACCACGGGCTGAGGTCGCCCGAGGCCGCGGGGCGGATGCCGAGGTCGGCCTCCAGTTCGGCGTAGATGTTGACCAGGCTCCGCGGCAGCGGTCGCACATGGGGGGCCACCGAGAACGACAGCCCGACCGGGTGTCCTCGGGTGGGGTAGGGGTCCTGGCCGACCACCAGCACCCGGACGTCGGCCATGGGCCGGGAGAAGGCCCGCAGCACGTGCTCCCCGGCCGGCAGGTAGTCCCGGCCCGCGGCCAGTTCAGCCCGCAGGAAGTTGCCGATGGCGGCGATCCGGCCGGCCACCGGCGCCAGCGCCTCCGCCCAGTCCGGGGCAACCAGTTCGGCCAGCGGCTTCGTCACGCCCGTCACCCTAGCGGCGGGAAACGGGCCCACCCCCTTGCAGGTGCTCCACAAGTTGGCAGGCCTCAATCGGAGTGAACCCGGGCCGCGCTGGTTACAGTGTGGCCGTGCTGACCCCTCGACCCCGCCGGGCGGGCGCCCCCGGCGCCCGCGTCCCCCAAGGCGTCGTCACCGCGTCCGAGTGGGCCTGGCGCGGGCTGGCGATCGCCGCGGCGCTGGCCCTGCTCTGGTGGTTGCTGACCTACTTCTCTGCGGTGTCGGTGCCGGTAGCGGTGGCTTTCCTTCTCACCGCCCTGCTCACCCCGCTGAACCACGTCCTGCGGAGCTGGAAGTGGCCGCCGGCGCTGGCCGCGGCCGGCAGCCTGCTGGGAATGGCGCTGGTCGTGGGCGGGGTGTTCGCAGCCATCGGCACCCAGGTCGTGCGCGAGTGGCCCGACCTGTGGCAGCAGGCGGTGGCCGGGTTCGCCGTCCTGCTCACCTGGCTGGCGGAGGGGCCGCTGCACATCGACCAGGCCCAGCTCGACGGCTACGTCACCCAGGTCACCGAGTGGGTGAGCAGCTCCCAGGCCGAACTCGCGGCGCTCGCGGGACGGGCCGGCGTGGGCGTCGGGCACTTCTTCGCCGGGCTGGCGATCGCACTGATCGCCACGTTCTTCTTCCTCGCCTCCGGCCGCCGGCTGTGGCACTCGGCCACCACGATCCTGCCGCGCCACTACCAGCCCGCCACCGGGCGCGCGGCCGAGCGCGGCTGGGCCTCCCTGGTCGCCTACATGCGGGCCCAGGTGCTGGTGGCGCTGGTGGACGCCGTCGGAATCCTGATCGGTGCCCTCGCCCTGCAGCTGCCGATGGCCTGGGCGCTGTTCGCGCTGACCTTCGTCGTCTGCTTCGTCCCGGTGGTGGGCGCGGTGATCTCCGGCACCGTGGCGTGTTTCCTGGCCCTGGTCACCCACGGCCCGGTGAGCGCGCTGATCATGCTCGCCATCACGGTCTTTGTGATGCAGATGGAGGGACACTTCCTGCAGCCGATCCTGCTCGGACGGGCGGTGTCGCTGCACCCGCTGGCCGTCTTGCTCGGGCTGGCGGTGGGTGCCACCCTGGCCGGCATCGTCGGCGCGCTGCTGGTGATCCCGGTACTGGCGTTCTCGGTGGCCTTCCTGCGTGGCCTGGACCCGTCCCGGTTCGAGAGCCAGCCAGAAGTTGAGGTTACAGAATAGAAAGCGCTGCTTTCGTTTCTGTAAAGCCGGGTCTATCATTGGGGCATGACCACACCTGATCTTGGGCCGATCCTCGAGGACCTGGCCGCTGGCCGCATCGACGCCTCGGAGGCTGCGCGCCGGATCGACGAACTCAAGGCCGCTGCTGAGCCCGTGCCCGAGCCCACACCGGTCGAGCCGACCAATGAGGAACTCGGTGAGGAGCCCTCGCGGCGCCAGTACTCCCCGTACGCCAGGGAGGTGTTCGGCCAGCCCGACCCGGAGGCCGAGGCCGCCGGGCCGGCCACCGGCCGCCGCCGTCCGACCGGCAGCAAGGGTGTGGACCGGATCTCGGTGCGCGCCGTCGGCCGGCGGGTGCGGATCGTCGGCGACCCGGGGGTCGCCACGCTTTCGGCAGAAGGGCCGCACGTGCTGCGGCGCAACGGCTCGGTGCTGGAGGTCACCAGCGACGGCGACTTCGGGCCCACCCTCGACGGCTTCAGCATCCTGCGCCCGCCGCGCAACCTCGACGACATCCGGGCGCTCGGCCTGGGCAAGGAGCTCTACCTGCGGATCAACCCGGCGATCATCGTCGACGTCGAGGTGACGGCCGGCCACCTGAACTGCACCGACCTGCCCTACCTCGGCAAGGTGCGGGTGACCGCTGGCGGGGCCGACCTGGCCGGCGTGGCCGAGGCCAACGACGTGCTGGTGCAGGCCGGCTCGGCGAGCCTGAAGGGATCGATCACCACCGGCCGCTCCCGCGTGCGCGTCGAGTCCGGCCAGCTCAGCGTCGACCTCGCAGACGACTCCAACGTCACCGTCCGCGGCGAGGCCCAGCTGGGCCGGATCAGCTGGAGCGGTGCGCACTCCGGCCAGGTGGACGAGGTGGTGCTCGGCAACGGTTCGGCCCGCCTCGACGTCGGTGTGGTGATGGGCTGGGCCAACATCAAGGCCGGCGCGGAGGAGCTGCGGTGACCGCCGAACCGCGCTACCGGGCGCCCGCGGACTGCCCGGTCTGCGGCGGTGAACTGATCACCACCCGGCTCGGCTGCCGCAGCTGCGGTTCGGAGCTGGCCGGCGAGTTCGGCCACTGCGACTTCTGCTCCCTGCAGCCGGCGGAGACCGAGCTGCTGCGGGTCTTCCTCGCCTCCCGGGGCAACCTCCGCGAGGTGGAGAAGCACCTGGGGGTGTCGTACCCGACCGCCAGGGCCAGGTTCACGGCGCTGCTGATGAAACTCGGGCTCGCCGGCGAGGCCGGACAGACCGCCGTGATGACCAGGGAACAGGTGCTCAGCGAGGTGGCCAGCGGAGCGCTGTCGCCTGCGGAGGCTGCCGAACTGCTCGCCGGCCTGGGCTGACCGGGCCCGCCCGGTTCAGCTGCTGAACGCCCTGACCTCCACGATCGTCACCTCGATCGGCCGTCCGGTCGGGGCGGTGTAGCTGACCGTCTCGCCAACCTTGCGGCCGAGGATGGCGGCCCCGAGCGGGGACTGCGGCGAGAACACCTCCAGCTCCACCGAGTCGTCCAGGTTCATCAGTTCCCGCGAGCCGAGCAGGAAGCTGTCGGTGTCGTCCGGGTCGTCGTCGTAGTAGATGGTCACCTCCACGCCGGGGACGACTTCTTCCGATCCGGCGGGCGCCTCACCGACCTGGGCGTGTTCCAGCATCGCGGTGAGCTGGCGGATGCGTGCCTCCTGGTGGCCCTGTTCCTCCCGGGCGGCGTGGTAGCCGCCGTTCTCGCTGAGGTCGCCCTCTTCCCTGGCGCGGGCGATCTTGGCCGACACCGCCGTCCGTCCCTCGGTCTTGAGGTGGGCGAGCTCGGCGGTGAGCCGGTCGAAGGCCTCCTGGGTGAGCCACGTGATCGGGTTCTCGGTCATGACTGGCAGGCTAGCCGATCGTCCGGGTGCGGCCGGAACGCGCTACCCGGTCGCGCGGCAACCCTCCAGCACGGCTGTGGTGGCCCGCTTGAAGGTGCGCAGGCCGATCTCGACGGTGGTCAGGGCCTCCCCGCCGGGCTCGATCGTGACCTTCGTCTCGCCGACCCGGTCGAACGAGACCGCCTGCGCGAACAGCAGGCACTCCGCGCCCCTTGCCGGGTCGGGCCGCTCGATGCTCACCGTCACATCGATCAGGGTGTCGGAGCGGACGTCGAAGGCGTCCACCCGTCCGTTGACCAGCCCCGTGGCTCCGTGGCCGCCTGCCCAGACCAGCCAGGCGACGCCCGCCACGGCCAGCGCGATCGCCGTCGGCAGCCACCAGCGGTTGGCTGGGGCGGACGGGTACCTGCGCGCGAGCCGGGCGGCCACCTCGGGTTGGGTCACCCCTCCATTCTTGCCACGGCTTGGGCGAGGCCGACCGGATTTTGCAGAATGTCGGGCATGAGCCTGCGACTGCTGCACGTGCACGCCCACCCCGACGACGAGTCCAGCAAGGGTGCCGCGACCACCGCCTACTACGTCGCGCAGGGCGTGGAGGTGGTCGTCGCGACCTGCACCGGTGGTGAACGCGGCTCGATCCTCAACCCGAAGCTGGACTCCCCCGAGAACTGGCGGTCCCTGCCGGCGCTGCGCAGGGCCGAGATGGCCAGGGCCGCTGAGATCCTCGGGATCCGGCAGGTGTGGCTGGGCTACGTCGACTCGGGCATGCCGGAGCCCGGTGAGGAGCTGCCATTGGACGCGTTCGCCAGGCTGGACCCGGAGCAGGCAGCTGAACCGCTGGTGAAGGTGATCCGCGAGTTCCGGCCCCAGGTGCTGACCACTTACGACGAGAACGGCGGCTACCCCCACCCCGACCACATCATGTGCCACCGGGTGTCGATGGCAGCGGTCGCGGCGGCCGCGGACCCGACGGCCTGGCCAGGGCTCGGCGAGCCGTGGCAGGTGGCCAAGGTGTACTACGACATGTCCCTGCACCGTGGCCGGTACGCAGCCCTGGATGCGGCCATGCACGACGCGGGACTGGGCCGCCCCTACGCGGAGTGGCTCGCCGACTGGACCGAGGACGCCGAACGGCACGCCCGGCTGACCACGTTCGTGCCTTGCGCCGACTACTTCGACGTGCGCAACGCCGCGCTGCTGGCCCACGCCACCCAGATCGACCCCGAGGGCAGCTGGTTCGCGGTGCCGCTGCCCATCCAGCAGGCTGGCTGGCCGACCGAGGACTACCAGCTGGTGCGCTCGACCGTGCCGGTCGAGCTACCCGAGTCGGACCTGTTCGCCGGCCTGCGGGGAGATAACCTTCAGGCATGGAGCTACTCGATCTAGGTTCCGGCGTCGTCACCCCGCCGTGGCTGCCACTGGTGCTCGTGCTGGTGCTGCTGGTCGTGATCGGCTTCCTCTACTGGAACATGCGGCGCAACCTCAATCGGATCGACTTCGAGCAGGACCCGGCGCCGCAGCAGCCGTCGTCGCCGACTGACTGAGGCCGTCCCACGACCGGCCGGCGCTGTTCCGCAGGCAACGGCCGGCCTCGGGGCTGGAGCGACCAGCGCCTATGCTGCGGGTGTGAATCGCCTTGCCGAAGCCACCTCGCCCTACCTGCGGATGCACGCGGACAATCCGATCGACTGGTGGGAATGGGGGCCGGAGGCGCTCGCCGAGGCCAGGCGCAGTGACCGTCCGATCCTGCTTTCGGTCGGCTACGCCGCCTGCCACTGGTGCCATGTGATGGCCCACGAGTCGTTCGCAGACCCCGAGATCGCCGCCCTGGTGAACCCGAACTTCGTCGCGATCAAGGTGGACCGCGAGGAGCGTCCCGACGTGGACGCCGTGTTCATGAAGGCCACCCAGGCGCTGACCGGGGCTGGTGGCTGGCCGATGACGGTCTTCCTCACCCCGGACGGCCGGCCGTTCTTCGCCGGCACCTACTACCCGCCCGTCCGGTCGGGCCAGATGCCCGCGTTCGCCGAAGTGCTGGAGGCCATCGACACCGCGTGGC
Source organism: Actinomycetes bacterium (assembly GCA_023460935.1). Classification (GTDB taxonomy): domain Bacteria; phylum Actinomycetota; class Actinomycetes; order Propionibacteriales; family Propionibacteriaceae; genus Propionicimonas. Next base: position 123,492 of record JAEWOI010000045.1, read on the forward strand.
GGCAGCGCAGGGACGAAGCCGACGGCAGCGCGTCCGCGATCACCCAGCACCTGGCCGATGCGTTCGTGCCGGTGCCCGCCAGCGGCGGCAAGCTGGACGTGTGGGCGATCCTGGACCGGTTGAGCGGTGAGTTCGACCCGCTGCACGGCGGGTTCGGCACAGCGCCGAAATTCCCGGCCCCGCTGGTGGTCGATGCATTGCTGGTGAAGGGCGAGCCAGGCTCGCTCGATGTGGCGCAGCGCACCCTGGACGCGATGGCCCGGGGCGGCATCCACGACCAGCTCGGCGGCGGCTTCGCCCGCTACAGCGTGGACGCGGCCTGGGTGGTGCCGCACTTCGAGAAGATGCTCTACGACAACGCGCTGCTGCTGGGCGCCTACACCCGCGGCTGGCGGCGGGTGCCCGACCACGACCCGAACCTCCGGGCCCAGTTCGAACGGGCGGTGCGCGGCATCGCCGGCTGGCTCGAACGCGACCTGCTGCTCGAATCCGGCGGATTCGCTTCCTCGCTGGACGCCGACAGCCTGGACATCCACGGGCGCCAGCACGAGGGCATCTACTACTGCTGGACCCCGGACCTGCTCACGGACGCGCTCGGCGAGGCCGACGGGGAATGGGCGGCAGAGGTGTTCCACGTCACCCGGCAGGGCACCTTCGAGCACGGCCTGTCCACGCTGCAGTTGCGGGGCAACCCCGACCCGGCCCGGCTGGCCGAGGTGTCGGCCAGGCTGCTGGCCGAGCGGTCGCTGCGCTTCCCGCCGGCGCGCGACGACAAGGTGGTCGCATCGTGGAACGGCTGGGCGATCGACTCCCTGGTCTGGGCGGCCACCGTCTTCGGGGAGCCGCTCTGGCTGGAACTGGCGAAGGGGGCAGCGGAGTGCCTGTGGCGTGACCACTGGGTCGACGGCCGGCTGCGTCGAAGCTCACTCGCCGGGCAGCCTTCGCCGGTCACCGGCTTCGCCGAGGACTACGGCGCGGTGGCGCTCGGCTTCGCCCGGCTCGCCGGAGCTGCCGGGGACGGCACGTGGCTGGCCAGGGCGAAGCTGCTGCTGGAGCAGGCGCTGGAGCTGTTCGATGCGCCCGACGGCGGCTTCTACGATGCGGCCGTCGACGCCGAGCAGCTGTTCGCCCGTCCCCGTGACGTGAGCGACAACCCCACCCCGTCCGGCACTTCGGCACTGGTCGCTGCGCTACGGCTGGTCGCACTGCTGGCCGACGAGCCGGCCCTCTCCGCGCGGGCCGACGCCGCTGCGGCGACGCTGGTCGGCGTGCTGGAACAGGCGCCGAGGTTCGCCGGGTCGGCGCTGCTGGACGCGCTGGTGGCAGACGAGGCCCGCACGGGCCTGCGTCCGGCAGTGGCGGTGGTGGTGGCTGACGACCCGCTGGACCAGCTGGCGCGGGCCGCCTGGCGGATGGCGCCGATCGGCACGGCTGTGGTCGCCGGCGCCGCCGGCACCCAGGGGTTCGCCCACCACTTCGAGGAGCGCACCGAGCCCGGCGCCTACGTCTGCCGCGGGACGGTCTGCTTCGCCCCCACGTCCGACCTTGCCGAGCTCCGCACCGCGCTCTGGAGCCGCGTCTAGCGCCCTGAGGTTCCCGGCTGACCGGGGACGGTTCCTTCTGCGCCATCCGTTGGCCGCCCCCCGGATTCTGGCGCGCCGGGGACGGTTCCTTTGGCGCCAGCGGTTGCCCGCGTTCTCGCGGGACGGAACGGTCTCCGGCAAGCACGGTCCCTGGCGCGAAAGGAACCGTCCCCGGTCAGCCGCGTGGCGCGAAAGGAACCGTCCCCGGCTGGCCGTCAGGCGAGGACGCCGACCGCGATCGCTGCGAAGTGGCAGGCCGCGGCCACGAGCGTGCAGGCGTGGAAGACCTCGTGGAAGCCGAACCAGGCCGGTGAGGGGTTGGGGAGCTTGCGGGCGTAGACCAGGGCGCCGACGGTGTAGGCCAGGCCGCCGAGGCCGATCAGGATGACGACCACCGGGCTCACCGACCACAGTGCCGGTAGCCAGGCCACGCCGGCCCAGCCCATGAGCAGGTAGCACGCGACGTCCAGCCAGCGCGGGGCGGTGTGCCAGAACACCCGCACCACCAGGCCCACCACACCGACAGTCCAGATCAGCACCAGCAGCTTGGTTGCCTCGCCGGCCGGCAGCATCGTCAGTGCAAGCGGGGTGTAGGTGGCGGCGATGAACACGAAGATGTTCGCGTGGTCGAGGCGGCGCAGCCGGGCGAGGGTGGCCGGCGTCCAGCGGCCGAGGTGGTAGGTGGCGCTGGTGCCGAACAGCAGGAGCGCGCCGGCCAGCCAGACCGCGCTGCCGACGCGTCCCGCGAGGCTGGGGGCGAGAATCACCAGCAGCACGCCGCCGACCAGCACCAGGGGGGTCATCCCCAGGTGGAGCCAGCCACGCAGCCGCGGCTTGTCCGGGATCGCCGGGACGGCCAGCAAGTGCTCGCTCATCTCGTCCCCCAACCTACGGTTCGGTAACCTACGTTAGCGTAGGTAGGTGTCGGCGGCAATCCCGCATCCGGGGCCAGCTGCCGTCCGGAGGCGTGCGGGCGGGGGTAGGGTGCAGCTATGTCGCTGGGGCTCCGGGTGCGCGAGGCCGTCAACCGGTTGCAGCCACTCGGCTTCCTGTACTCGGCCTACGAGTCCCAGCTGCTCGCGCAGCTGGACCGCACGGCGCTGCCCCGGCACGTCGCGGTGCTTGCGGACGGCAACCGCCGCTGGGCTAGGGCGAACGCACCGGACGGGCCCCTGGTCGTGGGCTACCAGGCCGGCGCGGACAAGCTGCGCCAGTTCGTCGACTGGTGCGCCGACCTGGGCATCCCCGTGGTGACGCTCTGGGTGCTGTCCACGGACAACCTGACCAGGTCGGAGGCCGAAGAGGTCACCCCGCTGTTGCAGGTGATCGAGGGGCTGGTGACCGAGCTGGCGCTGAAGTACCGCGTCCAGGTGGTCGGTGACCTCAACCTGCTGCCGGCGCCGATGGCGGAACGGCTGCGCGCAGCCGAGCGCGGCACCGGCGAAGGGCTCCACGTCAACGTCGCCATCGCCTACGGCGGGCGCCAGGAGCTGCGGGACGCCGTCCGGTCGCTGCTGGCCAGCGAGGCGGCGAAGGGCACGTCGCTGGACGAGCTCGCCGGCACCCTCGAGATCGACCACATCTCCGAGCACCTCTACACAGCCGGCCAGCCCGACCCGGACCTGATCATCCGCACCTCCGGCGAGCAGCGGATGTCGGGCTTCCTGATCTGGCAGTCGACCCACAGCGAGTTCTACTTCTGCGAGGCGCTGTGGCCCGACTTCCGCAAGGTCGACTTCATCCGGGCCCTGCGCTCCTACGCCCAACGCGAGCGCCGCTTCGGCCGCTGAACCGAGCTGGGGACGGTTCCTGTTCCGGTTCAACCGGAGGGGACGGTTCCTGTTCCTGTTCAACCGGAGGGGACGGTTCCTGTTCCGGTTCACCCGGAGGCGACGGTTCCCATTCGGGTTCACGGGCGGAAGCTGGACGGCGCCGGAACCGGGTCAGGGGCCGGACCCGCGTGTCCTGGCCGCGTCCACCAAGATGAAACGAAACAGGAACCGTCCCCGGCCTGTGGCACGGAATAGGAACCGTCCCCGGCCGGCCGGGCACTCAGGCGTCGGCGAGGAGGAGCTCGCTGAGCGCTGCGTGCAGGGCGGGCTCGAGCACCAGCGACTGCAGGCCGGCCAGGCGGGCCAGGGGTTCGGTGAGGTCCATCAGGCGCCAGATCGCGTCCTTGGTCGCGTACTCGATCTGGGCGGCCTCGAGCAGGGCGAACACCCGGGACTCCACGCGGTTGTCGCTCGGCCGACGCTCCCCGGTCAACCGGACGACGGCGCCGGCCGCGGTGGGCACGTCCAGCTCCACGACCAGCGGACCAGCGCCCACGGGCTCGCTGAGCCCCTCGGCGCCGACGTCGTCCAGCCCGTGCACGACCAACCGGTAGCGCCGGACGGCCGGTACCAGGTCGAGGGCGCCTTGGGCCGGATGGATCGTGAAACTGCCCTCGGCATGCCCGTAGCCCAGCCGCGTCGTCACCGCGGTCGGCTCGGCGGCGTCATCGTCCTCGTAGAGGACGAAGTCGCCGTCCGCGCCGGCGAACACGTGCACCTCCAGCGCGTCCGGATTGCCGGTGCCGTAGTCGTCCGGCCCGGTGAGCGGGACGATGCCGCCGGCCCTCGCGAGCACCGGGTAGCCCGACAGCGGACGGTGCAGCTGCACGGTGCGGCCGCCGGTGTAGCGCAGGCCGGTGAAGAAGTCGATCCAGTCCCCGGCCGGCAGCCAGGTGGTGGCCTGGGCCAGGGTGGTGCGGCGGTCGGCCGGCGTCGTCAACGGGGCAACGAGCAGCTCGCTGCCGAAGGCGAACGAGTTGCGTGAGTCCAGCGACTCGGGCCGGGGGTCGAGGTGGTAGAGCGGGCGCACCAGCGGCTCGCCCAGCCGGTGCGCCCGCTCGGCCATCGTGTACAGGTAGGGGATCAGCCGGTGCCGCAGCCGCAAGCTGTCGTTCATGACCTCCCGTGCAACCGGGTTGTACTTCCACGGCTCCTTGCCTGCGAACACGTCCTTGGTGGAGTGCAGCCGGTTGATCGGTGAGAACACTCCCAGCTGGAACCACCGGGCCGCGAGTTCGTCGTCGCGCACCCCGAAGCAGTGGCCACCGATGTCGTGGCTCCACCAGCCGTAGCCGATGTTGGCTGCCGTGGCGGTGAAGAAGGGCTGGAAGTCGAGGCTGGCCCAGGTGGTGAGGCTGTCGCCGGAGAAGCCGACGGGGTAGCGGTGCGAACCCGGCCCGGCGTACCGGGAGAAGGTGATGGGTCGCTTGCCGGCCCGGCCCGAGTCGAGGAAGTGGTAGTGGTTCAGCATCCACAGGGGGTCGAGCCCGGGCATCGTGGTGTAGGAGCCCTGCTGCCAGTCCAGCCACCAGAAGTCCACCCCCTGCTCCTCCAGCGGGTGGTGCAACTCCTCGAAGTAGGGCTGCAGGAAGTCGCGGTTGGCGATGTCGAAGTTCACCGGCTGGCCACTGGCCGGGTCGATCCCGAGGCGGGCGGCGATCTGGGGGTAGCGGTCCTCGTGCGCGCGGACGCCGTCCGCCGGGTGCACGTTCAGCGACACCTTCAGCCCGTGCTCGTGCAGCCAGGCGAGGAAGGCCGGCGGGTCGGGGAACAGGTCGGTGTTCCACGAGTAGCCCGTCCAGCCGTGGCCGTAGCGCGGGTCGATGTCGACCCAGTGCCAGTCCATGTCGACCACAGCGACGCTGAACGGCAGCCCTTCGGCCTCGAAGCGTTCGACCAGGTGCTGGTACTCCTTGGCCGAGTAGGCGTAGTACCTGCTCCACCAGTTGCCCAGCGCCCAGCGCGGCAACAGCGGCTGCGGCCCGGTCAGCCGGTAGAAGTCACGGACGGCGGCCGCCACGTCGTGGCCGTAGCCGAAGAAGTACACGTCGGTGTTGCCGGCGACCCGTGGCGCCACCCAGCCGTCGTCGGCCAGTGCGAGCGTGCTGCTGTCGTCGATCACCGCGTAGCCGGTGGTGGAGGCCAGGCCGTCCTCCAGCTCCACGGCCCCGTCCACGCCGTCCAGGGTGCGCGCGGTGCCGCCGAGGTTGCCCGCCTGCCACACGCTCGCCTTGAACTGGACGCCGTAGCGCCACTGGCTGTGATAGCCCAGCCCGCTGGCCAGCCGGATCGTCAGGCCGGACGCGGTGAACGGGCCCTCGTCGTAGTCCAGCACCAGCGCGTCGGTGAACAGGTGGAGCCCGGACGGGTCGCGCACCACCTTGAAGTCGACCTCGCCGAGGTCCCGGTTCAGCACCGTCTGGGTGGCGCGGTCCTCGAAGTTCCCGGTGGCGGAGTACTCCAGCCGCAGCAGGGACGGTGTCAGCACGGTGATCCGGTAGCGGTCGCCGGTGACCTGGTTGGCCGCCGGGGCGACCGGGGCTGCGGGCAGTTTCGGCAGGGCGGGGGGCATGCCAAGGAGTCTAGGGGTCGGTGCCCGGCACGGCCGGGGCGGCAACAGTGCGACCTCGGCGAGCACACCCCGCGGGCGGCGTGTCTGCGCCGGAACGGCGTCGGTCCCGACTTACTCTCGGACCACGGACGAGCGTCCCGCCCGTTCGTCGGGAGGCAATCGATGCGCCGTCACCACCGCGTGACCCGCGGGCCCGCACCCGGGCCCAGCCCCTTCGGCTGACCACGACACGTGGGCCGGACGGGGTGACGATCCGGCCCGGACAGGCACCGACATGCCCGGCACGTCCACCCGCACGGTCTTCTCCGGCACCCGCGAATCGGCCCTCGCGCTGAAGACCTATGTGATCGACACCTCGGTGCTGCTCAGCGACCCGCATGCGCTGCGCAACTTCGCCGAGCACAGCGTCGTGGTGCCGGTGGTGGTGATCACCGAGCTGGAGGCCAAGCGCCACCATCCCGAACTGGGCTACTTCGCCCGCACAGCCCTGCGCTACCTCGACGACCTGCGGATCCACCACGGCCGGCTGGACGCGCCGGTGCCGGTGAACGCGGCCGAGGGCACGCTGCGCGTCGAGCTGAACCACACCGACCCGGAGGTGTTGCCGCCGGGCTTCCGGCTGGGCGACAACGACTCCCGCATCCTGGCCGTCGCGCTGAGCTACCGCGCCGAGGGCCACGACGTGGTGCTGGTCAGCAAGGACCTGCCGTTGCGGGTGAAGGCCTCAGCCGTCGGGCTGGCCGCGGAGGAGTACCGCCACGAGCTCACCCCCGATTCGGGCTGGACCGGCATGGCCGAGCTGGACGTGCCCACCGCGACGATCGAGGAGCTGTACGGCGCGGGCTCTGCCGTGGTGGCCGAGGCCGTCGACCTGCCGTGCCACACCGGCGTCGTGCTGCACGGCGCCAGCTCCTCCGCCCTCGGCCGGATGCTGCCGGACGGGACCGTCCGGCTGGTGAAGGACCGCGAGGCGTTCGGCATCCACGGCCGCTCGGCCGAGCAACGGGTGGCGCTCGACCTGCTGCTCGACCCTGAGGTGGGCATCGTCTCCCTCGGCGGGCGCGCGGGCACGGGCAAGTCGGCACTGGCGCTGTGCGCAGGGCTGGAGGCAGTGCTCGAGCGCCGGCTGCACTCGAAGGTGATCGTGTTCCGGCCGCTGTTCGCCGTCGGTGGGCAGGAGCTGGGCTACCTGCCCGGCACCGAGGGGGAGAAGATGTCGCCCTGGGGGCAGGCCGTGTTCGACACCCTGGGGTCGGTGGCCTCGAAGAACGTCATCGACGAGGTGCTCGCGCAGAACCTGCTGGAGGTGCTGCCGCTCACCCACATCCGCGGCCGCTCGCTGCACGACGCCTTCGTGATCGTGGACGAGGCCCAGTCGCTGGAGCGCAACGTGCTGCTCACCGTGCTTTCGCGGATCGGCCAGAACTCCCGGGTGGTGCTCACCCACGACGTCGCCCAGCGGGACAACCTGCGGGTCGGCCGGCACGACGGCGTGGTGTCGGTGGTGGAGAAGCTGAAGGGACACCAGCTGTTCGCCCACGTCACGCTCACCCGCTCCGAGCGGTCACCGATCGCCGCCCTGGTCACCGAGTTGCTGTCCGACGCGGGCATCTGAGGCCCCCCGCCCCGCCCACCTTGCGCCGGTGAACCAGACCCTGCGCCGCATGGACCCGGCGCAAGGTCGGGTTTGGCGGCGCAGAGTGCAGGTCGGACGCCGAGCGCCACCGGCGGCCCCGTCCGCCGTGGTTGAGGCAGCCACCCCGACCCTTCCACCTTGCGCCGGTAAACCAGACCCTGCGCCGCATGTACCCGGCGCATAGTCGGGTTTGGCGGCGCAAAGTGGGACGGGAAGGCGCGCCGCACTGCAGGCGGCAGGACTGTGGTGGCTACAGCCCGAGGGAAGTGGGCGCCGCGCCCGCGCCCCCCGACCTGGGCGCGGCGCCCGATCGGTGGTCACAACAGGTCGGCCGCCTCGGTCAGCACCTGACGCAACATGTCTGTGATCTCGGCGAACTCGGGCTCCCCGATGGTCAATGGTGGCGCGAGCTGGATCACCGGGTCCCCGCGGTCGTCCGCCCGGCAGTAGAGGCCGGCGTCGAACAGCGCCCTGGAGAGGAAGCCCCGCAGGAGCCGCTCGGACTCGGCCTCGTCGAAGCTCTCCCTTGTGGCCTTGTCCTTCACCAGCTCGATGCCGTAGAAGTAGCCGGCGCCGCGCACGTCGCCGACGATCGGCAGGTCCAGCAGGGTGTCCAGCTGGCGCCGGAAGGCCGGGGCGAGCGTAGCCACCCGCTGGTTCAGCCCTTCAGCCTCCATCAGGTCGAGGTTGGCCAGCGCCACGGCAGCTGACACCGGGTGGCCCCCGAAGGTGTAGCCGTGGGCGAAGGTGTTGGTACCAGAGCGGAACGGCTCGAACAGCCGCTCGGAAGCGATCATCGCCCCGATCGGGGAGTAGCCGCTGCTCATCCCCTTCGCGCAGGTGATGATGTCCGGCACGTAACCGAAGTCGTTGCAGGCGAACATCGAACCGATCCGGCCGAACGCGCAGATCGTCTCGTCCGAGACCAGCAGCACGTCGTAGGTGTCGCAGATCTCGCGCACGCGCTGGAAGTAGCCGGGCGGCGGCGGGAAGCACCCGCCGGAGTTCTGCACCGGCTCGAGGAAGACCGCAGCCACGGTGTCCGGGCCCTCGAACTCGATCGCCTCGGCGATCCGGTCCGCAGCCCACTGCCCGAACGCGTACTCGTCGTCGCGGAGGTGCTCCGGTGCGCGGTAGAAGCCGGTGTGCGGCACCTTGTGCGCGCCGGGCACCAGCGGCTCGAACGGGGCCTTGGCCGAAGGGATGCCGGTGATCGAGAGCGCGCCGTGCGGAGTGCCGTGGTACGCGATGGCGCGGGAGATCACCTTTGTCTTGGTCGGCTTGCCGACCAGCTTGAAGTACTGCTTGGCGAGCTTCCACGCAGATTCGACGGCCTCGCCGCCGCCGGTGGTGAAGAACACCCGGTTGAGCCCTTCCGGCGCGTAGCCGGCCAGCCGTTCGGCCAGCTCGATCGCCTTGGGGTGGGCGTAGCTCCACAGCGGGAAGTAGGCCAGCTCGGTGGCCTGCGCCGCCGCAGCCTCGGCCAGCTGGGTGCGGCCGTGGCCCACCTGGACGGTGAACAGGCCCGCCAGCCCGTCGAAGTAGGACCGGCCACGGTCGTCCCAGATGCGGTGGCCCAGGCCGCGGACGATGACCGGCATCTCCGCGTCCAGACCGCCGGCTGCCCGCGGCTCATAGACCGAGTGCCGGGTGAAGTGGCCCCACAGGTGGTCCCGCGCGGCCTCTGCCAGCGGCTTGCCGGTAGGGGTGGCTACGGGCGCGATCGCTGATGTGGTCATCTGGTTCCCCAGTCGTAGTGCTGCTTGTTGAGTTTCAGGTAGACGAAGGTCTCGGTGTCGGTGACCCCCGGGATGGCGCGGATCCGGGTCATCAGCAGGTCGAGCAGCTCGGCATCGCCCTCGCACACCACTTCTGCCAGGACGTCGAAACTGCCCGCGGTGGTGACCACGTAGTCGACCTCCGGCAGTGCGCACAGCGCGTCGGCCACGGGGCTCACGTCGCCGCGGGTCTTGATGCCGATCATGGCCTGCCGGGTGAACCCGACGACCAGCGGGTCGGTCACTGCGACGATCTGCATCACGCCGGTCTCGGTGAGCCGCTGGACGCGCTGGCGCACCGCCCCCTCGGACAACCCGACCTCGGCGGCGATGCTCACGAACGGCTTGCGCCCGTCCTGCTGCAGCAACTCGATGATCCGCTTGTTCGTCTCGTCGATCACCAGCGAGCGGGGCTGCTCCACAGCCCGCTGTCCCTCGCTGCGGCCAACTGCCATGCGGAGAATCCTGCCCTGCGAGGACCGTGGTTGGCAAACCGGATTCCTGCGATATTCGTAACAACTGCGTAAAGATGATTGCGGATCCATCCGTGCTGTGGGCAAGATGCTGTGGTCTCAGGAGCGCTCGGAGGGGTGGCGATGGTGGCCGTTACCGGCTTGCGGAATTTCGTCGGCGGACAGTACGTGGACCCGCAGGAGGACGCGTTCACCGACGTGGTCGACCCGGCGACGGCCGAGGTGATCGCGCGGGCGCCGGCCTCGCGCGCTGCGGACGTCGACGCGGCCTACGCAGCAGCGGAGCGTGCCTTCCGCACGACCTGGGGGCGCACCACACCGGCGGAGCGGCAGCTGGCGTTGCTGCGGATCGCCGACGCCATCGAGGCCCGGGCCGAGGAGTTCGTGGCGCTGGAGGCCAGGCAGACCGGCAAGCCGCTGGCGCTCACGGCCAGCGAGGAGATCCCGCCGATGGTCGACCAGTTGCGCTTCTTCGCCGGCGCGGCCCGGGTGCTGGAGGGACGTGCGGCGGCGGAGTACCTGGCCGGGCACACCTCCTGGATCCGCCGTGAACCGATCGGCGTGGTGGGTCAGGTGACGCCGTGGAACTACCCGGTGATGATGGCGGTCTGGAAGATCGCTCCGGCGCTGGCCGCGGGCAACACGGTGGTGCTCAAGCCGGCCGAGACCACGCCGTTGACGACCCTGCTGCTGGCGGAGGTGGCCGCGGAGTTCCTGCCGGCGGGCGCGCTCAACGTGGTCACCGGCGACCGGGACACCGGACGGCTGGTGGTGGAGCACCCCACCCCGGCCCTGGTGGCGATCACCGGTTCGGTCCGGGCCGGTGCGGAGGTGGCCGCCAGCGCTGCCGCCGGGCTGAAGCGGGTGCACCTCGAGCTGGGCGGAAAGGCGCCCTGCATCGTCTTCGATGACGCCGACCTGGAGGCTGCTGCCGAGGGCCTTGGCACGGCCGGCTACTTCAACGCCGGGCAGGACTGCACCGCCGCCACCCGCGTCCTGGTGCACGAACGGCTCCACGACGACCTCGCGGCTGCGCTGGCCGAGTTCGCCGCCAGCACCGTCGTCGGGCCACCGGACTCGGCCGACGCCCTGTTCGGCCCGGTGAACAACGCTGCCCAGCTGCAGCGCGTCGCCGGGTTCATCGACCGGCTGCCCGACCACGCGAACCTGGCCGCCGGGGGTGGCCGCCGCGACGACCTGGGGGCCGGCTACTACTACGCGCCCACCGTGGTCTCGGGCCTGCGCCAGGAGGATGAGGCGATCCAGTCCGAGATCTTCGGGCCCGTGATCACCGTCCAGTCCTTCAGCGACGAGGCGCAGGCGCTGGCCTGGGCCAACGGGGTGGAGTACGGCCTGGCCTCGAGCGTGTGGACGAAGGACTTCGGCCGGGCCATGCGGGTGAGCAAGGAGCTCGACTTCGGCTGTGTCTGGATCAACACCCACATCCCGCTCGTTGCCGAGATGCCGCACGGCGGCTTCAAGCGCAGCGGCTACGGCAAGGACCTGTCCATGTACGGGTTCGAGGACTACACCCGCGTCAAGCACGTCATGGCCAACATCGAATCCTGACCCGACCCGAGGAGCACGCAGCATGTCCAACCGGTCCCAGTCCCAGCCGCTGTTGCCGTCCCTGTCGCGGGCGGCCATCTCCCGGCGCGCTGCGCTCGGCGGCTTCGCCGGCATCGCAGCAGCCGGCTTCCTCGCAGCCTGCGGCTCGCCCGGGCGCAACCCGGGCGGCACGAGCAGTGCGGCGAAGACCACGCCGCAGGCTGCTCCCGACCTCTCCGACAGCGAGAAGGTCGTGAACTGGTCGAACTGGCCCGAGTACATCGACGTCGATGACAACGGCAAGCACCCTTCGATCGCCGGCTTCACCAAGGAGAGCGGCATCAAGGTCAACTACACCGAGGACTACAACGACAACGACGAGTTCTTCGCCAAGGTGCGCCCGCTGCTGGACGGCGGCCAGGACACCGGCCGCGACGTCTGGGTGAGCACCGACTGGATGGTCGCGCGGCTGATCCGGCTGGGTTACGTGCAACCCCTCGACTACGCGAACATCCCCAACCTGGCCAACCTCGAGCCGGCACTGAAGGACGCGGCCTTCGACCCGGGCAGGGTCTACTCGCTGCCCTGGCAGCTGGGCTTCGTCGGCATCGCCTACAACCCCAAGGCGACCGGCGGACGCAAGGTCACCACGGTCGACCAGTTGCTGCACGACCCGGAGCTGAAGGGCAAGGTGACGATGCTCACCGAGATGCGGGACACCGTGGGGCTGGTGCTGATCGAGCAGGGCAAGAACCTCGGCACCGTCACCGAGGAGGAGTTCGCAGCCGCCCTTGCCGTGATCGCGGATGCCAAGGCCGCCGGCCAGATCAAGGGCTTCACCGGCAACGACTACACCAAGCCCCTTGCCTCCGGCGACACCGCAGCCTGCGTGGCCTGGACCGGCGACGTGGTGCAGTTGCGCGCCGACAACCCCGAGCTGGGTTACGCCCTCGGCGAGCGCGGCATCCCGACGTTCTCGGACAACTTCGTGATCCCCAACCTCGCCAAGCACAAGAAGAACGCCGAGAGGCTGATCGACTACTACTACGACCCCAAGGTGATGGCGCCGGTGGCGGAATGGGTGAACTACATCCCGCCCGTTGCCGGGGTGAAGGACATCCTCGTCAAGGACGATCCCGACATCGCCAACAACGAGCTGATCTTCCCCAGCCAGGAGGTGCTGGCCAGGACCCAGGTGTTCCGCGGCCTGACCGCGGAGGAGGAGACCTCCTTCAACCGCCAGTTCCAGGCCGTCATCACCGGCTGAGATGGCGAACCAACCCACCAGCGGTGACCTGCGGCTGGAGCAGCTGACCCGACACTTCGACGACTTCGTCGCCGTGGCCGGGATCGACCTGGTCGTGCCGGCCGGCTCCTTCTTCGCCCTGCTGGGGCCCTCCGGTTGCGGGAAGACCACGACCCTGCGGATGATCGCCGGGCTGGAGGAGCCGACGTCCGGCCGCATCCTGCTGGGTGAGGCCGACATCACCACCACCCGCGCCTACCAACGGCGGGTGAACACGGTGTTCCAGAGCTACGCGCTGTTCCCGCACCTCAGCGTGGTGGACAACGTCGGTTTCGGCCTGCGGCAACGCAAGGTGGCCGACTGGCGGGCGAAGGCGATGGAGGCGCTCGAACTGGTGAAACTGGCTGACCGGGCCAGGCAGCGGCCGCGCCAGCTGTCCGGCGGCATGCAGCAACGGGTGGCGCTCGCCCGGGCCGTCGTGAACCGTCCAGACGTGCTGCTGCTCGACGAGCCGCTGGGCGCCCTGGACCTGAAGCTGCGACGGGAGATGCAGATCGAGCTCAAGCGCATCCAGCAGGAGGTCGGCATCACGTTCATCCACGTCACCCACGACCAGGAGGAGGCCATGACGATGGCCGACACTGTCGCGGTGATGCGGGCCGGCCAGCTGGAGCAGGTGGGCCCTCCCGCCGAGCTCTACGACCGCCCGGCCACCACGTTCGTGGCCAACTTCCTCGGCCAGTCCAACCTGCTCCCGCTCACCCTCACCGGCCCCGGCGCCGCCGACCTGGCCGCTGGTGAATCCCACGGGGTCGCGCTGCAGGTGGACCGCTCGCAGCTACCCGCCGGCGGGGAAGGGCCGCTGCAACTCGGCATCCGCCCGGAGAAGCTGCGGCTGCTGGCCGGCGGCGCCGAGGCACAGCTGGCGAACCGCCTGGACGGCACCGTGACCGACGCATCGTTCAACGGGGTGGCCACCACCTACCTGGTGTCCATGCCGTGGGGCCAGGAGCTCACCGTCACCCAGCCCAACGACGGTTCGCGGCGGGCGGCCCTCGGGGAGCGGGTCGTGCTCGGCTGGGACCCCCACCAGGCGTTCGTGCTGGCCGGGGCCGGCTGATGGCCGTTCTCACCCAGGCGGCCGTCGGAGGGGCCCCCCGGGCTGCGCGGCCCCGGCGCCGCGGCGGGCTGGTGCCGCTGCTGCTCCTGTTGCCGGCCCTGCTGTGGCTTGCGGTCTTCTTCGTGGTGCCGACGATCTCGCTGGCCTCCCAGTCGCTGCAGACCGGCGACATCGACAACGGCTACACCCTCACCTGGAACTTCGCCACCTACGCCGAGGCCATGGGCCGCTACTGGCCGCAGTTCCTGCGCTCGATCCTGTACGCGGCGTCGGCGACGCTCGGCACGCTGCTGCTGGGCTACCCGCTGGCCTGGTTCATCGCGCACCGCTCGGGACGGTGGAAGAACTTCCTGCTCGTGCTGGTGGTGGCGCCGTTCTTCACCAACTTCCTGATTCGCACGCTGGCCTGGCAGATCATCCTCACCGACTCCGGCCCGGTCACCGGCTTCTTCCGCGCCACCGGCCTGACCAACCTCCTGCAGGCTGTGGGGCTGACCGAGAACGACTCGCTGCTCGGCTCCCAGTTCGCTGTGATCAGCGGCCTGATCTACAACTTCCTGCCGTTCATGGTGTTGCCGCTGTACACCGTCCTGGAGCGGCTGGACCCGCGGCTGCTGGACGCCGCAGGCGACCTGTACGCCAACGGCTGGCAGACGTTCTGGCGGGTGATCTGGCCGCTGTCCCTGCCCGGCGTGGTGTCCGGCACGCTGCTCACGTTCATCCCGGCGGCGGGCGACTACATCAACTCCCGGCTGCTCGGCAACACCCAGACCGTGATGATCGGCCAGGTGATCGACGCCCAATTCCTACGGGTGCTCGACTACCCGATCGCCGCTGCGTTGTCGTTCGTGCTGATGATCGCGATCGTGGTGCTGGTCGCGGGCTACGTCCGGGTCGCGGGGACGGAGGACCTGGTGTGATCGCCTGGCTGCGCCGCAACCTCGTGGTGATCGCGGGCTGGGCGGTGCTGGTCTACATCCTGGTGCCCAACCTCGTGGTCACCCTGTTCTCGTTCAACAAGCCGAAGGGCCGCTACAACTACGAGTGGACCGAGTTCTCCCTCGACGCCTGGCTCAACCCGTGCGCCAGCGCCGGGCTGTGTGAATCGCTGGGGCTGAGCCTCTGGGTGGCGGTGGTGGCATCGCTCGTTGCGACCGGAATCGGGACGATGGCAGCGTTCGCGCTGGCGCGCTACCGGTTCCGCGGCCGGGCCGGGACGAACCTGCTGGTGTTCTTCCCGATGGCCACCCCGGAGGTGGTGATGGGGTCGTCCCTGCTCACCCTCTTCATCGCCATGGGCGTGCCCACCGGGCAGCTGACGATCCTGATCGCGCACATCCTGTTCACGCTGTCGTTCGTCATCGTCGCGGTGAAGGCGAGGGTCGCCTCCCTCGACCCGGCGCTGGAGCAGGCGGCGGCCGACCTGTACGCCACACCGACCCGGGCGTTCTGGCGGGTGACCTTCCCGCTGGTCGCGCCCGGCATCGCCGCCGGCGCCCTGCTGGCCTTCGCACTGAGCTTCGACGACTACATCGTCACCAACTTCAACGCCGGAGCCACCACGGTGACCTTCCCGATGTACGTGTGGGGCGCAGCCCAGCGCGGCACGCCGGTGCAGATCAACGTTGTGGGCACGGTCATGTTCTTCGGCGCACTGGCCATCGTCGGCATCGGGCAGGTCATCGGCGCCCGCGTCCGACTCGGAGCAAGCAGAAAGGAAGCGCCCTGATGCGCGTACTGGTGGTCGGAGCCGGCGGGGTGGGCGACGCGGTCGCCCGGATCGCCGCGCGCCGCGACTTCTTCGAACTGATGGTGCTGGCCGACTACGACCCGGCAAGGGCCGAGCGAGCCGTGGCGGCCGCCGAGGCAGCCGGCGGCCGGGGACGGTTCGTCGCAGCCCGCGTGGACGCCTCCGACGCGTCGTCCGTTGCGGGGCTGGCCCGCGAGCACGGCATCACCCATGTGCTCAACGCCGTCGACCCCCGATTCGTGATTAGCGTGTTCAACGGGGCCTTCGCAGCCGGCGCCGACTACCTGGACATGGCGATGAGCCTCTCCCGCCCCCATCCGGAGCGGCCCTACAGCGAGGTGGGGGTGAAGCTCGGCGACGAGCAGTTCGAGCTGGCCGGGGCCTGGGAGGACGCCGGCCGGCTGGCGCTGGTCGGCATGGGCGTGGAGCCGGGGCTCTCCGACGTGTTCGCCCGCTACGCCGCCGACCACCTGTTCAGCGAGATCGAGGAGCTCGGCACCCGCGACGGCGCCAACCTCGTGGTGCGCAACGACGCCGGCGAGGAGATCTTCGCGCCCAGCTTCTCGATCTGGACCACCATCGAGGAGTGCCTGAACCCGCCGGTGATCTACGAGCAGGGCAGGGGCTGGTACACCACGGCGCCGTTCAGTGAGCCGGAGGTGTTCGACTTCCCCGAGGGCATCGGCGGCGTGGAGTGCGTGAACGTGGAGCACGAGGAGGTGCTGCTGATGCCGCGCTGGCTGGACGCGAAGCGGGTCACCTTCAAGTACGGGCTCGGCGAGGAGTTCATCGGGGTGCTGAGGACGCTGCACGCCCTCGGCCTCGACCGCACCGACCCGGTGCGGGTGAAGGGAGTGGAGGTGTCCCCGCGCGACGTCGTGGCCGCCGTCCTGCCCGACCCGGCGACGATCGGCCCGCGGATGACCGGCAAGACTTGCGCCGGCCTGTACGTCACCGGGCTCGGCAAGGACGGCAACCCAAGGCGCACGTACCTCTACCACGTGGTCGACAACGAGGAGTCGATGGCCGCCTACGGCGCTCAGTGCGTGGTGTGGCAGACCGCGATCAACCCGGTGGTCGCCCTCGAGCTGCTGGCGACCGGATTGTGGTCGGGCACCGGGGTGCGGGGACCGGAGTCGTTCGACGCCGTCCCGTTCCTGGAGCTGCTGGCCGGACCGGCGCCGGTCGGCTACGGGTCGGCCTGGGGGATGGAGGACCGCTGATGCGCCGCCTGCTGCGCACGGAGCTGCCCGGGCCGGCATCTCTGGCCCTCGCCGCCCGCCGCCGGGCCGCGGTCTCGTCCGCGGTGAGCGTTGGCAATGAGCTCTACATCGAGCGGGGCGAGGGCGCGGTGCTGGTGGACGTGGACGGCAACCAGCTGCTCGACCTGGGCTCCGGCATCGCGGTGGCCTCGGTGGGGCACGCCTCCCCGGCCGTTGTGGCCGCGGTGGTGGAGCAGGCGCAGCGCTTCGCGCACACCTGCTTCATGGTCAACCCCTACGAGGGCTACGTCGAGGTGTGCGAGCTGCTGGCCGAGCTCACCCCGGGCAGCCACGAGAAGCGCTCTGCGCTGTTCAACTCCGGCGCCGAGGCTGTCGAGAACGCCGTCAAGGTGGCCAGGGTCCACACCGGACGGCAGGCCGTGGTCGCCTTCGACCACGCCTACCACGGACGGACCAACCTGACCATGGCGCTGACCGCGAAGGTGCAGCCCTACAAGGACGGCTTCGGCCCGTTCGCGCCGGAGGTCTACCGCATGGGCATGGCCTACCCGTACCGGTGGCCGGGCGGCGCGGAGCGGTGCGCGGAGGAGGCCTTCGCCGACTTCGTGGCGCGCGTGCACGTCCAGGTGGGCGAGGAGCACGTCGCAGCGGTGGTGGTGGAGCCGATCCAGGGCGAGGGCGGCTTCATCGTGCCGGCCCCGGGGTTCCTGCAACTGCTGGCGCGGTGGTGCGCCGACCACGGGGTGGTGTTCATCGCGGACGAGATCCAGACCGGCTTCTGCCGCACGGGCGACTGGTTCGCCAGCGAGCACGAGGGCGTGGTGCCCGACCTGGTCACCACGGCCAAGGCGCTGGCCGGCGGGCTGCCGCTGGCCGCGCTCACCGGTCGAGCGGAGATCATGGACGCGCCCGTGCCCGGGGGCCTCGGCGGCACCTTCGGCGGCAACCCGGTCTCCTGTGCTGCCGCTGTTGCAGCAATCGAGCTGATGAAGAGCGAAGACCTCGCCGGCCGGGCCCGGTGCATCGGGGAGCGGATCAGCGAGCGGCTGGGCGCCCTGGCCGATCGCCATCCCCAGATCGGCGAGGTACGGGGGCGGGGCGCGATGATGGCCATGGAACTCGTCGTGCCCGACGGCTCGAAGCTGCCCGACCCGGCGCTGGCGCGGGCCGTCGTGGCCGGCTGTGCCCGCCGCGGGGTGGTGCTGCTGGCCTGCGGCACCTACGGAAACGTCGTCCGGCTGCTGCCGCCGCTGGTGATCGAGCCCGAACAGCTGGACGACGCCCTGGACGTCCTGGCCGAGGCGGTGGCGGAGGCTTCAGGCTGACCCCCGCCGCCACTTTGCGCCGCCAACCCCGACCTTGCGCCGCCTGGATGGGGCGCAAGGTCTGGTCAACCGGCGCAGAGTGGGGACTCGCGGGTGGGGGTGCCCTCGGCAAGGGGTGGTGAGAAGGGAGAGGATGGGGGCATGAAGCTGCCAGATTCGGTGCCGACGCAACTGTTCATTGACGGCGAGTGGCGAGACGGTTCCGGTGGCGCCACCTTCGCAGTGGAAGACCCGGCCACGGGTGACGTCCTGGCGCAGGTGGCCGACGCGACCGCCGAAGACGCCAGGGCAGCCCTCGACGCAGCCGTCGCGGCCCAGGAGGACTGGGCCCGGACCGCGCCGCGGAAGCGGGCCGAGATCCTGCGCGCCGGCTTCGAGGCCATCACCGCAAGGGCTGAGGAGTTCGCCACCGTGATGACCCTCGAGATGGGCAAGCCGCTGGCGGAGGCCCGGGGTGAGGTGGCCTACGGCGCGGAGTTCCTGCGCTGGTTCTCCGAGGAGGCGGTGCGTGCCTACGGCCGCTACTCCATTGCGCCGGACGGGGTGCAGCGGCTGCTCGTGACCAAGCGTCCGGTGGGGCCGTGCCTGCTGATCACGCCGTGGAACTTCCCCCTGGCGATGGCCACGCGGAAGAGTGCGCCCGCGCTGGCGGCCGGCTGCACGATGGTGATCAAGCCGGCAGCGCTGACGCCGCTGACCACGCTGCTGTACGCGAAGGTGATGGCCGAGGCCGGGGTGCCGGCCGGGGTGCTGAACGTGGTTCCCACCAGCAGTTCCGCCGCGACCACCGAGCCGCTGTTCGCCGACCCGAGGCTGCGCAAGCTCTCCTTCACCGGCTCCACGGAGGTCGGCCGGGTGCTGCTGCGGCAGGCCTCGGAGAACGTGTTGCGCACCTCGATGGAACTGGGCGGCAACGCGCCGCTGCTGGTCTTCGCCGACGCCGACCTCGACGCTGCGGTGGAGGGCGCCTTCAACGCCAAGCTGCGCAACGGCGGGCAGGCGTGCACCGCGGCCAACCGGATCTACGCCGAGGCGCCGATCGCAGCGGAGTTCGCCGCCCGGCTCGCGCGGCGGATCGGCTCGGTGCAGGTCGGCCCGGGCGTGGCGGACGGCACCCAGCTCGGCCCGGTGATCGACGGTGGGGCAAGGGACCGGATCGACTCGCTCGTGCAGGACGCGGTGGGTGCAGGGGCGCGGGTGCTCACCGGCGGGGAGGCGCTGGCCCGTCCGGGCTACTTCTACGCCCCCACCGTGCTGTCGCAGGTACCTGCGCAGGCGCGGGTGATGACCGAGGAGATCTTCGGCCCGGTCGCGCCGGTGGCGTCCTTCGCCGACGAGGACGAGGCGGTGGCCCTGGCCAACGGCACCCCGTTCGGCCTGATCGCCTACGCCTTCACCTCGAACCTCGCCCGGGGCCTTCGCCTGGCCGAGCGCATCGAGACCGGCATGCTCGCGCTGAACTCCGGCGTGATCTCCAACCCGGCCGCGCCGTTCGGCGGGGTCAAGCAGTCCGGCCTCGGCCGCGAAGGCAGCGCCGAGGGCATCGAGGAGTACCTGGAAACCGTCTACGTCGGCATCGCCGACCCCTTCGCCTGAGCCTTGCGGACTCCCGTGGCCGTGGGAAGGGCTTGTGGCTGGCGCGCTTCGGGACGCGTCGCCCTTCCCGGAGCCGCTCCTGCCGGAGCGCTGCGCGGTTGGCGGGCGCGGTAGAGGGCGTAGTCGAAGGTGCGGCCCTGTCGGGTGACCGGGACGGTGATCAGCTCTACCCCGCCGGCCACGCGGCGCAGGGTGATCTCCAGGTCCGGGCTCTCGGTCTCGCACCACACCACCAGCCGCCCGGAGGGGGTCAGCCGCTGCACGCAGCGGCGGAGGAACTGCTCGGTGTAGACCCGCTGGTTGTGGTCGTGGATCAGGAAGCTCGGCCCGTTGTCCACGTCGAGCAGGATCGCGTCCCACCCGGGGCCGGCCGTCTCGACAGCGTCGAACACGTCACCCGTGACCAGTCGCACCCGCGGGTCAGCGGCCACCCGGCCCAGCTGCCCGGTCAGGCAGCGCTCGGCCCACTCGACCAGGGGAGCGGCGAGTTCGGCAACCAGCACCTCGGTGGCGCCGGCGTCCAGCAACCGGGCCACGGTATAGCCCAGGCCGAGCCCGCCGACCAGCACCCGCCCCGGCGGCTGGCCGGCCGCGTCGGCGAGCGCCAGTTCCGAGGCCACCTCGACGCTGTCCATCGCGAACACTCCGTTGACGATCAGCTCCACCGCTTCGCCACGACGGCGCAGGACAATCTCGCCGGCGGGGGTGTCGGCCCGCCCCAGCACCACGGGTTCCACGGTCAGCCGGCGAGCCGGTCGATGATCCGCTGCACCGTCCGGGGGGTGCGGGACGTGTTCTCCTTGCCGAAGGTGCGTTCGATCCACCCCATCACGTCCAGCGAGCTGGCCACCGTGGTGTCGGTGAGGCTGAACAGGGCGCCGTGCCGGTAGCCGTCGACGGTGAACGAACCGTTCTCCGGGCGGTGGGGGAGTTCGACGCCCAGCTCCACCGGGTGCTTGAAGAAGGTCACCAGCTGGTAGGTGCTCGGGCCGTGGGGCTGGGCGGCGAACGGGCTGCCGGCCAGCACCTCGACGAGCTGGTCCCGGCTGCGCACGACGGTGGTGGCGGTGAAGCCGCGCAGCTGCGGCCAGGCGGCCTCGATGCGGTCGCCGAGTTCTTCGGTGTCGGTCGAGTCGTCCTCGAACAGCACGTTGCCGCTGGAGATCACCGAGCGGACGTTGCCGAAGCCGAGTTCGGTGAGCACCCCGCGCAGGCTCTCATTGGACTTGCGCGGATCTCCCGGACCGATGCCCCGGACCAGCGCGACGTAGCTGGGCATGGCGGCAGCGTAGGCACGGTTGGCCGGCGTTGGCGAGACGGGTGCCGGAAGTGCTGCGAGGGGGTTCCGCACCGCCCGGACGCCGCCCTAGGCTCGCCGGAAACCGGTTCGGCGAGACGGAGGCGCAGATGGCCGACCTCAGCGGCGAGGTGTTCTACCCCGACCCCAGCTACGGTTCGCTGGCCGAGGACCAGGCGCTGCGGGAAGCGGCAGCCGCCGACCCCGTCGGCTTCTGGGCCGACCGGGCAGCAGAGCTGGAGTGGTACCGGCCTTGGGACAAGGTGCTCGACGACTCCAACGCCCCGTTCTACAAATGGTTCACCGGCGCCCGGACGAACATCGTCCACAACTGCATCGACCGCCACCTCTCGGGGCCGTACAAGAACAAGCTGGCCCTGATCTGGGTGGGGGAGAACGGCACCGACTACCAGACGTTCAGCTACTTCAGCCTCAACCGCGAGGTGACGAAGATGGCCAACGTCTTCAAGGCGATGGGCGTGGGCAAGGGCGACAAGGTGACGATCTACCTGCCGCGCATCCCCGAGGTGGTGTTCGCCATGCTGGCCTGCGCCAAGCTCGGCGCGGTGCACTCGGTGATCTTCGCCGGCTTCTCCGCCGACGCGCTCTCGGACCGCATCGACGACTCCGAATCGAAGCTGGTGGTGACCGCCGACGGGTCCTGGGTCAACGGCGGCATCTTCAAGCTCAAGGACATCGTGGACGAGGCCATCCGGTTCTCCCCATCGGTGGAGAACGTGATCGTGGTGCGCCGCACCGGCCACGAGGTGACGATGGACCCGCTGCGCGACCACTGGTACCACGACCTGACCGCGCTGCCGATCGCCAACGGACCCTGCCCCACGGAGGAGCTGGACGCCGAGGACCCGCTGTACATCCTCTACACCTCAGGCTCCACCGGGAAGCCGAAGGCGATCCTGCACACCCACGGCGGGTACATGGTGGGCACGTATACGACGTTGAAGTACACCTTCGACATCCGGGACGAGGACCGCTGGTGGTGCACGGCCGACCCGGGCTGGGTGACCGGCCACTCCTACGTGGTGTACGGGCCACTGCTGTGCGGGGCGACGACGTTCATGTTCGAGGGCGGGCCCACCTATCCCTACCCCAACCGGTGGTGGCAGCTGATCGAGTACTACGGCATCACCACCTTCTACACCGCACCGACCGCCATCCGGTCGCTGATGCGGTTCGGCGAGGCCTGGCCGAACCGCCACGACCTGTCCTCGCTGCGCCTGCTCGGCTCGGTTGGGGAGCCGATCAACCCCGAGGCCTGGCAGTGGTTCCACCGCGTGATCGGCAAGGAGCGCTGCCCGATCATGGACACCTGGTGGCAGACCGAGACCGGCATGTTCCAGATCTGTCCCACCCCTGCGATGCCGCTGAAGCCGGGGTCGGCGGGCAAGCCGTTCTTCGGTCAGGAAGCGGAGATCGTCGACGAGGCCGGCACGCCGGTGGCTGACGGCGAGGAGGGGTTCCTGGTACTGAAGAACCCCTGGCCGGCGATGGCCCGCACGCTCTACGGCGACGACCAGCGGTTCCTGGACACCTATTGGTCGAAGTACCCCGGGCGCTACCTCGCCGGGGACTCGGCGCGGCGCGACGCCGACGGCTACTTCTGGGTGATCGGCCGCACCGACGACGTGATCAAGGTCTCCGGGCACCGTCTCGGCACAGCGGAGGTCGAGTCGGCGCTGGTGTCGCACCCGGCGGTGGCCGAAGCTGCAGCGATCGGGCTGCCGCACGAGGTGAAGGGCAACGCCATCCACGCCTTCGTGGTGCTCCGGGTGGGGCAGGAAGGCAGCCAGGACCTGGCCGAGGAGCTGCGCAAGCACGTCGCCACCCACCTGTCGCCGATCGCCAAGCCCGACCACATCGACTTCGCAGAGAAGCTGCCCAAGACCCGCTCGGGCAAGATCATGCGGCGGGTGCTGAAGGCGCGGGCCCTCGGGCAGGACGAGGGCGACCTCACCACCCTGGAGGAGTGAGGCCCGGGGTAGCCTGCGAGCCATGACCTTCGCCAACGTCGGAACCCTCGGCGCCGTGCCGGGCAAGCGGGACGAACTGGTGCGCCACCTCACCCGGCGCAGCGCTGCCCTGGCCGAAGTGGGCTGCCTGCTGTACGAGGTGGGCGTCAGCCCGGACGCGCCGGACACCGTCTTCGTCGTGGAGCTTTGGCGCGACCAGGCGGCGCACCGGGCCTCACTGGACCTGCCGGAGGTGCAAGCTGCCATCGCCGCGGCCCGGCCACTGCTGAGCGGCGAGTTCGGCGGCTTCACCTTCGACGTGGTGGGATCGCCGCTGCGCGACTGACCGTCCGCCGCGATCCGGCAGGGAACCGGTCGGCCCTGCTGCCGCGCAGGCGCCGGGCTCTCGACGGGAGGTCCGGGGTGGAGCAGACTGGTCGCTTCGATCCGAGGAGGACCGCGATGGCAGTGCTCAACCCCTACCTGTCGTTCCGCGGCAACGCCCGCGAGGCGATGGAGTTCTACGAGTCGGTCTTCGGCGGGGAGCTGACCCTCTCCACGTTCGCCGACTTCAGCATGCCCGACGTCGGGCCCGAGGAGGCCGATCAGATCATGCACGGCCAGCTCACCACGCCGGCCGGTTTCACGCTGATGGGCGCCGACACCCCGGCCAGCATGGCGCTGCGGGAGGGCAGTTCGATCACGATCTCCCTCAGCGGCGACGAGACCGAGGAGCTGCGGGGCTACTGGGACAAGCTCGCCGAGGGCGGGCAGGTGACGATGCCGCTCGAGGCCGCCCCGTGGGGCGACTGGTTCGGTCAGCTCACCGACCGCTTCGGAATCGACTGGATGATGAACATCGCCGGCGCCCAGCCGTCCGCCCAGGGCTGAGCCGCGCGCGGACGCCAGTGGTCACTGCCCGCCGTCCGCCTTCGGTCGGGCCGCCTCGATCTTCGCCTTCGCTCCGTCCAGCCAGGTCTGGCACACCTTCGCCAGCTGCTCGCCGCGCTCCCACAGCGCCATCGACTCCGAGAGTGGGACGTTGCCGCTCTCCAGCTGCCGGACGATCTCGACCAGCTGGTCGCGGGCGGCTTCGTAGCTGAGTTCGGGCTGGTCGCTCAAGGCTGCTCCTTCGGTTCGACTGCTGTGACGTTGAGGCCGAGCCGGCCGTCGGCCAGCGTCGCGGTGAGGGCTGCGCCGGGCCCGGTGTCGGTTGTGCTGGCCACCGTGCCGCCGTCCGCGTCGGCCAGGATCGCGTAGCCCCGCTGCAGGGTGGCCCGCGGCGACAGGGCCCGGATGCGTTCGATGGTGTGGGTGAGCCCCACAGCCTCCTCGCGGAGCCGGCCACCGACCGCCCGCCGCAGCCGCTCGTGGACGGTGTGCAGGCGTTCGCCATGGCCGGCGAGGGAGGCGGTCGGGTCGAGCAGCACGGGACGGCTGCGCAGCTCGGCCAGCCGGCGTTCCTCCTGGCCCACTCGCGCCGCCACCGCCTGGCGGACGCGGGTGATTGCTGCCGTGACCTGCTGCGCCTCCGCAGCTGCGTCCGGCACCACCCGCTTGGCCGCGTCGGTGGGGGTGGAGGCGCGCACGTCCGCGACCAGGTCGAGGATCGGGGTGTCGGACTCGTGGCCGATCGCACTCACCACCGGCGTCCGGCAGGCGAACACGGCCCGGGCCAGGGCCTCGTCGCTGAACGGCAGCAGGTCCTCCAGCGAACCGCCGCCGCGGGCGACGATGATCACGTCCACCTCGGGCTGCTGGTCGAGTGCCCGGATGGCGTCGATCAACTGCTCCACCGCCTGCTGCCCCTGCACCAGCGCATGCCGCACCTCGACCACCGCGGCCGGCCAGCGCCGCCGCACGTTCTCCAGGACGTCGCGCTCGGCGGCGCTCCGGGCACCCGTGACCAGGCCGATCCGGCGCGGCAGGAAGGGCAGGCGCCGTTTGCGTGCGGGGTCGAACAGTCCCTCGGCCTGCAGCATTCGCTTGCGCTGCTCGACGGCTGCGAGCAGCCGGCCCTCCCCGGACGGCCGCAGCTCGCTGCACTGGAAGGTGAGGTCGCCGGACTTGCTCCACACGGTAGGACGCACCCGCGCCGCCACCACGGTGCCCTCCGTGATCGGGCCGGCGGCGTCCAGCACGGCCAGCGAGGTGGATACCGTGACCGACACCTCGGCCAGGGTGTCCCGCAGCGTGAGGAACTGGGTGACACCGGCGCGGCGCTTGATCTCGATCAGCTGGCCCTCGACCCACACCTCCCCGAGCCGCTCGACCCAGTTCTTGGTGGCGTTCACCACAACGCGCAGCGGCTGCGGCTGCTCCGGTGAACTGGTCAACGCCATACCGGCAGGCTAGCGGGACCGGCGCACCGCGGGCGGTTCCCAGCGCGCCTGGTGGTGGTGGGGCGCGGTTCTGGTCCGCCAGGGTCCGCCCCGCTTCGCTACGCCAACTCCCCTTCGCTACACCAACTCCCCTTCGCTACGCGAATACGCGTAGCGAAGGACAACTACAGGTAGCGAAGGGAACTACCCGTAGCGAAGCGCGGCCCTCGGAGGGCGGGTGGGGGCGTTCGGAACCGTCCCCGGCGTGCAAGGAACCGTCCCCGGTGCGCCAGGAACCGTCCCCCGGCGGGGCCCACGTAGACTGGCGGGCATGTCCCAAGCCAAGCGAGTCGTGGTCGCCGCGCCACGCGGTTACTGCGCGGGTGTCGACCGCGCCGTGGTGACCGTGGAGAAGGCGCTGGACGTCTACGGTCCGCCGGTCTACGTCCGCAAGCAGATCGTGCACAACCGCCACGTGGTGGAGGACCTGGAGGCGCGCGGCGCGATCTTCGTCGAGGAGCTGGCCGAGGTGCCCACCGGCGCCACCGTGGTGTTCTCCGCGCACGGGGTCTCGCCCGCGGTGCACGCAGAGGCCGAGGTGCGCGGGCTGAAGACCATCGACGCCACCTGCCCCCTGGTGACCAAGGTGCACAACGAGGCCAAGCGGTTCGCCGGCCAGGGCATGCAGATCCTGCTGATCGGGCACGCCGGCCACGAGGAGGTCGAGGGCACCACCGGTGAGGCGCCCGACCACATCACGCTGGTCCAGCACCCGGACGACGTGGCGTCGGTCGAGGTGGCCGACCCAGCCAGGGTCGCCTGGTTGAGCCAGACCACCCTGAGCGTCGACGAGACCTGGGAGACGGTCGGCCGGCTGCGGGAGAAGTTCCCCACGCTGATCGACCCGCCCAGCGACGACATCTGCTACGCCACCCAGAACCGGCAGTCGGCGGTCAAGCAGATCGCTGCCCACTCCGACCTGGTGATCGTGGTGGGTTCGCAGAACTCGTCCAACTCCGTCCGCCTCGTCGAGGTGGCGCTCGAGGCCGGCGCGAAGGCTTCCTACCGGGTGGACAACGCCGGCGAGATCGACCCGGCGTGGCTCGAGGGCGTGGAGTCGGTAGGCGTCACCTCCGGGGCCTCGGTGCCGGACGCGCTGGTGCAGGGAGTGCTCGACTACCTGCAGGACCGCGGCTTCCCGGCTGCGGTGGAGGAGCGGCTCACCGAGGAGAACCTGGTGTTCGCCCTGCCTCCGGAACTGCGCCGCGACCTGCGCCGCAAGACCGACGGCGACTGACCCTGGTCGCACGCTAGAAGCGGCGCGTGCCCTCGGGGGAGTGCAGGTCCAGCGGCAGGTCGAAGTGGTGCGGGCTGGCGAACAGGCCGGGCGTCCGCACCCCGTCCTGGAGGACGCCGAGTTGCCCGTTCTCGTCCAGGCTGACCTCCAGGTCGACCGTCTCGGCGTAGAAGTTCGCCGCCATGCCGGTCCGCGCCTCCCGCACGACCGCGGGCGCGTCCCGCAGCGGGCCGAACCAGGGCTCGGTGCCCAACCCGAGGGAGTCGAGGTCGGCGCAAGCCGCGTTCACCCCGACGTAGAACGCGCGGCCCCGGCTGGCGTTGCTGGTGGCCGCACCCTCCTCCACCAACTGGGCGACGCTGGACGCGGTGGACCAGGGCGCGTACGACAAGGTTCGCTGGTCGTCCCAGCCCGGCGTCGGCGAGGCAGGGCGTTCGGCTTCGGCAAGCGGCCGGGTCTGCAGCTCCACCTCGGTACCGAGCGGTGAGGTGAACCGCGGCGAGAACCCGGGGTCGCAGGAGGTGACCGACACCAGCACCGCCTCCTCTGACGGATTGGTCACCGCCAGCACCAGGTGGTCGCGGCGCGGGAAGATGTGCTGGGTGAGCTGGGTGCCGGGCAGCGCAGGCTTCACGAACGCAGGCTCGCCCAGCTTCTGCTTCAGGTAGGCCAGGCTGTTGCCGGGGTGCAGTCGGCGGAGCAGGTCGTACTCCAGCTGGCGCCAGAAGAGCTCCCGGTAGGCCTGCGGGCCCAGGCCGAGGACCAACACCAGCGCGGTGGTGATGGAGGCCAGACCGAGCAGGCCCCGGGTGACCAGCTGGGTGGTGACGGAGGCGCGTTGCCAGCCCGACCAGGACCGCCACGGCCAGCGGCCGATCCAGCGGGTCGGCTGCGGCACCGACTCCGGCAGCTCGGCCGGGCCGGGCCGGGGGTTGCCGCTCCCAGGGCCCGACGGGTCAGGCTCCATCGCCACTCCTTCCGCAACGGCGATGCCTGCATCGTAGGACGGCTCCGCGCCCCGTGGTGATCAGGGGGCTTGGCCGAAGCCGGGGCCGAACCGAATCCGCCGTGGCTCAGACCAGGAAGCGGTAGAACGGGCTGTCCGAAGCCACCACCTCGAACGTGATCGGGCTGGCGTCCATCTTGGTGAGCAGGTCGCCCAGGGAGTTCGGGTCACCGAGTTCGATCCCCACCAGCGCCGGCCCGGTCTCGCGGTTGCTGCGCTTGACGTACTCGAACAGGGTGATGTCGTCGTCCGGGCCGAGCACCTCGTCCAGGAACCGCCGCAGGGCACCGGGCTCCTGCGGGAAGTTCACCAGGAAGTAGTGCTTGCGACCCTCGTAGACCAGCGAGCGCTCCACGATCTCGGCGTACCTGGAGACGTCGTTGTTGCCCCCGGAGACGAGCACCACGACGTCCTGGCCGGGCTCGGGACGGTAGAGGCCCAGGCAGGCGGTGGCGAGCGCTCCGGCCGGCTCGGTGACGATGCCCTCGACCTGGTAGAGGGCGAGCATCTCCGAACAGATCCGGCCCTCCGGCACCAGGTGGAGTTGCGGACGGTGGCGCTGCACGACGCCGAAGGTGAGGTCCCCTGCGCGGCGGACGGCTGCGCCGTCGACGAAGGTGTCCAACCGGTCGAGGTCCACCGGGCCACCCGCGGCCAGCGCAGCAGCCATGGACGCCGCGCCGGCCGGTTCCGCGCCGACCACGGCGGTCCCGGGGTGCCGTTCGGCCAGGTAGGTGAGGCAGCCGGCGATCATGCCGCCGCCGCCGACCGGCACCACGAGCGCGTCCGGCGCGCGGCCGAACTGCTCCACCACCTCCCGCGCCACCGTGCCCTGGCCGATGATCGTCTGCGGGTCGTCGAAGGCCGGCACCAGGGTCACCCCGGTGGTGGCGGCCTCCAGCAGCGCTGCGGCAGCCGCCTCGTCGTAGCTGTCGCCGGTGACCACCAGCTCAACCCTGCCCTCGCCGAGCGCGAGGATGCGTTCGCGCTTCTGCCGCGGCGTGGTAGCGGGCACGAAGATGCGGCCGTGGATGCCGAGCCGGGCACAGGCGAAGGCGACCCCCTGGCCGTGGTTGCCGGCGCTCGCGCAGACCAGCCCCGCCGCACGCTGCCGGTCGTCCAGTTGGGCGATCAGGTTGTAGGCGCCCCGGATCTTGTACGACCTGACGGGCTGCAGGTCCTCCCGCTTCAGCCACACCCGCGCCCCGGTGGCGGCGCTGAGCCGCTCGTTCAGCTGGAGCGGGGTGCGGGTGACCACACCCGACAGGCGCTCGGCGGCCTCGTCAACCGCCCTGGCATCGATCGTCACCGGCACATTGTGGCGCACGCGGACGCGCGGGCCCGAGCAGGCGCCGCGCAGCCGGTCAGGCCGGACGGGCGGCGCGACCGTCGGTGGCCGGCGCCTCGGCGGCGACGAGCTCCTCCAGCTCCGGCAACGGACGGCTGAGCAGCGCGTCGGCCTCTGCCCGCACGCGGCCGATCATGGCCGGCACGCCGGCGGCGTCCTCGACCAGCTCCGGGCTGGTCAGGGGGCGCACCGCAGCCTCCGAGGCGTGCACTGCGGAGAGCGCCTTCTCGGTCACCTTTAGGTCGCGCAGCTTCCGCGCGGCCGGGAACACGCGTCCCTCGATCGAGCCGACCGCGTCGTTGTACGCCCCGACAGCGGTGGTCAGCGACCGGCCCACCTTGTCGAAGTGCTTGCCGAGGGTGCCGAGCCGGTCGTACAGCTCCCGGCCGAGGGTGAACACCTCCTGGGCGGAGTCGGCGAGGGCTGCCTGGCGCCACGAGAACGCGACGGTCTTCAGCATGGCGATCAACGAGCTCGGGGTGGCCAGCATCACGCCGCGCTCGCTGGCGTACTCCAGCAGCGACGGCAGCTGGTTGAACGCCTCGGCCGCCAGCGCCTCGCTGGCCAGGAACAGCACGACGAACTCCGGCGTGGTGCCCTCGGCCTTGTAGTAGTCCTTGCGGGAGAGCTGGTCGACGTGGGTCTGGACGTTCTTCGCGAACTGGCCCAGCAGCCGGGACCGCTCGGCGTCGTCGGCGGCCTCGTGGGCGTCCAGGAACGCGCTCAGCGGCACCTTCGAGTCGACGTAGACGAACCGGCCCTCGCTCAGCGTCACCTTCAGGTCGGGACGGATGGTGGCGCCGGCAGAGGTCTGGGTGGTCTGCTGCTGCACGAAGTCGCAGTGCTCCACCAGCCCGGCGACCTCGACCACGCGCTTCAGTTGCAGCTCGCCCCACGCCCCGCGGACCTGCGGCTTGCGCAGCGCCGTGACCAGCGCCGCGGTCTCCCGGCGCAGGGTCTCCCCGGTGAGGCGCACCTCGCTCACCTGGTTGCGCAGGTCGGTGGTCATGGCCTGGCGTTCCTTCTCCACCTCGGTCAGCCGGTCGTTGAACCGCTGCAGGCTGTCCCGCACGGGCGCCAGCAACAGCTCGGTCTCCTTCAGCCGCTGGTTCGCCGTGGCGTCGAGCTGGCGGCCCTGCTTCTCCACGGTCTCGGCCGAGAGCACCTTGAACTGGGCGAGCAGCTGTTCGCGGTCCACTGCGATCTCTGCTGCCCGCTGCACCGCCGCGTCCCGTTCGGCCACAGCGCCGGCCACCCTGGCCCTGGCGTCGGCGAGCTCCGCCATCGCACCCGCGCGCTCGGCCATCGCCTCGGCCCGCTCGGTGCGGGCGTCGGCGGCCTCGGACTGCGCGAGCGCTACCGACAACTTCACCTGGGTGGCGTCCGCTCTGGCCTGCGCGGCCTCGGCCCTGGCCTGGGCCGCCTCGGCCCGGGCGCGCTCGGTCTCGGCCGCCTGCCCGGAATCGACCCGGCCGGAGCGGGCGCGCAGCACCGTCCAGGCGACCACGCTCCCCAGCACGACGCCGACAACCAGCCAACCCAGCGACTCCATGGCCACGATCTTGCCGGTGTGCACTGACAGTTGCCCGCAGCCACGCTCTGGCGGGCACCGTCGAAGGTGCAGACTGGGGGCCATGTCCGCCCGTGAACACATCGATGACCTGGCCGCGTTCGTCTCCGCGTCCCCGTCCAGCTACCACGCGGCGGCCGAGGTGGCCGCCCGGCTGCAGGCCGCCGGCTTCAGCGAGCAGGCCGAGCTGGACGCCTGGGCGCCGGCGCCGGCCGGCTACGTGCTGCGCGACGGGGCCGTGATCGCCTGGCGGCTGCCCGCCGCCGGAGACGGCCCGGTCGGCTTCCGCATCGTGGGGGCGCACACCGATTCGCCGGGCTTCAAGCTCAAGCCCGAGCCGTCGGCCTACGCCTTCGGCTGGTCCCAGGCGGGGATGGAGGTCTACGGCGGGCCGCTGCTCAACTCCTGGCTGGACCGGGAGTTCGGGCTGGCCGGGCGGGTGGTCACCCGCGACGGAGAGCAGCTGCTGGTGTCCACCCCGCCGTGGCTGCGGATCCCGCAGGTGGCGCCGCACCTGGACCGCAGCGTCAACGACAACCTGCACCTCGACCGGCAGGGCCACCTGAAGCCGGTGTTCGGCACCGCCTCGGTGGACGTGATGTCCGCGGTCGCAGGACTGCTCGGGTTGCACCGGGACGAGCTGGACGGCCATGACCTGTTCGCCGCGGTGACCGAGGCGCCGGCCGTGATCGGCGTCACCGGTGAGTTCCTCGCCTCCGCGAGGCTGGACAACCTGTCCAGCGTGCATGCCGGGACGGTGGCGCTGGCCGCTGCCGAGGCGTCGGGACAGGTGCAGGTGCTGGCCTGCTTCGACCACGAGGAGATCGGCAGCTCGACCCGCAGCGGTGCGTCCGGGCCGTTCCTGGAGAGCGTGCTGCGCCGGTTGGCCGAAGCGCTGGGCTGGGACGCCGACGGCTGGCACCGGGCGCTGGCGGCCTCGTTCGTGATCTCAGCCGACGCCGGGCACGCGATCCACCCGAACTACCCGCAGCTGCACGATCCGGACCACCGGCCGGCGGTCAACGCCGGGCCGCTGCTGAAGGTGAACGCCAACCAGCGCTACACCACCGAGGCGCCCTCGGCAGCCCGCTGGCTGCGGATCTGCCGTGCCGCCGGGGTGCCGACGCAGCCGTTCGTCTCGAACAACTCGGTGCCGTGCGGCTCCACGATCGGGCCGCTGACCGCCACCCGGCTCGGCATGGTGAGCGTCGACGTTGGCGTCCCGCTGCTCAGCATGCACTCGGCTAGGGAGCTGTGCGGCACCCAGGACCCGAAGTGGCTGGCCGAGGCGCTGACCGCCTTCTACGCCGGCGCCGACAGCTGAACCACCCGGTCCAGGGGCAGCGGCGCGAACAGGTGCGGGAAGCCGTCCTCCACCACGAACGGCAGGTCGGGGTCGGGGTCGAGCCGCAGCAGCACCAGTTCGGCGCCGGCCAGGTCGGCGTAGAACCTCTGCCGGGTGCGCTCGAGCTGGCCGGCGAACGACAGGTGCACGAAGCCCTCGCCGAGGTAGGTGAGGCCGCGTCCCGACCACGGGTAGGACCCGGTGCGCAGCGCGCGTTCCCACTCGGCGCGCGGGGCCAGGTGGAAGGCCGGCTCGGCCAGCGGTTGCCGCGGCCCGAGCAGCCCGAGGCGCACGAGTTCGGCCCGCAGTGCGGCGGCATCGGTGAACCGCCACCCGCGCAGGCCGGCGGCCTCGGCGCCGGCCACGTTCGCCGCGACGTCGTCGACGAACAGGGCCTGGCCCGGCTCGACCCCGGCCCGGGCGCATGCCAGGGCGTAGATGGCGGGATCGGGCTTGACGATGCCCTCCTCGCCGGAGACGACGATGTCGGGAAAGCGGCGCAGGATGCCGAACCGCTCCCGGGCGATCGCGAACATGTCGGCCGCCCAGTTGGTCAGCGCGAGCACGCTCACCCCCGCGGCCCGGAGTTCCGCGACCACGGCGCCGGTACCGGGCACTTCTTCCGTGATCGTGTGCAGGAAGTTGGCGCGGTAGCCGCGGATCGCCCCGGCGTCGTCCGGGAACCGGGCCACCAGGGCTTCCTCGGACCCGGCGATGCTGGCCAGTGCGTCGTTCGCCCGGTTCCAGTCGTGGAACCCGACCCGCTCCATGAAGGCGGCCACCTCGTCGGCCGGGAGCACCTGCTCGAAGGCGCGTTCCGGCGCCCAGTTCACCAGCACGCCACCGATGTCGAAGATCACTGCGGTCACCCGGCCAGCCTGCCGCACCTCAGCCCCGTCCGGGTGGAGCGGCGCGGGCCCCTGCCGGGAAGGTGGCACCCCCCGGACCGATAGGCTGTGCCGACGTGGCTCTAACCATCGGCATCGTCGGGCTGCCCAACGCGGGCAAGTCCACCCTGTTCAACGCACTCACCCGCAACAACGTGCTCGCCGCGAACTACCCGTTCGCGACGATCGAGCCGAACGTTGGCGTGGTGGGCGTGCCGGACGAGCGGCTGCCGGTGCTGGCCGAGCTGTTCAGTTCCGAGCGGATCGTGCCGGCCACGGTCAGCTTCGTCGACATCGCCGGCATCGTTAAGGGCGCGTCCAGGGGCGAGGGCATGGGCAACGCGTTCCTCGCCAACATCCGCGAGGCGGACGCGATCTGCCAGGTCACCCGCGTGTTCCGCGACCCGGACGTGACCCACGTCGACGGCGCGGTGAACCCCGGCAGCGACATCGAGACGATCCGTACCGAGCTGATCCTCGCCGACCTGCAGACGCTGGAGAAGGCGCTGCCGCGGGTGGAGAAGGAGGCCCGGATCCGCAAGGACCGCGTGCCGACGCTGGAGGCGTTCAGGCAGGCGCAGGCGACGCTCGACTCCGGCGTCGGCGTGCACGCGGCCGGCCTGGACCTGGAGCCGTTGCGGGAGCTGTTCCTGCTCACGGCCAAGCCGTACCTCTACGTGTTCAACTGCGACTCGGACGAGCTCACCGACACCGGGCTGATCGAGCAGATGAAGGCGCTGGTGGCACCGGCGGAGGCGATCTTCCTGGACGCCAAGATCGAGTCGGAGCTGATCGAGATGGAGCCCGAGGAGGCCAGGGAGTTCCTGGTCGAGATGGGCATCGCCGAGCCCGGCCTGGACACCCTCGCCAGGGTCGGTTACGAGACCCTCGGCCTGCAGAGCTACCTCACCGCCGGCCCCAAGGAGTCGAGGGCCTGGACCATCCGCAAGGGCGCTACCGCACCGGAGGCAGCCGGGGTGATCCACACCGACTTCCAGAAGGGCTTCATCAAGGCGGAGGTGGTGAGCTTCGACGACCTCGTGGCCGCCGGCTCGATGAACGCGGCCAAGGCTGCCGGCCGGGTGCGCCTGGAAGGCAAGGACTACGTGATGGCCGACGGCGACGTTGTGGAGTTCCGCTTCAACGCCTGACGCCACCCTCTGTGCCCGGACCGTTGGTTGAGCTTGTCGAAACCGACGCACGCTCAATGCCCGAGGCCCTGCAGATCCAACGCCGTTGCCATGATGGACGCGTGACCATCGTGCTCGTGGAGGGCCCGAGCGATGCCATTGCAGCAGTTGGCGCGGTTCTTCGGCGGTCGTAGCGGCAACAAGCCGCGGTATGCGCGCCTGCTTTCCGAGGCGGTCCCGCTCGACCAGGTGCCCCGTCCGCTCGCGGAGTTGCTGGCGGCCGTCTGACCGATGCTTGGAAGGCCCGTAACCTTGCCGCGCTGTGCCTCGCGTCCGGGCGCTCCAGGGCCGAGACTGGGCGCATGGTCAGGGATGCGCGGATGACGAGCGCGCGGTGGACGAGCGCCGTTCTGATCGCCTGCCTCCTGGTGCTCACGGGCTGCAGCTTCCCGGGCGCGCAGGAAACGGGCACGCGGGAGACGGGTGCGCCGCCGGCCACCTCCCCGACCACGGTCGAGCCCGGTCCGGGAAGCGTCGAGATCGAGGGTCGCCGCGCGACCCTGTATGCGCCCGTGAGCCGCCCGGCGGGAAGTCCCGCGGCCCTGGTCGTCGTACTGCACGGCTACACCGGCGAGGCATCCGGAGCGATCGACTTCTTCGGGCTGCGGGAGCTTGCCGACCAGCGTGGCTTCGTGATTCTCGCGCCCCAGGGCACGACCGATCCCGAGGGCAACACCTTCTGGAACGCCTGGGAGTCGTGCTGCAACTTCCACGGGTCCGGCGTCGACGACTCGGGCTACCTCAGCCGACTGATCGCCCAGGTCGTGTCCACCCAGGGCCTGGACCCCTCCCGCGTCTACCTGGCCGGCCACTCGAACGGCGGGTTCATGGCGCACCGGTTCGCCTGCGACCACCCCGATCAGGTGGCGGCGGTCGCGTCCCTCGCCGGCGCTCTCGACGCAGCTGCGCGGTGTAGTCCCGAGCGGACGGTGAGCGTGCTGCAGGTGCACGGCACAGCCGATGACACGATCTACTTCAAGGGCGGCGAGATCGCCGGCAAGCCCTACACCTCGGCGAAACAGACAGCTGCCCTCTGGCGCCGGGTGGACCAGTGCTCGAGCCGACCGCGTGCCGACGGACGGCTGGACGCCGATGCCGCCCTTGCCGGTGACGACCTGCGACAGACCACCTGGGCGGGCTGCCGTGACGGCGCGGAGGTGTCGCTCTGGACGATCACCGGAGGCAATCACGTCCCGGCGCTGACTCCGGGCTTCGCCGGCGCGCTGTTCGACTGGTTCGAAGCACACCAGCGCCCCCGCTGACCTGGCCCCCGACGTGGCGGGCTGCCGGCACCGCCGGACGCCGCACTCGGTGCGACACTGGGTCGTGCGGATCGACGAGGGTGCGGTGGACGCGGCTGCGGCCGGAACCGGCTTCACGGGCGTGGTGGCGGTCGACGCGGGGGAAGAGCGGGTGCTTCGGCGGTGCTTCGGGTTCGCGCACCGCGCGCTGAACGCGCCCAACACGCCAGGCACCAGGTTCGCCCTGGCCAGCGGCAGCAAGACCTTCACAGCCCTCGCGGTGCTGCGCCTCGTCGAGCAGGGACGGTTACGTCTCACCGACCCGGTGCGCCCGATCCTGGGTGCGGACCTGCCGCTGATCGACGAGGCCGTGACGATCGAGCACCTGCTCACCCACACCTCCGGGATCGGCGACTACCTCGACGAGGAAGCCGACTGGAAGCCCACCGACTACGTGCTGACCGTGCCCGTGCACGCGCTCGCGGAGACCTCCGGCTTCCTGCCGATGCTGGCGGGACGGCCGCAGAAGTTCCGCCCCGGTGAGCGGTTCGGCTACTGCAACCAGGGGTTCATGGTGCTCGCGCTGGTGATCGAACGCCTGGCGGGAACCGGCTTCCACGAGTTCGTGCAGCGGGAGGTGTTCGTCCCGGCGGGGCTCGCCCACACCGGCTTCCTGCGGTCCGACGACCTCCCCGGCGACGCTGCGCTGGGCTACTTCGAGAAGGCGGGCAACCGCACGAACGTGCTGCACCTTCCGGTGCGTGGCAACGGGGACGGCGGTGCGTACACCACCGTCGGTGACCTGCACCTGTTCTGGCGCGCGCTGCTCGCCGGCCGGATCGTGCAGCCGGAGCTCGTTGCGGAGTTGATCCGGCCCCGCAGCGACGTGCCGGAGGAGGGCATGCGCTACGCCGCCGGCCTGTGGCTGCACGCCACCGGACCGCAGCTCATCATGGCCGGCTACGACGCCGGGGTCACCGCGCGCTCGGTCCACGACCCGAAGGCGAGCACCACCGCGACGGTGCTGAGCAACAGCTCGCGGGGCGCGGCGGCTGTGGTCGAGATGGTCCAGGGGCTCTTCGACTGATGCCGCACGCCCGGCGTCCGGGCGGAACTGCATGCCATGCCCCGTGCAGGACCCGGAACCCTCGCTCGCGAGGGAGCCCGCCGGGTCAATCCCGGTCGTTGAGCATCCAGCGGTGGCCGAACGGGTCGTGCAGCGTGACCCGGGTGCCGTGCTCGTCGGTGTCCGGGCCGCGGTCGATCGTTGCTCCTGCCGCCCTGGCCGCCTCCGCGAGTGCGGCCACGTCGCCGACCCGGAGGTGGAGGGTCACCGCTGCGCCCCGAGCGGGATTGGGCGGCTCGACGCCGTAGTCGGGGTAGGACTCCGACATCATGATGCGGCTGCCGCCGCCCAGGGTGATCTCCGCGTGCCCGACGTTGCCGTCGTCCATCACGATGGGCTCAAGGGTCACGCGGCCGTCGAAGACCCTGCAGTACCAGTCAATGGCCGCGCGGGCATCTGTGACGCAGAGGTAGGGCGTGATCATCGCGAGCCTCCCTGTCGTTGGGGTGGGGGGCGACCCATCGCGGTGCCGATCCACCGGGCCGCCGTGGTGCCCCGGACGCTGCCCCGCCGGCTGCTGCCGGCGGGACAGTCGTTTCCGTGCGTGTGCCGGGTCAGCGGCGCTTGAGTCCCATCGCCTTCACCATGGCGTGGAACACGTGGGTGTTCTCGTAGACGCCGGCGAACAGTTCACTGCCGGGGCCCATGGCGGTCACCGGCACGTCCTCCGAGGTGTGGTTGGCGGTGGTCCAGTCCACCACGAACTGCTTGTCGGTACCCGGGGCGTCGAACGGCCCGTCCTCTGCGGTGCGTCCCTCGCCGCGCTCGTTGGGGTAGTTCGGGTCGTCCTGCAGCTCGGGCACGTCCTCGATGGCCAGGCTGCCGGTCTCGTGGTCGGCCAGGACGATCACCAGGGTGTCGCGGTGCGCCTTCGCGTACCGGACGGCCACGGCCACCGCCGAGTCGAGGTTCTTGCCGGCCTTGATGACCTGGCGTGCATTGGACTGGTGGGCCATCTCGTCGATGCCCTCCTCCTCGACGAGGAGGAAGAAGCCGTCGCGGTCGGTGGCGAGGGTAGAGATCGCCTTCGAGGTCATGTCCGCCAGCGAGACGGTCGGGTTGTAGACGTCACCCTGGCCCTCCGGCCGCTGCTGGAACATCTCCTCGTTCGCGAACAGGCCCAGGATCTTGCGCGACTTGGCCGCCTTCAGTTCTGCGGTGTTCGTCACGTACTCATAGCCGAGCTGCTTGGCCCGCTCGACGAGGTTGCCCTCGGTTCCTGCACTCTTCTCGGACGGGTCCTCGGCCGGCTCGTCCGGGAAGGCTCCCGGGTTGCCGGCCGGGTACCACTTGTCCTCGCCGCCGCCGAGGATCACCTGCGGCTTGCTCCTCTCCAGGAACTGCTTGGCGATCAGGCTCTGCTGGCTGCGGTCGAGGACATGGGCGCCGAAGGACGCCGGCGTCGCGTCGGTCACCTGGGCCGTGGTGACCAGCCCGGTGGACTTGCCGCTCCGCGCTGCCAGTTCCAGGACGCTGGTGACCGGCTTGCCGTTCTCGTCGACTCCGATGGCGCCGTTGTACGTCTTGACCCCGGTGGCCAACGATGTGCCGCCGGCAGCGGAGTCTGTGACGAAGGCGTCGGGGTCGTGCGGGTAGGTATGTGACCGTCCGGCCACCGGCAGCGAGTCCATCGCGAGGGTGCCCTCCGGCCCGACGTTGCCGTAGCGGATCAGGTTGCGGTGGGAGGTGCCCATGCCGTCGCCGACGAAGATGATCACGTTCTTGGCTGGACGCCGCCCTTGTTGGTGGGCCGGAACGCCCGGACTCATGGCCACACCGGCCCCCGCGGTCAACGCGAGCGTCGTGACGGCCGCGATGGCGGCCTTGTGGGCTGAGAGAAGGGGCAGGATTGCGCTTCGGAACATCAAGTTC
Source organism: Actinomycetes bacterium (assembly GCA_023460935.1). GTDB lineage: Bacteria > Actinomycetota > Actinomycetes > Propionibacteriales > Propionibacteriaceae > Propionicimonas. The sequence goes on from JAEWOI010000045.1 coordinate 161,644, forward strand.
CTCCTCCGGGAGGGGTGCCAGCGGTGGCCCTCCGAGCGGCGGCCACGTAGCCGCCGCTCTCACAACTCGGGCCTTCGGCGTGCACCGGGGTGGTCTGGGCATGCTCTCACCGCGGTTTGGGGCAGGCAACAGGTCGAGAAGGCCCACGCCGGGGCGCCGTCCGCTCCTAATGCCCTTGCCGGAAGGCTCGTGACGGTGCCCGCAGCGGCCGCGTCGGCAGCAAACGTGCGTAGGCAGCCCTCGAAGCTCCAGGCCGACGGTCCCGTCCCCGGCCGGACGCCCCCGAAACTCACAGACGCCCCCGTAATTTCGGGGGTGGGCTCTAGTGGTGGTCGCAACACCGGATGTAGGAGGTTGCGATGGCTGGGAGGACGGGCCGCCCCAGGGGTGGCCGGATGGGCGAG
>JAEWOI010000046.1 GCA_023460935.1 Actinomycetes bacterium
CCCACGCCCGTGGCCGGCGCCTCGGTGAGCAGCAGCCGGCGGCCGTGCGCGCGGGCCCGGCCCACGGCGTGCTCGAACAGCGCGGCGCCCAGTCCGCGCCCGCGCCGCTCGGGCCGCACCACCAGCGGGAACACCGACGCGGTGTGCGTGTTGTCGAGGCGCGGCAGCCCAAGGCTGTAGCCGCCGGTGACCTTCCCGCCCTCGGTCGCCACCCACATCTCCACACCCTGGTCCGACCGTTCGGCGGCGAAGCTCATGCGGAAGCGGGGCAGGGTGACCAGGGGGCCCGGGTCGTCGGCGTTGGCCGCCACGTACGCTTCGTGCAGGCCCGCGACCATGCCCTGGTCCTGGCCGAGATCGACCCGCTGGATGCTCATCCCGTCAGCAAAGCGCACCCCGGGCGGCGCCTGCCACCGATTTCCGCGCGGCTACTGACGGTAGTTCTCCACCTGGCCGGCCGGGCGGACCGCGGCCTCGTCCGGGTCCTCGCCCGCGCCGCGCCGGGCGCGGCGCTGCCTCAGCAGGTCCCAGCACTGGTCGAGCGCCGCCTCCAGCTCCTTGACGCGGTTGTGCTCGTCGTCCGTCGTCACCTCGCCGGCCGAGAGCTTCTCGCGCAACTGGTGCTCCTCGTCGACCAGGGCGCTGATCCTCGTCAGAATCTCGTCATCACGCATGCGAAAACTCTAATCCGAACGTGACGGAACACACCGGCGCCCGGCGTAGTGGCGGGCGGAGCCGCGCTCGTCGGGGAGTGAGCTCCGACACGACCTTTCTCGGGATCTGAGATAACGCACGGCGCATCCCGAGACGTCTGATAGCGTGCAAGACATGCTGCGCGGGCTCCTTCTTAGCTGCCGCGGCGAGGGCCTTTAAGGCCGGCTCCCTCGTCGCGGAGCCAGTCATGCGCGTCGGCCGCTTCCTTTCCTGAACCGCCCGACGAGGAGCAACGACCATGACCGCTCAGCGACCCAGCCGGATGCCGATCCATCGCTACCAGCCTTTCGAGCCCGTCCGGCTGACCGACCGCACCTGGCCCGACAAGGTCATCACCAAGGCGCCCCGCTGGTGCGCGGTGGACCTGCGCGACGGCAACCAGGCGCTGATCGACCCGATGGACTCCCACCGCAAGCTCCAGATGTTCGAGCTGCTGGTACGCCTGGGCTACAAGGAGATCGAGGTCGGCTTCCCCGCCGCCTCGCAGACCGACTTCGACTTCGTCCGGCAGATCATCGAAGAGGACCGCATCCCCGGCGACGTCGTCATCCAGGTCCTGACCCAGGCGAGGCCCGAGCTCATCGAGCGCACCTTCGAGTCGCTGGAGGGCGCCAAGCAGGCCATCGTCCACCTCTACAACTCCACCTCCACCCTGCAGCGCCGGGTCGTCTTCGGCCAGGACAAGGAGGGCATCACCGCGATCGCCGTCGAGGGTGCCAAGCTGGTGAAGAAGCTCGCCGACGCGAGCGACGTGGACGTCTTCTTCGAGTACTCAGCGGAGTCGTTCACCGGCACCGAGCTGGAGTACGCCGTCGAGGTCTGCGACGCCGTCAACGAGGTGTGGCAGCCCACCCCCGACCGCAAGGTCATCATCAACCTGCCCGCCACGGTCGAGATGGCCACCCCCAACATCTACGCCGACCAGATCGAGTGGATGAGCCGCAACCTGCGCCACCGCGACTCGATCGTGCTGTCGCTGCACCCGCACAACGACCGCGGCACCGCCGTCGCCGCCGCCGAGCTCGGCTACATGGCCGGCGCCGACCGCATCGAGGGCTGCCTGTTCGGCAACGGCGAGCGCACCGGCAACGTCTGCCTGGTCACGCTCGGCATGAACCTGTTCTCCCAGGGCGTCGACCCCGAGATCGACTTCAGTGACATCGACGAGATCCGCCGCGTCACCGAATACTGCAACCAGCTTCCCGTGCACCCGCGCCACCCGTGGGGCGGCGAGCTGGTCTACACCGCCTTCTCCGGCTCCCACCAGGACGCCATCAAGAAGGGGCTGGAGGCGCTCGACCGGCAGGCGGCTGCGCAGGGCAAGTCGTTGCACGAGATCCCGTGGGAGGCGCCCTACCTGCCGATCGACCCGCATGACGTCGGCCGCACCTACGAGGCGGTCATCCGGGTCAACAGCCAGTCGGGCAAGGGCGGCATGGCCTACATCATGAAGTCCGAGCACCACCTGGACCTGCCTCGCCGGCTGCAGATGGAGTTCTCCCGGGTCGTGCAGGCCCGCACCGACTCCGAGGGTGGCGAGGTGTCCCCGGAGGAGATGTGGCAGATCTTCTCCGCCGACTACCTGGCCACCGCCGAGCCGCTGACCCTGACCACCGTGAAGTCGGTGACCAACGGCAACGGCTACTCGGTGACCGCGGTCGTCCGTGACCACGGGGTGGAGCGGGAGATCACCGGCGAGGGCAACGGCCCGCTCTCGGCCTTCGTGGACGCCCTGGGCATCCTCGGCTACCACGTGCGGGTGCTCGACTACGCCGAGCACGCGTTGTCCGCCGGCGGGGACGCCATGGCCGCGGCCTACGTCGAGACCGAGGTCGGCGACGGGGAGCAGTCGCGGGTGTTGTGGGGGGTCGGGCTGCACGAGTCGATCGTGACTGCCTCCCTGCAGGCAGTGGTGGGGGCGATCAACCGTGACGCCCGCACCCATGCCGCCGAACTGGTCGCGGCCGCGCCCCGTCCCTGAGTGGACGGTCGCGGCGGGATCACCGCGGACCTCGTCCACGGGCTGCTTGCCGAGCAGGCGCCGCATTTGGCCGGGCTGCCGGTCGTCCCCGTCGAGCCAGAAGGCAACGACAACCGCACCTACCGCCTCGGTGCCGATCTGTCCGTCCGGCTGCCGTCGCACCCGCGCTACGGGGCTGCGGTGGCCAAGGAGGACCGGTGGCTGCCGGTGATCGCCCCGCAGGTGCCGCTGCCGGTGCCGCAGCCGGTTTTCCGCGGTGAGCCGTCCGCGACCTTCGGCCTGCCCCGTGGTCGGTGCGGCGGTGGCTGCCGGGGGTGGTCGCCTCAGGGCGGACGGTGAGCGACGCCGTCCGGTTCGCAGAGGACCTGGCCGGCTTCCTGCGGGCGCTGTGGGCCGTCGATCCGGCCAGCGGGCCTCCCGCCGGCGAGCACAGCTTCTGCTCCTCGGCCGGCTGACGCCGGCCTCGTCGAGACTCTCTCGGCATGACCCGCTTCGCGGCTCATGCCTCGTCGTCTATCGGGGCTGCTCACCGGAGTACTACGACGACGAGACCCGTCGTGTGGTGGCGGAGCTCTCCGGCCGGGTCGATGGCCCGGCGGCGCTGGCGGTCTGGGAGGCGGCACTCGCCGCCTCCTGGTCGGGCCCACCGGTCCGGTTCCACGGCGACGTCGGGGTCGGCAACCTGTTGCTGGTCGAGGGCCGGCTCGCCGCGGTGATCGACTTCGGCACCAGCGGGGTCGGTGACTCGGCCCGCGACCTGGTGATCGCCTGGACCGCCCTCCACGGACGGGCGCGCCAGGCCTTCGCAGAGGCGGTCGGCTGCGACCCCGGCGCCTGGGCCAGGGCCCGGGGCTGGGCGCTGTGGAAGGCGCTGATCACGATCACGGACGACCCGCGGCTGCCACCGAGCCGCTGCGGGTGGTCACCGAGGTGCTCGCCGACCCCGTTGGCTGAAGCCCGCGCAGGCTTGGCCCGGGGTCCGGCGGCAGGATGCCGGCCGGGCCGGCCGCAGGTTCCCCGATAGGATCGCGCCATGCCCAAGGTCCTCACCGAACTTCCCCGCGGCGAACGCATCGGACTGGCGTTCTCGGGCGGGCTGGACACGTCCGTCGCGGTCGCCTGGATGCGGGAGAAGGGCGCGATCCCGTGCACCTACACCGCCGACCTTGGCCAGTACGACGAGCCCGACATCGCTTCCGTCCCCGGCCGGGCCGGTGCCTACGGCGCCGAGTTGTCCCGCCTGGTCGACTGCACCGCGGCAATGGTGGAGGAGGGCCTGGTGGCGCTGGTCTGCGGCGCCTTCCACATTCGGACCGGTGGCCGTACCTATTTCAACACCACCCCGATCGGCCGCGCGGTGACCGGCACCATGCTGGTGCGGGCCATGCGCGAGGACGACGTGTGGGTCTGGGGGGACGGCTCCACCTACAAGGGCAACGACATCGAGCGGTTCTACCGCTACGGGCTGCTGGCCAACCCGAAGCTGCGCATCTACAAGCCCTGGCTCGACGCAGCCTTCGTCCACGAACTCGGGGGCCGGGCCGAGATGTCCCAGTGGCTCACCGAACGCGGCCTGCCCTACCGCGACTCCAAGGAGAAGGCCTACTCCACGGACGCCAACATCTGGGGTGCCACCCACGAGGCCAAGGAACTGGAGAGCCTCTCGGTCGGCATCGAGATCGTCGACCCGATCATGGGCGTCCGGTTCTGGGACCCGTCGGTAGGGATCGAGACCGAGGACGTGACGATCAGCTTCGAGCAGGGCCGGCCGGTGATGATCAACGGGCGGACGTTCGCCACGGCTGTCGAGCTGGTGCGTGAGGCGAACGCGATCGGTGGCCGCCACGGCCTCGGGATGAGCGACCAGATCGAGAACCGGATCATCGAGGCCAAGAGCCGCGGCATCTACGAGGCCCCGGGCATGGCGCTGCTGCACATCTGCTACGAGCGCCTGGTCACCGCGATCCACAACGAGGACACCCTGGCCAACTACCAGCTCGAAGGACGCAAGCTCGGCCGGCTGATGTACGAGGGCCGCTGGCTCGACCCGCAGGCCCTGATGGTCAGGGAGTCACTGCAGCGCTGGGTGGGCTCGGCCGTGACCGGGTCGGTGACGCTGCGGCTGCGCCGGGGCGACGACTACTCGATCCTCGACACCGAGGGCCCGGCCTTCTCCTACCACCCCGAGAAGCTGTCGATGGAGCGGGTGGGCGACGCGGCCTTCGGCCCGCTCGACCGGATCGGCCAGCTCACCATGCGCAACCTCGACATCGCCGACTCCCGCACGCGGCTGGAGCAGTACGCCCAACTCGGCCTCGTCGGTGGCGAGGTCTCAGCCCTGGTCGGCGAGCTCGACTCCGGCCGCGCCGCGGAGATCTCCACCGGTGGCGTCACCGACGCCGACATCGAGGCGGCCCAGCACCGCTCCACGATGGAGACCGGCGCCGACTGAACGGGGACGGTTCCGAATTTCGTAGCCGAATTGCGTTTCCCCTAGTCAACCCGGAGTGAACGGGAATGGGAACCGTCCCCGTTCCGGTTCATCCGCTTGGTCACCGCGGGGTGAACGGGAATAGGAACCGTCCCCATTTCGGGTCAGGGCCGGTCAGTTCACGGGGTTGGGTTCCGCCCCGCCGTAGCGACGGTCACGTTGGGCATAGGTCTCGACGGCCCGCCACAGGTCGCGGCGGTCGAAGTCGGGCCACAGGCGGTCCATGAACACCATCTCGGCATAGGCCGACTGCCACAGCAGGAAGTTCGAGGTGCGCTGCTCCCCGGAGGAGCGGACGAACAGGTCGACGTCGGGGATCTCGGGCTCGTCCAGGAAGCGGCGGAACCGCTCCTCCGTGAGCCGGGACGGGTCCAGCTCGCCCCGCACGGCGGCTTCGGCGATCGCCCTGGCCGCGTCCACGATCTCGGCCCTGCCGCCGTAGTTGACGCAGAACTGCAGGGTGAGGACGTCGTTGGCGGCGCTCTGGCGCTCGGCGTCCTGGAGCTCGCGGATCACGCTGCGCCACAGCCTCGGGGCGCGCCCGGCCCAGCGGATCCGGACGCCCATCGCGTCCAGCTGGTCGCGGCGGCGGTGGATCACGTCCCGGTTGAAGCCCATCAGCCAGCGCACCTCGTCCGGTGAGCGCCGCCAGTTCTCGGTGGAGAAGGCGTACGCGGACAGGTTCTTGATGCCGATCTCGATGGCGCCCTCGATCACGTCGAACAGTGCGTCCTCACCTCGGGCGTGGCCGGCCGTGCGCGGCAGCTTGCGGGCCTTCGCCCACCGGCCGTTGCCGTCCATGACGAGCGCAACGTGCCGGGGCAGCAGGTTCGCGGGGATGGCTGGCGGGCGCGCACCGGAGGGGTGCGGCGTGGGCGGACGGATCGGCTTGGCCACGCCCAGCAGCCTAGTGGCGGGCGGCGCTCGCCCAGCGCGAACGAAGTTGAGTCGGGGAGACTCAACCAGCTTGATTTCGGCGCCCGGGCGTCGCAGACTGGTATTAGCACTCAGAAGTGCCGAGTGCTAACAGACGAGAGGAGTGAGCCGAACATGGCACGAGCATTCGACCCCTTCGGCGGCGTGGACCGCTGGTTCGCCGACTTCGCCCGGACGCCCGCGAGCGCGGCCATGCCGATGGACCTGTACCGCGACGGTGACGTCTTCGTCGCCAGGATCGACCTGCCCGGTGTGGATCCGGCATCGATCGACGTCGACGTCGACGACCGCACGCTGACCGTACGCGCCCAGCGCACCGCCGAGTCCGCGGACGAGCAGAAGTGGCTGGTGCGGGAACGCCCGGCCGGCACTTTCGCCCGCCAGCTGACCCTTGGCTACGGAGTAGCCCTCGACCGCATCGAGGCCGACTACCGCGACGGCGTGCTGAGCCTGCGCATCCCGGTGGCCGAGGAGGCCAAGCCGCGCAAGATCAGCGTGAGCCACACCGGCGGCCAGAACCAGATCGAGGGCTCGGTCGAGAACTGACCGGCAGGCCCTGAAACCGCGGAACGGCCCCCTCGCCCGTCGAGGGGGCCGTCTCGTCCGTCCGGCCGGTGGCCGGCGCGGCTCAGCAGGGCGCGGCTCAGCAGTGGGTCAGGCGAACGGGGCCGAGGCCTTGTTCAGGCGGTTCAGCTGGCTCCGGGAGAGCTTCAGTTCCGCAGCGGCCAGGACGGCGGGAAGCTGCTCCACGGAACTGACCGAGGCGATCGGGGCGGTGACGCCGGGCTGCTGGCGCACCCAGGCCAGCGCGACCGTCGCCGGGTCGGCGCCCAGTTCGTCAGCGATCGCGACCACTGCGTCCACCACCGCGAAACCCTGCTCGGACGCGAAGTGCTTGACCCGGGCGGCCCTCGGGCCGTGGATCTGCTCGTCGCGCCGGTACTTTCCGGTGAGGAAACCGGCCGCCAGGCCGTAGTACGTGACCAGGGCCAGGCCGTGCTCTGCCGCCTGCGCGGCCAGCCCGCCACTCTCCACGTCCGTACGGTGCAACAGGTTGTACTGCGGCTGCACCGCCACCGGCTCGGCCAGGCCGTCGGCCTTCGCCACGGCGATGACCTCTGCGACCCGCTCCGCCGGGAAGTTCGACAGCCCGTAGTGCCGGATCGAGCCCTCGCGCACCATGGCGTCGAACGCGCCCACCCACTCCGCGGTCGGGACGTGCGGGTCGTCCTCGTGGGCGTAGTAGAGGTCGATCGTCTCCACCCCGAGGCGGCGGCGGGAGCCGTCGAGGCAGACCCGCAGGTTCGCCGGCCGCAGGCCGCGGTAGCGCGGGTGCTTGCCCGCCTTGGTCGCCACCACCACCTGCGAACGCGCCTCCCGGTGCCGCAGCCACGAACCGATGATGCTCTCCGACTCACCGCCGGAATGGCCGGGAACCCAGGTGGAGTAGGAGTCGGCCGTGTCGAGGAAGTTGCCCCCGGCCTCGACGAACGCGTCGAGGATCTGCTCCGAGGCTTCCCGGTCGGCGGTCCAGCCGAAGACATTCCCACCGAGGCAGAGCGGCCACACCCGTAGGGAGGCGATGCGTTTCATTCCGGCAGCCTAGTGGGCGCACCTGCCCGGCCACGGCGTTTTCCTGTGGTCAGGCCGAGCGGGGCGGCGCCCCCGCCCGTCGCGCGAGGGCGCCGCCCCCGCCCCTACTCGCCGAGCTCGAAGTCGACGCTGAGGTTGACGCTCACCTGGGTTGTGCTGGAGAACTCCACGCCGAGGTCGAGGTCGGCCGCCCGGCCGCGCGCTGCGAGCATGCCGTAGGCCACCGACTCGTGCGGTCCGGGCATGCTCCAGGAGTCGCTGGCGTTGGCGATGCCGGTGACCCGCAGCCCGGCAGCGGCGGCCACAGCGTCCGCCTTGCGCCGGGCGCGCACCATCGCCGCAGCAGCCAGCGGGATGCTCGCCTCAAACGTGTCGTAGACCCACTCCAGGTGCTCAAGGCTGAGGTTCGGACGGTCGGCGAGCACGCCCAGGGCGGCCGGCAGCTGGCCGGGCTCCACCGCCACCCGCAGCGAGATCTGCGCCTTCTGGTTGCGGCCCAGCAGGTGCTCGGTAGAGGCGAGCCGCACGCCGGTCACCTCGATGCCGGCCTCATCCACGCCCGCCGCGGTGAGTGCTGCCACCAGGTCGCGCACCTCGGCGGCCCGCTTGCCGGCTGCGTTGCCCAGCACCGCTGCGGTGCCGGCGACAACCAGGTGCAGCCGTGCGCCGCTGGCCGCCACGTCGGCGGTGTCCTCGACGGTGATCCGCAGGATGCCCATGGCCGGCTCAGCTGTTCGCCACAGCGGCGTGCTCGATCGGCAGGCCGGCCTTGAACCGCTCCATGAACCCGGCGAAGCCGGCGACGTCCGCAGGGTCGGGCTGGACGGTGTCCAGCGCCGCGCCGGCGAACACCTCGCGGTCGAGGTACTCATCGAGTGCACCGCCGCCGTCGCGGGCGAACGCGGCCAGCAGGGCGATGCCCCATGGCCCGCCCTCGCCGGCGATGTCACCGACGGAGACCGGCGCCTCGATGGCCGCTGCCAGGAACCGCTGCGCCACGCCCTTGGTGCGGAACATGCCGCCATGGGCGAACATCGAGTCCAGCTGGACGCCCTCGGACTTCAGCAGCACGTCCATGCCGATCCGCAGTGTGCCGAGCGAGGCGAACAGCTGCGAGCGCATGAAGTTGGCCAGGTTGAGGCGGCTGTCCGGAGTGCGCACGAACAGCGGACGGCCCTCGTGCAGGCCGGTGATGTGCTCACCCGAGAGGTAGTTGTAGGCCAGCAGCCCCCCGCAGTCCGGATCACCCTCGAGGGCAGCCCGGAACAGGGTCTCGAACACCCTGCCGGTGTCGGCGCCCGAGCCGAGCGCAGCCGCGAACTCGGCGAACAGGCCGGCCCAGGCGTTCAGCTCGCTCGCACCGTTGTTGCAGTGCACCATGGCCACCAGGTCGCCGGCCGGGGTGGTCACCAGGTCCAGCTCGGCGTGGCGTCGCTTCAGCTCGCCCTCCAGCACCACCATCGCGAAGATCGAGGTGCCGGCGCTGACGTTGCCGGTGCGCCGCGCGACCGAGTTGGTCGCGACCATGCCGGTGCCGGCGTCGCCCTCAGGTGGGCAGGCCAGGACGCCGGGACGGAGGCGACCCTCGGGGTCGAGCCGCCGCGCGCCCGCCTCGGTGAGGGTTCCGGCCGGGGTACCTGCTGCCAGTACCTTCGGCAGCACGTCACCCAGCCGCCAGCCGAAGCCCCGCGGGGCGACGAGCTCGTCGAACTGGGCCAGCATCGTTGCGTTGTAGTTGCCGGTGGCGACGTCGATGGGGAACATGCCGCTGGCGTCGCCGACGCCCAGCACGCGTTCACCGGTCAGCTGCCAGTGCACGTAGCCGGCGAGGGTGTTGAGGTGCGCCACCCGACCCACGTGCTCCTCGCCGCTGAGGACGGCCTGGTACAGGTGAGCGATCGACCAGCGCTGCGGGATGTTGTGCCCGAACAGCTCGCTGAGCTCTGCGGCGGCGGCCCCGGTGATGGTGTTGCGCCAGGTGCGGAACGGCACCAGCAGCTCTCCGTCGGCGTCGAAAGCAAGGTAGCCGTGCATCATCGCCGACACCCCGATCGCCCCGACACCGGTCAGCTCCACGCCGTAGCGCTCGCGCACGTCCGCGGCCAGGGAGGCGAAGCAGCCGGCAAGCCCGGCCCAGACAGCATCGAGGGAGTACGTCCAGATGCGGTCGACGAACTGGTTCTCCCAGTCGAAGGCCCCGGTGGCCACGGGCTGGTTGTCCGGCCCGGTCAGCACGGCCTTGATCCGGGTCGAGCCGAGCTCGATGCCCAGCGCCGTCCGGCCGGCTTCGATCGCCTCGCGGGCTTCGGCCTGATCGATCATCCTTGATCCTCCTTAGGGCTGGCCGCCAGCGACGCCGTCGGTCGTGCGGCCGGTTTGCACGAGGTCATTGTGGCAGTCGGGTGTGTGCGCTAACAACGGCGCGCCGGAAGGCGCGCGCAGCCGCCGAAGGCGTCCGCGGGGGAGAATGGCCGGGTGCCGACCTACCGTGACGAGGCGGTCGTGCTGCGCACCCACAAGCTGGGCGAGGCCGACCGGATCATCACCGTGCTCTCGCGCCGGCACGGGAAGCTGCGCGCGGTGGCCAGGGGGGTGCGGCGCACCTCGTCGAAGTTCGGTGCGCGGCTCGAGCCGTTCAGCCACGTCGACCTGCAGTTCGCCACCGGCCGCACCCTGGACGTGATCACCCAGGCGGTCACCCTGCACCCGTACTCCGAGCCGCTCGCCCACGACTACGAGCGCTACACGACCGGCCAGGTGATGATCGAGACCGCCGACCGGCTGGTCACCGAGGAGGGCGAACCGTCACTTCAGCAGTACCAGTTGCTGGTGGGCGCGCTGCACGCGCTCACCTCCGGCACCTCCGACGGGCCGCGCCCGCCCGCGATGGTGATGGACGCCTACCTGCTGCGGTCCCTCGCCCTGGCCGGCTACGCCCCGACGCTCGCCGACTGCGCGCGCTGCGGCGCGGCAGGGCCGCACGAGGCCTTCTCACCACAGCTCGGCGGCATGGTCTGCCGGCGCTGCCGCCCGCCCGGCTCCGCGCACCCGGCCCCGGCCACCGTGGCCTACCTGGGCGCACTGCTCGCCGGCGACTGGCCGCGCACCCGGGGCACCGAGCCGGCCACCGTGCGCCAGGGCAACGGGCTGGTGGCGGCGTTCCTCGGCTGGCACCTCGACCGCGGACTGCGCTCGCTCGGGCACGTCGACCGGTCGTCCTGAGCTGCCGCCGACGCACCGGTGTTATCGATATCAAACCGTTATCGGACGATGCCACGTCCTACCCGGTGGTAACGGTAACATCCTGTCAGGCGAGCATCGTGGCAGCCAGTGAACAGGAGCACATTGACGTGACGCGAACAATCAGACCCCTAGCCGCAAGCGGTTTGCCGAGCCTGGCGTGGAGCCGACGGTGACCGGGGTGCCGGCGGGCCTGAGGGACGTCGTCGACGCGCTCAAGGCCGAGGTGGCCGCCCTGCACGCCGAGTTGCCGCGCAACCAGCTGGTGGTCTGGACGGCGGGGAACGTCTCCGCCCGGGTGCCGGGCGCAGACCTGTTGGTGATCAAGCCGTCGGGGGTGTCGTACGACGACCTCACGCCCGAGGCCATGGTGGTCTGTGACTTCGACGCCAACCTGGTCGAGGGCGAGCGCAGCCCTTCGTCGGACACTGCGGCCCACGCCTACGTCTACGCCCACATGCCGCACGTCGGCGGCGTGGTGCACACCCACTCCGACTACGCCACGGCGTGGGCGTCGCGCCGCGAGCCGATCCCGTGCGTGCTCACGATGATCGCAGACGAGTTCGGCGGCGACATCCCGGTTGGCCCGTTCGCGCTGATCGGCGACGACTCGATCGGCCGGGGCATCGTGGAGACGCTGCGCGACAGCCGCTCCCGCGCCGTGCTGATGGCCAACCACGGCCCGTTCACGATCGGCTCCGACGCCAGGGACGCGGTGAAGGCCGCTGTGATGGTGGAGGACGTCGCCCGCACCGTGCACCTGGCCAGGCAGCTGGGTGAGCCCGTGCCGATCCCGCAGGCCGACATCGACCGCCTCTTCGACCGCTACCAGAACGTCTATGGACAAGGAAGTGCCAAGTGAGCAAGCAGATCTGGTTCCTTACCGGCAGCCAGGACCTGTACGGCGAGGACGTGCTGCTGCAGGTGCGTGACCAGTCGGCGCAGATCTCCGACGCCCTGGCCGCCTCCGACCAGCTGCCCGTGCAGGTCGTAGCCAAGCCGACGCTGAAGGATGCCGGCGCGATCCGCCGCGCGATGCTGGACGCGAACTCCGACGACGACTGCGTCGGCGTGATCGCCTGGATGCACACGTTCTCCCCGGCCAAGATGTGGATCGCCGGCATGGACGCGCTCACCAAGCCGTTCCTGCACCTGCACACCCAGGTGAACGTCGACCTGCCGTGGGCGACGATCGACATGGACTTCATGAACCTGAACCAGGCCGCCCACGGCGACCGCGAGTTCGCGTTCATCGCGACCCGCCTCGGCGTGCCGCGCAAGACCGTCGCCGGCCACGTCAGCGACCCGCGGGTGCTGGCCCGGGTGGGCGTGTGGGCGCGGGCGGCCCTCGCCCGCGCAGAACTGCGCACCCTGAAGCTGGTGCGCTTCGGCGACAACATGCGCAACGTCGCCGTCACCGAGGGCGACAAGGTGGAGGCCGAACGCCGGTTCGGCGTGTCGGTGAACACCTACGGCGTGAACGACCTGGTCAACGTGATGGACCAGGTAGGCGAAGCCGAGGTGGACGCCCTCGTTGCCGAGTACCTGGACCGCTACGACGTGGCGGCGGAGCTGCACCCGGGCGCAGACCGGCACGACTCCCTGCGCTACGGCGCCCGGATCGAGGTGGCCCTGCGCCGCTTCGTCGTCGACGGCGGCTACGGCGCCTTCACCACCAACTTCGAGGACCTGGGCGCGCTGCGCCAGCTGCCCGGGCTGGCCGTGCAGCGGCTGGAGGGCGAGGGCATCGGCTTCGCCGGTGAGGGTGACTGGAAGACCGCCGTGCTCGGCCGCACCCTCGGCGTGATGGCCGCCGGACTGCCCGGCGGCACGTCGTTCATGGAGGACTACACCTACCACCTGCAGCCGGGCAACGAGCTGAGCCTCGGTGCCCACATGCTCGAGGTGAGCCCGGACATCGCGGCCGGCGTCCCGCGCATCGAGATCCACCCGCTCGGCATCGGCGGCCGGGAGGACCCCGTCCGCATGGTGTTCGACGCCGCTCCCGGCGAAGGCGTCGTCCTCGGCCTGTCCGACCTCGGCGACCGGTTCCGGATGGTGGCCAACCAGGTGACCGTCGTGCCGCCGCTGGCCGAGATGCCCAGACTGCCGGTGGCCCGGGCGGTATGGCGCGCCAAGCCGGACTTCACCACCTCAACCGAGTGCTGGCTGAGCGCCGGCGGGCCGCACCACACGGTGCTCTCGACCGCGCTCACCGCAGAGCACCTCACCGACCTGGCCGAGATGCTGGGCACGGAGCTCGCCCTGATCGGCGAGGACACCAGGACCGGACAGTTCCTGAACGAACTGCGCTGGAACAACGCCTACTACCGGCTCGCCCTGGGCTTCTAGGGCGACGCCACGACACAACTGAATACGGCCCGCGCCGGGGACTTCCCGGGTCGGGCAAGTCATCAAGACAGGTCTCCACGCAGGGGCGGGGGATCTAGAAAGAGAGCAGCAATGCGCAAATTGGTTGCCTTCGCAGCCACGGCGGCACTGGCGCTGACCGTGACTGCCTGCGGCCAGAACGCCGGTCCCGCAGCTTCCGGCTCTGCCTCCGGCAGCGCCGCGGCGGAGAAGGGCACGATCGGCGTCGCCATGCCGACCAAGACCTCCGAGCGGTGGATCAAGGACGGCGACTTCCTCAAGCAGACCCTTGAGGCTGCCGGTTACACCGTGAACCTGCAGTACGCCAACGACGACATCCCGACCCAGGTGACCCAGGTCTCCGACATGGTCACGAAGAAGAACCAGCTGATGGTGATCGCGGCCATCGACGGCGTGGCCCTCAAGGGTGCGCTCGCCGACGCCAAGGAGGCCGGCATCCCGGTCATCGCCTACGACCGGCTCCTGCGCGAGACCGACGCGGTCAGCTACTACACCACGTTCGACAACTTCAAGGTCGGCGTGCAGCAGGGCACCTCGCTGCTGGCCGGCCTGGAGGCCTCCGGCACCAAGTCGCCGTGGAACGTCGAGCTGTTCGCCGGCTCCGCCGACGACAACAACGCGAAGTTCTTCTTCGACGGCGCGATGAGCGTCCTGCAGCCGAAGATCGACGACGGCACCCTGAAGATCGTCTCCGGCGAGACCGACTTCAACAAGGTGACCACCCTGCGTTGGGACGCCGGCGTTGCGAAGAAGCGCATGGAGAACCTGATCACCAAGTCGTACTCCGACAAGGACATCCACGGCGTGCTCGCGCCCTACGACGGCATCTCCCGCGGCATCATCGCGGCCCTGAAGGCCAACGGCTACGGCTCCGGCGACAAGGCCATGCCGATCGTCACCGGGCAGGACGCCGAGCTGGAGAGCGTGAAGATGATCCTCTCGGGCGAGCAGTACTCGTCCATCTTCAAGGACACCCGTGAGCTGGCCAAGACCACCGCTGCCATGGTGCAGGAGGTCCTCGGTGGCGGCACGGTGACCGTCAACGACGAGAAGACCTACGACAACGGCATCAAGGTCGTCCCGGCCATGCTGCTGGAGCCGGTCTCGATCGACAAGAGCAACGTCGTCGACATCCTGACCAAGGCCGAGTACTACACCGAGGCCGAGATCAAGGGCTGATCCGAGTAGCCGATCTCCGGGGGCGGGCGCATACTGCGTCCGTCCCCGGAACTGGCACCCCCGGGGGCGGGGAGTGACCGACTCAGGACGGACAAAGGGGTACCAAAGCAATGGTCGACACGATTCTGTCGATGCGGAACATCACCAAGGAATTCCCGGGGGTGAAGGCCCTGGCGGACGTGAACCTCGAAGTGAAGCGTGGCGAGATCCACAGCATCTGCGGGGAGAACGGCGCCGGCAAGTCCACCCTGATGAAGGTGCTGTCCGGGGTCTACCCGTACGGCACCTACGAGGGCGACATCTTCTTCGATGGCCAGGAGGTCAGGTTCCGGACCATCCGCGAGAGCGAGGAAGCCGGGATCGCGATCATCCACCAGGAGCTCGCGCTCATCCCGGAACTCACGATCACCGAGAACATGTTCCTCGGCAACGAGCAGGCCCGCGGCGGGGTGATCGACTGGCAGGAGGCCAACGCCCGAGCCCGCGCGCTGCTGGACCACGTCGGGCTGTCCGAGGACCCCGACGTCCAGATCAAGAACATCGGCATCGGCAAGCAGCAGCTCGTCGAGATCGCCAAGGCGCTCGGCAAGGACGTGAAGCTGCTGATCCTGGACGAGCCGACGGCCGCGCTGAACGACACCGACTCCAGGCACCTGCTGGGGCTGCTGAAGGAGCTCAAGGGCCGCGGCATCACCTGCATCATGATCAGCCACAAGCTGAACGAGATCGAGGCGATCTCCGACTCGATCACGATCATCCGCGACGGCCGGACCATCGAGACCCTCGACATCACGCACGAAGGGGTGAACGAGGACCGGATCATCCGTGGCATGGTGGGCCGGGACCTCGAGCACCGCTACCCCGAGCACACCCCGAACATCGGCGACCTGCTGATGGACGTCCGGGACTGGACGGTCGCGCACCCCGATGACAGCGAGCGGCTGGTGGTCAAGGGCGCCAGCCTGCAGGTGCGGCGCGGCGAGATCGTCGGGCTGGCCGGGCTGATGGGTGCCGGGCGCACCGAGTTCGCCCGCAGCGTGTTCGGCCAGACCTACGGGGTCAAGATGTCCGGGCGGCTCTTCCTCAAGGGCAAGGAGGTCCACATCCGCAGCGTCCAGCAGGCCATCAACGCCGGGCTGGCCTACGTGACGGAGGACCGCAAGTCGCTCGGGCTGAACCTGCTGGACACCATCCGGGAGTCGATCACCTCAGCGGGGCTGCGCAAGATCCAGCAGTGGGGCGTGGTGGACGACAACGAGGAGATCGTCGCGGCCGAGCGGTACCGCGCGGCGATGCGGATCAAGACCCCGTCCATCGAGGAGGGGGTGAACAAGCTGTCCGGCGGCAACCAGCAGAAGGTGGTGCTGGGCAAGTGGCTGTTCACCGACCCGGAGGTGCTGATCCTGGACGAGCCGACCCGCGGCATCGACGTGGGCGCCAAGTACGAGATCTACGAACTCATCAACCAGATGGCCGACGCCGGCAAGGGCGTGCTGGTCATCTCCTCCGAGCTGCCCGAGCTGCTCGGCATCTGTGACCGTATCTACACGCTCAGCGCTGGCGTGATCACCGCAGACCTGCCCAAGGAGCGGGCCGACCAGGAGATCCTCATGCGCTACATGACCCAACGAAAGGCAGACTGACCATGGCCGAACCGAAGGTGGCCACGCCGGCGCAGGCCCCTGCGCGCAGTGGCGGACGGCTGAAGGCGATGCTCTCCGGCAACGTCCGCCAGTACGGCATGATGATCGCCCTGCTGCTGCTGATGCTGCTGTTCACTTTCCTCACCGACGGGCTGTTCATGCAGCCGCGCAACATCACGCTGCTGCTGGTGCAGAACGGCTACGTGCTGATCCTCGCGATCGGCATGGTGATGGTGATCATCGCCGGGCACATCGACCTCTCCGTCGGCTCGGTGTGTGCCTTCGTCGGGGCGACCGTGGCCCTGGCGATGCGCGACTGGGGCCTGCCCTGGTACGCCGCGATCCTGCTCGGCATCGCGATGGGGATACTGGTGGGTGCCTGGCAAGGCTTCTGGGTGGCCTACGTCGGCATTCCGGCGTTCATCGTCACCCTGGCCGGCATGCTGCTGTTCCGCGGCCTGGACCTGATGATCCTCGACGCCCAGTCGATCCCCGTCCCTGAGGAGTTCCAGGCGATCGCCAACGGCTACCTGCCGGCGGTGGGCCCGTACACGAACTACCACAACCTCACCCTGCTGCTCGCAGTGCTCGGCATGGGCGTGGTGATCTGGATGGAGATGCGGCGCCGCGCGGGGCTGCGCAAGCACAACATGAAGCTGCCCTCGATGGTGGCCTCGGTGGTGAAGATCGTGCTGTTCAGCACAGCGATCATCGTGTTCTCCCTGCTGCTGGCCTCCTACAAGGGTGTGCCGGTGGTCGGGCTGATCCTGCTCGGGCTGATCATCATCTACAGCTTCATCACCCAGAAGACCGTGTTCGGCCGGCACATCTACGCCGTCGGCGGCAACCGGAACGCCGCGCGGCTGACCGGCGTCAACACCCGCTGGGTCGACTTCATGGTGATGGTGAACATGGCGGTGCTGGCCGGCGTCGCCGGCATGGTGTACACCGCCTACCTCAACGCTGCCAACCCGAAGGACGGCACCGGCTTCGAGCTGGACGCCATCGCAGCGGTGTTCATCGGTGGCGCGGCCGTCACCGGCGGCATCGGCACGGTGGTCGGCTCGATGATCGGTGGCCTGGTGATGGGCGTGCTGAACCTCGGCCTGGCCAACATGAGCGTCGACCAGAACCTGATCCAGGTGATCAAGGGCCTCGTGCTGCTCGCGGCCGTGGCCTTCGACGTGCTGAGCAAGGTGCAGGGCCGGCCGAGCATCATCGGCATGATCCAGCGCGGGCTGCGCCGCAACGACACCAACATGCTGGAGGACCGCACCCCGGTGCGGGCCGACTCGGCAGCACCCACGACCGGCGTCAGCGACGTGTCGGCCAGCACCAGGACCGACCTCGAGCCGGACCTGATCAACAAGCCAGACGTGCACTGACCCACAGGTCTGCCTGCCTTCGCTGCAGGTAGCGCGAAGCCCCGGCCCCCTGCGCCGGGGCTTCGTGCTTTCCGTAGCATGAGGCCTGTGATGGCGATCAGCAGGTTCCGGGTGCCCGGCGACGCCGACGGCTTCGTGGCAGCGGCCCGGGCCGTGGTGGAGCGCTTCGCCGCCTCGGCCGGGTGCACCGGAGCCCGGCTCGTGCAGAACCTCGACGAGCCGGAGCTGTGGGCGATCGTGAGCAGCTGGGCGGACGTCGGTTCCTACCGCAGGGCGTTCAACGGGACCGAGGCGAAGCTGGTGCTGATCCCGCTGCTGAGCCTGGCGATCGACGAGCCCAGCGCTTACGCCGAGCCCTCGACGGTGGGCGAGAACCGCCCGCGCGGAACGGTAGGCTGAGCGGGCTGCCAGCCAGGCAGCATGTCGCAACGACGAGGGAGTTCATGGTGGCCAGCCGCCTGGAGAATGTGATCAGCCTGACCAAGCGCCGCGGGTTCGTCTACCCGTGCGGCGAGATCTACGGCGGCACCCGGGCGGCCTGGGACTACGGCCCCTTCGGCGTTGAGCTTAAGGAGAACATCAAGCGCCAGTGGTGGCGTTCGGTGGTGCAGGGCCGCGACGACGTCGTCGGGCTGGACTCCTCGATCATCCTGCCCCGCCAGGTGTGGGTCGCCTCGGGGCACGTCGGGGTGTTCTCCGACCCGCTGACCGAGTGCCTGTCCTGCCACAAGCG
The DNA here is from genome assembly GCA_023460935.1 of Actinomycetes bacterium. GTDB lineage: Bacteria > Actinomycetota > Actinomycetes > Propionibacteriales > Propionibacteriaceae > Propionicimonas. Next base: position 18,287 of record JAEWOI010000046.1, read on the forward strand.
GTTCCGCTCCGACCAGCTGGAGGAGGCGTTCGAGTTCAAGAAGGGACGCAAGCCGGCCGGCCTCGAGGAGATCAACTGCCCCGAGTGCGGCACGCTGGGCCGCTTCACCGAGCCGCGCGACTTCAACATGATGCTGAAGACCTACCTCGGCGTGATCGAGGACGAGTCGGGGCTGCACTACCTGCGTCCCGAGACCGCCCAGGGCATCTTCGTGAACTTCAAGAACGTCGAGGGCACGTCCCGGATGAAGGTGCCGTTCGGCATCGGCCAGGTCGGGAAGAGCTTCCGCAACGAGATCACGCCGGGCAACTTCATCTTCCGCACCCGTGAGTTCGAGCAGATGGAGATGGAGTTCTTCGTCAAGCCCGGCACCGACGAGGAGTGGCACCAGCACTGGATCGACGCCCGCACCGACTGGTACGTCGGCCTGGGCATCGAGCGCGACAACCTGCGGCTCTACGAACACCCCAAGGAGAAGCTCTCGCACTACTCCAAGCGGACCGTCGACATCGAGTACAACTTCGGCTTCACCGGCGGGGACGGCTGGGGCGAGCTGGAAGGCATTGCCAACCGCACCGACTTCGACCTCGGGACGCACTCCCAGCACTCCGGGACCGACCTGTCGTACTTCGAGCAGGCCACCGGGGAGCGCTACCTGCCGTACGTGATCGAGCCGGCCGCCGGGCTGACCCGCTCGCTGATGGCGTTCCTCGTCGAGTCCTACAC
>JAEWOI010000047.1 GCA_023460935.1 Actinomycetes bacterium
GGGTTGTCTCCGGCGACGAGACTCGCGCCACCGAAGCCGTCGAGTTGTGGACGTTCCGCCGTGACGATCGTGCGCGCAGTGACGGCTGGCAATTGTCAGCAATTCAGCAGGCGGCGTAGTTCGGACGACGTCAGCGTTCGTCAAGGCTGGATAGAGTAGTCGGAGGGCGGCCATCATCGGCCGCCCTTTTGTTTGTCTGGGTAACCTTGAATTGAGGTGTATCGGTTCGCCCGTGCAGTGACTGCAAGCGCGCAAGGATCACGTCTTTGAGCATGATCTGAAGGCGGCGAGGGAGGTCCCCGAGATCTACCCGACCCGCATGCGCCAGGTCGTTTCTAGCTCTATAGATGTCACGAAGTTCGTCCTTGATCTGCTCAGCGCGTTGAGGGTCCTTCGGTGCCAACAGACTGGAGACACCTTCCTGAAGGCTAGCAGCGATAGAGTAGCGCTTGAGGATACCGATGCGCCCTTTCAGTCGGCCCAACCTCGTTTTGTCGAGCTCGGTAGTCGCGGTTGCAGCTCGTTTATCGAGCTCGCTTTCCATACGTTGAATGTCTTGCAGTGTCGCGGTGTCGACCTTCTCGGGGCGGAAGAGCTGTTCCAACGCAGTGCAATGAACGACGAAGGCGGCACGGGGAGATCGTTCGAAGCCGGAAAGGTTGAACAACTCCACGGCGGTGTCCAAGTCTTCCGGAATATCCACGCAGCCTTGCGCAAGATCTGCACCCTCAGCGATCCACAGCATGGCTTGTTCGGGCTTGCCGATCCCTGTGATCGTCAGGGTGACTTCGCCACCTGACAGCATGAGGATCTTCTGTCCCGTAGGATAAATGGCGGGCGCGCCATCTTCCATGATGCCATGGACTTCCGTCCCGAAATCAGTGCCGCCAAAAGACTTGGATACATTGGCTGCTGCCTCGCGTGGGTCTTTCGAGAAGACGACGTCTTGAGGCGTCAGATTCATCCGCACGGCAATCGGCGTTTGGACGCTCATGTAGCGAAGGCCGAAGCATAGCCGGGGGCAAGCTTGTCGAGCTTCTTCTTTGCTCGGGAAGCCTGTGACTTTCAGTCTTACGGATGTGCCGTTCGTAATCAGGATGCCAGGCTGACCAAGAACGATCCCTGCCGTTTGAACTTCGCCTTTCGATGCTGGCCTCTCAGCAGGCGTACGAAGTGGGATGTCAACAGTCCAGTCGGTCATGACACGCCTCATCGATCAATCTGGGAGATCAGCGGTCGCAGCAAATCTGTAACTGGTGCTGCGATTCTGGAACAAGATACTCCGATCAACCATTTAGCTGGATAATCGGCCCGACGCGACCTCCCAGCAGCAGACCTACTGATGCTAAGCGCAGCATTCTCGACGCGCGTCTGTTGAATGGCTGCTGTTGGGATGACGCACTTTGTGCGGCGCCAAGTCCGGATAAATGCATTCGTCTTCTTCTGGGCCGTTACGGACTTCGGAGGTCAAATTCAAAATACCAGAAATGCCGCGAGGCTATCGTCGAAACCTTCGGCCTTAGTCCGAAGTTCTTCGATGGCAGACGTTCGCAACACACGTAGGGCCTCGCCGACGGCGAGGCCCTTTTTAACGTGCCAGATTTGAAATCTCGTCCCCGGGCGCCTCGCTCAGAACACCACGACGCTGCGGATGCTCTTGCCCTGATGCATGAGGTCGAAGCCCTCGTTGATCTTCTCGAGCGGCAGCGTGTGCGTGATCATCGGATCGATCTGGATTTTTCCGTCCATGTACCAGTCGACGATCTTCGGTACGTCAGTGCGGCCGCGCGCGCCACCAAATGCAGTGCCCTTCCAGACGCGACCCGTCACGAGCTGGAACGGCCGGGTCTTGATCTCCTGACCGGCACCAGCAACGCCGATGACGATGGATTCGCCCCAGCCGCGATGGCTGGCCTCTAGCGCCGTCCGCATCACCTCGACATTGCCCGTGCAATCGAAGGTGTAATCCGCGCCGCCTATCTGGTCCGCGCCACGCTTGGTCATGTTGACGAGATGCGCGGTGAGATCCTTGCCGACTTCCTTCGGATTGACGAAATGGGTCATGCCGAAGCGCTCGCCCCATTCCTTCTTGTCGTTGTTGAGGTCGACGCCGATGATCATGTCGGCGCCCACAAGGCGAAGGCCCTGGATGACGTTGAGGCCGATTCCGCCGAGGCCGAACACGATGGCGGTCGCGCCGGCCTGCACCTTGGCCGTGTTGATGACTGCACCGATGCCGGTGGTGACGCCGCAGCCGATGTAGCAGATCTTGTCGAACGGTGCGTCCTCACGCACTTTGGCCAGCGCGATCTCGGGCAGCACTGTGAAATTCGAGAAGGTCGAGGTGCCCATGTAGTGGTGCACCGGCTTGCCTTCGAATGAGAACCGGCTGGAGCCATCCGGCATCAGGCCCTGGCCCTGAGTCGAACGAATAGCGGTGCACAGGTTGGTCTTCTGTGACAGGCACGATGGGCACTGGCGGCATTCGGGCGTGTAGAGCGGGATGACGTGATCGCCCTTCTTGACGCTGGTGACGCCGGGGCCGACGTCGACGACGATGCCCGCGCCTTCGTGTCCGAGAATGGCGGGAAACAGACCTTCCGGATCAGCACCAGAGAGCGTGAACTCGTCGGTGTGGCAGATGCCGGTGGCCTTGATCTCGACCAGCACTTCGCCCGCCTTCGGGCCTTCCAGATCGACCTCGACTATCTCGAGCG
>JAEWOI010000048.1 GCA_023460935.1 Actinomycetes bacterium
ACCATGGTGCAGCAGCGCGACGACGTCGTCGGCCTCGACTCGGCGGTCATCCTGGCCCGCAAGGTCTGGGAGGCCAGCGGCCACATCGCCGAGTTCGTCGACCCGCTCACCGAGTGCCAGTCCTGCCACAAGCGGTTCCGGGCCGACCACCTGGAAGAGGCGTACGAGGCCAAGCACGGCAAGCCGCTGACCTCGCTGACGGAGCTGAACTGCCCCAACTGCGGCAACAAGGGCACCTTCACCGAGCCGAAGATGTTCAACGGCCTGATGAAGACCTACCTGGGCCCGGTGGAGAGCGACGAGGGCATGCACTACCTGCGCCCGGAGACCGCCCAGGGCATCTTCGTCAACTACAAGAACGTCGAGACGGTCGCCCGCAAAAAGCCGCCGTTCGGCATCGCGCAGACCGGCAAGTCGTTCCGCAACGAGATCACCCCCGGCAACTTCATCTTCCGGACCCGTGAGTTCGAGCAGATGGAGATGGAGTTCTTCGTCAAGCCCGGCACCGACGAGGAGTGGCACCAGCACTGGATCGACGCCCGCACCGCCTGGTACACCGACCTCGGCATCAGCCCGGACAACCTGCGGCACTACGAGCACCCGAAGGAGAAGCTGTCGCACTACTCCAAGCGGACGGTCGACATCGAGTACAACTTCGGGTTCACCGGCGGCGACGGCTGGGGCGAGTTGGAGGGCATCGCCAACCGCACCGACTTCGACCTCGGCACGCATTCGGAGCACTCCGGCACCGACCTGAGCTACTTCGAGCAGGCCACCGGCGAGCGCTACCTGCCGTACGTGATCGAGCCGGCGGCCGGCCTCACGCGCTCGCTGATGGCCTTCCTGGCGGAGGCGTACACCGAGGAGCAGGTGCCGACCGCGAAGGGCGGCACCGAGACCCGGGTCTCGCTCAAGCTCGACCCGCGGCTGTCCCCGGTGAAGGTGGCCGTGCTACCGCTGTCGCGCAACACCGACCTGTCCCCGAAGGCCCGCGACCTCGCCGCAGCCCTGCGGAAGGTGTGGAACATCGAGTTCGACGACGCCCAGTCGATCGGTCGCCGCTACCGCCGCCAGGACGAGATCGGCACGCCCTACTGCGTGACCGTCGACTTCGACACCCTCACCGACGACGCGGTCACCGTCCGGGAGCGCGACACCATGGCGCAGGAGCGTGTCGCCCTCGACCAGGTGCAGGCCTACCTCGGCGCCCGGCTGCTCGGCTGCTGAGCGCGGGGACGGTTCCGGTTCCCGTTCACTATCCACCAACCATTGGTGAAGAGTGAACCGGAACAGGAACCGTCCCCGTTCTTCTTGCGCCATTCAGACCAAGGGGACGAAGGCGAACCGGTAGCCGGTGACGGGTTCGCGGTGCCAGCCCTCGTGGTCGCGGTCGACCACCCACATCACGCCGGAGGCGGGAACCACCAGGCGGCCGCCGACGGCCAGCTGCTCGACCAGTTCCGTGGGCACCTCGCCGGCGTCGGCGGAAACCAGGATGCGGTCGAACGGAGCCTCCGCGGGCGCGCCGAACACCCCGGCGACGGCGGGCTCGATCCGGGCCCACGGCATTGCGAACGGCTCCAGGTTCGACCGGCCCATCGCCACCAGCTCGGGCACTATCTCCAGTCCCAGCACGGACCCCTTCGGCCCGGTGAGCTTGGCCAGCAGGGCGGTCGTCCAGCCGGAGCCGCTGCCGACGTCGAGCACCTTGGCACCCTCCGGCACGTGCAGCAGCTCGAGCATGAACTGCACCGTCCACGGCTGGGAATTGGTGGCGCCGTGGCCGATCGGGATCGGCTCGTCCGCGCCGGCCAGGTGCTGCACCTCGCGGGGCAGGAAGCTCCGCCTGCTGACGGCGTCCACTGCCGCCATCACCCGGCTGTGTTCGGTGCTCATGGCCCCACTCCTCGCCGTTCGTTCCTCACGACTCGTCCAGGCTTCGCGGTTCCCGTCGCTGACGCGTCCGTGGCGCCTGGCGTCTAGCGCACACCGTGCGAACGCTCTCGCGCAAGAGGCGGGCTAGGCTGTTCCTCCGCCGGCCCGCGCCGGCGGCGCGGCGTCCCGGCCGCATTCCCGCCCGCCGGGCGGGGCGAGAGGAGCGCGAATGGTGGCACCGCTGCGGCTGGTGGCGCCCTCCGGCGGCACCGTCGAGGTGGCCCCGCCGGTGGTGCTTGCGCCCATGGCCGGGATCACCAACGCCGCCTACCGGCAGCTCTGCCGCGAGCAGGGCGCGGGGCTGTACGTGTGCGAGATGATCACCTCCCGCGGCATCGTCGAGCGCATTCCGAAGACCTTCGACATGCTCCGTTTCGACCCCGGGGAAACGGTGCGCTCAGTCCAGCTCTACGGCGTCGACCCGGACGTGATGGCCAGGGCCACCGAGATCCTGTGCGCCGAGTTCGGGGTTGCCCACGTCGACCTGAACTTCGGCTGCCCCGTGCCTAAAGTGACCCGCCGTGGCGGCGGGGGAGTGCTGCCGTGGAAGCGGGACCGGCTGGCAGCGATCCTGCGCGCGACCGTGGCGGCCGCCGACCGGCACGGGGTACCGGTGACGATCAAGACCCGGCTCGGCATCGACCAGGCCCACCTCACCTACCTCGACGCCGGCCGGATCGCCCAGGACGCCGGCTGCGCCGCGATCGCGCTGCACGCCCGCACGGTGCAACAGGCGTACGCGGGCGAGGCCGACTGGGAGACGATCGGCACCCTGGTGGACGCGCTCGACATCCCGGTGCTCGGCAACGGCGACATCTGGGAGGCCGCGGACGCCCTCGCGATGGTGGAGCGGACCGGCTGCGCCGGTGTCGTGGTCGGACGCGGCTGCCTCGGCCGGCCGTGGCTGTTCCGGGACCTGGCCGACGCCTTCGCCGGACGGGAGCGCCGCACCCTGCCGTCGCTCGGTGAGGTGGCGGCCATGGTGCGCCGGCACGCGGAGCTGCTCGCCGGCCTCCAGGGAGAGCGGCACGGCCTCACCGACCTGCGCAAGCACATGGCCTGGTACTTCAAGGGCTTCCCGGTCGGCGGCGAGCTGCGCCGCGGCCTGGCGATGGTCTCATCCCTGGCCGAACTGGACGCGCAACTGGCCCAGCTCGACCCCTCTGTGCCCTACCCCGCGGCCGAGCTAGGCACACCGCGAGGCCGGCAGGGCACCCCGCGGGCCAGGGTGGTGCTGCCCTACGGGTGGCTGGACTCCACGGAACTCGGCGAGGAGGACATCGCTGCCGCCGAGTCCGACGCCTCCGGCGGCTGACCCGACGCACCGAGCTGCACCACCACCCGGTGCCGGCCCGTGCCCTGCGGCACCCGGGCCACGTACCGGCCGGTGGCGGCGTCCAGGACCGGCGCGACCCGCACCCCGTCCACCTCAACCGAGGCCACGCCGCAGCTCACCCGCCCCGGGTTGCGCACCTCGATCTCGTAGGTCGCGCCGCGCCACTGGCGGGTGACGCTATAGCCGTCCCAGCCGGACGGGATGCAGGGGTCGACGACCAGCGCGTCGAAGCCCGGGCGCACCCCGAGGATGTATCTGGTGGCCGCGGTGTACATCCAGCCGGCCGTGCCGGTGAGCCACGGGTTCTGGGCCTTGCCGTACCACTGGTGGTCGCGGCCGTAGAGGAACTGGGCGTAGACGTAGGGCTCGGCGCCGCGGACCTCCACGGAGTCGTTGTAGCGGTACGGGGCGAGCGCGTCGTAGTAGGCCGTCGCCTGGTCGCCGCGGCCCAGCATGGTCTCGGCGATGATCGGCCAGGCGTTGGGGTGGCTGAAGATCGAGCCGTTCTCCTTCACCCCCGGGTAGACGCGGGTCACGTAGCCGATGGTGTCGTCCACCTTCGTGTAGCTCGGCCAGCACAGGTGGGTGCCGTACTCGCTGGCCAGGTGCTCGCGGACGGCGTCCATCGAGCTGACGGCGCGTTCGAGCGGCGCTGCGCCGGAGATCACCGCCCACGCCATGTGCTCGAGGAAGATGCGGCCCTCAGCGCTCGCAGCGGAACCGATCGGCACCCCGTCCCGGGTGAAGCCCCGCAGGTACCACTGCCCGTCCCACAGCTCCCGGTTCGCTGCCGCGGCCACCGTGCCGGCCAGCTGGGTGAGTTGCTGCTGCTCTGCCACCCACCTGGCCGCCATCGCGGGGTCGTCGGCCGTGGCGGCCAGCCTGCCGACGACCTCGGCGAGGGCTCTGGTGGCCCACACGTGCAGGAAGGTGACCAGTGCGCTCTGCCCGCCGCCGAGGTTGAGGCAGTCGTTCCAGTCCGCGCGCAGCCCCTTCGCGATGCCGTTGCCGCCCACCTGCTCCGCGGTGAACCAGATCGCCCGGCGCAGGTGCTCGTACACGGTTGCCGGCGCGGCATCGAACCGCCCGGCGGCCTCCGGCCCGAGCACGGCGGCGCGCCCGGCTGCGTCCAGCCCGGAGTCGGCGAAGGGCACGACCCGGTCGAGGAAGGCCAGGTCGCCGGTCTCCTTCAGGTAGTCGACGACGGAGGGGACCAGCCACAGGTGGTCGTCCGAGCAGGCGTCGGCCAGGCCGTGGACGAGGTCGCCGGCGCGGCTCGGCACGACGGTGGGCAGCTTCACCCCGACCGGGATGTCGTCGCGACGGTTGCCGGCCTGGAGCAGCGGGTCGAACAGGTGCAGGCCGTAGCCCCACGACATCTGGCCGGCCAGCAGTTCCTCGATCCGCTGGCGCACCTTCCCGGGGTTGGTGTGCACGACGCTGGCGATGTCCTGGGCGGTGTCGCGGTAGCCGAGGCCCACCCGGCCGCCGACCTCGACGAAGGAGGCGAACCGGGACCAGACCACGCAGGTTTCAGCCTGCAGCAGCGTCCAGGTGTTCAGCAGGTTGTTCATCGCAGCGGACGGGGTGCGCAGCGCGAGCACCGAGCGCTTGCGCTGCCAGTACCCGGCCAGCGCGGCCAGAGCTGCGTCCACCGCGGCCGGGTCGGCGTACTTCTCCCGAAGCCGCACGCCGGCGTCCCTGCGGCCGTAGCCGAGCACGTAGGCCAGGCGCAGCGTCTGGCCGGGCGCGAGCTCCACCCGGTGGTGCAGGGCGCCGCAGTGGTTGCCGGTCGTCGCCTGCGATCCGGTGCACGCGCCCCGTTCGACGGCCAGCGGGTCGGTCTCGTTGCGGTAGGGGCCGACGAACGCGTCCCGCAGCGTGTCGAAGCCGGCCGGTTCGGCGGTCGCGGTGAAGTAGTGGTAGGTCCACGGCTCGTAGTAGAAGTCGTATTCGATCACCCCGTCCGCGTAGTCGGCGCCGGAGGCGTACAGCGACATCTGGAAGTTCTCGTTGTCGATCTGGACGGAGTGGAACGAGAACTCGACGTAGCCGAACAGGCTCAGGCTGCGCGCGGCGTCACCGGTGTTGCTGATCGTCACGTCCCAGACCTCGGCGTCCTCACCGAGGGGGACGAACACCCGCTGGCTCGCCTCGATGCCGCGGTAGCTCGACTCGTACACCGAGTACGAGAGCCCGTGCCGGGTGCGGTAGGAGGCCTGGTCCAGCGGCTTGCCGACCGGCTGCCACGACGCGGACCAGTAGTCGCCGTCCGCGTCGTCGCGCAGGTAAAGGTAGTGGCCGGGACGATCCAGCGGCACCCCGTTGGGACGGAACCGGGTGACCCGGCCCTGCTGGCTGGAGCGGTAGAAGCTGTAGCCGCCGGCGTTCTGGTTGAGCACCGTGCACCAGTCCTCGACCCCGAGGTAGTTGATCCAGGAGGCCGGCACGTCCACCCGGTCGATCACGTACTCCAGGCGGTCGTCGTCGAAGTGGCCGTAGCGCATCTGATCCGGGCTCCTCGCGGTCTTGGTCTGATCTGGCGGAAAGGAACCGTCCCCAACTCACCACTGGCGGAACGGGGACGGTTCCGTTTCCGCCGGGACGGTTTCAGGCGGAGGCGAAGGCCTCCAGCCAGGCGATCAGTTCCTTCGCCTTGGCGGGCGTCTCCGCCTCGACGAACATCCGCAGCACCGGCTCGGTGCCGGAGAAGCGCAGCAGCGCCCACGCGCCGCCTTCGAGGTGGAGCTTGATGCCGTCGAAGGTGTCGATGCGGCTCACGGGGTAGCCGGCGACGTCGGTCGGCGCGGCCGAGGCCATCCGCCGCGGCAGTTCCACCCGCATGTCCGGGGTGGCGGGGATGCCGTGCTCGAGCTGGTACAGGCGCCCGGTGATCGCGTAGACCGTCTCCAGCAGGTCGCCCAGCCGGCGGCCGGTGCGGGCCAGCATCTCCACCACCAGGGCGCAGGCGAACACGCCGTCCTTGCCCTTGATGTGGCCGCGGATGGTCAGGCCGCCCGAGCTCTCCCCGCCCAGGACGGCGTCGATCGCGTCCATGCCGGCGGTGATGTGCTTGAACCCGACCGGCACCTCGCGGTGCGGTTCGCCGAAGGCTTCGGCGAGCCGGTCCAGCAGGTGGGTGGTGGCGAGGTTGCGGACGACGCCGCCGCGCTCGCCGCGCACCTCGTGCAGGTACCAGTAGATCAGCAGCAGCAGGTCGTCAGTGGAGATGTAGCGGCCGTGCTCGTCGATGATCGCGATCCGGTCTGCGTCACCGTCGGTGGCCATGCCGAGGTCGAACCGGCCGGCGCTGTCGCGCACCATCTGGATCAGGGTGGACAGCCGTTCGGGGTCGGGCGCGGGGGAGCGGCCGCCGAACAGCGGGTTGTGCCGGTCGTGGATGAACTCGGTGCGCACCCTCGCGTCGGAGAGGATCGTGCCGAGGGTGAGCTGCGAGGTGCCGTACATCGCGTCCACCACCACGCGCAGCCCGGCGCGCCGGATCATCCGGACGTCGACGATCCGCTCGATCGCGTCGATGTAGGGGTTGGTCAGGTCGACCTCCGTGACCAGCCCGACCGCCATCGCCAGCGGCAGCCCGATGGAGACCACGTCGGCCCGGCCGAGGGAGTTGGCCTCGGCGGTGAGTGCGTCGGTCTCGTCCTCCAACGGCAGGGAGCCGTCGGCGCGGAACACCTTCAGCCCGTTCCACTGCGGCGGGTTGTGGGAGGCGGTGAAGACCAGGCTGTACGCCGTGCCGAGGTGCGGGGCCGCGAACGTCACCAGCGGGGTGGGCACGTCCTCGGCCAGCAGGTGCACCCGGATGCCGTTGCCGGCGAACACCTCCGCCGCCGCCACCACCGACTCCCTGGAGAGGAACCGGCGGTCGCCCCCGACCACCACGCCCATGCGCTCCCTGCCGGAGCGGGTCACCTCGTTCGCCAGCGCCTGGCACAGGCGCCGGACGTTGTGGATGGTGAAGCCCTCGCCGATCAGCGCCCGCCAGCCCCCGGTGCCGAAGGTGATCTCGCCGGTCTCGATCGCGTGCTGCGGGGCGAACAGCCGCTTCAGCACGATGTCCGCTGCGGCGCGCAGTTCGGCGTCGGTGTTGATGCCCTGCACCTCCCCGGCGTCGACGATCGCGTAGGAGGCGAGTTGCCGGCCCTGGCCGATCAGCCGCTCGGCCAGTTCGGTGAGGCGGTGCTCGCCGGTGGCCGCCATCGCGTCGAGCTCGGGGATCAGCACCTCGTTCGCCGCGAGGTAGGCGCCGACGTTGACCTCGGTGATCTGCTGGGTGGCCTCGGACAGGTCGGTGGCCTCGACGATCTCGGTGATCCGCCCCTCGGCGTCCCGCTCGATCCGCCCGTAGTCGCGGCCGTCGGCCAGCACGGCGGTGAGCAGCGAGAACTGCGCGCCCTTGAGCCGGTGCCGCCACAGCAGCCCGCGCAGCGAGGCCGCCCGCAGCAGCGGGGTGTCACCGTAGGCCACCAGCACGTCGCCTGCGAAGCCGTCCAGCTCGAACCGGGCGCAGCGGACGGCGTCCCCGGTGCCGGCCTGCACGGTCTGGACGACGTAGTTCCAGTGCTCCCCGAGGTGGTCGCGGACGGAACGGTCGTGCTCGGCGACCACGACGATGACGTCGGCGGGCGGCACGACGGCGGTCACGTTGCTCAGGGTCTGCTCGATCACGGTGGACCCGGCGAGCGGCCGCAGCAGCAACTCACGGGTGGCTTCGTCGTGGCCGGCGGCCAGCACGACAGCCTTCAGCGGGCGGGAACCTGAGGGGGCCACCGGTTCAGCCCCCGACCAGGACTTCGCCCGACACCCGGGCCCGGAGCTCCTTCTTGCGTCCCACCACCGCAGCGCCCACCGCTGCCACCGGCAGCCCGGACGGCAACTCGGCCAGGCGGTCGGCCACGGCGAGCCCGGCGAGGAACGGCGACCCGGCGGCGCGGGTGCGCAGTTCTGCGCTGACGGCTGGCAGCAGCCACTCCGCGACCCGCAGGACGCCGCCGCCGAGGACCACGGAGGCCGAGTCGTAGGCGATCCCGACGAGGGTCAGCGCCGTGCACAGCGCGGAGACCATCCGCTGCCGCTCGGCAGCGGCCAGCGGCCCCGGGTCGTCGCCGAGCCGGTCGAGGGTGAGGCCGGCCGCGCGCAGCCGCCGGTTGAGGTAGCCGCCGCCCAGCACGGTCTCCAGGCAGCCGCGCTGGCCGCAGCCGCACGGCTCGCCGCCCGGGTCGACGGCCAGGTGGCCGATCTCCCCGGCCCCGTTCCGGGTGCCCCGCACCAGGCGGCCGTTGCTCACCGCTGCCGCTGCCAGCCCGGTGCCGACGTTGACGTAGGCCAGGTCGCGGGCCCCGCGTCCGAGCGTGAGGCTCGCGCCGAGCGCCGTGGCCTTCACGTCGTTCTCCAGCCGTACCGCCACCGGAAAGTCGTCGGCCAGCAGCGCGGCCAGGTCGGTGTGGGTGATCTGCAGGTTGACGGCCGTGCGGACCACCCCGGCCCGGTGGTCGACCAGGCCGGGGATGCCCAGCCCGACCGAGGTGAATTCCGTTGCCGGGACCCCGAGCGCCGCGGCCAGCCCGTCGGCGACGGCGAGCACCGTCCGGCGCACGCCCGCCCCGGTGGGCTCGGTCGGCAGCACGTGGTCCGCCAGCACCCGGTCGGCGCCGTCGAGCACGATCCCGTGCGCCTTCGTCCCGCCGATGTCGATGCCAAGGCTCAGTCCCCGCCCGGCTCCAGCTGCAGCGCCCACGCCTCAGCCTTTCACGGCGCCGGCCACGAGGCCGGAGGTCAGTCTTCCCTGGACGACCAGGAAGAACACGATCACCGGCACGGCCACGAGCGTGGAGGCCGCCATCACCTGGCCCCAGTCGGTGGCCCTGGTTGCGCTGGCCTGCACGAAGCCGCGCAACCACAGCGGCAGGGTGCGGTACTCCTCCTTCTGCAGGATCACCAGCGCCACGGTGAACTCGTTCCAGGCCTGCAGGAAGGCGTACACCCCGGACGCGACCAGGCCCGGTGCGAGCAGCGGGAAGGTGATCCGGAAGAAGGCCTGGGTGCGGGAGAGGCCGTCCACCATGGCTGCCTCCTCGAGCTCCAGCGGGATTCCGGCGACGAAGCCGCGCAGCATCCAGATGGTGAAGGGCACCACTGCCGCGATGTAGAGGATCGAGACCCCGAGCACGCTGTTCAGCAGGTTCAGCGAGCCCATCAGCTTGTACTGGGCGATGAACAGGCCCTCTGCGGGCAGCATCTGGATGAACAGCACCGCCAGCACGAACGACGTCCGCCCCCGGAAGCGGAAGCGGCTGATCGCAAGGGCGGCGAGGAAGGCGAACAGCAGGCAGAACAGCACGGTGGTCAGGGTGATCGCAACACTCATGCCGAGCGCCGGCCAGAACGTGCCCTGGGCGAACACGGCGGCGAAGTTGTTCAGCGACCCGCCCAGCGGGACCAGCCGCGGGGTGGTGGAGGTGAGCACCGTGTTCGGCAGCAGGGAGGAGTTGAGCATCCAGTAGACCGGGAACACCCAGGCCAGCGAGACCAGGACGGCGACGACGGTTGCGGCCACGCGGCCCGGACGGAGGCGCCGGCGCCGCTGCGTCCCGGCGCTCGGGGACGACGCCTGGTCCACCGCGCTCGCGGCACGGACCGTTGTGGTCACGCTTCCTCCTTCATCAGGTGCACGACGTAGAAGAAGCTCAGCGCGACGGTGAGCACCAGCACGAAGATCGACAGCGCCGAGGCCATCGCGAAGTCGGAGGAACCGACGCCCAGCCGGTAGATGTAGGTGCCGAGCAGGTCGGTCTCCGCCGTCGGTGCGCCCGCGTCCTGCAGCATCCTGATCTGGGCGAACACCCGAAGGTCCCAGATCACCTGCAGCAGCAGCACGATCATCAGCACCGGGCGGATCATCGGCAGCACGATCGCGAAGAACCGCTGCCGGGCGCTGGCGCCGTCGAGGCTCGCCGCCTCCAGCACCTCGTCGGAGATCTGGGTGAGGCCGGCGTAGACCGAGAACGCAACGAACGGCACCGACATCCACACCACGATGACCGTGGCGACGAAGTAGAAGCTGAGCGGGTGTTCCAGCCAGTTGTGGCCGGTGAAGTCGAGGCCGAGCCGGGTGAGGGCCCAGTTGACGATGCCGCGGTGCCAGTCGAACACCCAGATCCACACCGTCATCGAAGCGATCACCGGCATCGCCCAGGCCAGCAGCATCGCCAGCTGCAGCACCAGCCTGGCCACCCTGCCGACGGCGGCCATCAGCAGCGCCACCAGCACTCCGAGCACCACCGTCAGGGCAGCGTTGACCAGGCAGAACGCGATCGAGCGCCCCACCACCGCCCAGGTCTGCGGGTCGCCGAACAACTCGACGTAGTTCGCCAGGCCCACGAACTCCGGCGGACGCCCGAACTGCTGGGCCAGGCCGAACCGCTGCGTCGAGGTAACTACCTGCCAGGCCAGCGGGTACCCGAGCGCGACCAGCAGGACACCGATCGCCGGCAGCAGCAACAGGTAGGGCGCCACCGCGGGGCGACGCCGGCGGGCGGGGGCCGGCCCGGTCCCGGTGGCCCGCGCCCGGGCAGGGGAGGGCAGGGCAGTCATCAGGGGAAGCCTCTCATCGAGGGGTCAGGTCGCGGGTCGAGCTTGTCGGGATCAGAGGTCCCGACAAGCTCGACCAGCGGGCGCGAGGACCTACTTGCCGTTCAGCATCGGGGTGAGCAGGGCGTCGTACTCGGCGGCGAGGGCGGCGATGTCGCCGCCGTCCGCGACCTTGGCGAAGAACTCCTCCAGCTTGCCCGAGGCCTCCACGGTCGCCCAGCCGGGGGCGGCGGGGGTGAGCTTGGAGTTGGCGGCTGAGGCCACCAGGGCCTGCGCGAACGCGTCGTCACCGAGGCTGGACACGTAGTCGGAGTTGGCCGGGCCGAGGCCGTTCTTGCCCAGCATCTGCTGGTACTCGGCGGAGAAGATGATCCGCATCAGTTCGCGGGCACCCTCCTGGTTCTTGCTGGTCGCGGAGATGCCGATGTTGGAGCCGCCGGCGAAGACCGGGGCCGGCTTGCCGTCGTTGCCGGGCAGCGGGTAGACGCCGAAGGTCTCGTCATTCCACTCGCGGGACTCCTTGCCGTCCTTCTTCACCAGGTCGCCGATCGACCAGTGCGCCCAGCCCGGGGCCATGATCGTTGCGGCGGCCAGGCTGGTCTTGCCGGTCACCTTGTCGCCGTCCTTGATCACGTCGCTGTCGTTGATGTACAGCCAGGGCGACTCGTCCTTCGCCGTCTTCGGCGCCCGCGAGGCCGCCTGCTGGATCTCCTGCAGCTGGGTCAGCCCCTTGACGGAGTTGGGATCGGAGAGGGTGGACTTCCACTCCCCGCCCTCGTTCCGGGCCAGGTCGCCGCCGTTGGCGAAGATCCAGGAGATGCCGTTGCGCCAGTCCTGCCCGCCGAGGAAGAAGCCGGAGAAGTTCTTGATGCCCTCCGGGTTCTTCTCCGCGATCGTCTGCACCGTGGCGTTGAACTCGTCCAGCGTCTTGGGCACCTCGACGCCGGCGGCCTTGTAGACGTCCTTGCGGTAGAACAGGTAACGCGAGCCGAAGTAGTAGGGCAGCGTGTAGTTCTTGCCGTCGACCTTCCCGACCTCGACGAACGAGGGCAGCAGCTTGTCCCCGCCGAGCTCTGCGTACAGGTCGGAGATGTCGGCGAACGCGCCGACGTTGGTGAACGTCGGCGACTGGGTGTTGCCGATCTCGACCACGTCCGGGGTGTTGTTGGCGTCCGGCAGCGCGGTGGTGAGCTTGGTGACCAGGTCGGGCCACGCCTGTTCCTCGATGGTGAGGGTGCCGCCGGTCTTGGCCTGGTAGGTGGTCTGCAGGTACTCGCGCAGCTCCTTCGGGGTGTCGCCACCCGCTACCCACAAGGTGATGTTCTGGGCGGCCGCGGACGCCGACTCGCTGGGCGAGTTGCTCGCGGCCGGACCGGAAGCGCAGCCGGTGAGGGCCACGGCTGAGGCGGTCGCCAGGGCGAGCGCCGACAGCAGTTTCTTCATTGCGGGAGTTCCTTTCGGTAGGTGCGGGATTCGTGGAGGTCTTGGCTGGGGCATCAGGCCACCCCGAGCTGGCGCAGCAGCACCAGGGCGGTTGCGCCGAGCAGGACGGCGTCCTCGCCCAGTGAGCTGGCGCGGAGTTCGAGTTCCGGACGGAACTCCGATCGGGTGCGGTCGGTCACGCAGTCGCGGGCCGCGTCCAGGAGGGGGGTGGTCACGACGTCGGCCGGGCCGCCGACCACGACGTGCTGCAGCCCGAGCATGCCGACCACGGGGGCCAGGGCGAGCCCGAGGCGGTGGCCGGCGTCGGCAAGGACCTTCGCGTGCCTGCCCGGTTCTGCCTCGATCCTGGAGTGCAGGGCTGGCACCGAGATCCAGGTCTCGAGGCAGCCGGTCTTGCCGCAGCCGCACCGCGGGCCGGCCTCGTCGATGACGACGTGGCCGATCTCGCCGGCGTCGCTGGCGGCGCCGTGGACGAGGTTGCCGCCGACGAGCAGTCCGGCGCCGACGCCCCGGGAGAGCTGCACCCTGACCAGGTCGCCGGGCCCGCCGGCGAACCTGCGCTCGGCGAGCACCGCCACGTTGGCGTCGTTCTCCACCAGCACGGGCACATCCAGGTCCTGGGCGAGGAGCCGCTGCAGGTCCACGTCATGCCAGTGCAGGTTGGGCGCGGACAGCACGACCCCGGACCCGTTGACCGTGCCGGGGGTGCCCACGCCCAGGCCGAGCACCGGCCGCCGGGCCAGCCCGGAAAGTTCTGCTGCGAGCTCCCTCGCCGCGGCGAGCGCAGCCGTCCCGACCGCTCCGGCCAGCTCGCGCTGCCGGGTGAGCACCAGTTCGCCCTTCAGGGAGACGATCGCGCCGCGCAGCTGGTCCGGTGCTGAGAGGTCCAGTGCGAGGATGTCGCGCCCCGCGGGGTTGAAGCCAAGCAGCGTGCCCGGCTTGCCGGGGCGGGGGGTGTCGCTCGTGCCCGACTCGTGCACCAGGTCGGCGGAGATCAGCTCTGCGACCAGGTCGGAGACCGTCACCTTGGTCAGCCCTGTGGTGCGGGCGATGTCGGCCCGGGAGAGCTGGGGGTCGTTGTAGATCGCCTGCAGCACGAGCGAGAGGTTGCTGCGGCGGGCGTCCTCTGGCCGCAGCTTCTTCCGGATCGGGTACTGCACGTTCGTTAGTAAACCTTACTAACTCTTCTGTGGCGAGACCCGTGCCGGATGTTTACCGCATCGTTATGAACCGGGCGCGGCGTGCCGACGCCCGCCGTCCGGAGGCGACCCGGCGGGTTGGGACGTTGCGGTTAGCGCATCGAGGGCATCATCACCGCGATCATCACGGCCAGGACGATGAACGGCGACAGCACGCCGAGGATGATGCCGGTGACTCCCCACGCACGGCCGCGTCCCATCGCGGTGGCCACGATGGACACCACCCAGCCGCCGAAGCCGAGGAAGCCGAAGATGTTCAGCGCCAGCGCCTGCATGGGCAGCTGCTCCATCAGCAGCTCGGTCAGGTAGGCGTTGTCGACCGTTCCGGTGGTCAGGTCGGCGTTGGCCAGGATGAACTGCGTCACCGGGATGATCGCGATGATCAGCGCCACCAGCGACGCGACGACCAGGCCCAGCCCGACCATGCCGAGCACCGGGCTGCGCTGAGCGCGGCCGGGCTGCGCCTGGTAGGCGGCCTGCTGGGCCGGGTAGGGCGCCGGCTGGCCCTGGCCGTACTGGGCGGCGTAGTGCGTGATCTGGTAGGGGCTCTGGGCCGGCTGCTGCGCCTGGCCGTACGGCTGCTGCGCCTGGCCGTACGGCTGCTGGCCGGGGTACGGCTGCCCGTAGGCCTGCTGGCCGTAGCCCTGTTGCCCGTACGGCTGCCCGTAGCCCTGCTGCCCGTACGGCTGGCCGGAGCCCTGTTGCCCGTAGGCGGGCTGGCCGGGATAGGCCTGCTGGCCGTAGCCGGGCTGCGCGGGCTGGGCCGTCTGCGAACCGGTGTAGGAGCCGGGCTCGGGGAAGCCGCCGGCCCCGCGAGCGGGCTCGGTTCGGTCCACGGATGGCTGGGCGTCGTCCGGCTGCTGAGACATGCAAGCAAGGGTAGCGCCGCGGGCCGCCGCGGCAGCCGGCGACACCACCGGCGCAGCGGGCGGGCCCTGCCAAGATGTAGCCATGCCAGACCTGCAGCCGCGCGCGATCGCCTGGGCCGACACGATGACGGGGCACCAGGCCGGCCGGCTGGTGCGCGCCCACGCCGAGCCGGGCGTGCAGTTGTCCGCGGGTGCGCCGGTGCTGCGCGAGCAGCGCGAGGAGTGGGAGGGCGAGCACCTGCGGCCGGGGGCGACGCGCGCGCTCGGTGCGGGGCGGCGGGCCGTGGCGGAGGAACCTGACCCTGAACGCACCTGCTTCGAGCGCGACCGCGACCGCATCGTGCACTCGACGGCGTTCCGCCGGCTGGCCGGCAAGACGCAGGTCGTGGTGTTCCCGACCGACCACCAGCGCACCCGGCTCACCCATGCCCTGGAAGTGGCGCAGGTGGCCACTTCGATCGCCCGGGGGGTCGGAGCGAACGCCACCCTCGCCGAGGCGATAGCGCTCGCCCACGACTGCGGGCACGGCCCCGGTGGCCATGCCAGCGAGGACGCGTTCGACGCATTCCTCCCCGAGGGCTACGACCACGGCCCGTGGGGCGCGGACGTCGTGCTCACCGGCCTCAACCTTTGCGCGGAGACGCTGGACGGGGTGCGCAACCACTCCTGGTCGCGGCCGGTGCCGCTGACGGTCGAGGGGGAGATCGTCAGCTGGGCCGACCGGATCGCCTACTGCGCGCACGACCTGGAGGATGCCGCCGGGGCCGGCATCGTCGACCTGGCCGACCTGCCCGGTGAGGTCGAGCAGGTGAGCGGCCGCACCCGCAGGCAGCAGCTGAGCACGTTCGTCCGCTCGGTGATCGGCACGGTGGCAGCCACCGGGCAGGTGGGCATGGGCCCGGACGAGGCGGCCGCGCTGGCCGCGCTGCGCGCCTTCAATTACGAGCGGATCTACACCCGCCCGGATTCGGTGGCGCAGGCGCAGGCAGTGATCGAGGTGCTGCACGCGCTGGTCGAGTACTTCGCCGAGCATCCTGCGGCGATGCCGGCCGACTTCGCAGAGCCCGACGCGGGGGCTGCCGTCCGGGTGCGGTCAGCGGTCAGCTATGTGGCCGGCATGACCGACCGGTTCGCCTTCGAGACCGCGGCCGGCCTGCTCGGCTGGGACGCCGACCGGCTGCCACGAGGCATCGGCCGCGGGGCCTGAGCAGGGCTGCGCGCTGGCCTAGACTCAGCCCGTGGCCGGCCTGATCAATCCAGAGGACCTGGAGACCGTCCGGGAACGCTCCCGGATCGAGGACGTGGTCGGCGCCTACGTCACCCTGCGCCGCGGGGGCGGCGGCTCGCTGACCGGGCTGTGCCCCTTCCACGACGAGAAGACCCCTTCGTTCCACGTGACGCCCGCCCGGGGGTTCTTCCACTGCTTCGGCTGCGGCGAGGGCGGGGACGTGATCAGCTTCGTCCAGAAGATCAACAACGTGAGCTTCACCGAGGCCGTCGAGTTCCTGGCCGACCGGGTGGGCCTGCAGCTGCGCTACTCCGAGTCCGGGGGCCCGCGGGTGGAACCGGGCCTGCGCCTGCGGGTGCTGGAGGCCAACCGGCTCGCCGCGGACTTCTTCGCGCAGCGGCTGCTCGCCCCCGACGGGCTGCCCGGGCGCCAGTTCCTCGACGGGCGCGGCTTCGACCAGGCCGCCGCAGCCCAATTCGGCATCGGGTTCGCCCCCAGCGGCGGTCGTGAGCTCTCCGGCTACCTCAAGTCGAAGGGCTTCAGCGAGGCCGAGCTGGTCAAGGCCGGCCTGGTCCGCGAGAGCGGCTGGGACTTCTTCCAGGGCCGCCTGCTGTGGCCGATCCGCGACGCCGGCCAGTCGGTGCTCGGGTTCGGCGCCCGGCGGCTGTTCGAGGACGACCGGATGCCAGCGAAGTACCTGAACACACCCGAGACCGTGGTCTACAAGAAGTCCAGCGTCCTTTACGGGCTCGACCTGGCGCGGGGGAACATCGCCAAGAAGAGCCAGGCCGTGATCGTCGAGGGCTACACCGACGTGATGGCCTGCCACCTCGCCGGGGTGGACACCGCCGTCGCATCCTGCGGCACGGCTTTCGGCGACGACCACGCCCGGCTGCTGCAGCGGCTGCTCGGCACCGGGGACGTCGCCGGCGGTGAGGTGATCTTCACCTTCGACGGCGACGCCGCCGGCCAGGCCGCAGCGCTGAAGGTGTTCAAGGGCGACCAGAACTTCCTCGCCCAGACCTACGTTGCGGTCGAGCCGACCGGGCTGGACCCATGCGACCTGCGCCTGCAGCAGGGTGAGGCGGCCCTGCGGGAGCTGGTGGGCAGGCGGGTGCCGCTGTACCGGTTCGTCATGCGCAACGTGATCTCCGGCTTCGACCTCGACCGGGTGGACGGCCGGATGGCCGCGCTCCGCGCCGCCGCTCCGCTGGTGGGCAGCATCCGCGACGCCTCCCTCGTGCCGGGCTACCTGCGCGAGCTGGCCCAGCTGCTCGGGATGGACCCCGAGGAGGTGCGCCGGGAGGTGAAGGTGGCCGGCCAGCGCCGAGCCAGGCCCGAGGGCCGGCGTGCCGAGCCGCCGCAGGGGGACCCGCTGCCCGGGATCCCCGAGCCGGCGCCCAGCCTCCCCGTCCCCGACCCGAGGGACCGCCGGCTCGAGCCGGAGCGCGGCACGCTGCGGCTGCTGGTGCGCGCCCCGGAGAAGTTCGACAGCGCCTGGAACGGGCTGACCGCCGACGACTTCACCCACCCCGCCTACCGGGCGCTGTTCGAGTCGGTGCTGGCCGCAGGGAACGGGCCAGGGCTCTGGACCCAGCGGGTGCTGCAGGCCAACCCCGATCCGGTGCTGGAGCAGCTCGTGGTCTCCCTGGCCGTCGAGCCGGTCCTGCGCGACCCGACCGAGGGCTACGCGAGGGAGTACGCCGCGCAGCTGCGCCTGCAGACCCTGTCGCGGCGCATCGCGGAACTGAAGTCGAAGCTGCAGCGCACCAACCCGCTGGACGACCAGCCGGCCTACAACCGCATGTTCGCCCAGCTGGTGAACCTGGAGCGGGAGCGCAAGGACCTGCTCGCTGTGGCCACCGGGCCGGCCGTCTGAGGCCGCCGTCCCACCACCCTCTTTCGCAAAGTGGGCTGAAACCGTCGTCCTCGGCGGTTTCAGCCCACTTTGCGAAGCGGGGGAGCTGTGAGGTCGTCCACAGCAACCGGTGTTGTCCGGTTGTTGCTCCCCAGCGCGGGGGATCGGGCGGGTCAAGCCGGCGGCGGTCGCCGCAGAGTTGGGGCATGCACAAGCCGCAACCAGCCCCGCTGCTCTCCGCAGAGGAGGAGCGAGACCTCGCCCGGGCGATCGAGGCCGGAGTCCTCGCCCGGCACCTGCTGAGCACCGGCGAGCGCCCGGTGCCGGCCACCACCGCTGAACTGGCCGAGATCGCCGCTGCCGGCGCCCGGGCGTGGCACCGCTTCCTGCTGGCCAACCTGCGCCTGGTCTGGCAACTGGCCGGACGGATGGCCGGCCGCTCCGGGCTGCCGAAGGACGAGCTGTTCCAGGAGGGGTTCGTCGCGCTGGCCGGGGCGCTGCAGCGCTTCGACCCCGAACGGGGCCGCTTCTCCACCTTCGCCACCGTGCGGGTCCGCCGCCACCTCGCCGAGGTGGCTGCTGCCCGGTTCGGTGAACTCTGCCTGCCGCCGGGACGGGCGGTGCGGCTCAGCCGCGCCCGCGGGCTGGAGGCAGCGCTCGGCCAGGAACTGGGCCACAGCGTGGCCGCCGCCGAACTGGCTGCCGGGCTGGGCCGCAGCGTCGACTGGACCCGGCGGCTGGTCGGTTACCAGCCACCGCTGGCCGTGGACCCTGCGGACGAGAGCCTGGTGCTCGCCGACCCGGCCCCGGTGGACCCCGACGCCGGCATCTACGCGGGGCAGTTGCGCCGCCTGCTGCACCGCCTGGAGGCCGAGCAGGCCCTGGTGCTCAGCCTGCGCTACGGCCTGGCCACCGGCGAGCCGGTCGATCTGTCCGAGGTCGCCGCCCGGCTCGGGCTTAGCCCGAGCACGGTGCGCAGGCTGGAGAAGCGCGCCCTGGCTGCCCTGCGCCCGTTCGCCGGCGCGTTCGACCCGGCGGCGCCAGAGCCGCTGGCCGGCTGAGGCGAGCGCAGGTACGCCCCTCAGGCGGGCCTGGCTTCGAGCCTGGCCAGCACGCCGAAGGGGTCGCCGGCCAGCCGCCGGGCGGCCCAGGCCAGCATCCCGGCTGCCGTGCCCGCCGCTGCGGCCAGCATCGCCACTGCCACCGGCCACTGCCCGGCGAACCGGCTGGCCACCCACCACACCACGGCGTGGACGCCGATGAGGGCGAAGAACCCCATGAACCAGCCGAAGACCTTGAGGAACGAGCCGTGCCGCTGGCCGACCCGCGACTGGTCGCTGGCGTTGAGGACACTGGACAGTGAACCGACGCCAACGCCGAGCGCGACCACGCCGAAGCCGGCGATGGTGGCCGGGCCGAGGCCATCGGGACCGCCCCCGAGCAGCGGTACCTGGGCGAGGTTGAACGCCACCACGAGCGGGAGCAGGTAGACCAGCGGGGCCAGCGCCTTGCCCACCAGCACCTGGCGCAGCGGCGCGCCGCCGAGCAGCAGGTAGCCGAAACCGGGGCCGTCGTAGCCGAACAGGTTGAAGCTGCCCGCCACCACCGACATGGCAGCGAAGGCTGCGGACTGGGCCACCGGCCCGTACCCTGCGAAGCTGCCGTGGGCGACCACGACCCCCATCACGGGCGGGATGATCAGCGTCTGCAGTGCCCGTGGTGACCGGAAGAAGAAGTAGCGCAATTGCTGGGCGGCGGCCACGACGGCCGGGCCGGACGGGGCCAGGCGGAGCACGGCCGGGCGCAGCGGCAGCGGGTGCCGCGGCCGGGTCCCCGCTCGGGTGCCGGCGCTGCCCGTCCCGGCCACGCGGCGGCCCAGCGCCCAGGCCCAGGC